>NZ_JAWJEJ010000001.1:1380379-2070569 GCF_032911445.1 Sphingomonas sp. HF-S4 | reverse complement strand
GTCGGGGCTCTTGCCCGATTGCGAGATGCCGATCGCCAGCATGCCCGTCAGGTCCGCCGCGGCGCCATAGACCGACGCGATCGACGGCGCAGCGGAGGTGGTCAGCACGCCCAGCCGCGTTTCGATCAGATATTTGCCGAACAAGGCGGCATGGTCGGAGCTGCCGCGCGCGCAGGTCAGCACACCGCGCGGATGCGAAGCGCGCAGATCGGCGGCGAGCGCAGTCACCACGGCCTGGTTGGCGGTCAGCTGGCGGCGTACCACCTCGGCAGCCTCGGCCGCTTCGTGGAACATCCTTGTCGATTCTGCGCCGGTCACATCAGCCTCGCGTGTCGAGTTCGGCGACGAAGTCATAGGCGTCGCCGCGATACCAGCTCCGCGTCGCCTCGATTACCTGGCCGTCGGCAAGGAACCCGCGGCGCTCGATATAGAGCCCTGGCGCGCCCGCCTGGATGCCGAGCAACTTGGCCTGCCCGGCGTCGAACAGTACCGCGCGCAGTCGCTGGAGCGCGCGCACCGGGCGGTTGCCGCTCACTTCGAGCGCGGCATAGAGCGAGGCGCCGACCACGTCCTCGCTCTCCAGCCCGAAGCCCGGGATCGTCGAATATTCGATCGCCATCGGGGTGTCGTCGGCGAAGCGGATGCGGTTGAAGCGATAGACCGGCGTGCCCGGGCTCAGCCCCAGCGTCAGCGATTCGTCGGGGGTAACCGCGCCCGACGAGCGGCCGATCCACTCGCTGCGTACGGTGCGCCCGCGCGCGGCCATGTCCTCGGAGAAGGAGGAGAGCTTGGCGAACTGCTTCTCGACGCGCCCTGCGACGAAGGTCCCCGCGCCCTGGCGCCGCACCAGCAGCCCTTCTCCCACCAGTGTGTCGAGCGCCTTGCGCAGCGTGATCCGCGACACTGACAGGTCGGCGGCGAGATCGCGCTCGGCGGGGAGTGCCTCGTTGGGCTTGAGCACCTGATCGCGCAACGCATCGCGCAGCGCATCCTCCAGCCGCCGGTAGAGCGGCCCGCCACCGGGTCCATCAAGGGGTCGTATCTTTTCGGCCAGAAGCGGCATTTCGGTTCCCACCATTGGACTTGCGGGCGTTTGACGCAACACTAATACCAATATCATACCACACGCTAGTCAAAAAATGCGTCTTCTCGTCACATTTATGAAAGAATCCCTCTTGACGGTTTTAGTGGTCTGACGGATGGTCTGCTCAATGGTATGCAACTGGTTATAAAAACGCATGCCAAAATAATCATCTTAAGGGGATGAGACATGCGGATTCGTGCTCTTCTTGTTGGCACCGCCAGCGCCGTAGCGCTGCTTTCGGGTGCCGCCCACGCGCAGACGGCAGATGAAACCACAGCGGTGGAAGCGCAGGCCGGCGAGGACATCGTCGTCACCGGCTATCGCGCGTCGCTCCAGGCATCGATCGACGCCAAGCGGCAATCGGAGGTGATCGCGGACATCATCTCGGCCGAGGATATCGGCAAGTTCCCCGACAAGAACGTCGCCGAAGCGCTCCAGCGCGTGCCCGGCATCGTCATCAACCGCGAGTTCGGCGAGGGCGAGCGCGTTTCGCTGCGCGGCACGGCACCCAATTTGACCAAGACGCTGGTCAACGGCCACGGCATCGCCACCGCCGACTGGTTCATCCTCGATCAGCTCGCCGCGACTCGGTCGTTCAACTATCTGACGCTGCCGGCCGAGATCGTCGGGCAGCTCGATGTCTACAAGTCGCCCCAGGCGGACGTCGAAGAGGGTGGCATCGGCGGGACGATCAACGTCCATACCCGCCATCCGCTCGACTTGCCGAACTGGTCGCTCAACGCCTCGGTGCAGGCGGTCTATTCGGAACGATCGGACAAGTTCGATCCGCAGGCGTCCGGGCTGGTAAGCTGGAAGAACGAGGCCGAGACCTTCGGCGTCTTGCTGGGGGGTGTCTATCAGAAGCGGCGCATCCGTCGTGACGGCGTCGAAGTGCTCGGCTATCAGCCCGTCACCGTCGGCGGCCAGACCGCGCAGGTGCCCTCGCTGATCGGCTCGGCGCTGTTCCAGCAGGAGCGCGAGCGCTATGGCGGCAATATCGAGCTCCAGTTCAAGCCGAGCGACGATCTCGAGATCATCGCGACCGGGCTCTATTCGCGCTTCAATGCGTCGAACTTCAACCAGAACTATCTCGCCTGGACGGCCAATGCACTGGGCGGTGGCGGCACGCTGACCAATGCCACCGTGACCGACGCCACGGTGGTCAAGGGCACCGTCACCTCCACGCCGGGCGGCCGCGCGGTGGTTTACGATGCGATTTATCGCGACGCCTTCGCCGAAACCTATTCGGGCGACTTGGACCTGACCTGGCGCACGGGCGGCGACGGCAAGCTGCACTTGAAGGCTGGGTACACGCGCGCGCGCGGCAAGACCCAGGACCAGCCCTTCTACGAGGGCGGTGCCCCCGGCGCGTTCACCTTCGACATCACCGGGCGCGTGCCGCAGGTGAGCTTCACCGGCGTAGACCCGACCGTGCCGAACAACCTGGTCTTCGACTTCGCTTCGCTTCACCAGGTCGGCAATTCCGACAAGGAGAAATATGTCTACGCCGATTTCGAGCAGCCCGTCGGCGGCCCTATCTCGTCGATCAAGATCGGCGGCAAATATACCGATCACGATCGAAACGCCTATTTCTACGCCACCACCTATGGCAGCTTCTTCGTGCCGCTTGCGGGCACTGGTTGCGGCGGGCGCGCCTGTCTGTCGTCCGACTTTGCGGGCGGATCGCTGCCCGACGATTTCCTCGACAACATCGCGCTGCCGGGTACGCTGACCAACTATTTCAACGTCGATACGGGCAAGTTGGCGCAGATCCTCGGCTCGCAGCCCGCGGCCAATCGCGCGCGCGTGCTCAATCCGCCGGAGAACTATTCCATTAACGAGAAGACCTATGGCGGTTATGTCATGGTCAAGGTCGGCGAGCCGCAGGTCCAGGGTCTGCACGCCAATATCGGGTTGCGCGTGATCCGCACCGAGCAGACCTCGCGTGGCAATCAGTTGGGCGTTCCGGCCGGGACGCCGGGCGCCGTCGATAACCCGTTCGGCACCTTCGCGCCGATTGAGGTCCGTCGCAACTACACCGATTTTCTGCCTGCGGTGAACGTGTGGTTCGATCTCAGCCCGCAGATGATCCTGCGCTTCGGTGCCGGACGCTCGATTGCGCGTCCCGACTATACCGACATCGTCCCCCGCGTCAGCCTCAACCCGGGCACGCTGACCGGCGACGGCGGCGACCCGAGCGTCAACCGCTACGAGTCGGACGACTACAACCTCAGCCTCGAATGGTATCCCGATCGCGAGACGATCTTTGCCGGCGCGCTCTATTACAAGAATATCGCCAGCTATATCGTCAACCGGACGACGCAGGAGACCTTCCCCGTCCAGACCACGACCCCGAACCTGTCGCGCTGCAGCGTGGTCAATGCCGGTCAGCAGCTCTACAGCTGCCTGTTCGACATCAACCGCCGCTCGAATGGTGCGGGCGGCCGCAATTTCGGTGTCGAGCTCCAGGCGTCGCGGCGGCTGTTCGGGCCATTCGGGGCGATGGTCAACTACACCTACTCCGACGCCAAGTCGGATAGTGGCGATCCGATCCCGGGCAATTCCAAGCACGCGCTCAACCTGACCGGCTATTTCGAGAATGACTGGCTGTCGCTGCGGGCGTCGTACAATTATCGCTCGGAATTCTTCATCAATATCGATCGCGCCTCGCCGCTCAACCAGGGCAGCACCGAGTCGCTCGATGCCTCGCTCAACGTCAAGCTCACCGACTTCCTGTCGCTGACCGCCGATGCGGTGAACCTGACCAACAACAAGATCTATCAATATTCGGGCACCGAGACGCGTTTCCGCGCGCTCTATGACAACGGCCGAATCTTCTATGCGGGCGTCCGCCTGAAGTTCTGACGCGACGCGAACATCGGCGGCGGGGATTCGAGCCATCGTCTCTCCGCCGCCCTTTTCTTTGCCTGCCCCGAAAGGGCTACAGCCGATTGAGCCGGGCGCGAAACCGCCTAAGCTCGTCGGGTATCGTCGGGAGCCGCGTGTGATTTCCTTTGCTCGATCGCTGGCGGCGCTCGGCGCCGTGCTCGCCTCCACTTCGGCGCTGGCGCAGGTGCCCGCATTGCTGCCCGTGCCTGCCGAGGTGCGCGCAGGGCAGGGGGCGCTGGCGATCGGCGGCAAGACTGGGCTGCTGGTCCCCGAAGGCGACGCCGGCGCGCGCAACGCGGCGGAGCGCTTCGCCGCGCTGGTCGCCGAGACGCGCGGGCTCAAGCTCGCCATTGCCCCGCGCGCCGCGGCGCCGGCGATCCGCTTCGTCCGCGCCGCGACCGGCAAGCCGGAAAGCTATCGCCTCGACGTGACGCCGCGTGGCGCGACGATCACTGCGGGCGACGATGCCGGGCTGCTCTATGGTGCGGTCACGCTATGGCAGGCGATGACGCAGGTGCCGGGCAAGGGCGCGGTGCGCGTGCCGGCGTTCGGCGTGGTCGATGCGCCGCGCTTCGGCTGGCGCGGGCTGATGCTCGACAGCGCGCGCCACTTCCAGTCGCCGGCCTATGTGCGGAAGCTGATCGACTGGATGGCGGTCAACAAGCTCAACACCTTCCACTGGCATCTGGTCGACGATCAGGGCTGGCGGATCGAGATCAAGCGCTATCCGAAGCTTACCGAGGTTTCGGGCTGGCGGCATCCCGCCACGGCGGCGGGCGCCCCGCAGCTTCCCCAGGTCGGCGGCTTCTACACGCAGGACGAGATCCGGGCGATCGTCGCTTATGCCGCTGCGCGGGGCATCAGGATCGTCCCCGAGATCGAGATGCCCGGGCATGCCCTGGCGGCGATCCGTGCCTATCCCGAGCTCGGCACCGGCGTGGCGATCCCGCCGGGCACCGAGAGCGACTGGGGCGTCTTCCCCTGGCTCTACAATGTCGAAGATTCGACCTTCGAATTCCTCGAGAACGTGCTCGACGAAGTGATCGATCTCTTCCCCTCCAAATACATTCATGTCGGCGGCGACGAGGCGGTAAAGGACCAGTGGAAGGGCTCGCCGCGCATCCAGGAGCGGATGAAGGCGATCGGCATCCCCGACGAGACCGCGCTCCAGGCGCTGTTCATGCACCGGATCGGCGAGCATCTGACCAAGCGCGGCCGCAAACTGATCGGCTGGGACGAGATCCTCGAAGGTGGCGAAGTTCCCGCGGATGCGACGATCACGTCGTGGCGCGGGATCGAGGGCGCGATCACCGCAGCCAAGTCCGGGCACGACGCGGTGCTCAGCCCGGCGCCGACGCTGTACGTCAACCATCGCCAGGGCATGGGCGACAACGAACCGCCGGGCCGGCTCGAGGTGATCGACCTCAAGACCGTCTACGCCTTCGAGCCGATCCCCGCTGAGATCCCCGAGGCGCAGCGGCACCACGTCCTCGGCCTCCAGGCCAATCTGTGGACCGAGCACACCCGCACCGAGGAGCGCGCGTCGCTGCAGTTCTTCCCGCGTGCCGCCGCGGTCGCCGAGATCGGCTGGTCGGCCAAGGGCAAACGTGACTTTGGCGGGTTCGTCGAACGCGTGGTGCCCCAGATGGCAAGGATGCGCGATCTGGGGCTGGAAGCATCCACCGCCGCATTCGACGTCAAGCCGAGCTTCGACTTCGCGCCCTCCAGCAACCGGGTCACCGTGTCGCTCGCCAACCAGGTGGGGCTCAAGATGCGCTACACGACCGACGGCAGCAGCGTGACGGCAAAGTCGCCCGTCTATTCAAGGCCCTTCGTGGCGAAGCTGCCGTTCGAGCTCAAGGCCGAGCCGATCCTCGCCGGCCGCCCGGTGCCCGGCGGGATCGCGCAGTCGGTCACGCGGCAGAGCCTGTACCGGCGCAGCGACGAGGCGCTCAAGACGTGCACCAACAAGGTCGTCCTCGCGCTCGAGGACGATTATCCCGCGAGCGGCGAGCGCGCGGTGTTCGTCAGCGACATCTTCAATCCGTGCTGGCTGTGGGAGAAGGCGCCTGTGGGCGACGCGAAGCAGATCGCGGTCACCGTCGGGCAGATCCCGTTCAATTTCCAGGTCGGCAAGGATCGCGACGGGATCAAGTTCATGCCCCCCGAAAGCCCCGAGGGCGAGTTCGTCGTCTATGCGGACAAGTGCCAGGGGCCGCGCCTGGCGACGCTGCCGCTGGCGCCCGCGGCGGGCAATCCGGGGCTGACCCGGCTGGTCGGCAGCCTCGCGCCGCGCGCCGGCACTGCGACGCTCTGCATCACCTATACCGCCAAGGGCGTCGAGCCGCTGTGGGCGATCGACGCGGTCGAGTTGGTGCCGTGAGCGGGATGATCGCCGATACGATCACGCTGACTGCCCCCTTTGCCGGCTGGCTCGCGCCGCTCGATGCCGTGCCCGACGCGGTGTTTGCCGAGCGAATGATGGGCGAGGGCTTCGCGATCGATCCGACCGAGGGCGTGCTGCGCGCCCCGGCGGCGGGTGAAGTCCTGTCGGTCCCCGAGAGCGCCCACGCCGTGACGCTGCGGCTCGACAATGGGGCGGAGTTGCTGCTGCATATCGGCCTCGACACCGTCGCGCTCGGCGGCGAGGGCTTCGACGCCAAGGTGTTCGCAGGGCAGCGCGTTGCTGCGGGCGATGTGCTGATCGCGTTCGATCTCGATGCCGTCGCGGTTTCGGCCAAGGCGCTGATCACGCCGGTGGTCGTCGCCAATGACGGCTATGTGCTTCGTATAGAGCAACCCGGTCGGCTCGTGGATGCAGGTGCTCCAGTGGCGGTCGTTCATCGTACCCCGGCGAAGGCCGGGGCCCAGCCGCACCAAGTTCGAGAGAGTGGAGCGGCGGTCGAGAGTACCTCGGAACTGGGCCCCGGCCTCCGCGGGGGCACCGAAGAGCGTGCGGAGCGCACCGTTGCCGTTTCGGCGGTACACGGCATCCACGCGCGACCTGCGGCGCGGATCGCAGCGACGCTACGGCCCTTCGTCGCCGAAGTGACCCTCGCCACTGCCGAGGACAGCGCCAATGCGCGCAGCAGCGTCGCGTTGCTCGGGCTTGGCGTGGGCACCGGAAGCACGGTGCGGATCGTGGGTGTCGGCCCCGATGCGCGCGCCGCGGTCGACGCCGTGGCCGAACTGATCCTGTCGGGGCTCGGCGAAGCGGCGAGCGCGCCGGCGCTGCCCGTAGTCCGGACGCACGGCCCGGTCACGGCGTCGCCGGGGTTGGCGATCGGTCAGGCGCTGCAACTGCGCGCCGCGGATCAGGCGGTTCCAGACCAAGGTGGGGGCATCGCCGATGAGCGCGTGGCGCTCGACACCGCGCTTTCCGTAGTCGCCGGCGGACTTGCCGGCACGCGCGGCCCAGCTGCCGAGATCGCCGAGGCGCATCGGGCATTGCTCGACGACCCCGAACTGCGTCGCGTCGCAGGTGAGGGTATCGCAGCCGGGCACAGCGCCGCCTTCGCGTGGCGCAGCGCCACGGTGCGAGCTGCGGAGGCGATCCGCGCCACCGGTGACGCGCTGCTGATCGAGCGCATTGCCGACCTCAAGGACCTTGAACGCCAGGTGATCGCGGCGCTGCTCGGCACTTCGGGTCCGGACATTCCGGCGCTGCGCCCGCACACCATATTGATCGCCGAAGACCTGCTGCCTTCGCAGTTCCTGTCGCTCGATACCGCCAACCTTGCCGGCATCTGCACCGCCGCGGGCGGGCCGACGTCGCATGTCGCGATTCTCGCGGCGTCAGCAGGCATTCCGATGCTCGTCGCGGCCGGCGATGGGGTGCTGGCGATCGGCGACGGCACGCCGCTGATCCTCGACGCCGATGCCGCGATTTTGGCTGTCGAGCCCAGCCCCGAAGCGCTGGCCGAAGCGAGCGAGCGCCTGTCTGTCACGCGCGAGCGTCGTGCCCGCGAAGCCGCGGCCGCGCACGAGCCGTGCCGCATGGCCGACGGTACGCGGATCGAGATCTTCGCCAATCTCGGCTCGGTCGCCGATGCCGCCGCGGCGATCGCCGCCGGCGCCGAGGGATGCGGGCTGCTGCGCACCGAATTCCTGTTCCTCGACCGCGACACCGCGCCCGACGAGGAGGAGCAGCGCGAGACCTATTCGCGGATCGCCGCGACCCTGGGCGACCGCCCGCTGATCGTGCGCACGCTCGATATCGGCGGCGACAAACCGGTGCCCTATCTGCCGATGGCGGGCGAGGACAATCCGGCACTGGGCTTGCGCGGTGTGCGGCTGAGCCTCGCCCGGCCCGATCTGATGCGGCTCCAGTTGGGCGCGATTCTACGCGGGGTGCCTGCCGGCCAGTGCCGGATCATGCTGCCGATGGTGGCCGACTTGGGTGATTATCGCCCGGTTCGCGCGCTGCTCGACGAGGTTCGCGGCGAACTCGACATCGCCGATCGGGTGCAACTCGGGGTGATGATCGAGACCCCGGCCGCGGCGATGCTCGCCGGGCAGATCGCGCGTGAGGCGGACTTCCTCTCGATCGGCACCAACGACCTCACCCAATATACGCTCGCTGCCGATCGCGGGAATGCGGCGGTGTCCCAGCGGATCGACGCGATGCATCCCGCCGTGCTGCGGCTGGTCCGCGAGGTCGGCAAGGGTGCTAAGGACGCCGGACGCTGGGCCGGCATGTGCGGGGGGCTCGCCTCCGACCCGCTGGCCGCGCCGATCCTGATCGGGCTGGGCATCACCGAGCTTTCTGCGACCCCGGCGGCGATCCCCGGCCTCAAGGCGGTGGTCCGCACGCTCGACATGCAAACCTGCGCAGCACTGGCGGAGAAGGCGTGCGATGCCGCATCCGCCGCCGAAGTCCGCACCCTGGCCCGCGAGGCATTGGCATGAGCTTCCGACCCGCAACCTTGTTGGCCAAGGCGCAGCCGCTCGGCCGTGCGCTGATGCTGCCGATCGCGGTGCTCCCGATCGCTGCATTGCTGCTGCGGCTCGGCCAGGCCGACATGCTCGGCATCCCCTTCGTCGCCGCGGCTGGGGAGGCGATCTTCTCGAACCTGGGTCTCCTGTTCGCCGCGGGCGTCGCGGTCGGGCTCGCGCGCGAGAACCATGGCGCGGCATCGCTCGCCGGCGTGGTCGCCTATCTGGTCGCGGTCGAGGGGGCCAAGGTGCTGCTCAAGCTCCCGCCCGACATCGCCGCGGCGCCGGCGATCGAGCAGGCGGCGTGGCGCGCCAAGGAGATCTCCAAGCTTAGCGTCGCCGCGGGGATCACCGCCGGGATCGTCGCCGGCGTGCTCTACAATCGCTTCTCGAACATCAAGCTCCCCGATTACCTCGCCTTCTTCGCCGGACGCCGCTTCGTGCCGATCGTGGCCGGGCTTGCCGGGCTTGCCGGGGCGGTGATCTTCGGGTTCGGATTCCCCTGGTTCGAGGCGGGGGTGGACACGCTCAGTCGCTGGGTGCTGGGGGCGGGACCGGTGGGCCTGTTCCTCTACGGGCTGCTCAACCGGCTGCTGCTGATCACCGGGCTCCACCATATCCTCAACAACATCCCCTGGTTCCTGCTCGGCGAGTTCAACGGCGCGACCGGCGACATCAAGCGCTTCTTCGCCGGCGATCCGAGCGCGGGGGCATTCATGTCCGGCTTCTTCCCGGTGATGATGTTCGGTCTGCCCGCGGCGTGCCTGGCGATGTACCGCAACGCGCTGCCGGCACGCCGGAAAGCCGTGGGCGGGCTGCTGCTCAGCCTTGCGCTCACGTCGTTCCTCACCGGCGTCACCGAGCCGATCGAGTTCACCTTCATCTTCCTCGCCCCCGTGCTCTACGCGATCCACGCCGTGCTCACCGGGATCGCGATGGTGGTGATGGACGCGTTGGGAGTGAAGCTCGGCTTCGGCTTCTCGGCCGGGCTGATCGACTATGTGCTCAATTTCGGGCTGGCGACCAGGCCGCTGCTGCTGCTGCCGGTCGGTGCGGCCTATTTCTGGATCTACTACGCCGCGTTCAGTTGGAGCATTCGCCGCTGGAACCTCAAGACCCCCGGTCGCGAGGACGAGGTGCCTGGTGCAGCAATGCAGGCCCCGGCGGGCGAGCGCGGCCCGGCGATCCTTGCCGCGCTCGGCGGCAGTGCGAATGTCCGCAGCGTCGATGCCTGCACCACGCGGCTGCGGCTGGTGGTGGCCGACCAGGCGGCAGTGAATGAGGCGGGCCTCAAGGCGCTGGGCGCACGCGGCGTGCTCAAGCTCGACAATGGCGGTCTGCAGGTGGTGTTCGGTCCGGTGGCCGACCAGATCGCCGGCGAGGTCCGCGCGGCGATCGCCGAAGGCCCGGCGCCCTCATTCGATCCCGCAGCGATCGCGCGTGCGCTGGGCGAGGGGAATGTCCGCGCGGTGCAGGCACGCGGCACGCGGCTGCTGGTCGATCTTGGAGATGTGTCGAAGATCGATGCGGCAGGCCTGACGCGCGCCGGTATCCTCGCCACGGTGATCCCGGATCAGCCCGGCCGGCCGATCCACCTTATCACCGGCGACGCCACCGCGGCACTCGCGGCGGCGCTCCAGCCGGTCAGGTAGCGCGCCGGATCAGCCCGGCGCGGTCGGCCTCGAGCAGGTCGGCATAGGAGACGCGGCCGGTCGCGCTCTCGATCCAGCACTCGGCGTCGCCATAGCCGCCCTGGCGGACCAGCACGAAGGCGCAGTCCCCGAACGGGCCGAACAATGCGGTCACCGGGCCGCCGCGCGCGGAGGGCCGGTTCACATAGACTTCGGCAAAGGCGTTCATTGGCGGCAAAGCGACGGCAGCGCCGGTCATCGTGTGCATAAGCCCCTCCCAGCTGGTTCGGTCCGACCGCGCCGGCTTCTATGGCCGAGTCCTGAATCGGTTGGACAGGTTTGAAGTATGCCGCGCCAAATCGCCGCGTCAATGGACAAATCGGGTCGAAATCGGCATAACCTGTCTGACAAATTATACGATAAACGCTGTAGTGCAGGGGAAGGGGAGCGCGATTGGCACAGGGGAGTGCGCCGGCGGGCGAAGGGCGGCTCGCGGACCGCGCCTATACGGAGATCGTCGCGATCATCAACGGCGGCGACCTGGGTATCGGCGACCGGCTGCCGTCCGAGCCGCGGCTCGCCGAGATGTTCGGCATGTCGCGGACGGTGGTGCGCGAGGCGCTGGTTCGCCTCGCCGCCGACGGGATCACCGAGGCGCGGCGCGGCGCGGGGTCGTACATCATGCGGCGCCCGTCGGAGCGGCTCGGCGCGCATATGCCGATGGCCGAACTCTCGGCGACGCTCGGCACCTATGAAGTGCGCTTCGTGCTCGAGGCCGAGGCGTGCCGGCTCGCGGCGATGCGGCGCTCGCCCGAGCAGATGGAGACGATCCAGCAGGCGATGGATGCGCTGCGCGGCGCGCTCGAGTCGAACGGCCCCGCGCATGAGGAGGATTGGGTGCTCCACCGCTCGATCTTCGAGGCGACCGCGAATCCCGCCTTCGTCGCGGCGTTCGATCACCTTGAGGAGGGCATCTACCGCATCTTGCGCGCCGGCGTGGATATTTCGCGGGCGCGCTCGGAGGAGGCCATCGGCGCGATGATCACCGAGCACGAGATGGTGGTCGAGGCGATCCGCGCGCAGGACGCCGACGGCGCGGCGCTGGCGATGCGCTGGCACCTGTCGCAGGGGCGCAAGCGGCTGATGCCTTAGCCTTTTCCTCCCCAGGGGAGAGGGAAGCGGCGCTCTCAAACCAACCCTAGCGCAATCAGGCTCTCGGCGCTCGCCACGATCGCCTCCTCGTTCGAGCGCGGCGTCCAGCCCAGCACGCGCCGCGCCTTGGCGTTGCTCGCGCTCGCCTTGATCCCCAGCCGCGGCACCGCCTCGCGCGCCAGGGGGTTGAACAGCGCAAGCAGCCGGATCAGCCAGTCGGGAAGCTCACGCCTCGGCACCTTGGCCGCCGCCGGACCCAGCCGTTCGCGCAGCACCGTTGCCATCTGATGGAACGACACCGCCTCGCCCGCCACCGCAAGGAAGCGTTCGCCCGCCGCCGCCGGATCGGTCATCGCGCGCAAATGGAGATCGGCGACGTCGCGGACGTCGACCACGCCGAGATAAAGCCGCGGCGTGCCGGGCATCTTCCCCTCCAGCATCGAGCGGACGAGGAACACCGACGTCGAGAGGTCGCCGTTCAGCGCCGGCCCGAAGATGCCGACCGGGTTGACCACCGCCAGCTCCATGCCGTTGCCTTCGCGCGCGACGAAATCCCACGCGGCGCGCTCCGCCAGCGTCTTCGATTGCATATAGGGCTGCACCGAGGGGCCATCGGGATTCGTCCAGTCTGCTTCGGTATAAAGCGTGTCGCGCTGGCCATGGCCATAGCCGATCGCCGCGAAGGACGAGGTCACCACCACCCGCTTCACCCCGGCGTCGCGCGCGGCGCGCAGTACCCGCAGCGTGCCTTCGCGCGCCGGGCGGATGAGTTCCTGCTCGTCCTTTGGTTGCGCAGGCGGGAAGGGGGAAGCAACGTGATGGACATAGTCGCAGTCCGCCACTGCTTCGGCCCAGCCTTCGTCCTTTTCGAGATCGGCGGCGAAGAAGCTGAGCCCTTCAGCGTCCGCGCCCGCCGCGGCGAGTGTCGCGCGCACCTCGGGCTCGCGCGCCAGGTTGCGCACCGTGGTACGAACGTCGTGCCCCGCCGCCAGCAACTGGAGGATGACATGGCTGCCGACAAAGCCTGAGCCGCCGGTGACGAGAACTTTGCTCATGCGAAACGATGTGGGTGCGGGTTGAGCGCCTTGCAATGTAGGATTTGGCGTGCTGCCGTTCCCGGCAAGCGGCGTCCGCCGGGCGCGTGCCCAGACTGAAGCGCAACGGGCGGCGCGTGGGTGGCACGTGGTGCGGGGACGCGGGAGGAGAGGGTGTGTCAATTACGCCCGAAAAACCGCGTTCCGAGTCAACTTCGTCAACTTCGAGTCAAGCTGGTCAACCAGACCCACCACGGCCGGTTTACCGCGATCCCCCCTTGCGCCGCGCTGCCCAAGCGCCGATGTTGGGCGCCTGGGCAACCATCCAAAGAGAAAAACCCCGCATGCATCCGCTTTCCGGTCAGATGACCATTGATCCCGTTACCGGCGGTCTCGTTCCGATCGTCATCGAACAGTCGAGCCGCGGCGAGCGCAGCTTCGACATCTATTCGCGCCTGCTTCGCGAGCGGATCGTGTTCGTCACCGGCGGCGTCGAAGACCATATGGCCTCGCTGATCACCGCGCAGCTGCTCTTCCTCGAGTCCGAGAACCCGAAGAAGGACATCTGGATGTACATCAATTCGCCCGGTGGCGTGGTGACCGCCGGCATGGCGATCCATGACACGATGCAATATATCCGTCCGCGCGTCGGCACGGTGTGCATCGGCCAGGCCGCGTCGATGGGCAGCTTCCTGCTCGCGTCGGGCGAGCCGGGCCTGCGCGTCGCGCTGACCAATGCCCGCATCATGCTCCACCAGCCCTCGGGCGGCGCGCAGGGAATGGCGTCGGACATCGAGATCCAGGCTAAGGAGATTCTCCGTATTCGCGCGCGGATGAATGCGCTGTATGCCAAATATACTGGCCAGCCGATCGAGCGGATCGAGCAGGTGATGGATCGCGACAGCTTCTTCGAGGCCGATGAGGCCAAGGCGTTCGGCGTCGTGGACGAAGTGTACGAAAAGCGGCCGCAGCCGAGCGACGACGCGGCAACTGCTTGAAGCTGATGGTGAACAAGCTTTCGACGCTGTGCCGGCTCGCCGGCGCAGCGGCGTTTGCTTTTACGGTGACCGTAGGCAGTTCGGGTTCAGCGCAGGAGGCGCCGCCACCTGTTGCCGCAGCGTCTTTCCGCGATGCGCTGAACCGTGCGACGGGCGATCTCTCGGCCGGGAAGTTGCCGGAGGCGCGCGCCGGGTTCGAAGCGCTGCTCAAGCGTCCGCTCGGGACCTCGGAACGTGGCATCGCGCTGGCCATGCGCGCGGTCACGCTGGTCGGGCTGGGCGAGTTGGACGCGGCGGCACGGGGGTTCAGCGAGGCGAGGCTCGCCGCGCCGCATATTCCGGACGTTCAGTTGGCGGAGGTTCGCGCGGGATTGGCCTTTGGTCGTCCTGGTTTCGTCCTTCAGCCGCTGACGCGGATCGCCGAGGCTCATGGCGAATGGCTGACGCTCGAACATCGCGAGTTGGTCACGTCGGCGCTGGCGATGGGCGTTCAGGGCAAGCTGCGCAAGGAGTATGAGGCGCTTGTGCTGGCGCTCGGGCGGCGCAACCCGCCGTACGGGTAGCGTTCGAAAGGGTTGGCCGCGAACTTCCGCCAAGCCTATGGCCGGCGCCGATTTCGTTGCGCAGCCGATAGCGGATTTCAACGGCTTGTTTCCATTCGCCGTGATAGACATATTGGCGCGTGTCGGGAGAATCCTGCGGTTCGTGGCGTTTGGCGCCTAGTAGTTTGTAACGAGCCCGTGCGGGGGCATTGCCTCGCAGACGGGACAAGAGGTAAGCGACTTTTATGACCAAGCTCAGCGGCGGCGACTCCAAGAGCACGCTTTACTGCTCGTTCTGCGGCAAGTCGCAGCACGAGGTGCGGAAGCTCATCGCCGGGCCGACCGTGTTCATCTGCGACGAGTGCGTCGAGCTCTGCAACGACATCATCCGCGAAGAGACCAAGTCGGCGCTCGTCAGCAAGAAGGACGGCGGCGTCCCCACGCCGCAGGAAATCTGCGACGTGCTCGACGATTACGTGATCGGCCAGAAGCAGGCCAAGCGCGTGCTCTCGGTCGCGGTGCACAACCATTACAAGCGGCTCAACCATGGCGCCAAGGGTGCCGATGTCGAGCTCGCCAAGTCGAACATCCTGCTCGTCGGCCCCACCGGCTGCGGCAAGACCCTGCTGGCGCAGACGCTGGCGCGCATCCTCGACGTGCCGTTCACGATGGCCGATGCGACGACGCTCACCGAAGCCGGCTATGTCGGCGAGGATGTCGAGAACATCATCCTCAAGCTGCTCCAGGCCTCCGACTACAACGTCGAGCGGGCGCAGCGCGGGATCGTCTATATCGACGAGATCGACAAGATCAGCCGCAAGGCCGAGAATCCCTCGATCACCCGCGACGTCTCGGGCGAGGGCGTCCAGCAGGCGCTGCTCAAGCTGATGGAAGGCACCACCGCGTCGGTGCCCCCGCAGGGCGGCCGCAAGCATCCGCAGCAGGAGTTCCTCCAGGTCGACACGACCAACATCCTGTTCATCTGCGGCGGCGCGTTCTCGGGGCTCGAGAAGATCATCGGCGATCGCCTCCAGGGCAAGTCGATCGGTTTCGGCGCCTATGTGGCGGCTCCCGAGGAGCGCCGCACCGGTGAAGTGCTGCGCCAGACCGAGCCCGAGGATCTGCTCAAGTTCGGCCTGATCCCCGAATTCGTCGGTCGCCTGCCGGTGATCGCGACGCTCGAGGATCTCGACGTCGATGCGCTGATCAAGATCCTGACCGAGCCGAAGAACGCCCTGGTCAAGCAGTATCAGAAGCTGTTCGACATGGAGACGGTCAAGCTTGGCTTCAACGAGGACGCGCTTACCGCGATCTCGAAGAAGGCGATCGAGCGCAAGACCGGCGCGCGCGGGCTTCGCTCGATCCTCGAGGCGATCCTGCTCGACACGATGTTCGACCTGCCCAGCATGGACGGCGTCGACGAAGTGATGATCGACAAGGATGTGGTCGAGGGCCGCAAGGACCCGGTCCGCATCTACGCCAAGAAGGAAAAGGCCGGCAGCGCCGCCTGACCTTCCTGTTGCCAAAACACTGCACAAGCGGCCGGAAACATTGTTTTCCGGCCGTTTTCGTTTGGGCCGACTCGGACCCAAGGCGCACAATCCCCGTCAGTAAAGAGTTGATGGAGAGGTGACGTATGTCCGATATAGCCATCCTCGACGACGACGAGCGTGACTATCATTCGCCGTTCGACCTGGCGCTCAACCCTGCCGCGTTGGAAACCTTCAAATGGCTGGTACTTGGCCACGTCTTGTACGTGGTTGGGCTGGCGATGGTGCTCTACCTGCAAATCGAAGGCGGCGCGGTGTGGATCACGCCGTTGTTCGGCCTGCCCTTCGTCTGGCACGAGCGCCGGCATCGCGGCGGCGTGAAGGCACTGGTGTTCCTCGGCGGGTTCACGCTGATGCACTATGTCGCGCTGATGACCGTCAACGGGATGAGCGGCGACGGCGTCGGCTTCCTGCGCGGGTTCGTCGGCGGTGCAGTGGGCGGCGGCGGGTGCCTGTTGCTGTGCGCGATCTTCGGGCTGGTGCGGAAGGGCTCGAGCCTGACCTTCGAGGCGTTCGGCACGGTGCTGCTCGGCGCGGTGGGCAGCTTCTGTTTGTACCTCTATCTCACCACCGGCGCGAGCAGCGAATCGTTCGCCAGCGACCTGGCGCAACCGCTCAAGATCTACACTCCGTGGCAGATCGCCTTCGCCTATGTGCTCGCCCGGATATTGCGCCCGCTGAGCTGAGGGAACGGCGCCGCCATCCCTGCGAAGGCGGGATGGCGGCGAGTGCCGGTCGCCGCGTGCGAGTGGGTCTTGGCCTGCCAATCCTCCCCCGCTTCGCGAGGGAGGATTTTCTCAGTTGCTCACCCCTCGATGAACGCCAGCAAATCGGCGTTGATCACATCGGCATGGGTAGTGGCCATGCCGTGGGGGAGGCCGGGATAGGTCTTGATCGAGCCGTGCTTGAGCAGCTTGATCCCGATCAGCGCGGCGTCGGCGATAGGAACGATCTGGTCGTCCTCGCCGTGGAGCAGCAGGACGGGGACGTCGATCGCCTTGAGATCCTCGGTAAAGTCGGTCTCGGAAAAGGCTTTGACGCAATCGTAGTGCGCCTTGATCCCGCCCATCATCCCCTGGCGCCACCAATTGTCGATATTGCCCTGCTTCACGTCGGCGCCTTCGCGATTGTAGCCGTAGAACGGGCCGGTCGGCAGATCGATGTAGAATTGCGCGCGGTTGTTGGCGACGCCGGCGCGGATGCCGTCGAACACCTCGATCGGCAGCCCGCCGGGGTTCGATTCGGACTTGAGCATCACCGGCGGCACCGCGCCGATCAGCACGGCCTTGGACACGCGGCCCGCTTCGGCGCGCGCGACGTAATGCGCGACTTCGCCGCCGCCGGTCGAATGGCCGACATGGACCGCGCCCTTGAGGTCGAGCGCCGCGGCGAGCGCGATCACGTCGGCGGCATAGGTGTCCATCTCGTTGCCGGTATCGGTCTGGGTCGAGCGGCCGTGCCCGCGACGATCGTGCGCGATGACGCGGTAGCCGCGCTCGAGGAAGAAGAACATCTGCGCGTCCCAATCGTCGGCCGTAAGCGGCCAGCCGTGGTGGAACACGATCGCCTGGGCGTCCTTGGCGCCCCAATCCTTGTAGAAAATCTCGGTGCCGTCGCTCGTGGTGATGAAGGGCATGGCAGGATCCTTTGGCAGGTGCAGCCCGGAGGAAGGGCGCGCATCGTCCTTACGTTCCGGTGACGAAACCATCATGACAGCGGTTACTTTGCGCAAGCGCAAAGCGCGCAACCCATCGTATACCCAAAGCAGCCCGGCGTAGATTCCCCGCGCGAACCCGGCTATTGGCTGCCCAGCACCGTGATCCATGCCCTCGCCAACCCCACGCGCTTCCTAAAGCTCGCGCGCCCGCTGACTCCGGTCCTGTTCTGGGCGGGCGTGGCGCTGGCGCTGTTCGGCGCCTGGGGCGGATTGACCCAGACCCCGGCGGATTATCTCCAGAAGGAGAGCGTGCGCATCCTCTACATTCATGTCCCCGCCGCGTGGCTGGGGATGGCGGGGTGGAGCGGGGTTGCGTTCGCGAGTCTCGGCTATCTGATCTGGCGGCATCCGCTGGCACACTTGGCGGCGCGCGCGACGGCGCCGGTGGGGGCGGTGTTTGCCGCGCTCTGCCTGATCACCGGTTCGATCTGGGGGCGGCCGACCTGGGGCACCTGGTGGGAATGGGACGGGCGGCTGACGAGCATGCTGCTGCTGTTCTTCGTCTACATCGCGTACATCGCGCTCGCGCGGGCGGATGCCGATCGTGGCGGCGACGGGCGCGTGCCGGCGCTGTTCGGGGTGGCCGGATCGGTGCTGCTGCCTATCGTGCGCTATTCGGTGGTATGGTGGAATACGCTTCACCAGGGGCAGAGCATCGGGCTGACCAGCTCATCGATCGATTCGTCGATGCTGTGGCCCTTGTTCTTCACGATCGGCGGATTCAGCCTGTTCTTCGGCGGCGTGGTGCTGATGCGGATGCGCGCGATGCTCGCCACCCAGAAGGTCGAGGCGCGGATGAAGCGGATGGCGGCGCAATGAATCACTGGGCATTCGTCACCGCGGCCTATGCCGTGACTTTCGCGGGGACCGCCGGGCTGGCGGGCTGGGCGTGGCTGTCGATGCGGCGGGCGGAGGCGGCGGCGGACTCGCTGCGGCGCGAGCGATGAAGGCCAAGCATCAACGGCTGGTCCTTGGCCTGCTCGCGCTCGGCGCGGTGGCGGGTGCGGCGGGGCTCGCGCTATCGGCGCTGCAGGACCAGGCGGCGTTCTTCTATGCGCCGGGCGATGTGGCGGGGAAGCCGGTGCCGACCGACAAGGCGGTGCGGCTCGGCGGGATGGTCGCGGCCAATTCGATCGTGCGCCAGCCCGACGGCGTCTCGATCGCGTTCACGGTGACCGACGGCAAGGCGACCGTGCCGGTGGCGTTCCGCGGAGTCGCGCCCGATCTGTTCAAGGAAGGCTCGGGCGTGGTTGCCGAAGGCAAGTTCAACCCCGACGGCAGCTTCACCGCCGACAACCTGCTCGCCAAGCATGACGAGCGCTACATGCCGCCGCAGGTGGCGGGCGAGATGCACAAGACCGAGACGCTCGACAAATGACTGGCGCCAAATGATCGCCGAGGCAGGGCTTGCCGCGCTGTGGCTGGCGGCGGCGTTCGCGCTCGTCCAGCTGATGGTTGCGTGGGGCGCGGCCAAGCATGGCGCCAATCCGCGGGTGGGCACGCTGATGACCGCGCTGCGGCGGATCGCGTTGGTGCAGGGGCTGCTCGCCTTGCTCTCGTTCGCGCTGCTCATCGCGTTGTTCGTGCGCAGCGATATGTCGGTCGAGCTCGTCGCCGCCAACAGCCATTCCTTGAAGCCGATGATCTACAAGGTCGCCGGCGCGTGGGGGAACCATGAGGGCTCGATGCTGCTTTGGGTCACCGTGCTCGCGGTGGCGGGCGGCGGCGTCGCGATGTTCGAGCGGCGGCTGGCGGCCGGGACGCTCGCGGCGACGCTCGGCGCGCAGGCGGCGATCGGGATCGGCTTCTACGCCTTCCTCGCCTTCGCCTCGAACCCGTTCGCGCGATTGAACCCGGCAGTGCCGGACGGGCAGGGGCTCAACCCGCTGCTCCAGGACCCTGGCCTCGCCTTCCATCCGCCGACGCTCTATCTCGGCTATGTCGGGCTGTCGGTGGCGTTCAGCTTCGCGGTGGGCGCGCTGCTGATGCGCGACGTCGGCCCGGCCTTTGCGCGGGCGATGCGGCCCTGGGTGCTCGGCGCCTGGATCTTCCTGACGATCGGGATCACCGCGGGATCCTACTGGGCCTATTACGAGCTCGGCTGGGGCGGCTGGTGGTTCTGGGACCCGGTCGAGAACGCGTCGCTGATGCCATGGCTCGCGGCGACGGCGCTGCTCCATTCGGTGACCGTGCTGGCGACGCGCGACGGCCTGCGCGCCTGGACGCTGATGCTGGCACTCGTGGCGTTCGCGATGTCGATGCTCGGCACCTTCCTGGTGCGATCGGGTATTCTCGTCAGCGTCCACGCCTTCGCGGTCGATCCGACGCGCGGGACGTTCATCCTCGCGCTGCTCGGCATCTATATCGGCGGGGCACTCGCGCTGTTCGGCGCGCGCGTCGGCACCGTCACCCAGGGATCGACCTTCCAGCTGGTCAGCCGCGAAGGCGCGCTGGTGCTCAATAATTTGCTGCTCTCGGTGATCCTCGGCGTGGTGTTCATCGGCACGCTCTATCCGCTCGCGGCGCAGGCGGCGGGGGTGCAGCTGTCGATCGGCGCGCCGTTCTTCAACAAGGCGCTGGTGCCCGTGGCACTCGCGCTGGTCGTCGCGACCGCGGCGGGGCCGCTGCTGCGCTGGCGGCGCGACAATTGGAACGCGCTCGCCAAGCGCGCGCTGGTGCCGACCGCGGCGGCGGGAGTCTCGTTCGCCTTGCTCTTCGCGCTGGCGCGGGGCGCGCATTTCGCGTCGGTGGTGGCGATCGCGCTGTCGGTCGGGCTCGCGGTGGCGAGCGTGGCGCCGGTGGCGCGGCGCAACCTGCGGCGTACGCCATTGCACGTCTGGGGGATGGTGATCGCGCATCTGGGCGTCGCGGTGAGCATTGCCGGCATGGCGTCGGACAGCGCGTTCAAGGTCGAGCGGCTCGCGGCAATCCAGGTCGGGCAGAACACCACGGTGGGGCCGTTCCGGGTGACGCTCGCCGAGATCCGCCCGCAGATCGGACCCAACTGGTCGGCGCTCGAGGCCAAGCTCCAGGTGCGCCGCGGCGAGGGCAAGGCGTTCGAGCTGTATCCGCAGAACCGCTTCTTCAGCACCCCGCCGACCAACACCAACGAGGCGGCGATCACCACCTTGCTCGACGGGCAGCTCTACACCGTGCTCGGCCAGGGCGACGAGCAGGGGCGCTGGCAGGTCCGGCTGTGGTGGAAGCCGTTCGTCACGCTGATCTGGCTCGGCGGCGGGCTGATTGCGCTGGGCGGGCTGCTGGCGCTGGTCGGTCGGGTGCGGCGCGAACGGCGCGACTCCGAGGCGGAGGCATACGCATGAAGCGGTTGCTGCTCTGGGCGCCGTTGGGGCTTTTCATCGTCGTGTTCGGGCTGGTGGCGAGCGGGCTGGTCAAGCCGGGTGATCGCGCGGTGCGATCGGCGATGGTCGGCAAGCCGCTGCCCGCGCTGGCGCTGCCCGCGCTGCTGGCGGACAAGCCCGGCGTGGTCACCGCCGAATTGAAGGGCAAGCCGCGGCTGCTCAATGTGTTCGCGAGCTGGTGCATTCCGTGCATCGCCGAGGCGCCGCAACTGCTCAAGCTCAAGGCGGCGGGAGTCGAGATCGACGCGATCGCGATTCGCGATACGCGCGAGGCGGTGCAGCAATTCCTGGCGCAGCACGGTGATCCTTACACGAAGATCGGCGACGACAAGGCGAGTGCGGCGCAACTGGCGCTGGGTTCGTCGGGAGTGCCCGAGACCTTCGTGATCGATCGCGCGGGGCGGATCGCGTACCAGCATATCGGCGATATCCGCGAGGACGACGTGGCGATGCTGCTGCGCGAGCTGGAGAAGGCGAAGTGAGGCTGACCTCGCTCCTTCGTCATCCGGTTGGGATCGTAGCGGCGCTGGCATTTTGTGCGCCGGCGCTCGCCGACTCCAAGCTCCCCCCCGCGGACCTTGCTTACACTCAGCTCGCCGATCCGGCGCAGGAGGCGGAGGCCAAGGCGCTGATGGATACGCTGCGCTGCCTCGTCTGCCAGGGCCAGTCGATCGCCGACAGTGATGCCGAGATGGCGGGGGACATGCGCGCGCTGGTGCGCCAGAAGGTCGCCGCGGGCGAAAGCGCGGGGGATATCCGGAAATGGCTGGTCCAGCGCTATGGCGACTATGTCACCTATGATCCGCCTTTGAGCTGGGTCACCGCGCCGCTCTGGATCGCGCCGCTGGCGCTGCTGCTGGTCGGCATGCTGGTCGCGCGGCGCGTGTTCCGGAGGCGCGCATGATGGGCTGGGCGATGTTCGGCCTGCTGGCGGTCGGCGCGGGGCTGCTGCTGTGGCTGACCGGCTTTCCCCGGAAGCTGTGGACGCTGGCGGCCACGGCGCTGATGCTTGGCGCCGCCGGTTATGCTTGGCAGGGCCATCCCGGCGTGGCGGGGCATCCGGTGATCGCTGCCAAGAAGGGCGGCGAGATCGATCCCGAGGTCGTCGAGATCCGCAATGCGATGTTCGGGCGGTTCAACTACACTTGGGCGTCGTTCACCCGCGCCGACGCGATGACGCGAGCGGGCGCGCCCGACACCGCGGCGCGCGCGATGATCCTGACGGTGCGCGAGGCCAATGGCGATGCCGGTGCGTGGGCGTGGCTGGGGATCAAGCTTGCCGAGAATGACGGCAACCAGGTCTCGCCCGCGGCCAAATACGCATTCGATCGCGCGATCCAGCTGGCGCCGCAGCATCCCGGCCCGCCGTTCTTCTACGGGTTGGCGCTGATCCGCGAGGGCAGGTACGCCGAGGCGCGGCCCTATTGGGCGAAGGCGGTTGAGCTGACCCCGGCCAAGGCAAGCTATCGCGACAAGCTGCTGGTACGGCTGTTCCTGCTCGATCGGTTGCTTGAGGCCAAGGCGGCGCAGGAAAAGGCGTCGAGGGTCAAGTAGCGCTCCCGAACAGGTCCGATCCGGGTAGGTATTCGCATTGTATGTCCGCGAATAGCAGCGTAAATCTCCGATCGGACTCAGCAAAAACCACGAAGGTCGTCAGGTCCGTCGATCCACTTGATCCATGGGAGAGGACGATGAGTGCATGCGGGATGCAATCCTTCAGCAATGTGACGGCTGACGTCTGGAATTGCTGCAAGGCGACTGCCGCCACGTACGGCGTGCAGATCAATAGCGATTCGGGTTCGGCGAGCTCGCACGGCTTCACGGTGAACTGGAACTATGATTCCGGGAGCCAGGTGCTCCAGCTCCAGGTGACCGACAAGCCGTTCTGGGCGCCGTGCTCGATCGTCAATTCGAAGGTCCATGACGCGGTGGACGAGTGCTACGCCAATCACGGTGCGAGCGGGTCTTCGATGCTCGGTTGAAGGGTCTCGACGAAGGAAGGCCGGGCCCAGAGCCCAACCTTCTTCGCTCGCCCTACTGCCCGCGCCCGGTCTCTTCCTGAAGCGCGTCGATGCGCTTGGAGGCTTCGGCCTTGGTCAGGTCGTCGTCGAATTCGGCGTGCGCTTCCTCAGACAAAGTCTTGAGATAGCTCGCCTGCGCGCCGGTCATCGGCTCATCGCCGGTGGTCCAGTCGTCGGGGTTCTTTTCGGCGTTGCCGACGGGTTCAGTCTTCGGGTTGGCGTGGTCGGCCATGGCAGATGCTCCTTGAGAACTTGCCACGGCCAACGCACGATGTTCTTATTGTGTTCCGGTCAGGCGGCCCAAGCCTCGAACGGCAAGTCGAGATCGTCGGCGACGGCCTTGAACGCGATCTTGCCCTTGTAGACGTTGAGCCCGTTGGCGAGGTGCTTGTCGGCCTTCATCGCGCCCTCCGCGCCGAGATTGGCGAGCTTGAGCACGAACGGCAGCGTCGCGTTGTTGAGCGCGAAGGCCGAGGTGCGCGCGACGGCGCCGGGCATGTTGGCGACGCAGTAGTGAATCACGCCGTCGACTTCGAAGACGGGGTCGTCATGCGTGGTGGCGCGCGAGGTCTCGAAGCAGCCGCCCTGGTCGATCGCGATGTCGACGAGCACCGAGCCGCGCATCATCGTCTTGAGCATGTCGCGGGTGACCAGCTTGGGCGCCGCGGCGCCGGGGACGAGGACCGCGCCGATCACTACCTGCGAGGTCCGCACCGCCTCGGCGATCGCCGCCTTGCTCGCATAAGCGGTCTTGATCTGGCTGCCGAAATGCATGTCCAGCTCGGCGAGGCGTTCGTTGCTGATGTCGTAGATCGTCACGTCGGCGCGCTGGCCGGTGGCCATCTGCGCGGCGTTGATCCCCGAGACGCCGCCGCCGAGGATCGCGACCTTGCACGGCGCGACCCCGGGGACGCCGCCGAGCAGTTCGCCGCGGCCGCCCTGCTCCTTCTCGAGATAGTGCGACGCGACCTGGACCGACATGCGGCCGGCGACTTCGCTCATGGGCTTGAGCAGGGGGAGGGCGCCCGAGTTCGACGTGACAGTCTCATAGGCAATGCAAGTGGCGCCTGACTTCATCAGGCCCTCGGCCTGGGGCTTGTCGGCGGCGAGGTGGAGATAGGTGAAGAGCAAATGGCGCGGCTCGAGCAGCGCGATCTCCTGCGGCTGGGGCTCCTTGACCTTCACGATCATGTCCGAGCCGGCGAACACCGAAGCGGCGTCGGCGGCGATCTTCGCGCCGACCTTGGTATAGGCCTCGTCGGCGAAATCGATCCCCATGCCGGCTTGGGTTTCGACCAGCACCTCATGGCCGGCGGCGACCAGCTCGGCGACCGAGGCGGGCGTCAGGCCGACGCGATATTCGTGATTCTTGATTTCCTTGGGAACACCGATGCGCATGGCAGCTCTCCAGAATGCGTGTGCCCGAGACAGTATCTTGGGAGACGTCCGCGAATCTCTGCAAAGTTGGGCGCTTGGCAGTAGATGACTGCATGGAAATGCGGTATTGGCGTCATTCGCAGGAGAATCATGCGCCATGGACCGAATCGACAGCGCCATCCTCAAGCTGCTCGCCGCAGACGCGCGCGCGGCGGTGAGCCAGGTCGCGGCGCAGGTCGGGCTCTCGCAGTCTGCGTGTACACGGCGGATCCAGGGGCTCGAGGCTTCGGGGCACATTACCGGCTATGGTGCGCGCTTGGGGCATCGCCGGCTGGGGTTCCGCATCACGGCGCTGGTCGACATCACGCTCGGCACCCAGGTCGAGGAGGATCTCGCCAAGTTCGAGCGCGCGGTGGCCGAGATCGACGGCGTGGTCGAATGCGCATTGGTGTCGGGCGGGCAGGATTATCGGCTGAAAGTCCTCGCGCAGGATCTCGACGATTACGAGCGGCTCCACCGCGAGCATCTCGGGCGGCTTCCGGGGGTGGTGACGATCAATTCGAGCTTCGTGCTGCGCGCGGTGCCGACTCGCAGCGAAGCCGACGCGCTGTTCGCGAGGGCGGGGTAGGCATGCCCCTCCCTGCAAGGCAGGGGTTAGGGGTGGGTTAGAAAAGGTCGGGCTCGATGCCCGGCCTTTTCTTTTTTGCCGAGTATGTCGTTAGGCTCGCTTGGCTCGCCACCCACCCCCAGCCCCTCCCTTGCAGGGGGGAGCCTATTTGGGAACCGCTCACCCCCTTGCGTCTTCCCCAGCCCACACCCATGTGCGTCGATTGGGCGCCGTTGCTAGGCAATGCTGCACGTGCTAACGGCCCGCCCACTTTTCTTGGCGAGAACACAGGTCGCATGACCAGGTCCGTTTCCTCCATCGCGCGGTTGCCGCGACAGTGAACATCAACGCAAGCGGGCAGGCTGAACACCTCCCGCAGTCCGACGAGGCGCACGGCGAGCATGGGCACCAGCCCAAGGGCCCGCTGCCGGCGCTCGCGCTCGGCGCGGTCGGCGTCGTCTATGGCGATATCGGCACGTCGCCGCTCTATGCGATGAAGGAGACCTTTGTCGGGCACCATCCGCTCGCGGTCGATCTCGTCCATGTGTTCGGGGTGGTCAGCCTGATCTTCTGGTCGCTGCTGATCATCGTCACCGGCAAGTACATCTTCCTGACGATGCGCGCCGACAACAAGGGCGAAGGCGGCAGTCTGGCGCTGCTCGCGCTGATCCAGCGCAAGACCGGGGCGGGGCCGGGGCGGTGGAGCCGCGGGCTGGTGATGCTCGGGGTGCTCGCGACGGCCTTGTTCTTCGGCGACTGCATGATCACGCCGGCGATCTCGGTGCTCTCGGCGGTCGAGGGGCTCGTCGTGGTGCAGGCGGGGTTCGCGCCCTTCGTGCTGCCGATCGCTGTGGCGATCCTGATCGGGCTGTTCGTGATCCAGGCGCATGGCACGAATATCATCGGCAAGTTCTTCGGACCCGTGATGCTCACCTATTTCGTCACGCTCGCCGTGCTCGGGGTGCTCAGCATCGTCCAGCGGCCCGAGGTGCTGCAGGCATTCAATCCGATCTGGGCGGTCCGCTTCTTCGAGGCAGACCCACGGCTCGCCTTCCTCGCGCTCGGCTCGGTGGTGCTCGCGCTGACCGGCGCCGAGGCGCTGTACGCGGACATGGGCCATTTCGGACGGCGGCCGATCCAGGTCGCCTGGGTGTGGCTGATCTTCCCGGCGCTTATGCTCAATTATCTGGGGCAGGGCGCGCTGCTGCTGCGCGATCCTTCGGCCGCGGAGAACCCGTTCTTCATGCTTGCCAGCGAGAGCTGGCGGCTGCCGCTGGTGATCCTCGCCACGCTCGCCACGGTGATCGCCAGCCAGGCGGTGATCACCGGCGCGTTCTCGGTATGCCAGCAGGCGGTCCAGCTCGGGCTGATGCCGCGGCTGCGGATCAACCATACGTCGGCGTCGGCGCACGGGCAGATCTATCTGCCCGCGGTCAACTGGGCGCTGATGGTGATGGTAATCGTGCTGATCCTGATGTTCGGCGAATCGTCGAACCTCGCCGCGGCGTACGGCATCGCAGTGACGGGGACGATGTTCATCACCACCTGCATGCTTGCCGTGCTGGTCCGGCGGGTGTGGAACTGGCCGCTGCCGATCGCGATCGGGCTGGTGACGCTGTTCCTGCTGTTCGACGGCGCCTATTTCCTGTCGAACGTCACCAAGATTCCCGATGGCGGCTGGTTCCCGCTGCTCGTCGGACTCGTCGCGTTCACGCTGCTGACGACTTGGGCCAAGGGCCGCCAGCTGATGATTGCCCGGCTGCGCGAGAGCGCGATGCCGGTGAAGATCTTCATCGAATCGGCGGCGATCGCCGCGACGCGTGTTCCCGGCACCGCGGTGTTCATGACCTCGACCCCCGATGGCGTGCCCCATGCGCTGCTGCACAATCTCAAGCACAACAAGGTGCTCCACGAGCGCGTGATCCTGCTCACCGTGAAGATCGCCGACGAGCCCTATATCGACGACGATCGCCGGATGTACATCGACGATCTCGGCAAGGGCTTCCACCGGATGGTCATCAAATACGGCTTCATGCAGGACGCCGACGTGCCCGCCGCGCTCAAGCAAGTCAGCGCGTGCGGCGCCGAGTTCAAGATGATGGACACCAGCTTCTTCCTCGCGCGGCAGACGCTGTTGCCCTCGGCCAAGCCGGGGATGATGGTGTGGCGCGAGAAGCTGTTCGCCTGGATGCTGCGCAACGCCGAAAGCGCGATGGAGTTCTTCCGCCTGCCGACCAACCGCGTCGTCGAGCTGGGAAGCCAGGTGGAAATCTGAACGCGCCGCTGATCGTCACGGCGCTGTTCGGGCGGCAGGACCAGGCGTGGTTCGACGTGCTGCGCCGCGAGCATTATCCGCCCGAGCGCAATGTCCTGCCGGCGCATCTGACGCTGTTCCACCATCTGCCGCCGAGCGTGGCCGAGGAGCTCAAGCAGCGCCTCGCTGCCGACACGCGCGGTATTCGCGCGCCGCGGGCGAAGGTCACCGGCCTGATGTCGCTAGGCGGCGGCGTCGCCTACCGGATCGAGGCACCCGCGCTCACCGCGATTCGCGAGGGGCTGTGCGATGCGTTTGCGGGGATGTTGACCCCCCAGGACGCCGGCCCCTGGCGCCCGCACGTCACCGTGCAGAACAAGGTGACGCCCTCACTCGCCAAGGTGGTGCTGGGGGCATTGTCGCGCGATTTCGTGCCGCGCGAGGTCGAGATCGCGGGTCTGGCGAGCTGGTGGTATCGCGGCGGGCCCTGGGAAGCGCATTCGCGACACATGTTCGCTTGACCGGACGAAACGGCGGACCTATGTCGCGCCCTCGCCTCAAGGGGCGGCCCTGGTAGGGCGGAGTAGCTCAGTTGGTTAGAGCACGGGAATCATAATCCTGGGGTCGGGGGTTCAAGTCCCTCCTCCGCTACCACCATAGGCACCGGGCCACCTTCTTGCTTGTGGAGCCATTCGCGATAGCGATGGCTGATTGGATCGAGCTTATGACGACGCATTGTCGAGCGTCCGAAGATCCTCCAAATCTCTCAAAGCTCCAGCCGGCCGGGCAATCGGCCGCCGTTCCGCGGGTCACGGTTGACCGCCAGCGTCAGGCAACCCGCAAAACGGCTCCGCCGAGTGCGGTCACTTCTTCAGCAGCGGGTGCGGCGCGCACGCATAGGACGACGCCTTTTCCGTCGGTCCGCGCCCGTCATAGCGTGCCGAGGCAGGGAAAGGGCACAGCGCGCGCGTGAAGCGGACGGTCGTGCCTTCGAGCCGTGTCGCCTCGATCCGTTCGGGTGCGCGGCCACGCTCGACCCAGCGAATCAGCGACCACAGGATGTCGCGCTCGGGATCGCCGGGCGCAGTCGGGTGGCCCGAACCGCCGAAGCTCGCGGCGCCGGGGCCGCCGGAACAATGATACATGCCCGGCACCATGAACAGGCGCACCGATCGGTCGAGCTTGGCATAGCCACCATTGGCGCGGGCGAGGGCAGCATAATAATCGATCGTCGGGCCCGCATTGGTCGAGGGATCGGCCCAGCCTTGATAGAGGATCGCCTTGCCGCCGCGGCGAAGGAAGCCGCCGATTGCGGTCTTGTCGGCGCGCAGTTCGGGCATCGCGCGGTTCGCCGCCGCCAGATCGCCGCTGCGGCTGAAGCTTTCCTCGTTCCAGTCGGCATCGTCATGGACGCCGTCCGCCCACATCGCGCGCAGCAGCGGTGAGGGTGGGCCCGGGCGCGTGCGGACGCCGGGGAACAGCCCATTGTCCATCGGCGTGCCGGCTTCGTCGGGCATCGGCGCGACGATGCGCTCGAGCATCGCCACGCGGGCGGGCGTGAGGCAGTCCTGGGTATGCCCCGGCGCGCAGGCAAGCGTCGCCGGCTTGAAGCTGCAGCGCATCGGGTTCTCGATCACGCCATCGATGACGCCGTCCAGCGAGTCGCACTGTGCAGTGACGCGGCGTTCGTAGAGCGCCCAATCCTCGTCGCGCAGCGCGCCGGCCGGATCGCGCTTCTGCTGAAGCGAGAACCACATCATCCGCACCGACTGGAGCGGCATGTACGGCCCCGGCGCGCCGGCGACGACGCCGTCATAGTCGCCCGGATAGTTCTGCATTTCCTTGAGCGCCTGGCGCCCGCCGCCCGAACAGCCGAGATAGTAGCTGTGATCGGCCGGCTTGCCATAAAAGGCTACGGCGAGTTGCTTGGCGGCGACCGCGGTCAGGTGCACCGCCCGATGCTCGTAATCCACCCGCGCCTTGGGATCCGCCATCCAGCGCGCTTGGCCCTGCTTGTGGCCGCTGTCGGTGGTGACGGTGGCAAAGCCCTCGCCAACGCGCCGGCTCATGTCCGCATAGTTGAACACCCCGGCATCGCCGCCCACGCCGGCGCCGAGCAGGCGCCCGTTCCAATCGGTCGGAAGCCAGAGCTCGAAGCCGATATTGCCCTCGATCGTGCCTTCGACGCGGCAGAGCGGCACGCGCACCGGCTGCGGACGGTAGAAGCTGATCGTCTCCGGCGCCCATTCGGGATCCGGAGCGATCGTCGTCGCCGCCGAAACCTTGACGTTGCCGGGGTGCATGCCGACCAGCGCCATGCACAGCGTCGTCAAGGGCTCGAGCATCAGAACTTCACCGCCGCCGTGACCGAGAACAGCCGTGGGACCGGGTTCGCCGCCTGCGGATCATAACCGCCCGCGATGTCGACATAGGGCGGATCCTCGTCGAACATGTTGCGGACGTCGACCGAGAGCGTCAGCCGCTCGTCGACCTCGTAGCCGAGATAGAAATCCAGCGTGTCGTAATTGGAGATGCGCTGGCGCGGGGTTACGCCCGTATTGTAATAGCCGGCCAGGTGGTTCCAGGTGACTCGACCGCGCAGCCCGCCTGCGGACAATCCGATATCCGCCTGATGGCGATAGCGCTGGGCGATGCCGATCGAATCACGCACGTCGACGAGCCCCGAACCCGGGACGGCCTCGAACTTGTAGTCGAGCAGATAGGTGCCCTGGATTCCGGCGTCGAGGCGGACGTCGCCGATCGCCCGGTCGTAGCGCAGCGAGAAATCGAGCCCGCGCATCAGAGAGGTACCCAGGTTCTGGCGGCGGCCGTCGGCGATGAAGGTGACCAGCGAATTGTTGATCGCCGCGTTGATCGGCAGGCCCGAATTGACCAGCGCATCGACCTGCGTCGGCGTCGGATTGAACTGGACGAACGACGCGTAGATCGGATTGGTGAGCAGCCCCGGCGTGCCGCGCAATGCCTGAATCTGATCGGTATAGTCGATGCGGAAATAGGTCAGACTAGCGCTCAGCCCGTCGATCGGCGCGATTTCGGCGCCGAACGACCAGGTCGTGGCGGTTTCCGGCGTCAAATCGGGATTGCCGCCCGCGATGCCGATCCCGGTCAGGTTGCCGGTCGGCCCGGGCAGCGTATCGAAATAGAGGCCGGCGCCGCCAGCGACGGTGGACACCTCGGCAAAGGTCGGCGCGCGGAACGACGTGCCATAGCTGCCGCGCAATGTGACGCCCTGCACCGGCTTGTAGGTCAGGCCGATCTTGGGGTTGGTCGTGCTGCCGAAGTCGCTGTAATTCTCGTGGCGCAGCGCCAGGCTGAGCGACAATTGCTCCAGTCCTGGAACGGCGTTGCCTGCGCCGAAGATCGGCACGAACAGTTCGCCGAACACCGCATCGACATTGCGCGTGCCCGCGTCGTTGAGGCTGCGCGGGGTCGCCGCCTGGCCGGTGATCAGGTCGGTATAGGTGTGTTCGATGCGGTGCTCGCCGCCCACCGCGATGCGCACCGCGCCGCCCGGCAATTGGAACAGCGAGCCGTCGGCCTGAAGGTTGAACACGTCGAGCTTGGTGCGCCCAGTGATGATGAACAGATTGTCGGTGATCCGCGCGAGGGTGGCGGGATTGTTGCGGCCGCCGAACACATTGAGCGCAGTCGCCGGGTTGGTATCGGCGAGCGCTGCGGTCAGCGCGGCGGCATTGATCCCCGAGCGGCGTCGGTCGGCGACGTCTTCGGACTGGCCGTGCGCGTAATAGAAGGTCGCTTCGAAGTCGCCGAACAGCTTGGCCTCGACCCCGGCAGACGCATTCCAGAACGTGCCGTAATAGTCGTTGGCGAGCAGCCCGGTGTCGGGGAACAGCGAATAGGTGACGGTGACCGGGCCGGTGCCGCCGGTCGGATTGACGTAGAAGGGATTCGCGTTGGTCACCGTCGCGTTGACGTTGGGTGCGATCGTCAACACGCCTTCGCGCCGCGAATAGAAGCCGTCGGCGAACACGCGCAATCCGGGCGCCAAGTCCTGGCTGAAGCTGCCGACGACGCTGATCCGGTCCTGCTCGGAGATGATCGGCTCGGCACCGCCATAGAAGCACAGGTTGCGCGTGCCGCGGACCAGCGTGCCGGCCGTCGCCGGCGTGACGCCGCTGGCGGGGATGGCATACGTGCCGCCGCCCGCAGTGATCGTGCCCGGTGCGCAATTGGCGTTCCGCAGGTCGCGGCCGCCATTGGGCCGGTTATCGTTCTGGTAGAAATCGAGCGCGGCGCCGTAAAGCGGGTCGTTCTGGGTGTATTCGCCGGCAATCGTGAGGTGGCCGCCGCTCCACGTCTTGCCCGCGATCGCAGCGAACTGCTTCTCGTTATAGCCGGCGTCGGTGAAGCCGTAGCGCGCCCGCGTCTCGATGCCATTGATGTCCTTGCGCAGGATGAAATTGACCACGCCGGCTACCGCATCGGAGCCGTAGATCGCCGAGGCGCCATCGGCGACGACTTCGACCCGGCCGAGCGCGATCGAGGGAATGACCGACGGATCGGTGAATTGCCCCTGGGTGCCCTGCGGTGGGAAGCGCTTGCCGTCGTAGAGCAGCAACGTCGCCTGGGTGCTGAGGCCGCGCAGATTGATGCCGGCGCCGCGCGTGGCATTCGCCGCGCCGTTCTGGGCGCTGCCGCCCGCACGATTGGCGCCCAGCGAGACGACCTGCGGCACGCGGCGCAGCAGATCGTTGGTGGAAGTCACCGGCTCTGCGAGGATGCGATCCTGATCGATTGCGATGACGTTCGAGCCTACCGGCTCGATCCCGCGGATGCGGCTGCCGGTGACGACGATCGCGTCGTTCTGCGCGGTGTCCTCGGCCGGCGCGACCGGGACTTCTTGCGCCAAGGCGGGCATCGCCACGCCGATCGCCAGCGCCACCGTCGCAGCACGGCCCAGATAGGCGAGACGCGTCTTTGCAACCCTGTTCTTCATGATCTCTCTCCCAATCCCGGCCTCCCGCGTTTCCCGCGGTTCGGCCCCCGTATGATGTCAGGTCGTTTCGGCCCGTGCGGCGGCGACCGGCCGCGACAGGCGCGGCGCCAGCGAAAGCAGCGTGATCGCGCCGATCAGGATTCCCGCGCCGACCAGTTCGGCCGGCCGGGGCTGCGGCAGGCCCCAGACCCAGGCGAGGATCAGCGCGCCGCCGACTCCGGCGATCAGGCTCGCCGCGCGTTCCAGCGGCACACAATAGGCGTTCTCGCGCGGATCGAGCAGGATGATGATCGCGTATACCGACACGATGGTCAGCGTCACACCGATGCCGAACAGCGGGAGGATCACCGGATCGGCCCAGACGTGTACGAAGCCCCAGCTGAGCGCGCCGGCCTGGCTGCCGACACCCGCTGCCGAAATCGCCGCGAGCATCGCCACCGACATCGGCAGGGCGAAGATCTTCTCCTCGACGAAATAGCGGCGCACCGAGGCCGGATCGCCGTTCTTGGAGATCTTGGTCATCACGGCGAGCCGGATGAAGTAGCCGATCGTGTAGAGAATGACGGTCAGGATCGCGAGCGGCGGCAAGTGAAAGCCGCCGCGGTCGCTGAGCGTGATCGCCAGCGCGATCATCACCATAACCAGCGCCATCCAGCTCCACCAGCGCACCTTGCGACCGAAGGCGATGTCGACGAGCGGCGCAATCAGCAGGATGTCGCCGCGCATCAGCAACTGGATGAACGGGATGCTGACGCCTTCGAAGGTGAAGGATAGCGGCACGGTGAACAGCACCAGCGCCGTGCCCACGCCGGAGAGGAGCGTATATTTCGTCGGCACCGGAAAGCGGCGCCCCAGGATCATCACGCCGTGCGCGTCCCGATGCCAGCCCGACCACCAGATGAACAGATAGGTCAGTACCGTGCTGATGATCAGCGAGGCCGGCAGCGTCTCCAGCCCGGTCAGCGGCCGGCCGAGCCCGGGATGCGGCGTGCTCGTCACCAGCTTGGTGATGATGACGTTGGGAAGGTACGCCAGCAGATAGAGCAGGACATAGCCTTCGAGCGGGAAGCTACGCGCGCGGGTCATGCGGCATGCTCCAGTTCGACCATCGTATCGGTGACGCGATAGCGAGCGTTGAGGCCGGCTTCGGCGGTGACGGCGGTCATATAGTCGACGACTTCGCGGTACCGCTCGCTGCCCGGCTCGACGAAGCGCGGCACGGCGTCGCGATCGATGTAGAGCGGCAGATAGCCCGATCGAACGATGCGGCCCTCGGCGATCTCGAGCCGCGCGACCATCGACAGCCGCGACGCTTTGGGGAAATTGTAGAGGCTCTCGAAGTCGGGCTCCCATTCCTCGGCGAGCACGCGGATCTCGTTGAAGCTCTTCGATGCGGCGTGCACCGGGTCCATCCGCAGATCGGTCGCGAAATTGCAGAGCGAATAGAAAACCGGCCTGCCGTCGATCATCTCGCAGCCCTTGAGGATATGTGCGTGACCGCCCAGGATCGCATCGGCACCTGCGGCGATCGCGGCGCGCGCGACATCGCGCTGATAATCGGCGATCGTCGCGCGGACGAAGTGGATGCCCCAATGGTGCGAGACGACCACCACGTCGGCTTGCGCCTTGGCGGCGCGGATGTCCGCTTCCATCGCCGCCAAATCCTCGCGATGCGGGAAGGTGTGGACGCGTGCCGGCGTGCCGGGCTGGTCGTGCTCGATCTGCTCGTAGAGCGTGTGCGCGCGCATCGGCGCGCAGCCCGGGCGGCGTTCCTCGGCCCAATACGCCTGGGGCAGGATGCTGCAATAGGCCAGGATCGCGACGGTGGTGCCGTCGCCCAGCGTGAAGCGCACCGGCGCACGTGCCTCGACGATGTTGGCGCCCGCGCCGACCACCTTGAGGCCGGCGGCTTCGAGATTTGCCTTGGTCTCGTGGAATGCCTCGTTCCCCCAGTCGAGCACGTGGTTGCCCGCCATCGAGATCACATCGAAGCCGGCCTCGGCGAGCGCATTCGCACCATCGGGCCGGGCGAGCACGGCGTGGCGGGCCTGGGGCAGGCGCACGCCCTTGCTGGCGAAGCTCGTCTCGATCTGGCCGAAGGTGATGTCGGCGGCGGCGAGCACGTCGCGCGTCGCCGCGAAGCTTTCGGCATAATCCTCGCGGTCCATCGCGAGGTCGCCGACGGCGAGCAACACCTGCGTCATGCCGCGGCCTCGAATGCGATCGGCGCGCTCAGTGCGCCGATTTCGGGGAAGCGCGTCTGCCGCGGTTCTCCGGCGGCGTGGAACGGCCCCGCGGCGAGCAATTCCTCCAGCGCGATCTGCAGCTCGAGCCGGGCCAGCGCGGCGCCGACGCAGACGTGCGGTCCGCGGCCGAATGCCAGCGACTCCTTCATGTTGGGCCGGTCGATACGGAAATCATTGGGGCATTCGAAGACGTCGGCATCGCGGTTCGCCGAGGCATAGACCAGTGCGATCGGCTCCCCTTCGGGGATGGTCTGCCCGCCGATGGTGACATCCTGCAGCGGCGTGCGCGCAAACCCGCGATAGGGCGTGTAGAGCCGCAGGAACTCCTCGATCGCGGCGGGGATCAGCGCAGGCTCGGCGCGCAACTTGGCCTGCAGCGCCTGGTCGCGGCACAGATGGACCGCGATCGATCCGATCATCACGCTCGGCGCGATGATCCCGACCACCAGCACCTGGCGGATCGTGCCGATGATCAGTTCCTCGGGCAGCGGTTCTCCATCGACGCGTGCGGCGAGCAACGCGCTGGTTGCGTCCTCGTCCTCGGGCAGCGGGATCGCCCGGCGGTCGGCGACGATCGCGCGCGCCATGTCATAGAGCAGCAGGCTCGATTCCTTGGTCGTGTCCATGTCGTTCGATTGGACCGCGATATTGTAGCGCTGCCCGACGGCAGTGAGCTCGGCGACCGCCGCGGGGGGCAGGTTCATCCAGTGCGCAAAGGTGGCGATCGGCATGTGCGCGGAAAAGTCGGCGACGACATCGCCGCCGCCGCGCGCGACCATCGCCGCGAGCAGATCGCGCGATACGCTGCGGATCACCGGCTGGAGCCGCGCGACGCGGCGTTCGGTGAGCAACGGCGCCAGCGCGCGGCGATAGGGCGTGTGCTCGGGCGGATCGAGGTGGAGCGGCGGCCGGCGGCCGGTGAACGCGACCTTGGGGATCACGTTCTGCTTCGCCGTGGTGAAATTCCGCCAATCGGCAGCCGCGGCGGCAACATCGGCATGCTTCATCAGCGCCCAGAAGCCTCCCCAGGCATCGCTATGTGCGACCGGACATTGTTCGCGCAGCCGCGCATATTCGGCGTGCGGACTATCGAAAGTTTCCGGAACGATTGGATTGAAGTCATGGGACATAACAATTTTGGTACTGCGCAATGCAAGCGCTTGCAAGGGCTGTTTTGCATCCCCGGCCCACGTGCGGCATAGAGGGGCATGTCCGCCCCCCGCGCACCCCGCCTCGACGACGTAGCCCTCCAGGCGGGGGTATCTGCCGCCACGGTCTCGCGGTTCGTCAACAACCCGGACGTGGTCGCGCCGGCGACGGCCGAGCGTATCCGAAGCGCGATCGCCGCGACCGGCTATGTGCCTAACATGGCAGCGGGCGCGCTGGCGGGGAGCCGCTCGCGGCTGATTGCCGCATTGGTGCCGGATATTGCCCAGTCGCTGTTCAACGACACCGTCGAAGCGATGATCGAGAAGCTCGCCGAGGAGGGGAATAGCGTCGTGCTGGCGCTCACCGGCTCGGACAACAACCGGCTCGACGCGGAGATTAATATGGCGTTGGCCCGCCGGGTCGATGCGATCATTCTGACCGGCATCGTCTCGGATCCCGAGACGCGTGAGCGCCTGCGCGCGCATCCAGTCACCGTGATCGAAACCTGGGGCCTGCCCGATGATCCCATCGATGTGGCGATCGGCTTCTCGCACCGTGCCGCGGGCGAGGAAATGGCGCGCTTCCTGCGTGGCCGCGGCTATCGCCGGCCCCATCTGGTGGTGCCGCGCTCGACGCGGTCGGAGCGCCGCGCGACCGGGTTCGTCGAGCGCTGGCTGCGCGACGGCGGGCCCGAGCCGACCCGGCTCGAAGTCAACGTGCCCAGCCATTTCGGTCAAGGGCGCCTGAGCTTCCGCGCATTGAGCGACCTGGAAGAAATGCCCGATGTCGTCGTGTGCGGGTCGGACTGGATCGCCCAGGGGCTCATCGTCGAGGCGCAGGCCGTCGGCATGCGCGTCCCCGACCAGCTCGCCGTTACCGGCTTCGGCAACCTGCGCCTTGCGGGCGACATGCGGCCGACGATCACAAGCGTCGACGTCGATGGTTCGCATATCGCCCGCGAAGTGATCCGAGTGCTGCGCGCCCGCGCGGCGGGCGAGGCGGTCGAGCCACGCATCGACGTGGGATTCCGGGTGATCGCCCGCGAAAGCGCATGAAAGGGCTTGCATCGCCGCTCCGGCGCTGATTAGTTTTGATACATAGCAATAATAGAGTGGATGCGATGCGCCTGACCCTGGCCCTTGTCGCGCTGATATCGATGCCCGCGCTCGCGCAGCAGGCGCCTCCCGCGAGCGTGCCGCCACCACCCGACATGTCGCCCGAATCGCGCGGCGACGGACCATTTGCCGCGATCAAGGAAGTCGATCCCGGCCTGCCGCGGCACGTCGTCTATCGCCCTGCCGCGCTCGATGCGCTCGCGGGGCGCAAGCTCGGCGTGGTGGTGTGGGGCAATGGCGGATGCGCCGCTGACGGCGCCAGCGCGCGGCATCACCTCGCCCAGCTGGCCTCCTATGGCTATGTCGTCATCGCCCCGGGAGACATCCGCAGTGGCCCCGGCAGCACTGCCGCGCCGCGTCCGCCCAGGGCGCTGGCCGACGGCAAGCTGCCCCAGATCCAGACGAATGCGGAAGATGTCCGCGCCGGGATCGACTGGGCGCTGGCGGAGAATGGCCGGGCCGGCAGCCGCTACCAGGGCAGGATCGATCCGGCGATGGTCGCGGTGGGCGGGCATAGCTGTGGCGGCCTCCAGGCACTCCAGCTCGCGGCCGACCCGCGCATCCGCACGGTGATGGTCCACAATAGCGGCGTCTTCACCGACGGCTCCAACCCGATCACCGGCCTGACCGTCGACAAGAGCCTGCTCGACACGCTGCACACGCCGGTTCTGTACGTGCTCGGCGGCCCGAGCGACATCGCCTATCCCAACGGCACCGACGATGTGCGCCGGATCGACCGGGTGCCGGTGTTCCTCGCCAATTCGAATGTCGGCCATGGCGGCACGTTCCGGGCGCCCAATGGCGGCCCGGTGGGGAAGCTCGCGGCGGCATGGCTCGAATGGCAACTGCGCGGCGATGCGCAGGCAGCCAAGACGTTCACGGGCGCCGATTGCGCGCTGTGCGCCGATCCCCAATGGAAGATCGAGCGCAAGCGGATCGACTGACCGCTATTTGCACCGGCCGCCGCGAATGCAGGGGCGCAGCATCGGCGGCGGCGTATAGGGCGTGAACTGCACCGGCGCCTTGTCCCACCGGCCGGTCTGCAGGCGCCGGTCGAGATGGCGGATCGCGGCCAGCGTGACCTCTGGCGTGAAGGTGCAATGGCCCGCGGCGCGGACATAGAGGCTGCGGACGTCGCCGCGCGCCGCATCGGCATAGCCGCGCTGGAGCGATGGCGGGGTCAATCCGTCGCCGATCGTCTGGACCGCGAGCAGCGGCACCTGCGGCCGGGCGTTCGGGGTATAGTTGCGCATCATGTAACCGGTCGCCTGCGGCTTCGCCCTTACACGCGGCCCGGCATCGAGCCGCCTCAGGTCGGCGTCGAGATCGAGCCCAGCCTTGCGGTACAGCGCCTCGACGAAGGCGCGGCGCCCGGAGCGCGCCAGCTGCGCGCGATACTCCACCCCGGTGTTCCATGAAAACACCCCCCCGGCGCGCTTCTCCTGGTCGACCCGCGGCAGGAACGCGCCCATCGCGAAGCTGCGCGCGATCTCCTCGATCTGCGCTTCATGATCGCCGGGTGCGGGCTCGGGTCCGTCGCTGCGCGTCCAGCCCGGAATGCCCGCGAGCACGCCGGCAAGCGCGATCCGGGCGCGGCCGGCGGGAGTCTGCATCGCCCCCGCCAAAGCCTCGCCGACGCGTTTGGCGTTGGCGCGATCGTCGTCGATCTCGACCAGCCGGATGCCGGCGTCGGGCGCGACCAGCGTGCGAAAGGCATAGGCGCCGTCGAGCGCCATGTTCATCATCCCCACCGCACCGCCGATCGACGCGCACATCGCCAGCGCGCCGTCCACGGCAGCCGGGCGCTGCTCGGCCAGCGCGGTGCTCACCAGCCCGCCCATCGAATGGCCCCAGACGATGACGCGCTTCGGCTTGCCATAGCGGGCGGCGAAGGCGGCGACGGTGTCCCGCTGGGCCGGAACCGCCTGTTCGAGCGCCCAGCCGGATGCGCCATAATCCGAAGCTGCCAGCGCATAGCCCTCGGCAAGCAGTGCGTCGCGGACTTGCCGCGGTGCGGGTTCGGGCGCGCCCAGGGCAGGCGAATAGCCGCGGCTGAACAGCAGCAACGTGCCGTTCCAGCGCGCCGGCATCTCGCCCGCCCAGCGCGCGCCGGAGGGGAGGGGGGCCGTCTCGCCCGGCGCCGCCTGGCCGCCGCGCGATGGCGCGACTGGAAGGGTCGCGAATACCAAAGCGGAAAGAATGAGGTGCCGGACGGCCATCGGATACTCCCGTTCGATTTTTGGGCTTGCTCTCGCGGCAGGGGTTGATGAAAGCGTTTGCATAATGTTTTCCGATAAAACAATCCTCGGCGTGTCCCGCCAGCTTGCGGATCATGTTTCGCGCCTCCGCGCCGATGCGCTGCCGCCCGAAACGGTTGCAGCCACGCGCCGGTCGCTCCTCGACACGATTGGCGTGATGCTCGGCGCGAGCGGGCTGGCCGATGAGGCATCGCCCTATCGCCGCCACGCGCTGGACGGCGGCGTAGGTCCGTCGCGACTGCTCGGGTTCGACGCGCGGGTCGCTCCCGCCGCAGCCGCACTGGCGAACGGCGCACTCGCGCACGCGCTGGATTTCGGCGACACGTTCGACGAAGGGCCTGCGCATCCCAGCGCCGCAGTCGTGCCGGCGCTGCTCGCGCTTGCCGACGCCGATCCCCGGATCGATATGGCGACCTTCCTAGCGGCGATGACCGCAGGGACCGATCTCGCCTGCCGGCTCTCGGTCGCCGCACCGCGGGCCTATGAGGAGGGCGGCTGGTATCCACCGCCGCTCGTTGGGATGATCGCGGCGGCGGCGGCGAGCGCGCGGCTGCTCGGCCTTGATGCGGAGGGCGTGATCGATGCGATGGGGCTGGCGATGCTGCAGGGCAGCTTTCCCGGCGAGATCAAATATGATGTGGACTCCCCGGTCCGGGCGGTGCGCGAGAGCTACGCTGCACGGGCCGGAGTCGAGGCCGCCCTGCTGGCCCGCGGCGGGGCGCGCGCCTTCGCCGCGCCGCTCGAAGGCAAAGCGGGTTTCTTCGCGGTCTATGGCGGGGGCGCCCCCACGGCGCGGCTGACTCAAGGCTTGGGCACGCGCTTCCTCGGCGACGAGGTCAGCCTGAAGCCTTGGCCGAGCTGCCGGGGAACGCATGGCTATATCGAGGCCGCGCTCCTCCTGCGTCCCAGGATTGCCGGGCGCCCGATCGCGCGGATCGAAGCCGAGACCGGGCTGATCCAGGAGATGCTGATCCGGCCGCAGGCAGCCAAGGCGGCGCCGCAAAGCGCGATCCAGGCGAAGTTCAGCATCCCGTTCACCGTGGCGCACGCCCTGGTGCATGGCGAAATCACGCTCGACTCGTTCGACGCCGCGGGGCGCGCCGAGCCCGGCGTGCTGGCGGTGGCGGCCAAGGTGTTCGAGAAGCGCAATCCCGGCTGGGGCCGCGCACACGCGGCATGCGGCGCGCTATCGATCCTGCTGGAGGATGGCGAGCGGCTGGAGCATTCGGTGCTGGTCCCGCGGGGCAGCCCGGCGCGCCCGCTTACCCAGCCGGCGATGGTCGAGAAGTTCGTTCGCTGCGCAGCCAAGGCGGCCCAGCCCGTCGATCCCGCGCGCGCCGAAGCGCTCGCGCACCGCATCCTGGAGGGCAGTCCCGATATGTCAGCAGGCAGCCTGCTCGACTAAGCCGGACGTCTCAGTGCGCGCCTGCTTCGGCGATCCAGCGGACCGTGTTGCCGAGCCCGCCGAACGGATAGAAATGCAACCCGACTTCGCCGCTCGGGAACGCTGCCAGCCCCGCCGCGATGTCGCGGACATAGGCGTCCGGTCCCGCGGACTGCATCAGTCGCGTGACCGACATCCCGTATTTGCGCAGTGCCGAGCCGGACGCCCGCACGCCGCAGCGCGTGGCAAACCGCAGCAGCGCCGCCGCGCTCGCGGGCCCGGGAATCCCGATGCGGATCGGCGCGTCGATCCCCGTCTCGCGGACACGCTTCACCCACAGGGTCGCGAGCTCGGCCTCGAAGCCGAATTGCGTCACGATCGACACGTCCAGGCCCTGGTCGCTCGCCGCTACGGTCTTGTCGCGCAAGGCCGCCCACAATCGGTCGCGACCGATCCTGGGATGCCCCTCGGGATAGCCGCCGATACCGATATGCTCCGCACCATAGCGGGCAAGAAGCCCGCTGCGGATCACCGCCAGCGCGTCGTCGAAGGGGCCTTCCGCCTTGTCCACGTCCCCGGCGATGACGAACAGGTCCTGCACGGCACCGATATCGGCAAACGCTTCGAGCAGGGTTTCCAGCGCCTGAGCCGAAGGCAGGCGCCGCGCCGCGATATGCGGCACCGGGCGGAATCCGTGGCGCAGCACGGCCTGGGTGGTGGCAAGGCGCTGCGCCAGGCTTTCACCCGGCAGCGACGTGATCGCGATGCGTGTACCGGGCGCCAGCGCGTCCGCGGCGCTGGCAAGGCTGGCGACATCCTTGGATGTGATCTCGATCGAATAACCGCGCAGCAAGGCGCTCGCCGGACCTGTGTCCGGCGAGGGGCGTGTAGCAAGGGCGTTCATGGTGCTTCTCCCGAAGGCCGGTTCAGGCGCGCTCGGTGCGCCAGCCCTGGTGGTAGGTTTCGCGGGCGACCTTCGAATAGGGCGCCGGGCTCACCACGGCGCGAACCTCGATCTGGCGGTGCGGCTCAACGGTCGTCTTGCGGGTGCCGCCATCGGGCTCGCCCCACACCACGCGAAGCTCGGTGCCCACCGGGATCTCATGATCGATGGTCGCCAGGCTGAGCGCGGCCTTCTCGTTGAAGCTGTAGCCGCTGAACATCGAAAGGCCGACGGTGCGCCCGCCGGCATCGACGACGCGGTCGTAGCTCGACGACGCATAATTGGCGAGCGGCAGGTCGAAGAACTTGTACGGGGTCTCGCTGCCGTCGAACAGCGAGGCCTGGATCTTGGCCAAGTCCTCGCCATTCCAGGCCAGCGTCACCTTGCGCCGCTGCTCGGTCGGGTTGAGTGCTTCCAGCGCCTCGCGGCCGTGGAAGTCATGGTCGAACTTGACGAACGATCCATAACCGAGCTCCCACGGATTGAGGTAATAGTCCTCGATGTCGTCGGAAACGAAGCTGCCGCCGATCGCGCCGGTCGCCTCATAGCTGTCCGCGCCCAGCCACGCGCGATACGGCTTGAGCTTGTCGCCGGTGTAGATCGCCGGAAGCGGGGAGGGGATCCAGCCCGATTCGAGCGTGTTCGACGGGTAGGCGCGGCTGCCGCACGGCACGATGCCGAACTCCTTGCCGGCCTCCAGGATCGCGTGGCGGATCTCGTCCTGCTCCGCATAGGGGCCCCAGATTTCGAGGCCCGGCGCACCCGACATGCCGTGCCGCAGCGTGCGGATCTTGCGACCGGCGATCCTCATCTCGCTCATGTTGAAGAATTTGAGCTGCTCGAGCGGGCCGCCATGGAGCTTCTCGATGATTGCCCAGGCGTTCGGCCCTTGGATCTGGAAGCGCCAGTGCGTACGCTCCACCGGCTTGCCCATCGGGCGCGACGGCGAACGATCGTCCTTGACGATCGTGACATCGTATCCGCCGGTCTCGGCATGGAACATCAGCCAGTTCGCCGCCGGCGCGCGGCCGACATACAGCAGGTCCCCTTCGGCCAGGTAGAACAGGATGCCGTCGCCGATCACATGGCCATAGGGCGTGGTCGGTACATATTGCTTTGCCTTGTTGGGCGCGAAGCCCTGCATCGAGTTGATCGCAGTGTCCGAAATCAGCTTCAGCGCGTCCCTCCCGCGGATCGACAATTCGACCATATGATGCGACTGGTCGAACAGCACCGCGCTGTGCTGCCACGCCCATTGCTCGGAGCGCCAATTGTGGAATTCGGGGGCAACGACGGGATAGACATAGGCGCCGATCAGCGAATTGCGCAGCATCTCGACGTGGTTGCCCGCACCTTGCAGGACCTGCTCGAGGCTAAGAGCCATCTTCTCTCTCCTTTGGCCGCCCATCCGCTTGGTTGCCGAATCCGGGCGTGCAATATTTGTATGCGATGCATACGAATATTTGTATGTAGAGCAAACAAAATAGTGTGCTGGCCTTGCGGCATGGCGCGGTTCGAGGAGACGGCATTCGATGGGCGAGAACCATATTCTGACGCTGCGTTGCGCGGATCGGCCGGGGCTGGTGGCGGCGGTCGCCGCGTTCCTGGCAGCTAATCAGTGCAACATTCGCAGCTCGCACCAGTTCGAGGATAGCGACACCGGCCTGTTCTTCATGCGGGTTCAGTACGAGCTGCAGGGCGGCGGCGATCTCGAATCGCTCATGCGGGGCTTTGCACCGATCGCGCAGGTGCACGCGATGGAGTGGACCATGCGCGATACGCGGCACCGCACGCGCGTGCTGCTGATGGTCTCGAAGTTCGATCATTGCCTCGGCGACCTGCTCTACCGCTATCGGATCGGCGAGCTGCCGATGGACGTGGTCGGGATCGTGTCGAACCATCCCAGGGACGCGCTCAACCTGACGCTGCTGGGCGACATTCCCTATCACCACCTGCCCGTCGCCAAGGGGGCGAAGGCGGAGCAGGAGGCGCAGGTCAAGGCGATCGTCGTCGAGACCGGCGCGGAACTCGTCGTGCTCGCGCGCTACATGCAGATCCTGTCAGACGATCTGGCCGCGTTCCTGGCAGGCCGGTGCATCAATATCCATCACAGCTTCCTGCCCGGCTTCAAGGGCGCCAAGCCCTATCATCAGGCGCACCAGCGCGGCGTGAAGATGATCGGCGCCACCGCGCATTACGTTACCGCCGACCTCGACGAGGGACCCATCATCCACCAGGATGTCGAGCCGATCACCCATGCCGACCCGCCCGAGGAACTCGTCCGCAAGGGCCGTGACATCGAGCGCCGCGTGCTATCGACCGCAGTGCAATATCATCTCGCTGGCCGCGTGTTCGTCAACGGCGCGAGGACCGTCGTCTTCCAGGGCTGAGGCCTGCGCTCAGACGCGATATTCGCGTTCGATCGCCGAGAGCGTCTGGAAACCGGCATGGACGTGCGCCCGCATCGCCGCTTCGGCGCCGGCGGCGTCGTGGGCAAGGATCGCGGCGAGGATCCGGCGATGGTCCTCGTTCGCGGTGCGCAGCCGATCGGCGTCGTAGAAGCTTTCGAACAACAGGCGGTGGATTGGCACGCTCAGCCGCTGGAGCAGTTCGCCGATGATCGTGTTGCCCGAACCCTCGACCAGCAATTCGTGCCACTCGGCATTGAGACGGCCGAAGCGCTCGGGTGAACGCTCGGTGACGCAGCGCTCGAGCTCGTCCTGGATCTCCTGAAGGCGGGTGCGTTGGGCATCGCTGGCCGAGGTCGCGAAATCGCCTGCGGTGATGCCTTCCAGCGCCGCGCGGGCGCGGTAGATATGTCGAAGCTCCTCGAGACTGGCACTGCGCACCGACGCGCCGCGGAAGGGCTCGATGGTGACGAGGCCTTCCGCCGCGAGCCGCTGCAACGCCTCGCGAACGCGCACGCGGCTGCCCCCGGTGGCTCGGATGATGTCGACTTCGATCAGGCGTTGCTCGGGCACGAATTGCCCACGCCGGATGCGCTCGCGAACCCAGGCTGCGATCTCGTGACTGGAAGGAGCGGGGCCGATCGGCCCTCCGGCGAACTGGATCATCCTGCTAAGCTATTGCGCTATCGTCGATTAAATTGTCAACAATTTCGTCAGTGATTATTCCTTTGCGTCCGCCGCGGCACTTTCAGAAACGTAACCCAAGAAAAAAAACGGAGTGAGAGGATGCTGGACCGGGTCGTCGGCCTTGGCACTGCCGCGCTGCTTCTCGTCGGCGGCAGCCATGCCGTCGCGCAGGAAGAAGCGACGCCGGATCATGTCCGGCAGTCGCGCTACGTGCAGGTCCGCGATGGCACGCGCCTCGCGGTCAACATCTATCGCCCGGCATCCGGGGGCAAGGCAGTCGCGGAGCGTCGCCCGACTATCTTCGTCTTCACGCCGTACCGGGCGCGCTTCCGCGACGACAAGGGCAAGCTGGTCGAGGCGGCATTGAGCGACGGCCTCGCGCTGCGTTCGCTTCTACGTGCCGGCTATGTCGTCGCAGTCGCCGACATTCGCGGCAAGGGCGCATCCTTCGGGCATCGCCGCGGCTTCCAGGATCGTACCGAGGCGCGCGACGGCTACGATCTGATCCAGTGGCTCGCGCGCCAGCCCTATTCGACCGGGAAGGTCGGGATGATCGGCTGCTCGTATTTGGGGGGGGCGACCTTTCACACCGCGAGCACGGCACCGCCTGCATTGAAGGCGGTGTTCATCGGCGCCTCCGACATCGACAAATACGCCTTCGTCCGCAATGGCGGGATCACCGCCCAGTTCAACACCCGGCCCGACGAGCCCGCCTCGGTCGACCTTGCCAGCATACCCGTCGATGCCGATCGGACCGGTGCCGAATTGCGCCGCGCGGTTGCCGAGCATGGACGGAACACGCCGATGGGGCCGCTCTGGTACGGCATGCCCTATCGCGACAGCGTCTCGTCGTTCACGGGCAATGCCTTTTGGGACGAGGCCGGGGTCTACAAATACCTTCCTGCGATCCGCAATGCGGGCATCGCGACCTATTTCTGGGGCAATTGGCATGACGAGCCGACCGCCCAGACGCTGTTCGGTGCGGCCAGCCTGGACGGCAAGTTCCTAGCCGGCCCGGGCGACCATTGCGTGCCGCCTCCGGGCTTCGACTTCACCGGCGAAGTCACCCGCTATTTCGATCACTATCTTAAGGGCGTCGACAACGGCATCGAGAAGGCGCCGCGCGCGACCTATTGGGTCGAGGGCCTCGATGGCGCGGGTCGCTATGTCCGATCCGATCAACTGCCCGGCATCGCCGCGCGACCCTTGCCCTGGTTCCTGGGCGACGCGCGGGGCGGCGTCGTGCGCGCGGGCAAGGACGGCAGTTTCGGCGCCGCGCCGGGAGCCGAAGGACGCGACGCCTTCACGGTCGACTACGATCTTCCGCCTGCAGACTATTTCGCGTTCTGGCCCAAGCCAATGGGCGAGCATGGGCTGAGCTATACCAGCAACGCTTTGAGCGCGCCGATGACGCTCATCGGTTTTCCGGTGGCGCGGCTCACGGTCACTGCGAGCGATCCCGACGCGGATTTATTCGTCTATCTCGATCAGGTGCAGTCGGACGGCAAGGCCGAGGTGATCGCCTTCGGACGGCTCAAGCTGGCCCAGCGCAAACCCGCCCAGGCGCCCTATGCGAATTTCGGCCTGCCCTGGCAGTCGGGATTGTCGAAGGACGCAATGGGGCTCGCGCCTGACGAAGCGGCGCCGGTTTCGATCGCGCTGACGCCGGTGTCGCGCGTCGTCCCGGCGGGGGCACGGCTGCGCTTCACCGTCGCCGGCGCCGATCCGCGGCAGCGCAACCTCAAGGATATTCGGCGCGATCCGGCGCCCAGGATCACGGTGCTTCGCGGCGGCAGCGATCCATCGCGCATCGAGCTGCCGCTGGTCCGCTGAGAATAGGAAAGCCGGCCGAAACGAGCCGGATGCTGGGAGAGGCAACTATGACACAGGCAAAGAAGTTCGAGAGATTATTGTTGGGCGTTTCGCTGGCGGCCTTGGCCTGCCCGGTGGCAGTGCGTGCGCAGGACGTCCCGGAGGACGAGACGGCGCAGGAAGCGCCAGCCGGCACGCGCGGCTCGGACATCGTGGTCACCGGAAGCCGGGTGCGCGGCGCAACGCCGGTCGGGTCGACCGTCACTGCGCTCGGCCGCGACCAGATCGAGGCGTCGGGGGCGGTCACGGTCGACCGCCTGATCAAGGAAATCCCGCAGAATTTCGAACTCGGCGTGTCGGAGAATTCGCGCGCGCAATCGGGCGGCTCGGGCAACATCACCTATGGCAATTCGGTCAATCTGCGCGGCATCGGACCCTATGCGACGCTGGTGCTGATCGATGGCCACCGCGTGGTCAACAACAGCCGCTCCACCGATCCGTCGGTGCTGCCGACGCTGGGCGTCGAGCGGGTCGAAGTCGTCGCGGACGGCGCCTCGGCGATCTACGGTTCGGATGCGGTTGCCGGCGTGGTCAACCTGGTGCCCCGGCGCAACCTCAACGGCGTAGAGGCCTTCGCCCGCGCCGGTATCGATCAGGGTGGGAGCTTCCACGAATATTCGCTCGGTGCCGCGGTCGGCAAGACGTTCTCCCGCGGGCAGGTCATGCTTGCGTACGAGCATGTCGAGCGCTCGAACCTAAGCGGCGACGATCGCGATTTCTTCACCGGCGACCAGCGGCCCTATGGCGGCAATGACTATCGCACGACGCGATGCGCGCCCGGTACGATCCGCGCGGGCGGAATCTCCTATGCGATCCCCACCGGTGGCGTCACGCAGGGAACGGCGGCAAGCCTGGTGGCGGGCACCGCCAATCGTTGCGACGAACTGGACGGGCAGGATCTGTTCCCGGAGCAAAAGTATGACTCGGTCAACGGAACCGCGACCTTCGAGCTGACCGACTGGCTGTCGGTGTTCGCCGATGGCTTCTACTCGAAGCGCGATTTCTATCGCCGCGGTGCGTTCCCGGCGACGTCGTTGACCGTGCCGTCGACCAACGCCTTCTTCGTGCGTCCCGCGGGCTTCGCGGGCACCAGCTACACGCTCGACTACAGCTTCCGCAACGACGTGCCGCCCAGTGACACCTATGGCCAGGCCGAGAGCTGGCAGATCACGCCCGGCGTGCGCGTCAAGCTGCCTTATGGCTGGGAGCTCGAGGGACTGGTCGGCTTCGGCAAGACCCACGATTATTCGGCGGGATATAACGGCATCAACAACGCCGCGCTGAATGCCGCACTGGCGAGCAGCAATCCCGCGACGGCGTTCGATCCCTATGGCTTGGGCCGGACGAGCCGCGCGGTGCTGAACAGCATCGCCGATCAGATCTTCCTGGCGCCGACCAACGGCAAGCTCACCGCATATGAAGCGCGCGCCAATGGCGGGCTGTTCATGCTGCCGGGCGGCGAGGCGAAGCTGGCGCTGGGCTATGAGCGCCAGGAGTTCGACGTGGCGCTGGGTGTCGCGCGCGGCGGGCCGACGACACCGATCACGTTCCGGAATTTCGGTCGTAGCGTCGACTCTGCCTATGCCGAGCTGTTCCTGCCAGTCTTCGGCGCGGCGAACGCGATCCCCGGGCTCGAGCGGCTGGAGCTCAACCTGGCGGTCCGCCAGGATCGCTACAGCGATGTCGGCAAGACGACCAATCCCAAGTTCGGCGTGAACTGGTCGCCGGTCCGCGGCATCAAGCTGCGCGGCAGCTATGGCACCAGCTTCCGCGCGCCGACGATCCCCGAGATCTACGGCAACTCGAACAATCTCTACGTCCAGAACTATCAGAATCCGGCCGGCGGGGCGACGATCCAGGGCCTGGCGCTCTCGGGTCAGAACCTCGACCTCAAGCCCGAGACCGCCGAGACCTGGTCGGTCGGCGCGGATTTCGAACTGCTCGATCGGCTGCGGTTCGGCGTGACCTATTGGGACGTGAAGTACGAGAACCAGGTTCTCGCCAACCTCTCGAACCTCGCGATCCTCAACCAGGAAGCGCAATATGCCGGCACGGGCATCATCCTGCGCGGAACGGCAGCGGCAACGCGGGTGCAGGAGGCGATCGCTGCCGGAGTCGTCGTCCTTGGCGCGCCGGCGCAGCCGATCCAGCTTTTCGTAGACGGCCGCAGCCAGAATTTGGGCGTTTCGATCACGCGCGGCATCGACTTTACCACCGACTACGACCTGCCGATCGGCGAGGACATGCTGCGCTTCAATGCCAGCGGCACGTACCTGACCGATTATCGCGTCGCGGTCACGCCGACGGCGCCGCTTGTCGATCAGCGAAACCTGATCTTCCGCCCGCTCAAGTTCAAGCTGCGCGGCAGCGTCAACTGGGATCACGGGCCGTTCTCGGCGCGGGCGCAGGTCATCCATGTCGGCGGCTATACCAATGATGCCATCCGCCCGGTCCAACAGGTCGGCAGCTACACGCCTGTCGATCTCGCGCTCAATTGGCGGATCGATCGCGCCAATCCACTGGGTGGCGAGTTGTCCTTCGGCCTCGAAGTGCGCAATCTGCTCAACGAGCGGCCGCCTTATGTGAACCTCGCTCCGAGCGGCAACGGCAGTGGCGGCTACGACGCCACCGCGGCAAGCCCGGTCGGGCGCCTGTTCGCCGCCAGCGTGCGTACCAGGTTCTAAGGGTCGGAGCGGGATGGCGAGTAAACGCGTTTTGGAAGTCGTGGTGGGCGGGGATCTGGTTCTGGACGAGCCCGATCCCGGCTATTGGATCGCGGGCATCGTCCCCGCGATCCGCCCCGCCGATCTCGCCGTCGCGCATCTGGAAGTGCCCCATACCAGCCGGGGCACCGAAATGAAGGGAGACGTCCCCGCACCGGGCGCGCCGCCCGAGAACCTCGCGGCGATCCGCGAGGCGGGGTTCGGCATGCTCAGCCTGGCCGGCAATCACATCGCCGATTGCGGACCCGAGGGTATCGAAGACACGATCGCCGGTCTCGACGCGCTGGGGATCGCTCATGCCGGAGCAGGGGCGACGCTCGCGGCGTCCCGCCGGCCAGCGATCCGCGAAGTGGCGGGCCGGCGCGTCGCCTTGCTCAGCTATAATTGCGTCGGGCCGGAGATCGGCTGGGCAGGCGATGCCAAGGCAGGCGCCGCCTATCTCCGCGTCGAGACCGCCGACGGATTGCCGATCGCGCCGGCTGCATCGCTCGAAACTGCGAGCCCCGAAGCCTTCGCCATGCTTGCCGAGGATATCGCGGCGGCGCGGGACCGGGCGGATATCGTCCTCGTCGCGCTTCACAAGGGCATCGTGCACGTCCCCGCACGGCTCGCGCCATATGAGCGCCCGCTCGCGCATGCGGCGATCGAAGCGGGCGCGGATGCGGTGCTGGGGCATCATGCGCATATCGTGCGCGGCATCGAGTTCCATCGCGGACGGCCGATCTTCCACGGGCTCGGCAATGCCTGTGTGGTCACGTCCGCGCTCAGTCCGGCGCAGGACCACCCGGCGCGCCGCGAATGGGCCGAGCGGCGCAAGCAGATGTTCGGGTTCGAGCCCGATCCGGCCTATCCTCTGGCGCCCTTTCATCCTGAAGCCGTCCATGCCTTTCTCGGCCGGCTATGCTTTGACGGGGAGGGCGGGGTGTCCGCTGCGATCGTTCCGGTCCATGTGGAGGCGCCGGGCCGCCCGGTGCTGGCCGACGAAGCGCGCGGCGCGGCGATCCGCAGCTATGTCGAGCGCATCACCCGCGATGCCGGCTTGCCGGCGATCCGCATCGCGTCCGACGGCACCGTGACGGAGGCCCTGTGAACCCTGTTCGTAGCGCAATGATCTGGATCGGCGGCGTAGCGCTGATCGCAGCGACTGCGGCCGATACCTTCGCGGTCATCGGCCGCCAGATCGGCTGGCCGCTGCGCGGATCGATCGAACTCGTCCAGGCGGCGGTCCTGGTGGCCGGCAGCATCGCGCTGATCGCCGCCACGCTCGCCGATCGCCACGCCAAGGTGCAGTTGATTGTCGATCGGCTGCGGCCCGAGATGCGGCGGCGCGTCGAGCAACTCTGCGACGTGCTGATGGCGCTGTTCCTGCTGTGCGTGCTCGCCGGTTCGGTGTGGCTCTCGATCGATCTCTGGGCGAGCCATGAGGTGAGCGAGATCATCGGCGTGCCGTGGCGCTGGATGCGGCTGTTCGCCAATATCAGCCTTGCGGTCGCGCTGGTGCTGGTGCTGCGCCGTGCGTTCGCGCGGAGGACCGCATGATGGCGACTCCTGCGATCGGGCTGCTCGGCGTCCTCCTGTTGCTCGCCCTGCTGCTGTTCGGGCTGCGGATCGGCGCGGCGCTCGGGCTGGTCGGGCTGGGGGGGCTCGTGATCGTGCTCGGGCTCGAACCGGCGCTGATCAAGTCGGGCGTGGTGGTGATCGAAGTGCTCACCAAATACGAGCTCGGCACGCTGCCGCTGTTCCTGCTGATGGCGCAATTGTTCTTCGCCGCCAATGCCAGCCGCGATCTGTTCGACGCCGCGGCGAAGTTCGTCGGGCATCGCCGCGGCGGACTGGCTTATGCTGCGATCGGCGGCTGCGCAGGCTTCGGCTCGATCAACGGCTCCAGCCTGGCGACGGCGGCGACGGTCGGGATGGTGGCGCTCCCCGAGATGCGCAAGCGCGGCTATGACGATGCGCTGGCGACCGGATCGGTCGCGGCAGGCGGGACGCTTGGCCAGATGATCCCGCCCTCTGGCGCGCTGATCGTCTTCGGGATCATCGCCGAGCAATCGATCGGCACGCTGTTCACGGCGGCGATCATTCCCGGCATCACCCAGATGCTGCTCTACATGCTGGTGATCTGGATCGTGGTGCGGCTGCGCCCCGAATTGGGGCCGACCAGCGAGCGTGCAAGCTGGGCCGAGCGCGGCAGGGCGCTCGCCCGGATCTGGGACATGCTGTTGATGATCGCGCTGGTGATCGGCGGCATCGCGATCGGCTGGGTCAGCCCGTCGGAGGCCGCGGCGATCGGTGCCACCGGCGCATTCGCCATCGCCGCAATCCGCGGCCGGCTGAACCGCGCGATGCTCAAGGACGCGTTCGCCAGCACGCTGGAAACCAGCGGACTGATCCTGCTCGTCATCATCGGCGCGCTGATCTTCTCGGTGTTCGTCAGCGTCACCGGATTGCCCGACGCGCTGGGCGCGGCGGTGCGGGCGCTCGATCTGGGATCGCTGGGCACCTTGCTGCTGATCGCGGTGTTCCTGCTGTTGCTCGGCTCGGTGCTGGACGGGCTGGCGCTGATGCTGCTGACCACCCCGATCCTGCTGCCGATCGTCGCCGAGGCGGGAATGACGCCGATCTGGTTCGGCATCTTCCTGACCCGGGCGATGGAGATCGGCTTCGTCCATCCGCCGCTCGGCATGAACCTCTACGTCATCCAGGGCGTCGCCAAGGACGTGCCGATCAACCGCATCTTCAAGGGCGTGCTGCCGTTCCTCGCGAGCGACTTCGTGCACCTCCTGTTGATCATCCTTTTCCCGGCGATGGCGCTGTGGCTGCCAGGCTGGATCGGAAATTGACCATGATCGCGAGTATCGGGCCCGGGCTGCCCCAAGACCTTTTCGCCGCTACCGGACGTTATCGCGGGCCGGTCGCGCTCGACGCCGATCGCGCGACGCCCGCGGCGGATCGCTGGCTCGAAAGCAAATTCTCGGCCTGGGCGCGGGCAGTGCTCGAACACTGGTCCGAGGGCGCGTTCGACGACCTCGATCTCATGGTGTTCAGCCGCACCGACGATACCGCCCAGCGCCTGTATTACTATATCTGCGAGCTGCAGCGGGCGGGGACGCTGAAAGGGCCCGAGCCGTTCCTGCTCGACATCGCCAAGGTCCAGCGCCCGAGCAGCGTGGACCACACGATCGCGGCGACGCGCAGGCTGGCCGATCGCCTCGACGTGAATGCCTATGCGCTCGAAGGCGCGATCCTCGCCACCAATGTGCAGCGCCGCGCCGCGATCTACGAAGCGGGCGCGCGCGTCTGCCTGTTGAGCGGCTCGCCGCCGCCCGACCGGCGCCTGCACGATGCGATCGAGGCTGCCGGGTTCTCGGCGGTCGGGCCGACCTTGTCCGAGCTTTGGCACGATGCCGGCCCGCTGGTGGACGAGGCCACCGAAGACCCCGTGGCGGCGATTGGCCGTCAGCTCCATGCCTGGCCCGACGACCAACGCGGTTTCGGCGACAAGGCGGCGACGGTGATCGAGCGCGTAGAAGCCACGGCGGCAAAAGCGGTGGTGCTCTGGTACACCGAGGAAGACGAGGCCCGCGTGTGGCACGTGCCGGCGATCCGCGCGGCGCTGCAGGCCGCGGAGGTGCCGGCGCGCATCCTCACGCGGCGCGATTGGGCGGCGCGGGATGGCGCGCCTCAGGAAATCCGGAAATTTATCGAGGAGTTGTCTGCGTGAAGCCGCTTGAGGGACATCGCGTCGCAACGCTCGGCGGCATGGCGGAGCGGCCATTGGCGCGGATGCTCGCCTCGCTCGGCGCCGAGCTGGGCGGGAGCGTCGAGGGCGCGAGCTTCGTCATCGACGATCTGGGGCTGAATGGGCTGGGCGATATCGTCGTCCCCGAAACGGCGGTCCATGTGTCGGTCACGGCGTTCGGATCCGATGGCCCGCGCAGCGACTGGCGCGGCGGCGAGTTCGTCGCGTCGGCGATGGGCGGGGCACTGCGGGTGACCGGCGAGCGTGGCCGTCCGCCGGTCAAGGAAGCCGGCGATGCCTGCACCTTCCACGCCGACATGGTCGCAGCCGCCGGCGCAATGGCGGCGCATCATGCGCGGGGCGTGCATGGCAAGGGTCAGCACGTCGATGTGTCGATCCAGCAAGTCGCGTTCAGCCGCAACGTCAACGGTATCCTCGTCTGGCAGTTCGACCGGCGCAAGCTCGAGCGGGTGGGCGGAGCGCTGGCCTATGGCAAGGCAACGGTGCGTGCGATCTGGAAGCTTGCCGATGGCTGGTGCTTCCATTCGCTGATGACGGGGCGGCTCGGCGCGCCGGCCAACCAGGGCCTTTCGGACTGGATGGACGAGGTCGGGATCGACAACCCGCTCCACGGCACCGATTGGCTGGCCTATAACCGTTCGACCCTGCCGGCGCAGACGCGTGCGCTGTGGGAAACCGCGATCGGCGCCTTCTTCGCAACGCGAACCAAGGCCGAGATCGCGACCGAGGGGCGGCGGCGCGGGATCAACGCCTGCGTCGTCAACGAGCCGGCCGATGTGCTCGCCGACCCGCACCTCGCCGCGCGCGGTTTCTTCGATACGGCGTCGGGGCTGCCCGAACGTTTCGCGATCCTGCGCGAAGGGACGGGAGTCGCCGCGCCTGCGGTGCACACCGGCAAACGTCCGGGGCCGCTTGCCGGCGTGCGCGTGCTCGACTTCGCCTGGGCGCTGGTCGGCTCGATCACGACCAAGACTCTCGGCGATCTCGGCGCCGAGATCGTCAAGGTCGAGAGCCGCACCCGGCCCGATCTCTCGCGCCTCGACGTCCAGGTTTCCGCATCGCGCGCGGGCGAGCTGGACGACAAGCCGTGGTTTGCCCATCTCAACAGCTCGAAGCGAAGCTTGTCGCTCAACATGAAGGCGCCGGGCGCACGCGAGATCCTCGATCCGCTGATCGACTGGGCCGATGTCGTGGTCGAGAATTTCTCGCCGGGCACGATGGCCAAGCTCGGTCTCGACTATGACAGCCTCGCCGCCAGGAACCCCGGCATCGTGATGGTATCGGGCAGCGTCTACGGCCAGACCGGGCCGCTGGCGAAGGAATGGGGAGTCGACGGCACCGGCGGCGCATTGTCCGGCCGAACCTACCTCACCGGCTATGCCGATGGCGATCCGGTGATCCCGGGCGCGGTGCCCTATGGTGACGTGATCGTGCCCTATGTGATGGCCGCCACTGTCGCGGCGGCGCTCCAGCATCGCCGCGAGACCGGGCGGGGCGGGCATATCGACGCGGCGATGTACGAGATCTGCGCGCAGCAGATGCGCGACTACCTTGCCGGGGCCAAGGCTGGCGAGCGGCCGCAGCGTGCCGGCAATGCCGATCGCAACGTGCCGCTCCAGGACGTGTTTGCCACTGCGGGCGAGGATCGTTGGGCGGCGATCAGCCTATTCGACGAAGCCGATCGGGCCGCGCTCGACGCGATCACCGGCGGCGACGTCGCGGGCTGGTGCGCCGTGCGCGAGGATCATGCGATTGCCGAGACCCTGCAGCGCGCGGGCATCGCCGCAGGCGTGGTCCAGGATGCGCAGGACATGATCGAGCGCGATCCGCAGCTCGCATATCGTGCCGCGCTGGCGACGCTCGACCACCCGCTGCTCGGCAGCTTCGGCCATGTCGCCACGCCGATCCGCCTGTCGCGCGATCGGTTCACGCCGTTCCGCGCGCCGCGGATGGGCGAGCACAGCGAAATCGTGGCGCGCGAGATTTGCGGGCTTTCGCCGGCGCGCATCCAGTCGCTCAGGGAAGCGGGAGTATTCGAGTGAATCAGCCCACCGGACAGCGCAGCCGCAAGACGCTGGCCTGCACCGTCGAGGCGACGGCGTACCAGAAGGCGTTCGGCGCCGACCTGCGCCGCCAGGTCGTCGACGAGGGCCAGCCCTTCGCGATCGTCCAGGCGGATACCCCGCACGAGATCTTCCATGTGATGGATATCCCGATCGTCACCAACCAATGGTGGTCGGCCTATATCGCGGCCAAGCAGCTCTCCTCGCGCTACTTCCAGGTGCTCGCCGATCACGGCTATCCCGAGAACAGCTGCAAATACTGCTCGCTCGGCTTCGCGTGCACGCTCGCCAACGATCCCGCGACGGCGCCCTGGGGCGGGCTGCCCAAGCCGACGGTGCTCGTCGCGCGGCTGACCTGCGACTGCATCCAGCACGTGTTCGGGCAATGGGCCGACGCGCTCGGCACCGAATTCTTCCCGCTCGAGGCGCCGGGTTGGCCGCACAAGGATCCCGAGTGGTTCCGGCATTCGAACAGCGACTGGCGCACCGTCTATGATCCGGATCGCATCGCCTTGCTGGTGCGCGAGATGCGGGACCTGATCACGGTGCTGGAAAACCGCACCGGGCGGCGTTTCGAGGAGGCCAAGCTGCACCACCTGATGGAGCGGATCAACGAGCAGGAGAGCTATCTGTGGGAAGCCGCGCAGGCGATCGGCGCCGCGCGGCCTTGCCCGGTCTCGATCGCCGAGCAGATGCCCAACACGATGATCCCGCAATGGCATCGCGGGTCAGACTGGGCGGTGGCGCACGCCAAGCGTTTCCGCGACGAAGTCAACGAGCAGATCGCGCAGGGCCTCGGCGCGGCGACCGACGAGCGGGTGCGGCTGATGTGGATCGGTGCCGGGGTCTGGCACGATCCGGGCTTCTATCAGGCGCTGGAGGAGCGGCTCGGCGCGGTGTTCGTCTGGTCGATGTATCTGCCCTTCACCGGCCCGCAATATGTCCGCGAGATCCAGGGCGCGCCGATGGACGCGCTGGCCAGCCGGATCTGCTCGATGAACGAAGTGCTGCATCTCCCGCCCTGGATGAATGGCTGGATGGTCAGCGAGGCGGAGCGGTGCGGGATCGATGCGGCGATGGTGTTGCTGCCGCCGGACAATCGCCTGTCGCAATCGGGAACCAAGATGACCGCCGCGTCGCTCGAAGCGGCGGGCGTGCCGGTGCTGACGCTGGATGCCGACATGGTCGACGCGAAGAACTGGAACCACGACGCGATGGTCGCGCGCGTCGCCGACTTCCTGACCGCCCAGGGGCTTGCATGAGGCTGTTGGCGCTCCTCTTCGCGCTGTTCCTCGCCGGTTGCGGGCAGGGCGTCCCGCCGGGGGTGACCGAGCTCGTCTATGCCAGCCCCTATTCGCCCGGCCATCCGTTCAGCCGCGCCGACCGGCAATGGATGGCGTTCGTCGAGAAGAGTTCGGGCGGGCGGCTGCGGATCCGGCCGATCTGGTCGGGCGGGTTGCTGTCGTCCGAGATGTCGATGGAGGAGTTGCGCCACGGTGTCGCCGATATCGGGCTGATCACGCCGATCTATGTGCGCGGCGGCACGCACCTGATCCGCACCCAGTCGGGCTTCTATAGCGGGGTCCACAGCATCCCCGCCCAGGTCGCGCTCTATCGCTGCATCGCGGCGGCGGACCCCGAAGTCGGCCACGAATTGCGCGGATTGAAAGTGCTGGCGGTGCAGGGCGGCTCGCTGCCCGGCATCGTCACGCGCGATCGGCCGGTACGGAGCCTCGCCGATCTGCGCGGCCTGCGGTTGCGCGCACCCAGCGAATTGCTCGCGGTGCTCGACCGGCTCGGCGTCGATCCGGTCAACATGCCGATGGGCGAAGTCTATTCCGCGCTCGCCAAGGGCGTGATCGACGGCGTCGTAGCCCCGGCCGATACTTTCGCGGCGCTGCATTTCGCCGAAGTCGCACAGCACTTCAATACGCTCGCCGTGCCCCGCGGCGCCTATCCTGCCCGCGCGATGGGGCTGGCCCGGTGGCAGCGCCTGAACGAGGGTGAGCGCAGGATCCTCGAGGAATCGAGCGCCGTCTGGGAAGCCGCCCTGGCAACCGAAGTCGAGGCTGCGGCGGCACGCGGCATTGCGGCGGCTCAGGCAAAGGGCGTCGACATCGCGCCAATGCCGGCGGCCGAGCAATTGCGCTTCGACAGGCTTTATCTGGAGGACGCCGAGAGCAACGCCCGCGGCCTGGGCCGTTTCGGCATCGACGGGATGCGCAGCTTCACCGCGGCACGCACGAGCATCGCCGGCCCCGACCAGATCCGCTGCGGGAGCGCGCGATGACCGTCCTCATTCTCGAACTCGCGCGCAGGTCCGGCCAGACCTCCCAGCTTTCGGAGCATTCATGAGCAAACCCCTCGACGGCATTCTGGTCGCCGATTTCAGCCATGTCATGGCAGGGCCCTATGCCTCGCATCTGCTCGGGCTGATGGGGGCGGAGGTCATCAAGATCGAGTCGGTCGAAGGCGATGCCTTCCGCAGCTATGGCGCCGACGAAAGGCTGGGCGGCATGAGCCCCGCCTTCATCGCCGCCAATGCCGGCAAGAAGTCGATCGCGCTCGACCTCAAGGATCCGAGCGACCGCGACATCGCGCGCAGGATCGTCGATCGCGCCGATGTGCTGCTCGAGAATTTCCGGCCCGGCGTGATCGAGCGCCTTGGCTTCGCTTATGCGCAGGTGTGCCAGTCCAATCCCGACATCGTCTTCTGCTCGGTCTCTGGATATGGCCAGGACGGGCCCTATCGCGACTGGCCCGCGATCGACAACATCGTCCAGGCAACCAGCGGGATGATGATGCTGAGCGGCGGCGATGGCGATCCGCCGATGCGCGTGGGCTTCCCGATCGTCGATACGCTGACCGGCCAGACCGCGGCCATCGCGATCTTGTCCGCGTTGTTCCGCCGGGCGAACGGCGGCGGCGGAAGCTTCATCGACGTGTCGATGCTCGATGCCAGCCTGGCCTTCATGACATCCGCGCTGACGCCTTTCCTGGCCACCGGCACCCCGATGCCGCGCAGCGGCAACACCGGCTATAGCGGCCTGCCGACTGCCGCGATGTTCACGGCGCGTGATGGCCGCGAGATCTCGCTTGGGGTCGTCCAGCCCAAGCAGTTCGCCGCGCTCGCGCGCCACCTCGGTCGTGAGGACTGGCTCGACGATCCCCGCTTCGCGACGGGCGCAGCGCAGCGCGAGAATTTCGACGCGTTCCACGACGAAGTCGCGCGCGAGATCCTCCGGCGCGATGCCGTCGAATGGGAACGTGGGATGAGTGCCGAGGGCATCCCGTGCGGGATGGTCCGCCGGGTCGACGAGGCGATCGATCTGGCGCGCCCGGGCGCGATGATCCCGGTGGCGCTTTCCCCGGACGGGCACGCCAATCGCGTCGACATTCCGGGGCCCGGTTTCCGACTGTCCCCGGATATCGGATCCGCCGGCGGGCCGCCACCGCGGCTGGACCAGCATCGCCAGGAGATCCTGGATTGGCTGGACACGCCGGCGTGAGCGCGGCCGCTCGCCGGCAGGCCTGCAACGACACGATCGGCGTGGACAAGGGTCAGCTGGATCGATTGCTGGGCTATGCGATCGCCCGCGCCAATTTTGTCGGCGACGCCACCTTCCACGCAGCGGTGCGCGACCGTTCGGTCACGCCGCTGCGCTACGCGATGCTGGAAGTCGTCGGGTCCAATCCCGGCTTGCTCCAGGTGCAACTCGGCGAGACACTCGCGCTCTCGCGGCCCACGGTGACGATGCTCCTGGACTATTGGCAATCCCAAGACTGTATCGAGCGGCGCTCGACGCCGATCGACAGGCGTTCCTTCGGGATCTTTCTCACGGCGATCGGTTCGGCGCGTCTCGCCGAGCTGCGTGCGTGCGCACGCGTCCACGATCGCGAACTGGGTCTCGGGCTGACCGCCAGCGAGCGCGCCGAACTCAAGCGCCTGCTCGACAAGCTCGCGGGCACCGCAAATTAGGTACACGACATAACAGTTATTGACATGAACTAATTCTGGTGGGAACTTCCCCGGCATCGGGACGGACGATCCCGGCAAAGGGGATGGATGCATGGCTGGATTTGGCGGGCGGGCGCGGGTGCGCCTGGCATATGGCGTTGCGGCATTGGCTGTCTCGGTCGCTGGGCTTCCAACGGCTGTCTGGGCGCAAACCGCCGACGTCGCGGAAACGGACACGGCCAGCGAGGACGCGCAAGCCAGCCGCAGCGGCGACGACATCGTCGTCACGGCGCGGCGGCGCGAGGAAAGCCTGCAGGATACGCCGGTCGCGATCACGGCGCTGAGCGCGGAGATGCTCGAGGAGCGGCAAATCCTCCAGACCCAGGATCTCGAGCGCATCACGCCGAGCCTGCAATTCAAGCCCGCCGGGCAGCTGTCGGGCAACAGCGCGTCCTCGGTGGTGTTCATTCGCGGCGTCGGTCAGGTCGATCCGACCGCCGCGGTCGATCCCGGGGTCGGCATCTATCTCGACGAAGTCTATCTCGGACGCGCCGTGGGCGGGGCGATCGATTTCGGCGACATCGCCGGCGTCGAAGTGTTGCGCGGTCCGCAGGGTACGCTGTTCGGCCGCAATACGATCGGCGGCGCGATCCTGGTGCGCACGCGCCAGCCCGAGCTTGGCGCCTGGAACGGCCGCGCGCGCATTCGCGTCGGCAGCGACGATCTGGTCGAGGGGTTCGCAGCGCTCAACATTCCGATCGGCGACACTGCGGCTGCGCGCGTCTCGGGTGGTTTCCGCAAGCGCGACGGCTATGTCATCCGCGAATTCGACGGCCTCGATCTGGGCAACGACAACAGCTATTCGCTCAATGGCGCGATCAAATGGGAGCCGATGGCGGACTTCGACCTGTTCGTCCGCGGCGATTACAGCAAGCGTGACGAGAATGGCGCGCCGTTCGTGTTCGCCGGGATCAACGAGCAGGCGCCCGTCGCAGCGATCGCCAGCGTAGGGGCGGGGTGCCCGGGCGCGACAATCCCGTTCGCGCCGCTCACGCCCGGCAATCCGCGCTTCGGTGCGCCGAACGTGCCGATGATCAACGATCCGCGCTGCGCCAATGACCTCCAGATCCGCGGGCCCTTCGTTAACGGTGGGACGGCCGCGGTGTTGAGTACCTCGGAGATCTGGGGCGTCGCGGCGACGGCCAATATCCGGCTGACAGACGTCGCGGCGGTCAAGCTCATCTCCGCCTATCGCAACACCAGTTCGCGCGGCGTGCGCGATGCCGACAATACCCCGCTGACGCTGATCACCACCGATGTCGGCTCGCAGTCCGAGCAGTTCAGCCAGGAGGTCCAGCTCCAGCTCGATTGGGGAAGTGTCAGCGCGATCTTCGGGGGCTATTATTTCAACGAAGTCACCGACGAGCGTGCGACCGTGCCGCTGGCGTTCCCCCCGTCGCCGCCGGTCATCGCGTCGATCCTCGCCGGTGGGCCCGGCTCGCGCGATCTCCAGATCTCGCAGCTCAAGACCGATTCCGTCGCCGGCTTCGGCGAGATCAGCTTCAAGCCCGCGCAGGGCCTCGAGGTCAGCGGCGGGCTGCGCTACACGACCGACCGCAAGACCTTCCGCGGCACCGTGCTCAACCTGTTCCCGGCGACCCTGCCCGATCCCAACCCGCTGCCGACGCTGGCGGTGCCGCAGGGCGGGCCGCTGTTCATCTACAATCGCCCCTTCGCCAAGAGCTTCTCGGCGCTCACCGGTTCGGCCAGCATCCAGTATCGCTGGAACGACGCGATCAGCACCTATGCCTCCTATGCCCGCAGCTTCAAATCCGGTGGGTTCAACACCCGCTACAATGCGGCGCCGGCGGGCAATGTCCCGGTGCCGTTCGATGAGGAGAGCGTCACCAGCTACGAGATCGGCGCCAAGACCAATATCGGCGGATTGCGGCTCAATCTGGCGGCATTCCAGGCCAATTACGACGATATCCAGCTGATCTTCCGCCAGGGCGTCGTGCCGCTGCTGTTCAACGCCGGCAAGGCACGTATCCGCGGGTTCGAGGCCGAGGCGAATTACCGCGCGCCCTGGGGGCTGCTGCTCAACGCCAGCGTCAGCAAGCTGGACGACGAAATCCAGAGCATCACGCCGGTGCCCGGCGCGACGGCGACGGTCGCGCCGGGCGACGATCTGCCGCTCACGCCAGACTATCAGGCCAATTTCGGGATCGGGATCGATTTCGATCTGGGCGGCGCGACGCTGACGCCCCGCTTCGACGGCAGCTATCAGTCCAAGGTCGCCTTCATCACCGGCAGCATCCCGCTGATCGAGGAAGACGGCTATTTCGTCGGCAACGCCTCGGTCGCGCTCAAATTCGCCGGACGCTACGAACTGACCGGCGGCGTCACCAATCTGTTCGACGAGCGCTATCTGATCCAGGGCAACGCCTCGCTGGCGACGCTTGGCTATGCCGAGCGCATCTATGCGCGGCCCCGGACCTGGTACGTCCAGCTCTCGGGCAGCTTCTGAGCGAACTGTCCGCGACGCCCGGTGCGTCGCGGACTCGCCTGGTCAGGCCTGGTCGCCCCAGACCGATCGTGCGACGTCGATCACCAACTGCATCTTCGCGGCCTGCTGCCCGACTTCGATGTCGTTGCCGTGCACGGTCGAGGAGAAGCCGCATTGCGGCGACAGCGCGATCTGGTCGAGCGGCATGAACTGCGCCGCCTCGTCGATCCGGCGGCGGACATCGTCGGCGGATTCGAGCTCGGCGAGCTTGGTGGTGACCAGCCCGAGCACGACGGTCTTGCTCTTCGGCACATGGCGCAGCGGGGCGAAGTCGCCCGAGCGCGGATCGTCATATTCCAGGAAATAGCCGTCGACATCCAGTGCGTTGAACAGCACTTCGGCGACCGGCTCGTAGCCGCCTTCCGCCGCCCAGGAGGAGCGGAAGTTGCCGCGGCACAGATGGACGCAGACCGTCATGTCGTCGGGGCGGTCGCGGATCGACTGGTTGATGATGTCGGCATAGAGGCGGGGCAGGGCGTCGGGGTCCATGTCGCGTGCGCGGGCGTTGGCGCGCTGGGTATCGTCGCACAGATAGGCCAGGTTGGTGTCGTCGAGCTGGAGGTAGCGGCAGCCGGCATCGGCCAGGCTGGCGATCTCGGCGCGATAGGCGGCCGCCAGGTCGGTGTAGAAATCCTCCAGGTCGGGATAGGCCGTGGCGTCGATCGCCTCGCGGCCGCCGCGGAAATGGAGCATCGTCGGCGACGGGATCGTCACCTTGGGCGTGCGCGTGGTGCAGCTCGCCAGGAATTCATAGTCGCGGCGCTGGATGTCGCGGGCATGCGCAATCTTCCCGGCGATCTTCATCACCGGCGGCGCATATTCCAGCTCCTTGCCGCCATGCTGGTGGAACTTGACCTGGCTGCCGCCGGCTTCTTCGACGCCGTCTAGCTGGAGCAGGAAATCGGTGTGGAAATACGTGCGGCGGAACTCGCCGTCGGTGATGCCCTGGAGCCCCAGATCCTCCTGGAACTTGACCACGTCGCGGATCGCCGCGTCCTCCGCCAGGCGCAGCGCGTCGGCGTCGATCTGTCCCGCGCGATGCGCCTCGCGCGCATCGATCAGCGCCTTCGGGCGCAGGAAACTGCCGACATGATCGGCACGGAACGGCGGCTTCGACATGCATTCTCTCCCAGGATTTTGTAGGAACTGCTTACAAAACTGCTATGGCGCATGACAAGTGCTATGCGGCGGGTTGGCCGATGGCGGGCAGGCGGCCTATAGCGAATCCGATGGGGAACAATCGCGTATCGAAGACCAAGAATATTGGTGTCGAGCCACCATCGTCGACAGCCGAGATCGGCGAGCTGGACACGATCCTGGGCCTGCATATCCGCCGCGTGCACGGCGCGGTGCAGCGGCACTTCGGCGAGCATTTCGGCGAACTGGGGCTGACCCAGAAGCAGATTTCGGTGCTATGGCTGGTCGGCAATCATCCGGGGATCGCGCAGACCGACATCGCGCAGAAGCTCGACATGGATCGTGCCACGGCGATGACCCTGGTCCACGCCCTGGAGAAGCGCGGGCTGATGTGCCGCACGCCGTCCGAGAGCGATCGGCGTCGGATCGCATTCGAATTGACCCTGCAAGGCGAAGCTCTGCTGGCACAAGCCAAGGCCGCGATCACAGAGCATGAGGCGTGGCTGACGGGCCGCTTCACCGCCCACGAACTCAAGCAATTAAGAACCCTGCTCGCGCGCATCTACCGCTAGGATATTGTTGCCTTCCATAACAAATCGCCGCACAATCGCGGCAACGATGGAGGGGTAGATGGCAAGCGATCCGCGGACAGTGATCCAGCGCGAGCCGATGTCACGGTTCCAATGGGGAATCGTCGCGACGATGGTCGGGCTCAACGCGCTCGACGGGTTCGACGTGCTGTCGATCAGCTTTGCTTCGCCTGGCATCGCCGCCGAATGGCGGATCGATCGCGCGGCGCTTGGCGTGGTGCTGTCGATGGAATTGATCGGGATGGCCGCGGGGTCGCTGCTGCTCGGCGGCATCGCCGATCGCGTCGGCCGGCGCGCCACGATCCTGTCCTGCCTGGTGATGATGACGATCGGGATGCTCGGCGCTGCCAGCGCCGACTCGATTGCGGTGCTCTCGACATGGCGCGTGCTGACGGGGCTAGGCATCGGCGGCATGCTCGCCGCCACCAATGCGGCGGTCGCCGAAGCGGCGAACGACAGGCGCCGCGCGCTGGCCGTGGTGTTGATGGCAGCGGGCTATCCGCTCGGCACGATCATCGGTGGACTGATTTCCGCCGTGCTGCTGGCGCATTTCGATTGGCGCGCGGTGTTCCTGTTCGGCGCATTCGCCAGCACCTTGTTCATTCCGATCGTCCTGTGGTGCGCGCCGGAGTCGATTGCCTTCCTGGTGCATCGCCGCCCATCGGGTGCGCTTGCGCGGACCAATCGCATCCTCGGGCGGATGGGGCATGCGCCCGTGGATGCACTCCCGGTGGAGGACGCGGCACCTGCCAAGGTGCCCTTGGTCGCGCTGTTCTCGCCTGCGCTGCGGCGGCCTACGATCCTGCTGACGCTCGCGTATCTCGCGCACATCATGACCTTCTATTTCATCCTGAAGTGGATCCCGAAGATCGTGACCGACATGGGCTTTGCGCCATCGGCGGCCGCGGGTGTGCTCGTCTGGGCCAGCATCGGCGGCGCCAGCGGATCGCTGTTGCTCGGCCTCCTTACCGCGCGTCTGCCGCTGCTGCGCCTCACCATCATCGCGATGCTCGCCTCGACGGCGCTCGTCGCTATCTTCGGGGCCGGGCAAAGCAGCCTCGCCGGCTTGTCGGCCGTCGCCGCGCTGGCCGGCTTCGCGACCAATGCCGGGGTGGTCGGCCTCTATGCATTGATCGCCCAGAGCTTCCCGACCGCGGTCCGGGCGACCGCCACGGGCGTCGTGATCGGCGTGGGGCGCGGCGGATCGGCGCTCGCGCCGGCGCTGGCAGGCCTTTTGTTCGCGCAGGGCTACCCATTGCAGACCGTCGCATTGCTGATGGGCCTGGGATCCGTCGTCGGTGCCCTAGCGCTGTTCGGCCTAAGCAAGGTGCGCCGAGCCCCGCTTGCGTCGGCAGGATGACAGCGCTTGCATTCGTCAAAATAAGCTATAGTATATAACAAATAGGAGAGGTGCTCAATGGCAACGATCGCACCGCCGCAGGCCGGCGCTAGGACTTTTACGCGACTCAACCCGGTCACCGGCGAAGCCGCGACCACGTCGAAGGCGTTCAGCACTGCCGACGCCGATGCTGCGGTTGAGTCCGCCGCGGCGGCATTCGCCGTCTGGTCCGCCCTCGGCCCGAACGCGCGCCGCGCCGGGCTGACCAAGGCTGCCACTGCGCTCGAAGCGCGTGCCGATCAGTTCGTCGAAGCGATGATGCACGAAATCGGCGCGACCGAAGGCTGGGCGCGCTTCAACCTGATGCTCGCGGCGGGCATGGTCCGCGAGGCAGCGGCGCTCACTACCCAGATCGGCGGCGAAGTGATTCCGTCGGACAAGCCCGGCTGCATCGCGATGGCGCTGCGCGAGCCGGTGGGCGTGATGCTCGGCATCGCGCCGTGGAATGCGCCGATCATCCTCGGCGTGCGCGCGGTCGCCGTGCCGCTTGCCTGCGGCAATACGGTGGTGCTCAAGGCAAGCGAGCAATGCCCGCGCACGCACAGCCTGATTGCCGAGGCGTTCGCCGAAGCGGGCCTGCCCGAAGGCGCGGTCAGCATCGTCACCAACGCACCCGAAGACGCCGGCGAGATCGTCGGCGCGCTGATCGACAATCCCCATATCCGCCGGATCAATTTCACCGGTTCGACCGCGGTGGGCCGGATCATTGCCAAGCGTGCGGCGGAGCATCTCAAGCCGGTGCTGCTCGAGCTGGGCGGAAAGGCGCCGCTGATCGTGCTCGACGATGCCGATCTGGACGAGGCAGTGAAGGCCGCGGCGTTCGGCGCGTTCATGAACCAGGGCCAGATCTGCATGTCGACCGAGCGGATCATCGTGGTGGACAGCGTCGCCGATGCCTTTGCCGAGAAGTTCACGGCGAAGGTGAGCGCGATGCCGGTCGGCGATCCGCGCGAGGGTAAGACGCCGCTCGGCGCGGTGGTCGATCAGAAGACGGTCGATCACGTCCAGTCGCTGATCGACGACGCAGTGGCGAACGGCGCCGACAAGCTCGTCGGCGGTGCGTCGAACGGCGTGCTGATGCCTGCGCACATCGTCGATAAGGTCACGCCCGAGATGAAGCTGTTCCGCGACGAGAGCTTCGGCCCCGTGGTCGGCATCATCCGCGCGCGCGACGAAGCCCATGCCATCGCGCTTGCCAACGACACCGAATACGGCCTGTCCGCGGCCGTCTTCACCCGCGACACGGCGCGCGGCCTCAGAGTGGCGCGCCAGATCAAGTCGGGCATCTGCCACGTCAACGGACCCACCGTGCACGATGAAGCGCAGATGCCGTTCGGCGGCACCAAATCCTCCGGCTACGGACGGTTCGGCGGCAAGGCGGGGATCGACGCGTTCACCGAACTGCGCTGGATCACGATCGAGACCCAGCCCGGCCATTATCCGATCTGATCGCGACGATGCCGGACCTTCCTTCCGCAGCTCGCCGGTGTTCGACCCCCCACCGGGCAAGCATGGCCGGCTGCGCGAAAGGACCTTTGTCGGGCGGGGCATCCGCATGCCCGATCATGTGCTGATCGAATTCTACAGTGTCGAGTGAGCCGAGCGCTCACCGGAAAAGGACGAGCAAATGACCGAACTGAGCAGCAACGGCGTCGTAGCGTATGATGTCGAGGGGGGCATCGCCTGGGTGCGCTTCAACCGTCCCGACAAGCGCAACGCGATGAGCCCGACGCTCAACCGCGACATGATGGAAGTGCTAGACCTGCTCGAGTTCCGCGACGACGTCGGCGTGCTGGTGCTGAGCGGCGAAGGCGCGGCGTTCACGGCGGGCATGGATTTGAAGGAATATTTTCGCGAGACCGAAGCGGATGGCCTCAAGGGAACGCGCAAGGCCCAGCGCGAGAGTTATGGCTGGTGGCGGCGCCTGCGCTGGTATCAGAAGCCGACCATCGCGATGGTCAATGGCTGGTGCTTCGGTGGCGGCTACGGTCCGTTGTTCGCCTGCGACCTTGCCTTTGCGGCGGAGGAAGCGAAGTTCGGCCTTTCCGAGATCAATTGGGGCATCCTGCCCGGCGGCGGCGCCACCAAGGTCGCGACCGAGCTGCTGCCGTTCCGCAAGGCGATGTACCACGCGATGATGGGCGAGAATATCGACGGCAAGACTGCCGCCGAGTGGGGCCTGGTCAACGAAGCGCTGCCGTTGGCGACGCTGAAGGACCGCGTCACCGAGGTGGCGAAGGTACTGCTCGCCAAGAACCCGGTGGCGCTCAAGGCGACCAAGGATGCGGTCCGCCGCGTCGGCGTGCTGAGCTATGACGATGCCGAAGACTATCTGATCCGCGCGCAGGAAGCGGCGAATTCGTACGATAACGAGGGCCGCAAGGAAGGCATCCGCCAGTTCATCGACGAGAAGAGCTACAAGCCCGGGCTCGGCGCCTACGACAAGGATCGCGCGGGGAAGGTGGGCGGCTGACGGCCGCGATCGTTCGGAAAGTCTTACAATGGCTGATCTCACTCGCCTGCTCGCGCCCCGGTCGGTGGCGATCGTCGGCGCTTCCCCGACGCCCGGCGCACTCGGCAACAGCGTGATGCGCAATCTCGAACGGCACGGCTATGCCGGCGCTGTCCACCTGATCAACCCCAAGCGGGACGCGATCGACGGACGTCCGTGCCTGAAGTCGATCGCCGACCTGCCCGAAGGCGTCGATGCCGCAGTGCTCGCCATTCCTGGGCCAGCGGTGCTCGATGCGGTGCGCGCTCTAGCGCAACGCAAAGTCGGCGCAGCGATCATCTTCTCCGCGGGTTTTGCCGAAGGGGGAGAGGAGGGGCTTGCCGCGCAGGCGGAAGTCGCGCGCATCGCCGCCGAGAGCGGAATGGTGATCGAAGGACCAAACTGCCTCGGCATGGTCAATTATGCAACGGGCGTGCCGCTGACCTTCGTCGAGGCGCCGGTGCTCGATCTTGCCGGTCGGCCGGCAGTGGGCATCGTCAGCCAGTCCGGGGCGATGGCGGTGGTACTGGGCGCGACGCTGATGGCTAAGGATCTTGGCATCACGCTGTCGGTTTCGACGGGCAACGAGGCTGCTAGCGGCGTCGAAGACTATGTCGCGCATCTGATCGCCGATCCGGCCACCCCGGTGATCGGCATGATCGTCGAGCAGTTTCGCGATCCCGCGCGGTTCCTGACCCTGGCCGGGCAGGCGCAGGCGGCGGGCAAGACGATCGTCCTGTTGCATCCGGGCACGTCGAGCGCCGCGCGTGAATCCGCCGCGACGCATACCGGCGCGATGGCGGGCGACTGGGAGTTGATGCGCGCCAAGGTCGAGCGCGCCGGCGTCGTGCTGGTCGACGGCCTCGAAGCGCTAGGCGACGTGCTTGAGGTCGTCACGCGCGCCGGCAGCCTGGCCAAAGGCGGTGCGGCGGTGCTGACCGAGTCCGGAGCGTTCAAGGCGCTCACTCTCGATCTGGCGGAGCGGATCGGGCTGGCCCTGCCGCCGGTCGAAGGCGCCACGGCGGAGGCGATGCGCGCGGCCGTGCCGGCATTCATCCCGGTATCCAATCCGATGGACCTGACCGCGCAGGCGCTGGTCGATCCCGATCTCTATCGCCGCTCGCTCGAACCGTTGCTTGCCGACGATGCCTATGCCGCGGTGGTGCTGGCGATCATCCAGACCGACGAGGCGACCAGCGCGCGCAAGTTCCCGCCGATCACCGATGCCGTGCGCGCGCTGAAGCCTGGCAAGCCGGTGATCTTTGCCGGGCTGGACGATGGGGCCGCGGTTCCGGCAGACTATATCGCAGCGCTGCGCGCGCTGGGGGTGCCCTATTTCCCGTCGGCGGACCGCGCTTTTCGCGCATTGCGTCACCTCATGCGGCACGCCGAACGCGATACCGCGCAGGCAGCGGATGCGCCGTTCCCGCTCGATCTTCCGCGCGGCGTCATCCCGGAATATCGGGCGAAGCAGCTGCTCGCGCCTGCCGGCATTCCTTTCCCGCGCGGTGCATTCGCCGCGACGCTGGACGCGGCGATGGCCGCCGCCGCCAGCATCGGATATCCGGTCGTACTCAAGGCCCAGGCAGCCGCGCTGAGCCACAAGAGCGACGCGGGGGGCGTGATCCTGGGCATCGCCGACGCCGCGGCGCTGGAAGCGGCCTGGCATCGCCTGCACGAGAACGTCAGGGCCTATGATTCCGCGATCGTTCTCGACGGTGCGCTGATCGAGGCGATGGGCGCACGGGGGACCGAACTGATCGTCGGCGCGCGCAACGATCCGGCCTGGGGGCCGATCCTGCTCGTCGGCTTTGGCGGCGTGACGGCCGAGTTGCTCCACGACGTCCGCTTGCTGCCCCATGACCTGTCACCTGCGGCGATCGCAGCGGCCCTGCGCGGGCTGAAACAGGGACAGTTGCTTGATGGGTATCGGGGATCGCCGCCCCTCGATGTGGAAGCGGCGGCAGAGGTGATTGCAGCCTTGGGGCGTGTCCTCGCCGGGACGCCTTCGATCCGCGAGGTCGATCTCAATCCGCTCGTCGTGTATCCGCAAGGGGCGGGGGTCGTGGCGCTCGATGCGCTGATCTTGAGCGACTAATCCGGCCTTAGGCCGCCTCCTCGATCTCCGGCGCCCGACGCTCGATACGTCCGAGCAGGTCGAGAAGCGTCGCTTGCTCCTGCGGACTCAGGTCTGCGAGCATGCGTTGCTCGTGCGCCGCGATCCGCGCCACGGCGTCCTCCAGTGTCGCCGTGCCGCCATCGGTTGGCTTGAGCGAGAAGGCGCGGCGATCGTTGGGATCGACTGCGCGATCGACCAGCCCCTTGTCGACCAGCTCGTTGATCAGCGAGACCATGTTGGCGCGCTTGATCCCGAGCACCCGGCCTACCGCGCCCTGGTTGATCCCCGGATTTGCCGCGACGACCGACAGGACGGCGAACGGTACCTGGCGGAGGCCAGTGCCTTCCATCGCGGCGGAGAAATCGCTCGAGAACGCACTCCACGCGCGGCGCAAATGGTAGCCCGCCAACGGCGCCAGCGCGCCCACGCTTTCTTGCTCTCTTGCCATGGAGCTGGAGCAAGCAAGATTTATCGACCGCGTCAATGCGTTAGCGGCCGCTATGGTCTCGGATCATGAAGCTCGTGTTCTGCATACCGTCGCCGCTACTGCCGATACCAGGCAGATCGCCGGTAGACATCGTACAGCGAAGATGCTCCGGGGTCTTGAGTATCCGCGATCGCCTCGTTTCCGGCCCCCGCCAAGGTAGCGACCCGTAGCTCAGCCGGATCTCCGCACGCGCAGCGCAACGCCAATGAGACGCACTGGCCGTCCTGGCTGGAGCGTGACCGTGACGCTGCGCTCGCCCAGGTGGACACGATAGACGCCGCCGATGGCGCTAACCAGATCGGCATGACGCAGCAGGCCCGCGCGCCAGTGCAGATCGACGGTGCAAGCTCCCTTGGCGCGCAGTCCGCGAACCGACCCCGTTGGCCAAGCTTTTGGAAGTGCGGGGAGCAGCAGCAGTTCGTCGCCGCGGCTTTGCAGCAGCATCTCGGCGATTGCTGCCGCGCCGCCGAAATTGCCGTCGATCTGGAACGGCGGATGCGCATCGAACATGTTGGGGTAGGTGCGTCCCGGCCCCAGCAGGAACTTGAGAATGCGATGCGCATGGTCGCCATCGCCGAGTCGCGCCCAAAGGTTGATGCGCCACGCGGTCGCCCACCCGGTGGACTGGTCTCCGCGCAATTCCAGCGAGCGCCGCGCGGCGGCCGCGAGGGCTGGCGTGTCCCGAAGGTTGATCTGATGCGAAGGATATAACCCGTAGAGATGCGAGACGTGTCTGTGGTCGCGTTCGGGGGCGGCGGCGTCCCAATCCTCCTGCCATTCCTGCAATTGGCCGAGCGCGCCGACCTTGTCGGGCGCAAGTTGCTCCCGCAGTGTCCGGATCTGCGCGGCGAAAGGCGCGTCGATAGCGAGGATATCGGCAGCCGCAGCGGTCTGCTCGAACAGGTCGCGCAGAATCTGCATGTCCATCGCCGGTCCGGCGCACACCGACGCACCCTGAGGGTGCCGGTTCTCGGGCGATATCGATGGATTGGTGACGAGGAAGCCCGTCGACGGATCGCGCTGGAGCACGTCGACGAAGAACTCGGCCGCGCCGCGCATCAACGGATAGACCGTCGCTAGCCATTTTACGTCGCGCCCATATTCGTAGCGGGTCCACAAATGCGTGCACAGCCAAGCGCCGCCGGTAGGCCAAAGGCCCCATTGCGCGCCGTCGATCGGCGCCGTCGCGCGCCACAGATCGGTATTGTGATGCGCCACCCAGCCGCGCGCGCCGTACATTTCGCGTGCCGTCCGCGCGCCGCTCTCGGCGAGCTCGCGGATCATCTCGATCAGCGGTGCCGTGCATTCGGCAAGGCCGGTCACTTCGGCAGGCCAATAGTTCATCTCGGTGTTGATGTTGATCGTGTATTTGGAGCCCCAGGGTGGATCGAGGCTGTCGTTCCAGATCCCCTGCAGATTGGCGGGCTGGCTCTTCGGCCGGGAAGCACAGATCAGCAGATAACGGGCATAATTGAAGTAGAGCGTGGCGAGGGCCGGATCGTTCGCCTGTTCGCTCGCTTGGATGCGAAGATCGGTCGGCTGATTGGCTGCGTCCGTCCGTCCCAGGTCGAGCTGGACGCCACGGTAGAGCCGACGGTGCTCGGCGGCGGCCTGGGCGGCTATCGTCATAAAGTCGTGCGCCCGCGCCGCGTCGAGCCGCGTGCGCGTGATCGCGGCAGGATCGCCACTCACATCATCGAAGCGCCGGAAGCTCGTCGCCATTGCAATCAGCAGCGTCACCTCGTCGGCACCTTGGACACCAATCTTTCCATCTCGCGCGGTCGAGGCGCCACCGCGCGCGATGACACGAGCGCGCACCTCGAAACGAAGCGCGCTGGCAACGCCTTCCTTGTCGCCGTTTCGGCCCGACAGCACGATCGTATCGCCATCGACGGTGAGCGCGCGTTGCAATGGCGAGGTCAGGCTCACCTCGCAGCTGATCGCGCCAGACCGATCCGCCGAGAGCCTGACCGCAATGACCTGGCGGATGGCGCAGGCGACGACGTCGCGCCGGAAGTGCGTGCCGTTCGCCACGAAGCGCGTGCTGGCGCATGCCGCATCTAGATCGAGTTCGCGCTCATAGTCGCGGATATCGGTCTCGACGAACTGCGGCATATCGATAAACAGATCGCCAGCGGTCTGATATGCCATCTGCTTGAGCGGCTTGGCCATAAGGGTCGCGTCGGCCAGCGCTTGCGCTTCGGCATACCGCCCAGCGAAGATCAGGCGGCGCACCTCGGGCAGCGCGGCGCGCGCCGCGGGATTGACGGGATGATAGCGCCCCCCGGACCATAAAGTGTCCTCGTTCAACTGAAGCCGCTCGCGCGCGACACCTCCGAACACCATGGCGCCCGCACGGCCATTTCCGACCGGTAGCGCCTCCGTCCATTTCACGGCCGGCTGGCGGTACCAAAGGCGATGCGTATCGGCGTCGTGCGCCTCGCCCGGTGCCGAGGACGCCGGCATGGAAAGGCCGGCTGCCATCGCCGCAGATCCCCCGAGCAGAAATCGACGCGTCACGCCTTCTCGACGCTCGGCTTCTTCCCGAGATTCCATCGACGCTTCCTCTCCGTTTTTCGCAGCCTATCGCACGATTGATAGCGCTACCAGAGCTGGATGCGTCAGGTCAGGCGAGTTCCTCGTCCGGGAAGGTTTCGGTGCTTACCTGCACCTGCATCGGCCGGGGATAGCGCGCGCCACGGATCGCGCCGGAGGCGAAGATCGCCTCGGCCCGCGCCAGCGCCTCGGCGGGCACTACGATCGTTGCGGCGGCGATGTCCTCTTCAAGATGCTCGATACGCGTCGTGCCGGGGATGGGGACAACATGCGGCGCGCGGGCCAGCAGCCAGGCGAGCGCGAGCTGCGCCGGGGTGATGCCAATGTCGCCGGCCAGGGCCTCGAACGATCGCACTGCAATTAGATTGTGCGCAAGCGTGTCGCCGGTGAAGCGCGGCATCGCGGCGCGGATGTCGCCTTGCGCATACGCGTCGTCGCGTACGCTGGCGGCGAGCAATCCTCGCGCGACTGGCGAGAATGCAACGAAGCCGATGCCGAGTTCGGCGCAGGTGTCGAGCACGGCGATCTCGGGATTGCGCACGGTCAGCGAATATTCGGTCTGCACCGCTGCGATCGGATGCACGGCATGCGCACGGCGGATCGTCTCTGCCGACATCTCCGACACGCCGATTGCGCCGATCTTGCCGGCCTCCTTCGCGCGGACGAGCGCGCCGATCGACTCCTCGATCGGCACGGCGGGATCGGGGCGATGGAGATACATCAGGTCGATATGGTCGGTCCCCAGCCGTTCGAGCGACCCTTCGATCGAGGCCGTGATGGCCTCGGGCGATCCATCGAGCACGCGCTTGCCGTCGCGCAGGCCGAGCACGCACTTGCTCGCGAGCGTGAATGCGCCGCGGCGATGCCCGACCGCCGCGCCGATCAGTCGCTCGTTGTTCCCGCCGCCATACAGCGCAGCGGTGTCGAGCATCGTCACGCCAAGGTCCAGAGCGCGGTTGAGCAGGCGCTCGCTATAGTCGGGCGGAGGCGGCGCGGAATACGCATGGCTCAGGTTCATGCACCCGAGCGAGACGGCAGAGACAGTGAACGGACCGAGCGCGCGTTCGGGTAGGCTCAAAGCGGCAATCCCACATAATTCTCGGCGATTACGCGCTGCATCGCCTCGGAAGAGGCGACATAGTCGAGTTCGGCCTGTTGCATGCGATGCTCGAAACGTCCGTCCTCGGGGAATCGATGCATCAGCTTGGTGAGATACCAACTGAAGCGCTCGGCCTTCCAGATCCGCGCAAGCGCCTTCGCCTCGTATCCCGCGAGCGCCGCATCGTCTCCGTGCCGGTAATGCGCGATCAGTGCATCGGAGAGATAGGCGACGTCGGAGGCGGCGAGATTGAGACCCTTGGCCCCGGTCGGCGGCACGATATGGGCGGCGTCGCCGGCAAGGAACAGGCGGCCGTGGCGCATCGTCTCGAATACGTAGGAGCGCAGCGGCGCGATCGACACTTCCAGCGCTGGGCCGCCCGTCACGCCGTGCTCCGAGATCGGGTCGAAACGCTCTGCGAGCTCGTCCCACAGCCGCGCCGCCGGCCATTGGTCGAGCGTGTCGGTCAGCGGCACCTGGATATAATAACGGCTGCGCGTCGTCGATCGCATCGAGGCGAGCGCGAAGCCGCGCGCGCCGTTGGCGTAGATCAGCTCGGGGTGGCAGGGGGGCACGTCGGCGAGGATGCCGAGCCAGCCGAACGGATATTCGCGTTCGAATTCGCGTGCCTGTGCACCCGGTATCGCCTTGCGCGAGGGGCCGTGAAAGCCATCGCAGCCGGCGATGAAGTCGGCCTCGATCCGATGCTCGACGCCGTCCTTCAGATACGTGACCGAGGGTCGATCGCTTTCCAGATCGTGGAGCGCAACCTCCTTGGCCTCATAGACGATCTGCAGCCCGCGCTCGGGCGCCGCGTCCATCAAGTCGCGCGTGACTTCGGTCTGGCCATAGACGACGACATGCTTGCCGGTGAGCCGCGTGATCTCGATGCGGATCAGCCGCTCGCCGTCGGCCAGGTTGAAGCCTTCTTCGAGCAGACCCTTTGCCTTGAGCCCGGCATCGATGCCGAGCTGCTCCATCAGGCCGGTCGTCACCGTCTCGAGCACGCCGGCGCGGATACGGCCGAGCACATAGTCGGGCGATTGCCGTTCGACGATCACGCAGTCGATCCCGGCGGCGCGCAGCAAATGGCCGAGCAGCAGGCCGGAAGGGCCGCTGCCGATGATCGCGACCCGGGTCTTCACGGGGCGAGCTGCTTCTCGAGCGCGTCGAGAACGCGGTAGCAGGGCAGCACCTGCTCGACCGAGCTGTTGGGCTCGCGGCCTTCGCGGATCGCCGCAATGAACTCGCGGTCCTGCAGCTCGATGCCGTTGCTTGATACGGCGACGCCGGAGAGGTCTACCGGTTCTTCCTTGCCGGTCACCAGATCGTCGTACCGCGCGATCCAGGTGCCGTTGTCGCAGATATAGCGGAAGAAGGTGCCGAGCGGCCCGTCATTGTTGAAGCTGAGCGACAGCGTGCAGATCGCGCCGCTCTCGGCCTTGAGCTGGATCGACATGTCCATCGCGATACCTAGCTCTGGGTGGATCGGCCCCTGCAGCGCATTGGCCTGCACGATCGGTCCGGCCTGATAGGCGAACAGGTCGACGGTGTGCGCGGCGTGGTGCCAGAGCAGGTGATCGGTCCACGACCGCGCCTCGCCCTTTGCGTTCATGTTCTTGCGGCGGAAGAAATAGGTCTGGACATCCATCTGCTGGATGGCTGCCTCGCCGTAAGCGAACTTGCGGTGCAGATACTGGTGGCTCGGGTTGAAGCGGCGGGTGTGGCCGCCCATCGCGACGAGGCCGGTTTCTTGCTGCTTGGCGAGCACCGCCTCCGCATCCGCCAGGCTGTCGGCGAGCGGGATCTCGACCTGGACGTGCTTGCCCGCCTCCAGGCACTGGATCGCCTGTTGCGCATGCATCTGCGTGGGCGTGCACAGGATGACAGCGTCTATGTCCAGCGCGAGACTTTCGGAAAGCTGGGTCGTGACATGGTTGATCCCGTATTTGTCGGCGACCGCCTGGGTCGCGTCTAGCCGGCGGCCGACCAAGCTTACCACCTCGACACTGTCGATATTCTTCAGCCCGTCGAGATGCTTTTCGCCAAAGGCGCCCGCGCCCGCGATAGCAATTTTCATTCTGTATCTCCGAGTTCGGTAATGGGTTCGAGCACGATGTGCCCGACCGCGGTATTGCTGGCGGGAACGTGATAGTGGCGATGCAGCGCCCGGGTGGTGCGGCCCAGTGCGCCGCGCATCACCAGCCACATCACCATCTCGATGCCCTCGGAGCCGGTTTCGCGCAGATATTCGATATGCGGGATGTGGCGGAGCGCATCGGTGTTGCCTTCCAGCCGGTCGAGGAAGCGATTGTCCCATTCGGTGTTGATCAACCCGGCGCGCGGCCCCTGCAGCTGGTGGCTCATCCCGCCGGTGCCCCAGACCTGGACGTTGAGGTCCTCCGGGAAGCTTGCGACGGCACGGGCGATCGCCTCGCCGAGCGCCCAGCAGCGGTTGCCCGAGGGCGGCGGATAGGTGACGACATTCACCGCGATCGGGATCACCTTCGCCGGCCATTGATCGGGCTGGCCGAACATCATGCTGAGCGGCACGGTGAGGCCGTGATCGACGTCCATCTCGTTGATGATCGTCATGTCGAATTCGTCGAGGATAAGGCTTTGCGCAATGTGCCAGGCCAAGTCCGGATGGCCATGCACGACCGGGACCTTGCGCGGGCCCCAGCCTTCGTCGGCGGGCTGGAACTCTTCAGCACAACCGATCGCGAAGGTCGGGATGACCCGCATGTCGAATGCCGAGGCATGGTCGTTATAGACCAGGATGACGACGTCAGGCTTCTGCTCGGCCTCCCACGCCTTGGTCCATTCATAGCCGGCAAAGGCGGGCTTCCAATATGCCTCCTCGGTCTTGCCCAGGTCGGTCGCGACACCGAGCGCGGGGATGTGGCTCGTCGCCACGCCTGCGGTGATCCGGGCCATCAATATTTGTCCTTGAGCGAGCGAAGGCCCGTCGGCGAACGGCCGCCGGCGAGCATCATCGCCTGATAGTCTTCGAGGCTCATCCCGCTCATCGTGGAGACCGCCTGGAGGAAACTCTGGCCGTCGGTCGAGAACACCTTGGCCATGAAGTAGATATTGCCGCCCAGATCGAGCAGCCGGTTATAGTCGCGGTCGAGCACCGCCTGCTTCTGCTCCTCGGTGAGCTTCCAGCCGTCGAGATAGGCGCGCTCGTTTGCCTTCCAGCGCTCGCGGTTCTCGGCCTTCATCAGGCTCATCGCGAACTGGTTGAGGTGATAGCCCTGCCGGGCCCGGGCCGCGGTGAACACGCGGGTGCCGGGAATGTCGTCGAACTCGGCGAGATATTGGTGGATGTCGCGGGGCGGTGTCACTGGTTCCTCCGTCACAGGCCGCGGGCCCGAAGCTTGGCGTCGAGGCGCGGGAAGACGCGGCGGGCATTGCCCTCGAAGATCGCATGCCGCTGTTCCTGATCGATCTGCAGCGCATCGACATAGCGTTTGGTGTCGTCGAAATACTGGCCGGTCTGGGGATCGATGCCGCGTACTGCGCCGACCATCTCGCTGCCGAACAGGATGTTCTTGGTGTCGATCACCTCTGCGAGCAGATTCACGCCGGGCTGGTGGTAGACGCAGGTATCGAAGAACACGTTGTTCATTACATGCCCGTCGAGGTTCGGCTGCTTGAGCATGTCGGCCAGCCCGCGATAGCGGCCCCAATGATAGGGCACCGCACCGCCGCCATGCGGGATGATGAAGCGTAGCGCAGGGAAGTCGGCAAACAGATTGCCCTCGATCAACTGCATGAAGGCGATCGTATCGGCGGCAATGTAATAGGCGCCGGTGGCGTGCAAGCCGGGGTTGCAGCTGCCCGAGACGTGGATCATCGCCGGCACGTCGAGCTCGACCATCTTCTCGTAGAACGGATACCAGAAGCGGTCGGTGAGCGGCGGCGCGGTAAAGTGCCCGCCGCCGGGATCGGGATTGAGATTGCAGCCGATAAACCCGAGTTCGTTGACGCAGCGATCGAGCTCCTCGATCGAGCCGGTCATGTCCGCCTTGGGGTTCTGCGGCAGCATGCACACCCCGGCGAAGGTCTCCGGATAGAGATCCACGCAGCGGGCGATGAGATCGTTATTGGCGCGCGCCCAGGCCTTGGCGACACTTTCGTCGCCGACATGCGGCGCCATCGCGGAAGCGCGGGGCGAGAAGATCGTCATGTCCGCGCCACGTTCGCGGATAAGGCGGATTTGGTTCGCCTCCAGCGTCTCGCGGATCTCGTCGTCGGAGATAGCGGGGTAGGGCGGGGGGGCCTCGCCCGCCTTGAACGCAGCCTTCTGCGCCTCGCGCCAATCGTTATGCGCGGCCGGCGCGGTCGTATAATGGCCGTGGCAGTCGATGATCAGGGTCACGCGGCCTTCGCCTTCCTGTCGAGGATGAGGGTGAGTTTGGCGTCGAGGCCGGCGGGGGCGGCATTGGCGATGGCGCCGATTTCCCGCTGGTACGCGATCGTGCCGCGAGTCATTGCAGCGTCGATCCCTAGCGCCTCCAGCGTTCGGGCGGCTTCTTCCATCTCGGCTGCCCGGCGGGCGCCGTGGATCAGCATGCGATTGAGCGCATAGTCGACGCGCTCGGCCCAGCTGCGCCCTGTCTCGCTCGCGTCGAGCGAGGCAAGCACTTGGTCGCGCACGCCCGCGACTTCGGCGGCGAGCATGGACTCGGCGGTGAGCGCCTCGATCCCCTTGACGATCACCGAGCGGATCATCTTGACCGCCGACGCGGCGCCGATCGCGCCTTCGATCGCGCGGACGCTGGTAAAGCCCAGGGTTTCCAGCAGCGCGGTCGCGGCCTCGGCATGCGAGCCGCTCACCAATAGCGGCACGGCACGGCGCGCCGGGTGCACCGGTGCCATCACCGCGACATCGGCATACCGCCCTCCGGCGCCTTCGATCGCGACGGCGGCCGCGCGCTTGGTTTCGGGCGCGACGCTGTTCATGTCGAGCCAGAGCGTGCCAGGCGCCAGATATCGAGCATAATCCCGCGCGGCTGCGAGCGCCTGGTCCGCCGTGACCAGCGACAGTACTGCCTCTGCACCGGCAAGCGCGTCTTCGGGTCGTCCGGCGCCAAGAACAGTTGCCTTAGAGAAGGCAGCGCGCATTGCAGCGTCGGTCTTCAAGTCATAAGCGGAGAAAGCGAAGTCGCAGGGGCGATCAGCCGCGAAGGCCCGCGCGGCCTCGCCAAAACCGATCAGCGCGATTTTTCTCTCCATTGCGCAAGACTGGATCGGTCCGGCGCGCGCATCCAATCGGTTTTGCGGGATAACTATTGATTTTCCGGAATTCCCGACACGCTGCGCAGGAGTTCGAGGAACCGTGCCTGCGCGCTGGTCGGTCGCCAATTCTCCCGCGACGTGACGCCGATCGTGCGGCTGCTCTGTAACAATGGCGTGCCGATCGTGGCTAGCACGCCTGTCGTGACCTCGAGTGCGACCTGATCGGGCGAGAGCAAGGTGAGGAAGTCGCTCTCGCGCAGCACCTCGCGAATTACCATCACCGATCCGCATTCGATCGGCGCGGGCGGTAGCGCATTGTCGGCGAACAGCGCTTCCCAATGGCTTCGCAACGGCGTCCCCGACTGACCCACGATCCAAGGATATGCGGCGAGCTGCACAAGCGTCGGTGCGGGCTCGCGGACGAGCGGATGCCCGGCGCGGCCGATCACCACCAATCGGTCGACGAGCAGCGGCACTTGGCAGGCGCCGCGCGGCGGGTGTTCGCGCAGCGCGCCGACCGTCAGATCGAGCACGCCGTCGAGCAGCGGCTCGATCAGTTCGCGCCAGGAGCCTTCGACCACGTCGATCCGCACCCGCGGATACTCGCGCGTGAAGCGTGCGATGGCGCGCGGCAGGATGAGCGCGCGCGAAAGCGGCATCGCTCCGATCGTGAGGTTACCCTCCTGCGCCCCGGCATTGCTTTCGATCTCGGCAATCGCGGCGGCCAGTTCGCTGCGTGCGAGCCTGATGCCGCGGGCGAGCATGCTTCCAGCGGCGGTCAGCGCGACACCGCGCCCGCGCCGTTCCACCAGCGGATACCCGCAGATCTGCTCGATCTCGCGTGCGGCACGGTGCAGTGCCGGCTGCGATAGCCCCGTCGCTTCGGCCGCGCGTGCGAACCCGCCGGCATCGGCGAGCGCGAGAAAGGCGCGTAATTGCGTGCCGGTCATCAGCAGTTCGGGTCGCGCAAAGCGGCGCCCGCCGCTGCGGACTGCCTGGGAGAGATGCGCGATTGCGGCTTCACTGCGTTCGGCCAGCAGGCGTCCCTCCGGCGTCGGCGACATGCCGTCTGGGTGGCGCTCGAATAGTGTTGCGCCCAGGCGGCGCTCGATCTTGGCGATGCCTTGGGTCAATGCCGGCTGCGAAAGCCCCACCGCTTCCGCCGCGGCGCTCATGCTGCCCCGGCCTATGATCGCCGACAAGGCACGGAGATGGCGCGGATTGAGGTCGAAGGGCCCGGGCTTCATGCCGATCCAATAGCAAAAACTTATCGCTACCCCGCAATCCGAATTGTTGCCGCCGATAGGCTTCCCCTAGCGATGGCCGATCAATGGAGAGAGCGGCATGGCGAGAGTAGTCCAGAACATCGAGCGCGTTGACCCCGCGACGCTCGCCGGGCTCGCGCATGCGGGCGTAGCAACCGTACACGAGGCGCAGGGACGCATCGGCCTGCTTGGCCATTATATGCGCCCGATCTATCCCGGGGCGCGGATCGCGGGCTCGGCGGTTACGATCTCCTCCCCGCCGGGCGACAATTGGATGCTCCATGTCGCCATCGAACAATTGCGCGAGGGGGATATACTCGTTCTGGCGCCCACCTCGCCCTGTTTCGACGGCTATTTCGGGGATTTGCTGGCAACGTCGGCGATGGCGCGGGGCTGTCGCGGCTTGGTGATCGACGCCGGTGTGCGCGACGTGCGCGACCTTACCGAGATGGGCTTTCCGGTGTGGTCGAAAGCGATTTCGGCACAGGGCACGATCAAGGCGACGCTCGGCTCGGTCAATGTGCCGATCGTCTGTGCGGGAGCGGCGATCGAGGCAGGTGACGTGATCGTCGCTGACGACGATGGCGTCTGCGTGGTCAGGCGCGCAGATGCAGCGTCTGTTCTCGAGAGGGCGCAGGCACGCGAGGCGGCCGAGGAAGGCAAGCGCAAGCGGCTGGCGGCGGGCGAACTGGGACTCGACATCTACGACATGCGACCCAAGCTCGAGGCGATGGGCCTGCGCTATGAATGAAGGCGTGCGTTGCATGTGGATGCGCGGCGGCACGTCGAAGGGCGCCTTCTTCCTGGCCGACGACCTGCCGCAGGATACCGCCATGCGCGATGCCTTCCTGCTCCGCGTGATGGGCTCACCCGACCCCCGCCAGATCGACGGCATGGGCGGGGCCGATCCGCTTACTTCCAAGGTGGCGGTGGTGTCGAAATCCGGGCGGGAGGGCGTCGATATCGACTATCTGTTCCTGCAGGTTTTCGTCGACCAGCCGATCGTGACCGATGGCCAGAATTGCGGCAACATGCTCGCCGGGGTCGGGCCCTTTGCGATCGAGCGCGGACTGGTGGCGCCGACCGGCGACGAGACCCGCGTCGCGATCTTCATGGAGAATACCGGCCAGGTTGCGGTCGCCACCGTGCAAACCCTTGGGGGCCAGGTGACCTATACCGGCGACGCAGCGATCAGCGGAGTGCCCGGCACCGCCGCGCCGATCCCGCTGGCCTTTCGCGATACTGCAGGGTCGTCCTGCGGCGCGCTACTCCCCACGGGCAACGGCGTCGATAGTATCGACGGCGTGGCCTGCACATTGATCGACAACGGGATGCCTTGCGTGGTCATTGCCGCGGCCGACGTCGAGATCACCGGCTATGAGGACCGCGACACGCTCGATGCGAACGAGACGATGAAAGCACGGGTCGAGGCGATCCGCCTACGGGCCGGGCCGATGATGAACCTCGGGGACGTATCTGCAAAATCGGTGCCCAAAATGATGCTTGTGGCACCGCCGCGGGAGGGCGGGGCGATCACGGTGCGTTCGCTGATCCCGCATCGGGTCCACGCATCGATCGGCGTGCTCGGCGCCGTCAGCGTCGCCACTGCTTGTCTGATCCAGAATTCGCCTGCTGCGGCGCTCGCGCGCGTGCCGGAAGGCGTGACCAAGACGCTGGGCGTCGAGCACCCGACGGGAGTCACCGAATGCGTGGTGACCGTGGACGGGGAGGGCGGACCGGTGGAGGCCGGAATGCTGCGCACCGCGCGCAAATTGTTCGATGGAGAGGTCTTCGCATGAGCGCTGATGCAGAGGGGCGGATCCGCAGCTGGACGCTGACGCCGTCCACCCCCCGTTTCGTGCCGCCCCCCGGCGCGGTCGACGCCCATTGCCACGTGTTCGGCCCGGCTGATCGCTTCCCATTCAGCCCCAAAGCCAAGTACATGCCTCAGGACGCCGGCCCCGAGATGCTGTTCGCGCTCCGCGAAAGGCTCGGCTTTTCCCGAAATGTCATCGTCCAGGCGAGCTGCCATGGCACCGACAATCGCGCGACGCTCGATGCCATCGCCAAATCGAATGGCACGGCACGGGGCGTAGCGGTGGTCGATCCCGAAATTCCCGACGAGGACCTCGACGCGCTCGACGAAGGCGGCATTCGTGGGGTGCGCTTCAACTTCCTCAAGCGCCTCGTCGAAGATGCGCCGAAGGACAGGTTCCTGGAGCTGTCGCGCCGCATCGCCCGACTGGGATGGCATGTCGTCGTCTATTTCGAAGCGGATATTCTCGCCGAGCTGCGGCCGTTTCTGGATGCGATCCCGGTGCCCGTGGTGGTCGACCACATGGGTCGACCCGACGTCGCCCAAGGCCCGGACGGTGCCGACATGACGGCCTTGCGCAGCTATCTCGACACGCGACCGGACATCTGGATCAAGACCACCTGCCCGGATCGCCTCGATCCCGCCGGCGCGCCCTATGATGGGTTCGTCCACGCAGTGCGGCCGCTCGTCGAAGCCTATTCCGATCGCGTGCTGTGGGGCACCGATTGGCCGCACCCCAATATGGAGAGACTTCTTCCCGACGATGGGGTGATCGTCGACGTCATTCCTCGGATTGCAGTCACGCCTGAGTTGCAGCAGGCGCTTCTGGTCGACAATCCGACACGGCTTTACTGGCACGAAGCGAGGTAAGCGTCCGCCTAGAGCTGCTCGCTGACGCCAGTTACCACCACGCCCTGGGGCGGGGGCAGCTCTGCGGTGTGCGCGGGATTGGGCGCGGTTGCTGGCGGCGTCGCGGGGGAGGCGGCGGCCACCGCTGCGGCGGCGGGGAACGCACGGTCCAGCGCCTGCGCCACCACGTTCTTAAGCGCCGCCTCGTTCTTCACATCGACTCCGGCCTGCTTGAGTGTCGCGGTGAAGCGCTCGGTCATATAGGGGAGCGCCGAGGCGAGCGCCTGGTTCTTGACCTCGATATGGTCCCAGCCCTTCTGTCGGATCGTATCCTGCGCCTGCTGGAGACCATAGGTGACCGACTTCTGCAGCGCGGCTTCCATCGCGCTATTGATCTGGGCGTTGTTCTGCAGGCCCAGCCATTTGGTGAAGCGAGCAATCCCCCAAGAACCTGCGGCGAGCAACACTGCGGCGGCGAGCTGGAGTAGAATTGTTGCGATCGAATCGACTTGGACCGTTTCCATTGTTCGACTCCCCCTGAATGCAATTTACGAAAATTGACCTCGATGCTTTTAGTTGAATGCGGCCCCGGTCGACGACACGTCGATTCGTTACTGGCGATGATGATAGGTTGATTTGCGGGAGTCCAGCCGCTCGCAGAGAGGCGCGGCTTGCCGGCGCCAAAGCATTGCTGTTTGCCCACAGCATTGTGCGGGCGCGGCGCAGCCCCATGTTGCGCGTGGAGACCACCTCCCCCTAGATGCGGCCCTCAGCGACTCCGGAAGACACCATGACTGCCACGCACTCGACTCGCATGCTCATCCTCGGTTCGGGGCCCGCCGGGCTTTCCGCGGCGATCTATGGCGCGCGCGCCGGGCTGTCGCCGATCGTGGTGCAGGGCATCCAGCCGGGCGGCCAGCTGATGACGACCACCGACGTCGAGAACTATCCCGGCTTCCGCGAAGTCATCCAGGGTCCGTGGCTGATGCAGGAGATGCAGGCGCAGGCCGAGCATGTCGGCGCGCAGATGCTGTGGGACACGATCGTCGAGGTCGACGTATCGCAGCGCCCGTTCCGGATGGTTGGCGATAGCGGCACCGTCTATGTCGGCGATACGCTGGTGATTGCCACCGGCGCGCAGGCCAAGTGGCTGGGGCTCGATTCGGAGGAGTTGCTGAAGGGCAAGGGCGTCAGCGCCTGCGCGACCTGCGACGGCTTCTTCTTCCGCGGCAAGAAGGTCGCGGTGATCGGCGGCGGCAACACGGCCGTGGAAGAGGCGCTGTACCTCACCAACCACAGCCACGACGTGACGCTGATCCATCGCCGCGACAGCCTGCGTGCCGAGAAGATCCTCCAGCAGCGGCTGTTCGCCAACGACAAGATCACCACGCTGTGGAACAAGAAGGTCGAGCGCTTCATCGACGGCGGCGGCGTGACCGGCCTGGTGGGCATCGAGCTCAAGGACATGGAGACCGGCGAACTTTCGACGCTCGACGTCGATGGCGGGTTCGTCGCGATCGGGCATCATCCGGCAACCGAGCTGTTCCGCGGGCATATTGCGCTCGACGACGACGGCTACATCACCGTCGAGAAGGGCACGACGCGGACCAACGTCCCCGGCGTGTTCGCGTGCGGCGACGTGATGGACAAGCACTACCGCCAGGCGATCACCGCGGCGGGCACCGGCTGCATGGCCGCGCTCGATGCCGAGCGTTTCCTGGCCGAGGCCGACTTCGAGCAAGTCGCGCAAGCGGCGGAGTAGCCGGAGGGTTAGTAAAGTTTAGGCGAAACGCACTTTTGGCCTCCCCAGCGAATGCTGAGAACAGCTCTCAAAGAGCAGCGCTAACCTGTTCGAATAGCCAATCCTTATCCGATGGCGAGGCGAAGCTGTGGCTGGCGCTGTCGCATAGGCTGACGCTGATCTTATTGCGGACCGCAGCGAAAGCGGGGCCGGCAAAGGCGTCGGCGAAGGCGATCGCGGTGTTGTCGCCCTTAGCGAGGAGGATGGTGGTGGGTACGTGGCTATCGGCCAGTGCGGTAGCTAAGCGACCGGGCAGGCCGCCTGATTGCTGAGGCCGTTTGCGAGAAGCCTTGAGCAAGCCGCTGGCTAGCTTGGAAATGTTAACTCCTCCGCGCAGCAGTCGCAGCCATTCCTTCGGATCGCGCACCCGCTCGGCATAGCGGGCTCGGATCGCGGCGGCGGGGGGCAGGTCGTCGGTCCGCTCGATCACCCAGGGATTGGCGAGGAGCAGCGCGTCGATCCTCGCGCGACCGTGGAAGAAAGCGAGCGCAGTGGCGGCGTCGCAATTGCCATAGCCGACGATCCGAGTGACGCCGGTTTCGACGCGGAAGGCGGCGGTGGCGGCGGCAATGTCTTCCGAGGTGCTTTCGAAGCCGTGATTCTCCCCGGTCGAATCGCCAATTCCGCGGCGATCGTAGCGGAACACCGGATGGCCGGCCTCGGCGATGCGCTGGGCGAGCAGCACCATGCCGCGATGCGCGCCGATGCGAATCTCGTTGCCCCCCGAGACGATCAGCAGGCCGGTGGTGCCCGGCCCCTCGTCGAGCGTGCCGAGCAGCGTCTCGCCGGCGCAGGCGAATTCGATCAGCTTTCGCATGTGCGGATCCAAGCGGCGATGTCGTCGGCGAGCAGCGCGGCAAGCGCGGGATCGTTGTCCGGTTCGGCGCGGCGCCAGAGCGGGCTGCCGGAGACTTTCAGATCGGCGGGCTTGAGATCGCTTTCGAGCCGGACCGTCCGGCCCTCTGCCGCGATGCCTGCGGTGGGAAGCTCGCCGAGCAGTGCCGACGATATACGATTGCCGCCATAGTCGCTGCCGCCGCCGGCCTGGCGCAGCCTTTCGAGCTCGCGGAGAAGCTCTGCGCCGGTGCTGGGTACGAAGTGCCAGCGGCCTGCGGGCAGGGCAGTCGCATCGAGCAGCGCGCCACTGCGGATGCCAAGCGCATACGCTGGGCTGCCGACGTGGCGGGCCGCGGCGGCGAAGGCGTCGCGTAAGTCGCCCAGTTGCACTGCGTCGGTGGGCACCAGGCTCTCGCCCTGTCCGGGCAAATCGGGGAGCGCACCGGCGATGCCGCGTTCGGCGAGCGCGCGCAGGATCGTCACCGTGAACGCGCGGGTGCGATTGGCTTCCTCGAACAATGGAAGCGCCGCGACAACGACCGGGCCGGTGGTGGGGCCGAAGCGAAGCATCGCCTCGCGGCCGCCGGCCCAGTCATAATGATCGATCAAGCGAGCGCCTTGTCGGCGGCGAAGCGGACGAGCGCGCCGAAGCTCTCGAGCATTTCGCCATCGACTTCATCGTCCTCGATCAGGATGCCGAGCCGATCCTCGATCTCGGTGAGCACGCCCGCGACTGCGAGCGAATCGAGTTCGGGCAGCGCACCGAACAAGGGAGTGTCCTCGTGGAACGCAGCGGCGCGTTCCTCGCTCAATCCGAGCACGTCGCGGAGCACCCCGCGGACGGCTTCTTCAACCTTTGCGAACCCTTCGCGCTGCAATGCGTGTCCCCTGCGAGCGATTTTTCGTCTCCCTAAGGGTTGGCGGGTGCGCTGCCAAGGCTAAGGTCCGCGCGATGATTGCCCTCGATCCCATTCCGAAGCCGATCGACACGCTGCCGCTGCGCGGCGCCCCCGACGCCGTGGCGCTGGAGGAGCGTGCCGGGACGCTGACCTATGCCGAGTTGGAGACGCGGGTCGGCGGGATCGCGCATCGGCTGGCGGGGCGGGGGCTCGCGGCCGGGGATCGGGTGGCGACCTGGCTGCCCAAGACGCGCGCGGCGTGCCTGCTGCCGCTGGCGGTGCCGCGGGCGGGGCTGGTGCATGTGCCGATCAACCCGGTGCTCAAGCGCGCGCAGGTGGCGCACATCCTCGCCGATAGCGGCGCGCGGGTGCTGGTGACGCAGGCCGCGCGGATCGCGGCGCTGGAGCCGGGCGACGTACCCGACGGCTGCGCGATCGTCATCGAGGAGGAACTGGCGTCCAGCGATACGCTGCCGCCGTGCCAGGCCGATCCCGAAGCGCTGGCGGCGATCCTCTACACCTCGGGATCGACCGGGCGGCCCAAGGGGGTGATGCTGAGCCATGCCAATTTATGGTTTGGAGCCATCAGCGTGGCGCAGTATCTTGAGATCGTTTCTAAGGATCGTGTGCTCGGGGTGCTGCCGCTGAGCTTCGACTACGGGCAGAACCAGTTGCTCTCGACCTGGGCCGCTGGCGGGCAGGTGACCCCGCTCGACTATTTGACCGCGCGCGACGTGGTGAAGGCGGTGGAGCGTCATGACGTCACCACCCTGGCGGGGGTGCCGCCGCTTTGGGTGCAATTGCTCGAGGCGGAATGGCCGTCGGAAACCGCGGCGCGGCTGAAGCGGCTGACCAACTCCGGGGGCGCGCTGACGCCGAGGTTGGTGCGCGGGCTGCGGGCGCTTTTTCCCAATGCCGATCTCTATCCGATGTACGGGCTGACCGAGGCGTTTCGATCGACCTATCTGGCGCCGGCACTGGTTGATGCGCATCCCGAATCGATAGGGCGGGCGATCCCCTTTGCCGAGATAGTGGTGGTGCGGCCCGACGGGACGCGGGCCGCAGCGGGCGAGCCGGGCGAACTGGTGCATGCCGGGCCGCTGGTCGCGCACGGCTATTGGCAGGATGCCGAGCGGACGGCGCAGCGCTTTCGCCCGGCGCCCGAATTCGCCACAAGCGGAGGCATGGCGGTGTGGTCAGGGGATACGGTGATCCAAGATGGCGAGGGATTGCTTCGTTTCGTCGGGCGCGATGACGAGATGATCAAGAGCGCCGGCAACCGGATCAGCCCGACCGAGATCGAGGATGCCGTGCTGAGCGGCGGCGAGGTCGCGGAGGCGGCGGCGTTCGGCGTGCCGGACGCGCGGCTGGGGCAGGCGATCGTGGTGGTGGCGCGGGGCGATGGCGCGCAGGAGGATGCGTTGCGCGCCCGGCTGCGGCGCGAGCTGCCGAGCTTCATGCAGCCGGCGCGGTATGACTGGCGGGGGGCGTTGCCGAGGAATGCGAATGGCAAGCTGGATCGGACGGCGTTGAGGGCCGATCTCCGTGATGACGATAAGGGGGCGGACGCATGAACCCCAAGGCTTTTGGTCCGATCCCGCCCGAATTCCGCGATCTCTCCGCGCTGCCGTGGGTGAACGAGGCAACCCCGGTCTATGTCTACGACTTCGCCATCGTCGCATCGCGGATCGCGCGGTTGCGGGCGGCGCTGCCGGCCGGGGTAGCGGTGCATTATGCGATCAAGGCCAATCCCTTGCCCGCGCTGCTCGCGGCGGTCGCGCCGCTGGTCGACGGGCTCGACGTCGCCTCGGCGGGGGAGATGGGCAAGGCGCTCGACGTCATGGCGGCGGGCGCGATCAGCTTTGCCGGGCCGGGCAAGCGCGATGCCGAGATCGAGCTGGCGATCCGCGCGGGCGTGACGCTCAACGTGGAGTCGGAAGGTGAGGGCCAGCGCGCGCTGGCGATCGGCGAGCAGCTCGGCATGCGCCCCAGGCTGGCGGTGCGGGTGAACCCCGATTTCGAGCTACGCGGATCGGGGATGAAGATGGGCGGGCGCGCCTCGCCCTTCGGCGTCGAGGCGGCGCAGGTCGCCGGGCTGGTCAAGCGGTTGATCATCGGCGGTGCGGAGTGGCGCGGGCTGCATATCTTCGCGGGATCGCAGTCGCTCGATACTCTGGCAGTGATCGAGACCCAGGCTGCGACGGTGGCGCTGGCCGCGCGCATCGCCGAGGAAGCGCGCCGCGCGCCACCTCTGGTCAATCTCGGCGGCGGGTTCGGCATTCCCTATTTCCCCGGCGACATGCCGCTCGACATCGAGGCGATCGGTGCGGCGCTGGGCGAGGAACTCCACAAGCTGGATACCAACTATGCGATCGAGCTGGGGCGCTGGCTGGTCGGCGAGGCGGGCGTGTATCTTGCGCGCGTGATCGACCGGAAGGTGAGCCAGGGGGAAACCTTCCTGATCGTCGATGGCGGGCTCAACCACCATCTCGCGGCCACAGGCAATTTCGGCACCGTCGTCCGCCGCAACTATCCGGTGGCAGTAGCGCACCGGATGCAGGAGCCGGCGGAAGAAACCGTGACGATCGTCGGGCCGCTATGCACCCCGCTCGACCGGCTGGCCGACCGCGTGGCGCTGCCCAAAGCGGAGGTGGGTGACGTCATCGCGATCTTCGCCTCGGGGGCCTATGGCGCCAGCGCGAGTCCCGCGGCGTTCCTCGGCCATCCGCCAGCGCGCGAGCTGCTGATCGGGCGGGACCACGCCTAACGCTATCTTTACCTCTGAAGACCATAGCTCAGGCTGATCCAGCTGGGAGAGCGGCCGAGGAATCGGTGGCGCTCGACTCCGTTGGGAGGGAGCTCGAACATGGTTTTCAAGTCGTCTGGCAAGGTTTTGGCGGGGGTTGGCGTCATGGCCGTCCTGCTGTCGGGCTGTTCCGGGGGGAGCCGTCCGCAATTGCCGCCTGCAGGCGCCGTGGCGACGCAGGAAGCGCCGAGCGACGAATATGTCATCGGCCCGATGGACCAGCTCAACGTCTTCGTGTGGCGCAATCCCGAGCTGTCGGCCAAGGTGCAGGTGCGCCCCGACGGCCGGATCACCACCCCGCTGATCAACGACATGCCCGCGGTCGGCAAGACCCCGGCGATGCTGGCGGACGACCTCAAATACGCGCTCGGCGAGTATATCAAGGATCCGATCGTATCGGTTATCGTCGAGAACTTCTCGGGCACCTACAGCCAGCAGGTCCGCATCGTCGGCGCGACCGAGAAGCCGGCGTCGATCCCGTATCGCGCCAACATGACGGCGCTCGACGCGATGATCGCCGTCGGGGGGCTCAGCGAGTTCGCTTCGGGCAATCGCGCGCGGCTGGTCCGCTACGACAAGGCAACCGGCAAGCAGCGCGAGTACAAGATTCGCCTGGGGGACTTGCTCAAGAATGGCGACATCTCCGCCAATGTCCGACTCGAGCCGGGTGACGTGCTGATCGTCCCGCAGAGCATGTTCTGATGGACGGCCTTTTCGACGAATTTCGCGCGGCGCTGCACGCGATCTGGATGCGGCGCTGGATCGCGCTTGCCGTCGCCTGGGGGCTGTGCCTCGCGGGCTGGCTGGTGGTGTCGCAGATGCCGAGCAGCTATGAATCACGTGCGCGGATCTTCGTCCAGCTGCGCCAGATCCTGCCGACCGACGGGCTCGCCTCGGCACAGCAGCAGCAGCGCGACATCGATCGAGTCCGCCAGACGCTGACCTCGGCAGTCAATCTCGACAAGGTGGTGCGCGGTACCGACCTGGCCAAGACCGTGTCGAGCGACCGCGACGTGGCCGACCGCGTTGCCGGGCTGCAAAAGGCGATCAAGCTCACCGCGCAGCAGGACAATCTGTTCGAGATCACCGTGACGGCGCCTAGCGGCAAGCTGGCGCAGCAGATCGCGCAGAAGCTGATCGACATCTTCGTCGAGGACAACCTTGCCGACACCCGCGACGCCAGCGGCCAGTCGCTGCGCTTCCTCGACCAGCAGCTCGACGTGCGCCAGAAGGCGCTGCAGGAAGCCGAGGCCAAGAAAGCCGATTTCGCCGCGCGCTATCTCGGCGCGCTGCCGGGCACCGGTTCGCTCAACGACCGGATCGGCGCGGCGCGGACGCAGCTTTCGCAGGTCCAGTCGGACCTTGCGGCGGCGCAGAGCGGATTGAGCGCCGTCAACGGCCAGATGGCGGGGACGCCGATGAATATCGCGGGGCAGGGCAGTGCGGTCACCGGCCCGGCGCGCGCGCGGCTCCAGGCGATCCAGGGCCAGCTTGCCGAAGGCCGCAGCCGCGGCTGGACCGACAGCCATCCCGACATGATCGCGCTCAACAGCCAGCTCGCCGCGGCACAGGCCGCAGCGCGCGCGGAACCGGTCAGCGGCGTGGCGGGGGCGAGCAATCCGCTGTATCTGAGCCTCAAGTCCATGCAGGCCGACAAGGCCGCCACCGTCGCCGCGCTCACCCAGCGTAAGGCCCAGATCGAAAGCGATCTCGACCAGTTCGATGCCAAGATGGCCGAAGCCCCCGGCGTCGCCGCCGAGCAGGGCCAGATAGACCGCGAATATCAGGTCCTCAAGGACCAGTATGACAAGCTTCTCTCGGACCGCGAGCAGGTGCGCATCCGTAGTCAGGCGCAGACCGAGACCGACGCAGTCAAGTTCAACGTCGTCGATCCGCCGACGCTGCCGGCGGCGCCGACCAAGCCCAATCGCCCGCTGCTGCTCGCCGCGGTGCTGATCGCTGGCATGGGCGCGGGCGTCGCCGCGGCGTTCGCCCTGAGCAAGCTGACCACCACCTTCTCGACCGCGTCGCGGCTGGAAAAGGCGAGCGGGATGCCGGTGATCGGATCGATCGCCGAAGTGCTGACCGGCGCCGAAATCGCGCTGCGGCGCAAGCGCGTGCGGATGTTTGCGGGGGCCGCCGCCGGGCTGGCCGTGGCGTTCGTCGGGCTGCTCGGCGTCGAATTTCTGCAGCGCGGCATGGGGGCCTGAGATGAACGACGAAACCCCGCGCCGCTACCGCGGCTCGCTGCTCGAACGGGCGGCGGCTCAATATGGCTATCTGCGCCCGGCAGCGCTGCCGGCGACGCCGCTGACGGTCGCCGAAGAGGCGTCGCTGGACCTGACCGACTGCATTCCCGACGATTTTGCCGAGATGCCGGCGGCCGACTCGCAAGGGCCTTTGCTGCGACGCGAGGTCGAGCCCGAGGTCGCTCCCGATCCGAAGCCCGGGCCGGTCGCCGAAGTCGAGGCGCCTGCGCCCGTCGCGCAGCCCAAGCCGGCACTGCGTCCTGCGCGGCCCTATGCCCCGATCGACCGGATCGCGTTGCGCGAGGGCGGGATGCTGCTCCCCGGTGGGCCGATCACGGCGATGGCGGAGGAATTCCGCATGGTGAAGCGCCAGCTGCTGCTGACCGCGCGTGCGGTTGCGGGTAAGGGCAGCGCCAATGCCGCCGACCATGCCCGGATGATCCTGGTCTGCTCGGCGCAGCCCGACGAGGGCAAGACCTTCTGCGCGATCAACCTCGCGCTCTCGATGGCGGCCGAGAAGGAAATGGAAATCCTGCTCGTCGACGCCGATTTCGCCAAGCCCGACGTGCTGGCGCGGCTGGGCATGCCCGAAGGCCCTGGGCTGCTCGATGCGCTGGCCGGCGCGATCGACGTCGAGGAGTGCATCGTAGAGACCGACGTGCCGCAGCTGCTGGTGCTCCCCGCGGGCACCAGGACCAACAGCGACACCGAGTTGCTGGCGAGCGACCGCGCCCGTGCGGTCCTCGACGGGCTGGCCAAGGCCAATACACGCCGCATCGTGATCTTCGATTCGCCGCCCGCGCTCGCCGCCTCGCCGGCTTCGGTGCTTGCCGCGCATGCCGGGCAGGCGATGCTCGTCGTCCGCGCCGACCGCACCAGCGAAAGCGACCTGCGCGAGGCGGTCGCCGTGCTGGACGGCTGCGAGCAGATCCAGCTGTTGCTCAATTCGGTTTCGTTCCAGCCCGGCGGCCGCCGGTTCGGAAACTATTATGGGGAGGCGGGCGAATGACCCGGCTTGTTCTTGCCACCACCGTCGCGCTGGTCTGCGCAGCGGCGCCGGCGCATGCCCAGCGTACGCGCGTGACGCCGTATATCGAGGCGAGCCAGGTGCTCGTTTCGGACCTGACCGACGGCGGCGACCTGCTGACCTATTCGACGCTCGGCGCCGGCATCGACGCAACGGTGAACACCCGCCGCGTCGAAGTTCAGGTGAGCTACCAATATCAGCACCGCTTCGCCTACGACAAGGATCTGGCCGATGATTCGATGCACAGCGGCCTCGCCCAGGCCCGCGCGCGGATCACGCCCGAATTGACGCTCGAAGCTGGCGCGATCGCCACGCGCGGCCGCTCCGATATCCGTGGCGACGCGCTCGGCACCGCGCAGGGCAATGTCCGCAACAGCAGCCAGGTGTTCTCGGCCTATGCGGGGCCGAGCATCGCGACGCGGGTCGGCCCGATGTTCGCCAACGCCGCCTATCGCTTCGGCTATACCAAGGTCGAGGCGCCCAATGCCGGCACCGGCGTGCCCGCGGGCGCGCCGCCGCTCGACCGCTATGACGATTCGACCGTCCATGTCGCGACGGCAAGCGTCGGCGCCAAGGCGGGCACCGTGCTCCCCGTCGGCGTCACTGCCAGCGGCTCGTTCACGCGCGAGGATGCCGGGCAGCTCGACCAGCGCTTCGAGGGCAAGTTCGCGCGCGGCGATGTGGTGGTTCCGGTCAGCCGTGGCGTCGCGATCGTGGGCGGCGTCGGCTATGAGAAGATCGAAGTCAGCCAGCGCGATGCGCTGGTGAGCGGCGGACGGCCGGTGATCGACGGCAATGGCCGCTTCGTCACCGATCCCAATTCGCCGCGGCGGCTCGCCTACGATTTCGACGGCGTGTTCTGGGATGCCGGGGTGATCTGGCGGCCGAGCAGCCGCACGTTCCTGGAAGCACGCGCAGGCCGCCGCTACGGCTCGATGAGCTACACCGGCTCGGCGACCTATCAGATCGGGCCGGGCAGCGGCATCCAGATCGGCGTGTACGACAGCGTCGAGACCTTCGGCCAGCAGCTCAACGGCTCGCTCACGCGGATGCCGGCCAGCTTCGCCACGACAACCGATCCGTTCGGTAACCAGTTCAGCGGCTGCATCTACGGCACCACGGGCGCCGCGGCGGGCGGCTGCCTCAACCAGGTGTTCGCATCGACGGTGACCTCGGCCTACCGCTCGCGCGGCGTGACCGGCGTCGCAGTGCTCAACCGCGGCGGCACGCGGATCGGGATGGGCGGCGGCTATGCCCGGCGCACCTTCCTGACGCCGCAGACCGTCGGCGGCGTGAGCATCGACGGCACGTCGGACGAAAGCGTGTTCGGCCAGTTGTTCGCGTCGAGCGATGTCGGCCGCAACGGCCAGGTCAGCACCAGCGTGTTCGCGAGCTGGTACAATAGCGACCTCACCGGTGCCCAGGGTATCCTCGGCTATGGGGCGAACACCGCGTACACGCACAGTTTCGGACCGCTCGGCGCGACCGCGTCGCTGGGGCTGTTCGGTTTCGACAGGGAAGGCGACAACAATGCCAGCGCGCAGGCGCAGGCGCTGGTCGGCCTTCGCTACGGTTTCTAAGGGACGCAGGCAGATGTACGACGACCATTATGGACTGAGCGGGCGGCCGTTCCAGCTCACCCCGGATCCGCGCTTCTGGTTCGACACCGCGACGCACCGCAAGGCGATGGCCTATCTCGGCTATGGGCTGAGCCAGGGCGAAGGCTTCGTCGTGATCACCGGCGATCCCGGCGTGGGCAAGACCACGCTGATGGGCCATTTGCTCGGCGAGATCGACGAGCAGCGGCTCAACGTCATCAAGATCGTCTCGACCCAGCTCCGCCCGGAGGACCTGCTCCAGACCGTGTGCGCGGGGCTCGAGATCGATGCGACCGGCGCGAGCAAGGCGGCGATGCTCGCGGCGATCGAGCACGGCCTGCACGACGTGGCCCGCAGCGGCCGCCGCACGCTGCTGATCATCGACGAGGCGCAGGCGCTTCCGGCCGAGAGCCTGGAGGAGTTGCGCATGCTCTCCAACTTCCAGGCCGGCGGCTATCCGCTGCTCCAGATCTTCCTGCTCGGCCAGCCCGAATTCCGGCTGACCCTGCAGGACGGTACGCTCGAGCAGTTGCGCCAGCGGGTGATCGCGATGCATCATCTCGCCCCGATGGATCCGGGCGAGCTCGAACCCTATCTGCTCCACCGCCTGTCGTGCGTCGGCTGGCGGGGCAAGCCGCGCTTCACCAACGATGCGCTGGCGGCGATGCACCTTTGGTCGGGCGGCATCCCGCGCCGGGTCAACCAGCTCGCCGGCCGCGTGCTGCTGTTCGGCTCGATCGAGCAGCTCGATACGTTCGGCGCGCCCGAGCTGGCGACGGTGATCGCCGATCTCGAAAATGATAGTGCCCCGGCACCGGCCAAGCGCGATGCGTTCGTCGAGCCGCTCGAGCTGCGCGACATCGCGCCGATCGCAATGGGCACGCCGACCCCGTCGGCCGCGAGCCCGCTGATCGCCGAAGAACCCGAAGTGCCCGAGGCGCCCGCACCGGTCGCCGAGGCGCCGCTCGACCTGCGTATCGCGGCGCTCGAAAGGCAGATCCTCGAACAGGACGCGGCGCTGCGCCGCGTGCTGACCTTGCTCGTCGACTGGGTCGAGAGCAGCGATGGCGAACGCCGTCCGGACCTGTCGGCGCTGCGCGGGCATGCGGCCGCCTGAGGACATGCTGATCAACGGCCTCTCGGTAGACGTCGAAGACTGGTTCCAGGTCGGGGCGTTCGAGAAGACGATCGCGCGCGAAGATTGGGACGGGCTCGAGCATCGCGTCGAGGCCAATACCGATCGCGTGCTGGCGTTGTTTGCCGATGCGGGCGTCCAGGCGACCTTCTTCACCCTGGGTTGGGTGGCGAAGCGCTATCCCGCGCTGATCCGCCGCATCGCCGAGGCTGGCCACGAAGTCGCCAGCCACGGCTGGGCGCACCAGCGCGTGTTCACGATGGAGCCCAAGGCGTTCCGTGCCGACCTGGCCGGCGCGCGCGCGGCGCTGGAGGATGCGGGCGGGGTCTCGGTCACCGGCTATCGCGCGCCGAGCTTCTCGATCGACAAGCGCACCCCCTGGGCGCATGCCGAGCTCGCCGAGGCGGGCTACAGCTATTCGTCGAGCATCGCGCCGGTCCGCCACGATCATTATGGCTGGCCCGAAGCGCCGCGTGGCGCTTTCCGGCCGATCGCGGGGACGCCCTTGATCGAACTGCCTGTCACCATCGCCAGGTTCGCGGGACGTGAGATCACCGCGGGAGGCGGCTTCTTCAGGCTGTTGCCCAACGGGGTGACCGATCGCGCGGTGCGTAGCGCCAATGCCGCAGATACCTCTGCGATCTTCTATTTCCACCCCTGGGAAGTCGATCCCGGCCAGCCGCGCGTCGCCAATGCGCCGCTCAAGTCGAAGCTGCGGCACTATGCCCGATTGGGCGCGATGGCGGGGAAGCTGGAAAAGCTGATCGCCAGCCATTCGTGGGGGCGGATGGACGCGATCGCCGCGCGCGAGGCGGGGCGGCTGCAATGAACGCGCCGCTGCTGGTGCGGCCGGTCGGGCTGCGCGTGGCCGATTTGAATGATACGGTCGAGCGCGCGCGGATCGGTGCGTTCGTTCACGAACATGCCGAGGGTACGCCGTTTCACTTGCCTGCCTGGAGCGTGGCGGTGGCGCGCGGCTGCCGGCAGAAGAGCCATTATCTCGTCGCCGAGCGCGGCAACGGCATCGGCGGGGTGCTGCCGTTGACCGAGATGCACTCTCCGCTGTTCGGGCGGGCGCTCGTGTCGGCAGGATTCGGCGTCGGCGGAGGCATTCTCGCCGATGACAAAGCGACGGTGCGCGCCCTGGCCGAGGCGGCGTGGACTCTGGCTGGACGGCTGAGCTGTCCGAGCGTCGAACTGCGCGGTGGGGCGTCTCCTGGCACCGGCTGGCATGTCGACGACACGAGCTATCTCGGCTTCGTCCGCGATCTCGCCGCCGACGACGAAGCCGAGCTGCTCGCGATACCTCGGAAACAGCGCGCCGAAGTGCGGCGGTCGTTCGGCAATGATCTCGACATCGAGACCGGCACCGATGCCGCCACGCATTATGCGCTCTATGCCGAAAGCGTGCGCAATCTCGGCACCCCGGTATTCCCGCGCGCGCTGTTCGGGGAAGTGCTCCGGGAGTTCGGAGAGGCGGCGGACGTGCTGACGGTGCGCCATCGCGGCGTCGGGGTGGCGAGCGTGCTGAGCCTCTACTGGAAGGATGCCGTCTATCCCTATTGGGGCGGCGGGGGCGACGCCGCGCGTGCGCTGCGCGCCAACGATGCGATGTATTTCGCCCTGATGCGCCAAGCGCGCGAACGCGGCTGCCGTCGCTTCGATTTCGGGCGCTCCAAGACCGGGACGGGCGCTGCGGCGTTCAAGAAGAATTGGGGTTTCGAGCCGCAGCCGCTGACCTATTTCGCGCGTGCCGCCGACGGCGCGGCGCCGCGGAAAGTCAATCCGCTCGATCCCAAATACAGCCTCCAGGTCCAGGCGTGGAAGCGGATGCCGCTATGGCTCGCCAACCGCGTCGGGCCGTGGATCGCGCAGGGGCTGGGGTGATGGGCGATGTCCTGTTCCTCGCGCACCGCGTGCCGTTTCCGCCCGATCGCGGCGACAAGATCCGCAGCTTCCATCTGCTGCGGCATCTGGCCGGGCACCGGCGTGTGCATCTCGCCGCGTTCGCCGATGACTCGCGCGACATCGACCGGCCTGAGCTGGCGACGGTCACCGCGAGCCGAGCGATCGTGCGACGGGGCAAATCGCGGGCGGTGGCCGCAGTCCAGTCGCTGGTTTCGGGGCGACCGGTCTCGCTCACTGCATTCGACGACGCGGCAATGCGTCGCGCAGTGTGCGAGGTGCTGGCGCGCGAGGATATCGAGACGATCTTGGTCTTCTCCAGCCAGATGGCGCAATATCTCCCCGCCGACACCAGGGCGCGGGTGGTGATGGATTTCGTCGACATGGATTCGGCGAAGTTCGCTGCCTATGCCGAAGCGGCAAAGGGGCCGATGCGCTGGATGCTCGCGCGCGAAGCGCGGTTGCTGGCACGCTTTGAGGCCGAGGTCGCGGCGCGCGTGGACGCGAGCCTGTTCGTCAGCGCGGCCGAGGCCGGGCTGTTCCGCCGCACCACGGGTGCCGAACGGGTCCAGGCGATCGAGAACGGCATCGACACCGCGCATTTCGATCCGGCGGCGGGCTTCGCACCGGTAGCTGCCGACGGCGCGCTGATCGTGTTCACCGGGCAGATGGACTATCGCCCGAATATCGAGGCAGTGACCTGGTTCGCGCGGGACATCCTGCCGCGGGTGCGCGCGGCACATCCCGAGGCGCGCTTCGCGATCGTCGGACGCAATCCTGGTGAGGCGGTGAAGGCATTGGCTTCGCCCCATGTGATCGTCACCGGCGAAGTCGCCGACGTGCGCGGCTGGCTCGCCGCCGCGGCGGTGGTGGTCGCGCCGCTCAAGCTTGCGCGCGGCGTCCAGAACAAGGTGCTCGAGGCTATGGCGATGGCGCGGCCCGTGGCCGCGTCGTCCGCGGCTGCGGAAGGCATCGACCATGCCGGCACGATCGCGGTCGGCGCAACTGCGGCCGATCTCGTCGAAGCGGTGACGATGCTGCTGTCCGATCGCGCCGCTGCCGCAGCCCTTGGCTGCAACGCGCGGGCGCGGGTGATCGCGCGCTATGGCTGGGACGCCCGGCTGGCGCCGCTTGACGACCTGATGGGGCTGTTGGCGCAGCTCGGAGAGGCGGCATGACGGTCGCGATGCCCCAGAGCGAATTCACGCCCAGCGGCACGCTGTTCGACGCGCGCTGGCGGCGGCACGCCGCGATCCTGGCGGGCACCTGGGCGGTGCTGCTGATCCTCTTCCGCCGCGACACGATCGACCTCGCGACGATCTATTGGACCAATACCACGTTCGGGCATTGCCTGTTCGTCGCGCCGGTGATCGGCTGGCTGGTCTGGCAGCGGCGGCGCGAGCTTGCGCTGGTGGCACCGCAGGGCTGGTGGCCGGGGCTGGCGCTGGTCGGCGCGGGCGGGCTTGGATGGCTGCTCGGCGATGCCGCGGGCGTGGCGCTGTTCCGCCATGCCGGGCTGGTGCTGATGCTGCAGGGCACGGTGGTGAGCGTGCTGGGCCCCAATGTGAGCCGCGCGCTGCTGTTTCCGATTGCATACATGGCATTCCTCGTGCCGTTCGGCGATTTCCTAGAAGGTCCGCTCCAGGACATCACCGTCGCGCAAGTGATGCCTTTGCTCCATCTGTTCGGCGTGCCGGCGAGCGTGGACGGGGTGCTCATCACCACCTCGAACGGCTATTTCGAAGTCGCCGAGGCGTGTTCGGGCGCCAAATTCGTCATCGCGATGATCGCGTTCGGCGTGCTCGTCGCCAATGTGTGTTATCTCTCCTGGACCCGACGCATCGCGTTCCTGGCGATGGCGCTGGTCGTGCCGGTCCTCGCCAATGGCCTCCGCGCGTTCGGGACGATTTACGCCGCGTGGTGGACCTCGGTCGAGGCGGCTACAGGGATGGACCATATCGTCTATGGTTGGTTCTTCTTCGCCGCGGTGATGGCGGCGGTGCTGGCGATCGGCTGGAAATGGTTTGATCGCGACCCCGATGCTGCCTGGTTCGATCCGCTCAAGCTCCCGGCGCCGGTGCGCCAGCGCGCCGAGGCATCGGTGACGGCGCTGCTCGCGTTGACGGTGGCCAGCCTGTTCCTCGGCTGGTCGAGCCTGATCGCCGCGCGCGCCGCGCCGCTGCCGGCCAGGATCGAATTGCCCGAAGTGCCCGGCTGGCATCGCGTCGGCCCGAGCGCCGTCGCGGCCTGGTCGCCCCATTTCCCCGGCAACGACCATTTCCTGATCGGGCACTATGCCGATGCGCAGGGCCGCACGGTGGACCTGTCGGTCGCAGTCTATGCCGGGCAGCACGAGGGCAAGGAACTGGTCGGCTTCGGCATCGGGCCGATCCGCGAGAACGACCGCTGGGTGCGCATCGCCGATGTGCCCGATCTTTCGCGTGGGCACGCATTGCGCATGACCGGTCCCGGACGGGTGGAACGCGTCACGGTTAGTTGGTACCGCGTCGGCGATACGCTGACCGGGAGCGACAAACGCGTGAAGTTCGAGACGTTGAAGACCAAGTTGCTGGGGGGAAACCAGGCCGCGGTGGCCATGCTGGTATCGGCCGAACAGGGCGGGGATGCCGGCGCGCAGGCGACGATCCGCGACTTCCTGACCGCGCTCGGCCCCGTCGATGCGCTTGCCGACCGCATGGCTGGTCGCTAGCCGATGTGCGGCATTGCGGGGCTTTATTACCCTGCCATCGCGAAGCCGATCGATCCTGCCCGCATCGTCGCGATGAGCGACGCGCTGGCGCATCGCGGGCCCGACGGGGCAGGGGTATGGACCGCGCCGGGGGTAGGGCTCGGGCATCGCCGGCTGTCGATCATCGATCTCGAAGGCGGCGTTCAGCCGATGGCGACGCCCGACCAGGGCGTGGTCGTCAGCTATAATGGCGAGATCTACAATTTCCGCGAGGTCCGCGCCGAGCTCGAAGCCAAGGGCGCGCGGTTCAAGACCGAAAGCGATACCGAGGTGCTGCTCCATGGCTGGCGCGCCTGGGGGCCTGCGATGCTTGGCAAGCTCAACGGGATGTTCGCCTTTGCGCTCTACGACGCCGAGAAACAGAGCCTGTTCCTGGCGCGCGACCGCTTCGGGGTGAAACCGCTGGTCTATACCAAGCTCTCCGACGGCGGGGTGGCGTTCGCGTCCGAGATCAAGGGACTGCTCGCGCATCCCTCGTTCCGGCGGCGGCCCGATTTCCGCGCGGTCGAGGATTATCTGGGCCTGGGCTATGTACCCGACGATGCCTCGCTGCTGGTCGGCGTCAAGAAGCTGCCGGCGGGGCACTACCTCCTGCTCCAGCGCGGCAAGCGGATGCCGCAGCCGATGCGCTGGTGGGATATCGACTTCTCCAACCGTGCCACCGGCAAGGTCCGCGATCTCGAAGCCGAGCTGATCGAGCGGATGCGTGCCGCGGTGCGGTCGCGAATGATCGCCGACGTGCCGCTCGGCGCGTTCCTTTCGGGCGGCGTCGACAGCAGCGCGGTGGTCGCCTTGATGGCCGAGGCGAGCAAGGCCGCGGTCAAAACGTGCACGATCGGTTTCGACGAGGCCGGGCTCGACGAGACCACGTACGCCCGGCAGGTCGCCGAGCGCTTCGCCACTGCGCACCGCTCGCGGACGGTCGGATCGGACGATTATGCGCTGATCGACACGCTGGTCGCAGCGTTCGACGAGCCCTTTGCCGACGCTTCGGCGCTGCCGACCTATCGGGTGTGCGAGTTGGCGCGCGAGAGCGTGACGGTGGCGCTGTCGGGCGACGGTGCCGACGAGGCGTTCGCGGGCTATCGGCGCTACAAGTTCTTCGCCGCGGAAGAGCGCGTGCGGAGCCTCTTTCCCGAGAAACTGCGCCAGAACGTGTTCGGGACGCTCGGCCGGCTCTATCCCAAGGCCGACTGGGCGCCGCGCGCCTTCCGCGCCAAGACAACCTTGCTCGCGCTCGCCGAGAATGGCGAGTTCGCGTATCCCAAGGCAGTGGGCGTGACGACGCCTGCGCTGCGCGACCGACTCTACACCAGCGCCGCGAAGCATACGCTCGCCGGGCACACCGCCGAGCAGCGCTATGTCGATGCAATGCGGCGCGCCCCGGCACGCGATGCGCTCGATCGCGCGCAATATGCCGATATCCAGCACTGGCTGCCCGGTGACATCCTGACCAAGGTCGATCGCACTAGTATGGCGGTGAGCCTCGAGGCGCGCGAGCCGCTGCTCGATTACGAGCTGGTCCAGTTCGCCGCCACCTTGCCACCCGCGTTGCGGATCAAGGCGGGGCAGGGCAAGTGGCTGATGAAGAAGGCGCTCGAGCCCTATCTGCCCAAGGACATCCTCTATCGGCCCAAAATGGGGTTCGTGACTCCGATCAGCGCGTGGTTCCGCAACGCGCTGGCCGAGGAGGCTGCGGGGCTGGCCCGGTCGCGCGTGCTGGCCGGCACGGGCTGGTTCGAGCCCGCCGAGATCGAGCGGCTCGCGGCCGAGCACAAGGCAGGGCGCGGCGAGCATGGCCGGACCTTGTGGCAGCTGCTGATGCTCGAACGCAGCCTGGAGCGGCTGTTCGGCTGAGCGGTTGCCGTCCGCCGTCCCGCGTGGGACAGTGTCCCATGTCCGCCGAGAGCCCCAATCGCGACTATGCCGCCGGACTGGCGCGGGCGTTCGGCGGGTCGGTGCTGTTCGCGCTGCCGCTGTTGATGACGATGGAGATGTGGGCGCTCGGGCTGCACATCCACCCGCTACGGCTGTTGCTGTTCCTTTTCGCGAACTTCGTTGTCCTGGTCTTCCTGTCGCGCTTCGGCGGGTTCGAGCGGACCTCCAACATGCGCGAAGACGCGCTCGACGCGCTCGCCGCCTATGCGGTGGGGGCGGTCACCGCGGCCGCGATCCTGCTGCTGTTCGGCCTGCTCCCTGCCGATATGCCGCTCGACGAGTTGGTCGGGATGATCGCGATCCAGGCAGTGCCCGCCAGCTTCGGCGCGATGATCGCGCGAAAGCAGTTGAGCGGCGACGATCCGGAAGACGAAGAAGATGAGGAGCGCGCCGCGCGGTCGTCGGGCTATCTCGGCCAGCTCTTCCTGATGCTGGCAGGCGCGCTGTTCCTAGCGTTCAACGTCGCGCCGACCGAGGAGATGATCCTGATCGGGTACAAGATGACCGCGTGGCACAGCATCGCGATGATGCTCGTGTCGATGCTGCTGCTCCACCTGCTGGTCTTCCGCGTCGGCTTTGCCGGGCAGGAAGAAGCGCCCGAGGGCTATGGCGTGCTTCGGCGCTTCCTCGCCTTCACCGTGCCCGGCTATGCGATCGCGCTGGTGGTGAGCTTCTACGTGCTGTGGACGTTCGGGCGGGTCGATGGGAATGCGATGGCGGCGGTGGCGGGGACGGTAGTCGTGCTCGGATTCCCCGCGGCGATCGGCGCGGCGATCGCGCGGCTGGTGGTATAGGAGGCCCGATGGCGAAGCAGAAGAAGCAGCCTGCCCCGGAGCCGTTGCTCGAATGGATCGCGGCGGGGCTGGGGCTCGCGGCGATCCTGTTCGTGATCGGCGTGATCGGCCGCGAGGCGATCTCTGCCGAGCCCGACCAGCTCCCCGCATTGGAAGTGCATGCAACGCGGGTGTCGCCTGCCGCGGCGGGCTTCGTCGTCGCGTTCGAAGTGATCAACCTGTCGAGCGGCACCGCCGCCGCGGTCGAGATCGAAGGTACGCTGGGCGACGAGACCAGCAGCGCGACGATCGACTATGTCGCGGGCGATGCGCGCGCGCAGGGCGGGCTGTTCTTCGCGAACGACCCGCGTGGGAAGAAGCTCGAACTGCGCGCGCTGGGCTTTCAGACGCCCTAGTGGAGCAGCGCGATCCCCGCGTGCAGCGTCAGCGCGATCAGCGCGACGGTCGACAGCACGAACAGGCCGAAGCGGATTGCCACCTTGTTGATCGTCGCCTGGACGAGGCTGTGGGCGATGCGCAGGCCGACATATCCCCAGGCGATCCACGCATTGATCCCGTCGCCCTGGCCCATCAGCGCGAGCGTCAGCGCGATCGCATAGAACAACGTCGGCTGCTCCATCAGGTGGATGTAATTGTGCGCGGGCCATTGCGCGCGTTCCTCGACCATGCCGTCGAGGATGCCGGGGCGCCCGCCGCGCGCCTTCGACATGTCGACCCCCGCGCGCTTGAGCGCCGGCATGCGGACCAGGAACATCCACACCAGCATGACCAGCGACCATGCGACCAGCGCCACGACGGGCCCGAGAATTGGACTGTGCATTGCGGCTCCCCCTCCGATTATCGGCCGAGGCTGCCTCAATGGGTTTGCAGATGCAACTTAATGGGTTGCGGTCCAGCGCGCGAAGATGTCGGGCCACAGCCGGCCCGGCGCGTCCTTGGGCAGATGAAGCCCGCCAAAACCGTGGCCGCCCTTCTCGAGGATATGCGCCTCGACTGGAATTTGGTGCATCCGGCAATGGTCGATCATCGCCAGCGTCTGCTGGATCGGGACGGTGCCGTCGTCGATCGCGTGGACGAGGAAGATCGGCGGGGTATCCGTGCCGACGCGATTGAGCGGCGTGTGGCGGGCGATCGTCGCGGCATCGGCGGCCTCGCCCCACAGGCCGTTGCTGCGGCGTGCCTCGAAGCCCGCGCTGGTGAAGGAGACCACCGGATAGACGAGCCCCGCATATGCCGGACGCGCTGATGTGGTGTCGGCGGCATCGACCGGCTGGTACACCCGATCGGCATGGCCGACCGCGACCATCGCGCCGAGATGCCCGCCCGCCGAGAAACCGACGAGCCCCAGCTTGGCGGGGTCCACGCCGTATTTGCTCGCATTGGCGCGGATCAGCCGCATCGCGCGCTGGGCATCCTGGAGCGGCACGTCGGCGCGCTGCGCCCAGCCTTCGCCGGGGAGGCGATAGGCGAGGACGAACACGGTGATGCCGTGCGGGGTCAGCGCCTTGGCGACATCGACGCCCTCGTTCTCGACCGAGACGAAGCCGTAACCGCCGCCGGGGATCGACAGGATGGCGCGGCCATCAGGCCGGGCGGGGCGATAGACCCCGACCATCGGCTCGGAGACGCCGCGCAGCCACAATTCCTTGAAGCTGCCGTTGATCGTGAAGTTGTTCGCCGGGAGCGACGAGGGCGCGCCTGGGGGAGAGCCGGGCCATAGCTTGAAATGCTCGCGCGGCGGCCAGGCCGCGGTGCCGGTGCCGAGGACATAGGGGACGGCATCCTGCGCGCGGGCGGCGGGTGCGAGGGCGAGTCCCATCGCGCCTCCGATCAGGCTGCGTCGGTCGATCGGCATGGCATCCTCCCTCTTGTCGGCGGCAGTTTGTCCTACTTGGCGACTCGCTGGAAGATGGAAACGCGCCGCTTAACTTCGCACTTTGCGCGTAGAATCGTAATTCCGTTGCGCGCTGGTGAAACTTTGTTTCGCCGAAAGTTCCTACACACTATGTCAAAGAGCGGCGTTACCCTAGCAGAATCCGGCGCTGTAGGACAGCGAGTCAGCATCCGTCGAAGGCAGCTCGCGCTGCCTCGATCTCTTCGAGATTGGCCTCGGCCCAGAGCCACACGCCGCAGAATGCCGCGCCGAGGCTCTCGCCGAGCGCGGTGAGGCGATAGTCGACGCGCGGCGGGATCACCGGGTGGACCGTGCGCGTGACGAGGCCATCGCGCTCCATCTGGCGCAGCGTCTGAGTGAGCATCTTCTGGCTGATCCCCGGCACCAGCCTGCCGATCTGGGTGAAGCGAAGATGCTCGTGCCCGGCCAGTTCCTCGAGGATCAGCATCGTCCATTTGTCGGCGACGCGGCCGATCACCTCGGTGACCAGCGCGTCGACGCGCGGATCGGCATCGGGCCAGGGCTTGGTCCGTTGGGAGGCGGGAGCCGGTTTGGCCAAGGTACACTCTCCAAAGGGTGCGTATAAATCTTTTGGGTGCCTTCTGTCCAAAGGAGAGTACCGGCCTAGATTGGCCGGAACAAGAGGAGCAATGCGATGAAGACCAGCGGCAACACCATCCTGATCACCGGCGGCGGTTCGGGGATCGGCGCGGCGCTCGCGCAGCGCTTCCACGCGGCGGGCAATCGCGTGATCGTCGCGGGGCGGCGGCAGGACGCGCTCGATGCGGTGGTGGCCGGGCGCGAGGGCATGTTCGCGATGACGCTCGACGTCGAGAGCGCCGAGGGCGTCGAGGATTTCGCGCGGCGCGTCATGCAAGCGCATCCCGAACTCAACGTGCTGATTAACAATGCCGGGATCATGCGCTTCGAGGATCTGGCGGCGCGGCGCGACCTGGCCGATGCCGAGGCGACGATCACCACCAACCTGCTCGGCCCGATCCGGCTGAGCAATGCGCTGATCGACCATCTGGCCGCGCAGGCCGATGCGGCGATCGTCAACGTGACCTCGGGCCTGGCCTATGTGCCGCTGGTCGATACGCCAACCTACAACGCCACCAAGGCGGCGATCCACAGCTACACCGTCTCGCTGCGCGAGGCGCTGAAGGGCAAGGTGGACGTAATCGAGCTGGTCCCGCCCGCGGTGCAGACCGGGCTGACCCCCGGGCAGGAGAACCGGTCGGGCTATATGCCGCTCGACGACTTCATCGACGAAGTGATGGCGCTGTTCGGCCAGTCGCCGACGCCGGGGGAGATATTGGTCGAGCGGGTGAAGTTTCTGCGCGATGCCGAGGGCGAGCGGCGCTTCGATGCGACGCTGGCGCAGCTCAACGATTTCGCGCGGAAAGCGCGGGAGGGGTGAGGGGAAGCGATCAAGAAGCGTCCAGATCACAGGGTCAAATCGTAACGCCCTTGATCTTCGGAAATGACTTTTGGAGCGTCCAGTTCTCGAAGAAGCCCGAAAAGAGACTCCATTCGGTATTCGCATTCATCCAGTTCGCCATGGGGACGTCGCCGGTCGGCGTCTTCACGGTGGTCCCCCTGATTTCCGCGGTGAAAGCCTTCACTTCGGCCGGACCCGCTTGCTGCGCCAGCTGAAAGATTCCGATCGCGACGGCACCGGAGAGAACCGGTCCGATGGAGAGATAATTGGCCTTGAACCAAGTGCGGGCGTCGGCGATTTCCGCGGAGGTCGGCGGGCTGGAGATCGACTTCAGGTTCGCGAAGCCTGCTTTTGGCCGGACCGATCCCATCGCGCCCTGCACGGTCGGATCGAAGCCGAACTTCTTACTTTTGATATCGGCGGCGATCGCAGGCGTGGCATCCGCGCTGTGTTTCAATCGGGAATGCAGCAGAATGGAGTCATCGTTGCTCGTCGTTCCACCTTTCACCGTCGCTTCGACGTCAGCCTGTGTCTTGCCCTTTTCCCAGTCCTTCGAGTCGACGGTGACGCCTTCATAGTCCGGGCCCAATTTCGAGAGCTCAGTCGTCTTCAGTGGCCGTAATCCCGTTGCGGCCAAGACCTGATTTGCGGAATCGATCGCTGCCAGCGTGGTGATGCCGTCTGGGTCCCACGGCTTGCTCCGGAACCCCGGGGTGCGGAACCTGCCGGTGCCGTGCGCAATGACGTCGTTGATTTGGTCGCGGTGGGCTGAAGGGATGCTTGCCCAGGTATTGGCGGTTTGGGCATCGGCGCGTCCGGTGATCAAGGCATCGCGGATCGACCATTCCGTCTGAAGTATTTTCTCCGCGCGCTGCTGCGCCGTCCCCTGCAGGAAGATATGATTGTCGGTGGCGTCGTTCCAGTCATAGGCATGATTCCCCAGCCAATGCCCGGCCGCCGCGATATCGAAGACGACGCGCCAATTGTCCCCCTGTGCGACACGTTTGCCGACCAAGTAGAACGTAGCCTTCGCACTCGCGGCATTCAGTGCGTTGAGGACGAGGCGCGTATTTCCGGCACTGTCGGGCCCGTCATCGTAAGTGAGCTGGACCCTTTGAATACTGGCGTCTGCCGCCGACAGATTTGGCGAAAGCTGCCTCGACGGCGCCGATCCGGCCGCTACCGAATATGCAGCGACGTCGGGATATCGGGCATGGAGACCTCCCCAGCCCATTGCATTGGCGGCGGTATCGGCTTCCGCTTCGGATCGTGATCCGCGGGATGACAGCACACGATCGGATGCCTGCCCTTTGCGCTGCTGGACGACATGCGCCAATTCGTGCGCAAGCAGCCGCTGGCCCGACGCACTGCTCGGCTGATACTGGCCGGAACCAAATATGATCGCGCCGCCATGCGTGTAGGCGCGCGCGCCCAATTGGTGCGCGGCGCCGGCGCTGGCGGAATCGCTGTGGACCCGAACGTCGGCGAAGCTGGTGCCGAACGCCCGTTCGAACGGCGCCTTCAAATGGCTCTCCAACGGCCTGCCGCCGACGCTTGGCCGTTCGCCCGAAAGGACCGAATGCGCGTCGGTCTTGGCCGGCAATTGCGCGACGGAGATGCGCGAACGTCGATTCGGGCCGCCGGCCTTTTCTTGTGTTGGGGCGGTCGTGCCCGCTGCGTGTGCGGCATGGTTTGCCATCAGCGACGTACGCGTTCGAGCGCGGCGATGCGCTGTCCGGCGATTCTTGGGTCCTGATCGCTCGGGGCGTCTTGCGTTAGGTTTGGCGCCGCGCTCGGCACTGCGGCCAAAATCAGCGCCAGATTCGAACGCGAAGGCATGAAGCACTCTCCCAAGCACTTGTCCGGGAGCGAGGGTATCACGAAGTCGCATAAAGCAAAACGGCCGGGGATCGCTCCCCGGCCGTTCGGTTTTCGCGTGCTGGAAGGGCTCAGCCGAACAGCTTGGCCCAGCCGCGCTTGGCGCGATCCTTCCAGTGGCCGCGGTGATACGCGTCGCTGGCGAGGAGCGGCATCACGCTGCCGGCCTCGGCGAACACCATCTGCTCGATGCCGGTGTTGACCTTGCCCCACGATGCCGCCTCCTGCAGCGTCGAGGACGAGCAGGCGCCGTCGCGAACGTCGGCGACGGTGATCTGCACCGCGTACTTGTGCACGGCGACATCCTCGTGGCCGAGGATCTCGGCGCAGACGACGGTGTCCTGGATGAAGTTCTTGGGCACGCCGCCGCCGATCATCAGCAGGCCGGTGGTGCCCGCCGCGATCTTGATGTCGGTCAGCTCGCGGAAGTCCGCGACCGCGTCGATCATCAGATAGGGGCGGCCCTCCTTGGCGGCGTCGACCTGGTGCTTGACGAGGCCGAAGCCGGCCGAGCTGTCCACGAACGCGGGGCAGAAGATCGGCACGTCATGCTCGTAGGCGAGCTTGACGAGGCTGTTCTCCTTCTTGCCGTGCTCGACGAGATACTTGCCCATTTCGCGGATGAACGCGCGCGAGCTGTAGGCCTTGGGCTCGAGCGATTCCGCGATCTCGAAGATCGTGTGATCGACGTTCTGGAGGTCGGTCTCGTCGATGTACGTGTCGTAGATGCGGTCGATATAGAGCGAGCGCAGCGTGTCGTCGTCGGGGATCTCGAGCGCCTGGTAATGCTTGTGGCCGAGGCCCTCGAAGAAATCCATGTCGACGATCGTGGCGCCGGTGGCGACGATGCCGTCGACCATGTTGTTGCGCACCAGTTCGGCATAGAGGTCCATGCAGCCGCCGGCCGAGGTCGAGCCGGCGATCACCAGGAAGATCGTGCAATCCTTGTCGGCGAGCATCTGGTTGTAGATGTTGGTCGCGCGGCCGAGGTCGCGGCTGGTGAAGCTCATGTCGGCCATCGCGTCGACGATCGGGCGCGCATCGAACTTGGTGATGTCGATATGCTTCACTTCCTTCGAGAGAAGCTCCGCCTTGCGGGTGTCGTTGATCGGCGGGTTCGCCGCGGCGGTCTTGGTGAGGGTGTCGGTCATGGGAGCTCCCATTCAGCATGGCCGTCGTCGTTCAGGGGACGCGGAAACCCGTGAGGAAGCGGGGCGCATAGAGCACCCCGCTTCCAAATTCAAAGACTGCCGTCTGGCTAGGTCTGGTTACAGCTTGACGACGTTCGAGGCCGTCGCGCGTTCCTCGGCCTGCTCGATATAGAGCGAGGTCATCGGCTCGTCGTCGACGATCACCGTCTCGTCCGATCCGAAGCCGTTGAACGCGGTGCGCATGGCCGAGCCATAGGCGCCGAGCATGCCGATCTCGATATAGTCGCCTGCACCGATATCGGCGGGTAGCGGGAACGGCCCCGCCATGTGGTCGAGATCGTCGCAGGTCGGCCCGTAGAAGCTGAACTCGACATCGCGGGCGTTCGAATCCGGCTCGCGGAGGAGACGGACGGGGAAGCGCCAGCCGATATGCGCGGCGTCGAACAGCGCGCCATAGGCGCCGTCGTTGATGTAGAGCTCACTGCCGCGGCGCTTCTCGACGCGAACGATGATCGAGCTGTACTCGGCGCACAGCGCACGGCCCGGCTCGGCCCAGAGCTCGGCCGAATAGGAGATCGGCAGGCTCTCGAACGCGCGGTGGATCGTCGCGAAATAATGCTCGAGCGGCGGCGGCTCCATGCCGGGATAGGACGAGGGGAACCCGCCGCCGACGTCGATCACGTCGACGGTGACGGCTGCCTCGACGATCGCGGCGCGGACGCGCTCCATCGCATTGCCATAGGCCTCGGGCGACATCGCCTGGCTACCGACATGGAAGCAGATGCCCAGGGCATCGGCGACCTGGCGGGCGGCCATCAGCAATTCCTTCGACTCGCCGGGGGCGGCGCCGAACTTGGAGGCGAGGCTGAGCTTCGAATGGTCCGACGAGACACGCAGGCGGACGCACAGCGTGAGGTCTTCAGCGCCCTTGGTGGCCGCGACGATCTTCTCCAGCTCTTCCAGGCTGTCGAGACTGAACACGCGGACGCCGTGCGTGAAATACGCTTCCTCGATCGCTTCCTCGGCCTTGACCGGGTGCATGAAGCACAGGGTCGCTTCCGGGAGCGTGCGGGCGACGAGGCGAACCTCGGCGATCGACGCCACGTCGTAATGCGTGATGCCGCTATCCCAGAGGATCTGGAGCAGATCGGGAGACGGATTCGCCTTCACGGCATACATCGAGCGGCCCGGAAACTTCTCGACGAAGAAGCGGGCGGCACGCGATGCGGCGTGCGGACGAGTCAGCGTGACCGGCTGAACCGGTCGCTGGCTGGCGATGTCGATGCCGAGAACGGCGTTCGATCGGGGAGACGCTAACCCCAGCGCGCGATGATGCTTGTGCAACTCAAGGGACCTCCAAATGCCTTGCGGCAAACATTGACGAAAAGCTGCCTTGCGGTTGGAAGTCCCATGGGGCAGCGGAAGGCGGCATTTAGGGGCGAGGTTCCCCCGTGTAAAGTGATTCGGTATCCGGAATTGTACGGCGGGGATGAACTGTGACGATTGTACGACAGCCTACGCGGGCCGGGGTGCGGGACGCTGCAGCGAAGGTTGCAGCAATCCTGCCGCAAACGCCTCTTTTGACAGCGGAAATTCGCGGCGTGCCGGTCTGTTTCAAGGCCGAATCGCTGCAGCCGATAGGCGCTTTCAAGATCCGCGGGGCGTGGCATCGGCTGACCGCATTGGACGCCGCGGCACGCGAACGCGGAGTCGTCGCCTTCTCGTCGGGGAATCATGCGCAGGGAGTCGCCTGGGCGGCGAAGAAGCTCGGTATCCCGGCGGTGATCGTGATGCCGGCCGATGCGCCTAAGGTGAAGCTCGACGCGACGCTGGCATTGGGCGCGGAGGTAGTGAAATACGACCGCGCGACCGAGAGCCGCGAGAAGATCGCCGCGCATCTCGCGCATGCCCGCGGCGCCGCGCTGGTGCCGAGCTTCGACGATGCGTGGATCATCGAGGGGCAGGGCAGCGCGGGAATCGAGGCGATGACCCAGATGGTCGAGATGAAGCTCCCCGATCCTTCGAACGTGGTGATCCCGTGCGGCGGCGGTGGGCTCGCGGCGGGGCTCGCGCTGGCGCTGCCCGAGGCGGCGATCACGGTCGCCGAGCCCGAGGGCTGGGACGATATGCGCCGCAGCCTGGAGGCCGGGTGGATCGAGGCGGTGGGGGACAATCCGCCGCTGACCGCGTGCGACGCGCTGCAGACCAGGCAAGTGTCGCCGCTGACCTTCGACGTGCTCAGCCGGCGCGGCGCCAGCGGCGTGGCGGTGAGCGAGGCGGAGATCCGGCACGCGCAGCGCTGGGCGGCGGCGAAGCTGCGGCTGGTGGTCGAGCCGGGCGGGGCGGTGGCGCTCGCGGCGGTGCTTGCGGGCAAGGTCGAGGCGCAACCGGGCTTGCTCGTCCTCCTCTCCGGGGGCAATGCCGATCCCGACGCCTATGCGGCGGTGCTGGGATCGAACGACTGATGAGGGAAACGCAGCTGGGCGGCGTACTGGCCAATGTGCTGAGCGTGGCGACGCGCGGGCTGGGGCTGTTCCTCTGGTATTTCCTGCGGCTGATCTATCGCGGTGAGCCCAAGGTGATTGCCGGGTTCGTCGGCGTGGCGCTGGCGATCGTGGCGCTGGTGTGGCTGGTGGTGCGATGATCGATCCCACGCTGAACCCACTGCTGTTGAGCATCGTCGTGGTGGCGATGTTCGCCTTGGTCTGGGGCGCGGTACGTACCTGGCGCGGCGGCGACCGCTTCAAGGGTGTGCTGATGCTGGTCGCTGCGCTGGTGCTGCTGGGGAATCTGCTGATCTGGTCGATCTAGGCGGCGGACCTGCAAATCGCGAACGTCCGCAACTAGGGCGTTTGTGGTCTTCCGTATCAACGCGTTCGGTCCACGCCTGACGCGCTAACTACCTCATCGTAACCCCGGCACAAGGCCGGGGTGACGGGCAGGGGCGTGGCGGCCCGACATATCACCGAATCGGCGAGTTGGGATCCAGCCGCATGTCGAGATACGTGTCCACCGAGCCCATCAGCTGCTCCATCTCGTCCTGGAAGAAATGGTTGGCGTGCGGGATCGTGTCGTGGTGGATCGTGATGTGCTTCTGCGTGCGCAGCTTGTCGACCAGCTTCTGGGTCGCGGCCGGGGTCGCGACTTCGTCGCCTTCGCCCTGGATGATGATGCCCGAGCTGGGGCAGGGCGCCAGGAAGCTGAAGTCGTACATGTTCGCTGGCGGCGCGACCGAGATGAAGCCGCGGATTTCGGGGCGGCGCATCAGCAGCTGCATGCCGATCCACGCGCCGAAGCTGACGCCCGCGATCCAGGTGGTCGAGGCTTCGGGGTGGAAGCTCTGTACCCAGTCGAGCGCGCTGGCGGCGTCAGACAATTCGCCGATGCCGTTGTCGAACGTGCCCTGGCTCTTGCCGACGCCGCGGAAGTTGAAGCGCAGCGTCGCGAAGCCGCGGCGCTGGAAGGTCTTGTAGAGCTCCTGGACGATGCGGTTGTTCATCGTCCCGCCCGCATTGGGATGCGGGTGGAGGATCATCGCGACGGGCGCGCGCGGCTTGGGAGCGGGAGCGAAACGGCCTTCGAGGCGGCCTTCGGGACCGGGGAAGATGACTTCGGGCAATGTAGGCCTGCCTTGAAAATGGGGCGCGCAGTGGAGCGCGGGGAGTTGGGCGCTATATAGGCAGCGCTGCCCTTCACGCAATTGGAACCGCCTTGGCCGATCGTATCTATCTGGATCATGCCGCAACCACGCCGATGATCGACGCCGCCAAGGCCGCGGTGATCGAGGGCATGGCGCGCTGGGCAAACCCCTCTTCGCCGCATGCCGAGGGGCGCGCCGCACGCGCGGCGCTGGAGGATGCGCGGGCGCGGATCGCCGCGGCCTATGGCTGGGCGCACGAGCTGGTGCTGACTTCGGGCGCGAGCGAATCGCTCCATCTGGCGCTGACCCGCTCGGTCGCCGAGCGCCGCGTCATCACCGCGGTCGAGCATGATTCGGTGCTGCGTCATGCCGAGGGCGCGAAGGTGCTGCCGGTGCTGGCCGACGGGACGCTCGATCTCGATGCGCTGCGGGCCGCGATGGGCCCGCGCGTGCTGCTCTGCGTCCAGCGGACCAACAGCGAGACCGGCGTGATCCAGCCGGTCGAGGCGATCGCGGCGATCGTGCATGAGGCCGGTGGCATCCTGCTCGTGGACGCGGCGCAGATGCCGGCGCGCGCCTCTGCGGCGGTTCTGCGGCACGCCGATCTGGTCGCGGTCTCTGCGCACAAGCGCGGCGGGCCGCCGGGGATCGGCGCGCTGTTCGTCCGCGACTTCGCCACGCTGCTGCCGATGGGTGGACAGGAAAAGGGGTATCGCGCCGGGACGGAGAACCTGCCGGGCGCGCTGGGCTATGCCGCGGCGGTCGAGGTGCCCGAGGAGTTGCATAGGCTCGCCGCATTGCGGGCGCGGCTCGAGGCGGCGCTGGAGGGGGCGGAGATCGTCGGGGCGGCGAGTTCCCGGTCGCCGCTGATCGGCGCATACCGGATGCCGGGGGTTTCGGCCGCGGCGCAGTTGATCCGATTCGACATGGCGGGGATCTCGGTCTCGGCCGGCAGCGCCTGCTCGTCGGGAAGCCTCCGCCCGAGCCATGTGCTGACCGCGATGGGCTGGGCCGAGCCAGCACTGCGCGAAGTCGTGCGGGTGAGCTTCGGGCGCGCGACCACCGAGGCGGAGGTCGACGCCTTCGCGGCATTGTGGTGCGCAATCGCTGCCGATGCACGGGCGCGCGCAGCATGACCTATCTCGATTATCAGGCGACCACGCCGCTCGCGCCCGAGGCACTCGCCGCGATGCTCCCATGGCTGGAGAGCCAGCACGCCAATCCGCATTCGGCGCACGCGGCGGGGCGCAAGGCCAAGGCGGCGGTCGAGGTCGCGCGCGACGATGTCGCGGCGCTGATGCCCGCGGGCGGCACGCTGAGCTTCACCAGCGGCGCGACCGAGGCGCTCAACTGGGCGATCAAGGGGACGAGCGGGCCGATCGTCACGGTCGCGACCGAGCATGCCGCAGTGCTCGACGCCGTCGCGGCCCAGGCGCGCAAGGGCAGGGCGGTGACCGTGCTGCCGGTGGGCAGCGACGGGCTGGTCGATTTCGCCGCCGCCCGTGCGGCGATCGGGCCCGGCACCGGGCTGGTCGCAGCGATGCTGGTCAACAACGAGATCGGAACGATCCAGCCGATCGAGCAGCTCGCCGAGCTGGCGCAGGCCGCCGGCGCGCGCTTCCTGTGCGATGCGGTGCAGGGCTATGGCCGCGTGCGGATTCCGGAAGAGTGCGACCTGGTCGCAGTGTCGGCGCACAAGATCCACGGGCCAAAGGGCGTCGGCGCGCTGTGGATCCGCGACGGCGTGACGCTCGAACCGTTGCTGCACGGCGGCGGGCAGGAGCCGGGTGGGCGTTCGGGGACGCTGTCGCCGGCGCTGTGTGCGGGGTTCGGCGCGGCGGCGCGGCTCGCCAAGCAGCGCTTCGGCGCGGATCATGCCCATGCCGAGCAGCTCTTCCGCGCGGCGCTGGCGCATATCGGCGGCGACTGGCAGCTCAATGGGTCGCAGGGCGAGCGCTATCACGGCAATCTAAACCTGCGCCGCGAGGGGCTCGATGTCGCGCGGCTGATGTCGGACGTGCGCGACATCGCATTCTCGGCGGGGTCGGCCTGTGCGAGCGGATCGGGGCGGCCCAGCCATGTGCTGCAGGCCATCGGGATGAGCGATGCGCAGGCGCGGTCGAGCATCCGGCTCGGCTTCGGGCGCATGACTACGGAGGAAGAATTGTTGACTGCGCTCGACCGGATCACTGCAGCGGCGCGTGCGCAGAAGGTCGCGGCATGATCCGGGTGCGTTTCGTCAGCGCCGGCGAGGGCGAGACTCGCGAAGTCGAAGCCGCCGACGGTGCGATCCTGCTCGAAGTCGCGCAGAATGCCGGGCAACCGCTGGAGGGGACGTGCGAGGGGCAGATGTCGTGCTCGACCTGCCATGTGATCGTTGCCGCGGAGGATTTCGCCAGATTGCCGCGCGCAAGCGAGGAGGAAGAGGATATGCTCGACCTCGCCTTCGGCGCGGCGCGGACCAGTCGGCTCGCTTGCCAGATCGTGCTGACCCCCGATCTCGACGGGCTCACCGTGCGGATGCCGAGCGAGCATCGCGACATGCAGGGACGCTGAGCCGGAACCAACCCGCCGTGCCGGAATTGCAACGGCAGCAGGATCGCCCTGCATCCGGGAGATTATCGATGAAGCTTCTCACTCTCGCCGTCGCCGCAGCGGCTGCGCTGTTCACCGTGCCCGCGGCTTCGGCAACGACGGCGCCGGCGGCGCCCGCTGCCATCACGGCCGCTTCGTTCGCCGCCAGCTCGGCCACCGCGCTCGTCGAGCAAGACCGGCGCCACTATCGCCGCGACCGCCGCCAATACCGTCGTCATTATCGCAATAACCGCCGCGCCTATACGCGCACGGTCTGCCGGCGCGAGTGGCGGCGTGGGGACCGCGTCCGCATTTGCCGCAAGGTCCGCTATTATCGTTGAATGAGGGGCGGGGCGTCCGATGCGGGCGCCCCTTGCCTCGCGGCGGGAGTTCGCCCATATGCGCCGCGGGAGTCGGGCGGACGTGGTCGTCGCCAACCTGGTCAGATCCGGAAGGAAGCAGCCACAACGATTTCGCCGCGGGTCGTTCCGGCTCCCACCTTCCTCCATTGACAGCGTTTAGGCTTGGGCGGAAACTCCGCGCATGACGAAGATCAGCTTCCATCTGCCCGATGAGTTCAAGGACGGGGTGGAATTGCGCGTCCGCGAGGGGGCGTATCCTGATGTCGAAGCCTATTTGCGCGCCTTGATCCGCGCCGATCTCGAACAGGAAGATCGCTGGGAGATGACGCCGGAACTGGCGGCAGCCTTGGCGGAAGGCGATGCAAGTGGCGACGAAGGTCGCTCCATTGCCGACATAATCGCGGACGGCCGTAAGCGTTGGAACGCCTGAGGCTCGTCATCTCGGTAGCTGCCGATCACGATCTAGATGCCATTTACGATTATACCGCTACCCATTGGGGCGCCGCTCAGGCGAGCCGTTACGTGGGGTCATTTGACGTCGCATTCACTGGCTTGCTGGATCAACCGGAGATGGGGCGACCGGTAAGCTCTTCCTCAGGCCATTGGCGATTTCGCCACGAGAGCCATTTCGTCTACTACAGGATTCTGCCCGGCACACTCCGCATCGTTCGTGTGCTGCATCCGCGCATGGATGCGCCGCGACACTTGTCCTGATCCTTCGACAAGCCGCGCATGCCCGCCTACATAGGCTGCGATGTCCGATTCCCTCCTTGGCCTCGACGAACCGCCCCAGCCCAAGCAGGAGGCGTATCGCGTCCTTGCGCGGAAATACCGGCCGCAGACCTTTTCCGAACTGATCGGGCAGGATGCGATGGTCACCACGCTGGGCAATGCGATCAAGCGCGACCGGCTGGCGCATGCCTTCCTGCTCACTGGCGTCCGCGGAGTCGGCAAGACCTCGACCGCGCGGCTGATCGCCAAGGCACTGAACTGCATCGGGCCGGACGGGCACGGCAGGCCGACGATCGACCCGTGCGGGGTCTGCGAGCCGTGCCGTGCGATCGCCGAGGGTCGCCATATCGACGTGATCGAGATGGACGCCGCGAGCCATACCGGCATCGACGATATCCGCGAGATCATCGAGGCGTCGCGCTATTCGGCGGTGTCGGCGCGGTACAAGATCTACATCATCGACGAAGTCCACATGCTGTCCAAGGCCGCGTTCAACGGCCTGCTCAAGACGCTCGAGGAACCGCCGGCGCACGTGAAGTTCCTGTTCGCGACGACCGAGGTCAACAAGGTGCCGGTGACGGTGCTGTCGCGCTGCCAGCGCTTCGACCTGCGGCGGATCCCGGCAGAGTTGCTCGCCGGGCATTTCGCGCATGTCGCGCAGGCCGAGGGCGTCGAGGCCGAGCCCGACGCGCTGGCGCTGATCGCGCGCGCCGCCGAAGGATCGGCACGCGACGGGCTGTCGATTCTCGACCAGGCGATCGCGCATGCCGGGCTCGAAGGCGGCGGGGTGCGCGCCGAGGCGGTGCGGGCGATGCTCGGCCTGTCCGATCGCGGGGCGATCCGCGCACTGTTCGGGTTGCTGCTCGCTGGCGACGCGCTGGGCGCGCTCGCGGCGTTGCGCGGGCAATATGATCTGGGCGTCGATCCCCAGGCGGTACTGCGTACGCTGCTGGAAACCGTCCACGGCGTGACTTTGGCCAAGCTCGGCACCGATTCGGGTGCGGGCCAGTCGGCCGAGGAACTCAAGGCGTTGCAGGACTGGGCGGCCGGTCTCTCTTTCCCGGCGCTGCACCGGCTGTGGCAATTGGTGCTGCGCGGGCATGACGAAGTCGCCAAGGCGGCGCTGCCGATCGAGGCGTGCGAGATGGCGCTGCTCCGCGTGATCCACGCGTCGCAGCTTCCCGATCCGGGCGAGCTGGCGCGGCAGATCGCCAGCGGCAGCGTGACCGTCACGGCGTCCGCTCCCGCCGCGGCGCCGTCTGCGCCTGCCGAGCCGGCAATGCCGTCGAGCATCGCCGAACTCGCGATCTGTTTGGAGGCAAGCAAGCGCTTCCAGCTCGCCCAGCAAGTGCGCGACTATCTGCGTCCGGTGAAGTTTGACGGCTCGGAATTTGAATTCGGCGCGGCACGCGAATTGCCGCAGGATTTCCTGCGCGAGCTGGGAGCCGCACTGCGCGAGGCGACAGGGGTCAATTGGCGGCTCAAATGCGTTGAGGACGCGGGCGCGCCGACGATGCGCGAGCAGGCAGTCGCCAACGAGGCCGCAGAGCGCAACGCGGTGCTGGCCTCGCCGGTGGTCGCCGCTGCGATGCACGCTTTTCCCGATGCCGAGCTGATCGGCTGGAACAACCTACGGAGTAACCAGGCATGAGGAGCCTCGAAGACATCATGGCGATGGCGCAGAACGTCCAGGAAGAGCTGACCAAGGCGCAGGCGAACCTCGACACGATCGAAGTCGAGGGCGTTTCGGGTGGCGGGCTGGTCAAGGTCAAGGCAAGCGCCAAGGGTCGGATCATCGCCGTCGACATCGACGATTCGCTGCTCGCACCGAGCGAGAAGGGCATGCTCGAGGACCTGGTCGCGGCAGCGTTCAACGATGCGCGTGCCAAGGCCGATGCGGCATCGGCTACCGAGATGTCGAAGATGAGCAGCGGGCTGCCGCTGCCGCCGGGGTTCAAGCTGCCGTTCTGATCTACGACCGTTTCGGAACCTAAATGGGCACTCCTCTGTTGCTGCCGGACACAATCGAGGAGTGCAGGTTCATGGCTGATCGTATTGTCGAGCGTACCGACGGCGTCACGTCCGAGCGGGTCACGGAGACGAGCAATCCGAGCACCGTCGTGGTCGAGCGCCGCGGCGGGAGCGGTGGCGCCCTGCTGATCGGGCTTGCCGTGCTCGTGCTGGTGGTGCTGGGCGGGCTGTATCTGGTCAACCAGAACCAGCGCGAGAATGTGAAGACCGACGCGATCACCAGCGCGGCGAAGGACGTCGGCGATGCCGCCAAGGATGTCGGCGGCGCGGCGAAGGACGCGGCCAAGAAGGTCGACTGATCCGCGGCCGGATCACGTTTAGGGCCCTGGAGCGGCGATGCGCGGCTCCGGGGCCTTTTCGTAGGCAGGCAACGCGCGCGCGATCGGCAGGATATGGTCTCGCGTCAGGGGCGCGAGCGGAAGCTCGCCCGCTGCCTTAATCGCAACCCACCGGGCCTCGGCGATCTCCGCGGCGACGATCGGGGGATGGGCGGCGGTGAGGCGGAAGATTTCCGCCTCGACGATGCGGCCGGGCTCGTTGGCAGCCGGCGCGCGGAACCGGCCGAGATAGGCGGGCGCGGTTGCCGGAACCAAGCCGATCTCCTCGAGCAGTTCGCGGCGAAGCGCATCCATCGCGGTCTCGCCGGGTTCGATCTTGCCGCCGGCCTGCATATAGGCCTGGGCACCGTGCTTCCGAACCAGCAGCATATGGCCCGCGCCGTCGTCGATCAACGCCGCGGCGATGCGGATCGGGTGCGTAGTCACCGCAGGCAGGCGTCGAGGCCGTCGCCTGCCACCACGCCGATCCGGCGGCTGATCGAATTGCCGTAGCGCCTGGTGAAGCCCCTGGGGTCGATCGCCGCGCGCTTCTTGGGCAGCGGCAGCACCGCGGCGATCAGCGCGGCCTCGCGCTGGCTGAGCCGCGAGGCGTCGTGCTTGAAATAGCGCATCGCGCCGGCATTGACGCCATAGGTGCCGATCCCGGTCTCGGCGACGTTGAGATAGACTTCCATGATCCGCCGCTTGCCCCAGATATTCTCGATGAGCAGCGTGAAATAGGCTTCCAAGCCTTTGCGGAAATAGCCGCCGCCCTGCCAGAGGAACACGTTCTTGGCGGTCTGCTGGCTGACGGTCGATCCGCCGCGGATGCGCTTGGTGCCGGTGGCGTTGCGTGCGGCGGCGGCGGCGATGGCCTTGTAGTCGAAGCCGTGATGCTCGCAGAAGCGGGAGTCCTCGGCGGCGATCACGGCGCGGGCCATCGTCGCGTCGATCCGGTCGATCGACATCCAGCGCTTGGTGACGCCGTGGCCGGCGACCGCGTCGCCGATCATCGTCCAGGTGATCGGCGGATTGATGAAGCGCAGCGCCGCGACCCAGAGCAGCGAGCCGAGGATGAACGCCAGCACTGCCATCACCAGCCAGCCGAGAAGCCGGCGCAGCAACGGTTTGCGGGGCCGGGCCGGCTCGGCGGGGGGCTCGATCCGCGTCGTCGCCTGCGGGGCGCGGGGGGTGGGGGCGGCGTCGTCACTCATGCGGACACGAATGACGACACCACACCGTCAACGCAACGGCTTCAATAGGCCGCGAGCAGTCGCTTCTCGCCGGCGAGGCGCATCATCGCCTTTTGGAGCTTCTCGAAGGCGCGAACCTCGATCTGGCGGACGCGCTCGCGCGACACGCCATAGACCTGGCTCAGTTCCTCGAGCGTCTTGGGATCGTCGGTCAGGCGACGCTCGGTGAGGATGTGCTTCTCGCGCTCGTTGAGATCGTCCATCGCATCGACGAGCATCTCGTGGCGGACGTCCGCCTCCTGCGCTTCGGCGACGACTTCGTCCTGGAGCTGGCTGTCGTCCTGCAGCCAATCCTGCCACTGGCCCTCGCCATCCTCGCGCATCGGCACGTTGAGCGAGGTATCCCCGCCCATCGCCATGCGGCGGTTCATCGAGGTGACCTCGTCCTCGGTCACGCCCAGATCGGTGGCGATCTTGGCGAGATGCTCGGGGGACAGGTCGCCATCCTCGAACGCATCGAGCTTGGCCTTCATCCGGCGCAGGTTGAAGAACAGCTTCTTCTGCGCCGCCGTGGTGCCCATCTTCACGAGCGACCACGAGCGCAGGATGAATTCCTGGATCGACGCGCGGATCCACCACATGGCGTAGGTTGCCAGGCGGAAGCCGCGATCGGCCTCGAACTTCTTCACGCCCTGCATCAGGCCGATATTGCCTTCCGAGATCAGCTCGGAGACGGGCAGGCCATAGCCGCGATAGCCCATCGCGATCTTGGCGACGAGCCGCAGGTGCGACGTGACCAGCTGCGCCGCCGCATCGGCGTCGCCATGCTCCTCGAAGCGCTTGGCGAGCATATATTCCTGCTCGGGCGCGAGGATCGGAAACTTCTTGATCTCGGACAGATAGCGGTTGAGGCTCGCCTCTCCGCCGAGCGCAGGAATCGTCGCGGGGACGTTGCTGCCATTTGCCATGATCAATCTCCCTTCACTGGGCGCAAGGCCGCGCGGGCTGCGCCACGAACTTCATACGATAAGCTTGTTGAACAGTTCCTGCATGTCTGCAGGCATTTCGCTATCAAATGCCAAAGCGTGGCTTTTCACGGGATGAATGAACCCGAGATGGGCCGCGTGCAAGGCCTGTCGCCGGAAATCCAGGGTTTCCAGAATCTCGCGATGCGCCTTCCTGGCACTGCCATAGACCGGATCGCCGACAAGCGGATGCCCGATCGATGCCATGTGGACGCGGACCTGGTGGGTACGCCCCGTTTCCAGCCTGCATTCAACGAACGAGGCGTCGAGAAGTTGACGAACTTGACTCGAATCGCGGTTTTTCCCGTCCGCTTGACTCGCGCCGCCCAACTGACGCCAGTGGGTGACGGCGCGCTTGCCGTGCGGCTGGATCGCCATCTTCTTGCGGTTCGCCGGCGAGCGCGCGAGCGGCGCATCGACGCTGCCCTGGAGCGTGCGCAGATGCCCGTTGACGATCGCCTTGTAGCGCCGGTCGATCGAGTGGTCCTTGAACTGCCTGGCCAGCCCGACATGCGCGCGATCGGTCTTGGCGGCGACCATCAGCCCCGACGTGTCCTTGTCGATGCGATGGACGATCCCCGGCCGCGCCACCCCGCCGATCCCTGACAGGCTCCCGTCGCAATGGTGGAGCAGCGCGTTGACCAACGTCCCGTCGAGATTGCCGGCGGCAGGATGGACGACCAGCCCGGCCTGCTTGTCGATCACGATCAGATGCTCGTCCTCGAACACGACGTTGAGCGCGATATCCTGCGCTTCGTTATGCGCGGGGGCTGGCACCGGCACCGCGATCTGGAACAGCGCGCCGCCGGGCGCCTTCTTGGCGGGATCGCGGATCAGCCCGGCGGGGCCGGTGACCGCGCCGCTCGAGATCAGCGCCTTGACGCGTTCGCGCGAGAGCGTGGGAAGGGCATCGGCGAGCGCCCGATCGAGCCGCCATCCGTCCGCGGCCTCGGCAATCCGCGCTTCAAGTGTGGTAACCCCCCGGTCCATTCTGTAGGTGTAGATGGGGATGGCGATACGCGTTTCAAGATCTGTACCGATCGGTATTCGGCGGATTTCCGCCGATTGTGCGCCGCGCGAGGCATGCGGACTGCTGTTCGGCGACGGCGATACGATCACCGGCTTCCAAGCAACTGAAAACGTGGCCGAAGACCCCGGGCGGCACTTCGAGATCGACCCTGCGGCCCTGTTCGCGGCGTTGCGTGCCGAGCGGGCGGGCGGGCCGAAGATCATTGGCTATTGGCATTCGCACCCGAGCGGCGCCGCGACGCCTTCGGTCACCGACGCGGCAATGGCGGCGCCCGACGGGAAGCTGTGGCTGATCGTGGCGGGGGAAGTGATGACGCTGTGGCGGGCGAGCGAGGCCGGGACGCTGCACGGGCGGTTTGATCCAGTGAATCTCGGTGAGAGCTTGGATCCCTAGGCGCGAAAGCCGGAAATTGGTGAATGGCTAGTCTTGGGTGGTTTGCGGCCCGTCCGCTTTCAGGCCCGACATTGGATGAAACCGGCGTTGCGATGGCCGACTTCAACATCTGCAAAGCGTTGCGCCCGGGCAACGATTGTGTGAGTGCGCGATGGCAGCCGCAGCGACAGGCTGCGTCCCAGTCCGCCCCCCACCGCTGTGGTAAAACTTTCATGATGCGACTCTTCCTGCTGCCTTGCGCAACATTCCTGCTGTGGGGCCAAGGCGCGCAAGCTCAGTCAATGTCAGCGACAACCGTCGATGAAGCCACACCATCGACCGTCCAAGCCAGTATCGCGCGGGTCGAGCTCGGACTCTCCACGCCCGTCGTGGTGAAAGGCGCGCCCGAGCAGAAGATGTCGCTGATAGAGCGTATGGCTTTCTACCAAGTCCCCGCCGTCAGCATTGCCCTGATCAACAAGGGCCGCATTGAGTGGGCTCGGGCTTATGGCGAAGCCGATATCGCCAGCCATCGCCGAGCTACCGTGAGAACCCTTTTCCAGGCAGGCTCGATTAGCAAGTCGCTCACGGCCATCGGCGCCTTGCGCCTAGTCGAGCAAGGCAAGCTCGCGCTGGATGGAGACGCGAACCGCCAGCTCTCGTCCTGGAAAATTCCGCAGAACGAATACACCCGCCTCAAAGCGGTCACCCTGCGCATGCTACTCAATCACAGCGCGGGCATGACGGTGCACGGATATTCCGGATATGCGCAGGGGCAGCCGGTGCCGAGCCTGTTGCAGGTGCTGGACGGTGTTGCGCCCGCGAATTCGGAGCCGGTTCGCGTCGATCTGGCGCCGGGAAGCGCATGGCGCTACTCCGGGGGAGGCTATGAGATCGTCCAGTTGATGGTGAGCGAGGCCAGCGGCCAGCCCTTCGACCGTTACATGAAGACCGCCGTTCTGGATCGGATGGGAATGGACCAGAGTAGCTTCGCGCCGCTGCCCGCCGCCCAACGCAACCTGACGGCGACGGCGTATCACGGCGATGGCAAAGCTGTCACAGGTGAATGGCATATCTACCCGGAATCTTCGGCTGCCGGACTTTGGAGCACGCCCACGGACCTGGCGCGGGTTGTACTCGAAGTTCAGCAGGCCGAGGCTGGGAAATCCGACAAAATCCTGTCCCAGAAAACAGCGTCTTCGATGCTGATGCGTGGCTTGGGCCAATATGGCCTGGGCTTCTTCGTCGACAAGGTTGGCGACCGCACGAGCTTTGGCCACAGCGGGGGCACAGCAGGTTTCCGGTCCCAGCTATATGGCTATACGCGCTCCGGCCAAGGCGTCGTCATCATGACCAACAGCGACAATGGCGCGGCCCTGATCGACGAAATCCTGGGAAGTGTCGCCGCCGAATACGGATGGCCCGAGTTTAAAGTCATTGAGAAGGCTGCGATTCCTGGTGATGCAGCCGCTAACGGACAGGTCGCGGGCGACTATCAATTGCTGGACAAGCCAGCCCATATCGTCGCCGAAGGGGATCGACTGTTTTTCCAAAGCGACTTGTTCGGTGCTGGGCGTATGGAGCTGTTTGCGGAATCGAAGTCTGAATTCTTCATGACGGCGCAAGACATGACGATACGGTTCGAACACGGCGATGATGGCGAAGTCGTTGGGTTCAGCCTTCTTCGCGGAGGGAATGCTTACCCAGCCCAAAAGGCCCGTTAAGGGCAGGCGAACCGAAGCGCCTCTGCTTCTCCATCTGGATATCGCGGCTCCAGTCTGTCGCAATTGATTGATGCAGGTCCGTTTCCGGGATTGAAATCGAACAGGGCCGATGGCCGAGAGCGGGCGAGAGCGGATATTCGTTAAGCCCTAGCCGTCGAGGCCGCGCCGGTCTTTCCAGCGGCAGCGCGAGGCGGATCGCCACGCACGCCGGGGACGGGGCTATCGGCGCCGCCTGACGATCCTCACTGTACCGATCGGCAATCCTTGAGCAGCAGCAGGTGGTCGCGCGCGTCGAATGCTTCGAACATGCCCTGCAGCTTGACCTTCTTGCCCGGCTTGAGCTGGAGGGTGAACGCCGCCTGCCCCTTGGCCATCACGCAGCCGATATCGGTCTTGAACTTCGCCTCGCCGGGCAGGCGGATCGCCTGCTCCCACGGGTTCGGGATCTTGTAGGTGACGATATAGTCGCTGCCCTGCTTGGTGGCCTGTTCGACCAGACCGTCGATGATGAAGCTCTTGTTCTCATAGCGCAGCGGAATCGCCGCGGCGTTGCGCTCGGTATCCTTCGACACCTGTTGCGAGAGCGAGAGCGCGCTGATCTCCAGCGGTGCCCCGTTGCTCACTGCCTTCATGCCGCTGTTCGCCGCGGCGAGGCCGGCCTTGCCGCCCTTGATCGCGCCGAGCATCGCGCATAGCTCGGTCTTGGCCGCGTCCGAGCCGACGCTCTGGCCGGCGCGGAGCTTGGCCTCCATTTCGACCATGCCCGACTTGCCGCTGCTCGTCGCGGTGATCGTGATCGGGAAGGCGCGTGCCTTGCCGGTCTGCGGCTGCTCGATCAGCATGCTGCCGTCCTCGGCCTCGGCGACGAGGATGTCATAGCCCTTGCCGGCTGCGATGCCGCGCATCTGGCCGATCGCGCTCGCCGGGGTGAGGTCTGGTACGGTGACCGAGGCGCGGAACTTCAGCCCGCTGATGAACGACCCGGACTTGGTGAAGCTTTCCTCGCAGCCCGCGGCATGCGCCGTTGCCGGGAGAAGAAGAGCCGCCGACATCAGCCAAAGACCACCGCGCATATTGCCCCTTTTACGCTAACCACAATTTGTAATATAAATAACCGTAGTCGGATCGGGATTCGAGTCAAGCCGCTCGCGCCGACACCTTTCGGTGCCGGCGCGGCCAAGCATCAGAACCGGAACTGCGCGCCGAGATAGAATTGCGCGCCGGTGTGGCTGTAGACGAAGGTGCTGTCGCGATCGGAGTCGATATACTGGCGATAGGCCCGGTCGAAGATGTTGAGCCCTTCGAAGCTCAGCTTGATCTTGTCGGTCAGCTGGTACGACAGCGAGAGATCGAAGATCAGCGACTTGTCGACGCCTTCGAGATCCTGGAGCGGATTGTTGGCCGGCAGCGCGATGATGTACGGCCCGCGATACGATCCCGAGATGCGGGCGCTGAGCTTGCTGTCCTCATAATAGACCGTGCCGTTGAACGCGTCGCGCGACAGGCCGAGCAGGTCGCGGCTGGTGGTGTTGGCCGAACTGGCGGCGAGGAAATAGGTGATCGTCGACTTCACATGGGTGTAGTTGGCGAGCACGCCGAGGTTCTTGAGGAAGCCCGGCAGGAAGGTCAGCGAATGCTGGTAGTTGATCTCATAGCCTTCGAGCGGGCCGCCGGGCGTGTTGCGCGCCTGGTTGACCGTGAACACCGAGACGTTGGGATCGAGGCCGCTGTTCGGATCGAACAGCGAGGCGGGCAGGCCGGTCTGGTTGAAGGTCTGCTGTAGCGCCTGGTTCTGGATGTAGGACTGGATGTCCTTGCGGAAATAGGCGGCCGAGAGCAGCGAGTTTCGGGTAAAATACCATTCGATCGCGGCGTCATAGGTGGTGGCGCGGATCGGCTCGAGCAGCGGATTGCCGCTGTTGATGTTCGGCGTGCCGCTGAACACGATGTTGGCGCCGGGGCTGAGGAAGCCGAGCTCGGGGCGGGTGATCACCTTTGCCACCGCGCCGCGGATCAGCAGGTTCGGCGTCAGATCGGCGACGACGTTGAGCGAGGGCAGCCAGTCCTCATAGGAATTCTCGACCGTCACGAACTGCGCGATCGCAGGCGAATAGCCGGTCGAATCGAGCGTGGTCTTGGCATAGCGCATGCCGACATTGCCGCGGATCGGCGCGCCTGCTGACGACAGATCGAAATCGACCTGGCCGAAGGCCGAGACGACGTCCTCCTGCACCCGGCGGGTGCCGCCGAGATTCTGGATGAGCGCGAAATCGCCGGTGTAATCGTCGAGGCCGTAGCGCTCGGCGAATTGCTTGTAGTTGATCGCGACCCACGAGGTCGGGAACACGCCCTCGCGCATGCCCTTGCCGAAGCCCTCGACCAGATGCGTCATGCCCGCCAGATCGGCCGCGCTGACCGTCGGCACGGTGAAGTTGTTCGGGCGCTGATACGGCGTGATGCTGAAGTTGAAGCGGTCGTAATGGACGCCGCCCTTGAGCGTGAAGCCCTCGGTCGCCTTCCAGACGAAATTGCCCTCGACCATCTTGTTGACGTTGTCGACGAACGACGGCGCGGCGCGGATTTCCGCGCTGCCCGGCGCGAGGGTGAACTGGCTCGGATCGGTGACGTCGAAGCCGAAGCCGATCGTCGGCATGTTGCGGTCGTCGCGGAAGTCGATCGTCTGGCGGGTGTTGTTGCGCCCGAACAGGAAGGTGGTCTGCTCGGTCTGGTCGAAATTGGTGCTCGATTTGCCGGCGAGCACATTGAGCTTGAGCCGATCGGTCAGGTCGAACTTCCCGTAGAGCGAATATTGCGTGAAGCGGCTGCGGAAGCGGTCGTACTGGGTGTCCGAGCGGACATCGACGCCGTCGAACACGCCGTAATCGATGTCGTAGACGGTCTGGCCGAAATTGGCGCCCTGGGTGTTGCTGGTGCCGGCGTTGCGCAGGATCGCCTCGCGGATCGCCGTCTGGGGCTTGCCGAAATTGGGCGAGGCGATTGCGCGCGCGAACGAGAAGCCCTCGAGCCAATTCTCTTCGCGGAACGCCTTGAAGTCCGAATAGAGCACGTCGCCGCCGATCTGGATGCCCGGCGCCGGCTCCCACTGCACCGACCCGGTGACGCCGAGGCGCTCCTGCTCGTGGTGGAAGCGGCCGTAGCGTGGCAGGCGGGGCAGGAAGACGGTCGAGCGATTGACCAGAGCGTAGTTGGTGTCGCCGGCGGCGGGGCGGGGGACACCGGTCGCGCAATTGGTGAGCGTCGTGCCCTGCGCGGGATTGAGGGCCGGCGACGGGACCGCCGCGCCGACCGGGGTGCAGAAGCCGCCGTCCTGCGTCGCCGGGTTCCAGCCGCCCGAGCCGAACTGGTCCTCATAATAATTGCGGCGGGTAAAGGCGGCGGAGGCGAGCACGCCGATCCGGCCGATCCCGGTATCCCAGGTGTTCGAGACGAGGCCGCTGAACTTGGGATCGATATTCTTGGCGAGCGTGTTGTACCCGGCCTGCGCGCCGAGCGCCAAGGTGAAGTCCTTGTAATCGAACGGCCGTGCGACATTGAGGTCGACCGTCGCGCCGAGCGAGCCTTCGATCGTCTCGGCGTCGGCGGTTTTCCGCACGACGAGATTGTTGAACAGCTCCGAGGCGAAGACGTTGAAGTCGAAGCCGCGCCCGGTGTTGGTGCCGCGGTCCGAGGTGGTCGCGCTCGAGATCGCCTGGGCTTCCATCCCGTTGATGCGGACGCGCGTGAAGCTGCCCGAGAGGCCGCGCACGGTGATCGCGCGGCCTTCGCCGCCGGCGCGGTTGATCGACACGCCGGGGACACGCTGGAGCGATTCCGCCAAATTGTTGTCGGGGAAGTCGGCGATGTCCTCGGCCTTGATCACGTCGACGGCGGAGGTTTCGCTGCGCTTGGCGTTGAGTGCGCTGCCCAGGCTGGCGCGGAAGCCGGTGACGACGATCTCGCCTTCCTGATCGATCTGGGGCTCGGCCGAGACTTCCGCGGGCTCCGGCGTGTCGGTTGTCTGCGCGGCGGCCGTGGTGGCTGCCAGCAATGCCAGCGGCGAAGCGCCGCAAATCAGCAGGACGTGTTTGAACCTTGAACCCAGCATCGACCTCTCCCTTTGCCGTACCGGTGCACGCGTAGTGCCCGGTCTCATTTTTCGTAACAACGTCCCATTATATGCAAATTGTAATAGTCTGAGCAATGCGATTGTGGGGCGGCTGCGATTTTTCGGATCCGCGCCGTCCACGCTCGATCGGACGTGGACAAACCTGGCGGAACGTTTCGCCCCCGTGCCACGTTTGCCACCCATAAGAAGAGGGAGTGCCTGAGATGCTTTGGACCATCGTCGTCATCCTGGTCATCCTGTGGCTGCTGGGGTTCACCTTCCATGTCGGCGCAGGGCTGATCCACATCCTGCTGGTGATCGCGCTCGTCATCGGGCTGATCCAGCTCTTCACCGGGCGCCGCGTCGTCTAGCGCTCCGGGCGCAGCTTGCGGCGACGCCGCGGCTGCGCCAAAGAGGCTGGGTTAACCGGAGCCAAAATCCTTGAACATCAGCCCGACCGATTTCGCGAGCCTGCTCTGTTCGAGGCTGTGCCACGACCTGTTGAGCCCGGTGGGCGCGCTCAACAACGGGCTGGAGCTGCTCGCCGACGAGCATGATCCCGAGATGCGCGCGCGCTGCCTGGAATTGCTCAGCGAGAGCGCCAAGGCATCGGCCAACAAGCTCAAGTTCTTCCGCCTGGCGTTCGGCGCGGCGGGCGGCTTTGGCGAGACCGTCGACACGCGCGAGGCGCAGGCGGCGATCGAGGGGCTGTTCGGCGAGAACCACCGCGTCAAGGTTGGCTGGATGGTCGAGGATCCGGTGCTGCCCAAGCAGGCGATCAAGGTGCTGCTCAACCTCGCGCTGATCGGCGGCGACGCGCTGATCCGCGGCGGTCAGCTCGATATCGGCGCCGAGATCGTCGACGGCGTGATCGAGATCGTCGTGCGCGCCGAAGGGCCGCGGATCGTGCTCGATTCCGAGCTGCGCGGTGCGCTGGCCGGCGGGCAGGACGACATGCCGGTCACTCCGCGCGCGGCGGCGGCGTTCCTTGCCCATGCGCTGGTAGTCCAGGGGGGCGGAACGTTGCAGGTCAGCCCGCCGGATTCCGACGTGCTGCTGTTCGGGGCGAGTTTTCGCGTCGGCTGATTCTGTATTGGTTGAATAATACAGTATGGCGTGCCATCCTTGCTTCGATAGCAGGGGGTGCGGATGAAGGCGTTTGTGGCGGCGGCGTTGATCTGGGCGACGCCCGCGGCGGCACAATCCTATCATGACATCGTCGCCGCGGCGGAGGGCTTCAACGGGATCGCGCTGGTCGCCAAAGGCCGGCACGTCGAGATGATCGAGAGCGTCGGCTCCGCCGACGCCGAGCGGGGCATTCCGGTGACCCCGACGACGCGGTTCGAGACGGGATCGGTGTCCAAATGGGTCGCGTCGATCGTCGTGCTCAAGCTGGTCGACCAGAAGAAGCTCGATCTAGACGCGCCGGTTTCCCGCTATCTGCCCGACTATCGCGCCGATACGGGTGCGCGGCTTACGCTCCGGCGGCTGATGAGCCATTCGAGCGGGCTTCCCAACGAGATTCTCAAGGCGCGCCAGGCCGATCCGGCGATTCGCGGCGTAGAGCGCGAGCAGATGGACGCGGTGCGGACCTATGCCAGCGGCGATCTTGCGTTCGAGCCCGGCACCGCCTGGGACTATTCGCATTCGAACTGGCTGGTGGTGAAGGCCGTGGTCGAGCGCGTGTCGGGATTGCCGTATGCGCGACTGATCGACCGGCTGCTGGTGCGACCGCTCGGGCTCAAGGACAGCGGCATCTATCGCGGCGACTCGGCGCAAACCGCCGGGATGGCGGTGGGCTATGCGAAATTGGGGCCGGCGCCCGAGCGCAAGCCCAATCCGACGCCGGATTTCCTGGCGATGGCAGGAGGGTATTACACCAGCGCGCCCGACATGCTGAAGCTGATGGAGGCAGTGCTCGGCGGCACGTTCCTGAGCGCGGCGTCGCGCAAGGCGCTGCTCACCGTCGAGATGCCCGACCAGCATTATGCGCTGGGCGGCCGCGTGCGCGTCGAGCCGGTCGGCGGGCATCCGCGGGAGCTGGCGTGGAATGACGGTTCGAACGGCGGCTTCCGGATGGTCGCGCGGCGGGTGCTCGCCGACGGGCACAGCGTGATCGTGTTCAACAATGCCAGCTACGATCATCGCAAGCTCGGCGAGCTCGCGTCGAAGCTGCTCGACGCGAGCTATGCCCCGCGGCTGGCGCAGTGAGTGCGCCGAGCTAACGCCACCTTAACCACCGACGCGCCACAACGGCCCGGCAAATTTGCTCCGGGGCCCCATGGACGACCTGATTCAGGAATTCATCGCCGAGACGCGCGAGACGCTCGAGGCGCTTTCGGGCGAGATCGTCGCCTGGGAAGCGCATCCCGAGGATCGCGCGCGGCTGGATGCGATCTTCCGCTTCGTGCACACGGTGAAGGGAAGCTGCGGCTTCCTCGACCTGCCGCGGCTCGGCCGGCTGAGCCATGCCGCCGAGGACGTGCTCGCGCAGGTCCGCGAAGGCGAGCGCACCCCCGATCGCCCGCTGGTCAACGCGGTACTCGCGATCGTCGACCGGATCGGCGAACTGGTCGAGGCGATCGATTCGGGGACGAGCCTGCCCGACCAGGGCGACGAGCTGCTGATCGGGGCGCTCGCAGAAGGCGCGCAGGAAATCGTCCAGACGAGCGGGCCGGGGCTGCACCGCGCACCCGCGCGCAGCGTGCGGCTGGGCGTCGACCTCCTCGACCGGATGATGTCGGGCATGTCGGATATGGTGCTGGCGCGCAACGAGCTGGCGCGGCGGCTGCGCGGCGGCGACATCGACCCAACGATCGAGGCTGCCCTGGAGAGGCTCTCGCTCACCGTCGGCGAGATGCGCGACACCGTGACCCGGACCCGGATGCAGAAGATCGACGCGCTGTTCTCGGCACTGCCGCGGATGGTGCGCGACACCGCCGCGGGGCTCGGCAAGTCGGTGCTGCTGAACGTCGAGGGATCGGACGTCGAGCTCGATCGCGAGATGATCGAGATGATGCGCGATCCGCTGGTCCACATCATCCGCAATTCGATCGACCACGGCATCGAAAAGCCGGCCGAGCGCCGCGCCGCGGGCAAGCGCGAGAACGGCCGGCTGGCCGTCTCGGCGCGCCAGTCGGGCAACCAGATCATCATCGAGATCAGCGACGACGGCCGCGGGATCGACACTGAGAAGCTGATCCGCAAGCTCGTGGCCAATGGCCGCGACGAGGCCAAGCTGCGTGCGCTTTCCGAGCGCGGCAAGCTCGAGCTGATCTTCGAGGCCGGGCTTTCGAGCAAGGACGAAGTCAGCGACGTCTCGGGCCGCGGGGTGGGGATGGACATCGTCCGCGCCGCGATCGAGCAGATCGGTGGCCGCGTCGAGCTCGACAGCACGACGGGCAAGGGGTTGCGCCTCGCGATCCATGTGCCGCTGACGCTGTCGATCATCTCGGCGATCGTCGTCGGCGCGGGCGGCCAGCGCTTCGCGATCTCGCGCCAGGCGATCGAGGAAATCGTCACCGATCATGGCGACGCGATCCGGATCGATACGATCGGCGGGGCGGAGGTGCTCAGCGTGCGCGGACGGCGGATGCCGCTGCTCAATCTGTGCGAAGTCCTGGGTATCCAGCGCGCCGTGCATGACGGGCCGCGGATGATCTCGATCGTCAATATCGGCGAGGGGAGCTATGCGCTCGCCGCCGACATGGTGCTCGACAACGAGGAGCTGGTGATCAAGCCGGCCTCGCCCGCGGTGATGTCGACCGGGGTTTATGCCGGGCAGACGTTGCCCGATTCGGGGCTGCCGATGCTGCTGCTCGACTGCGCCGGGATCGCGAATGTCGCCGGGCTCGATTTCCATCGCGACGACGAGCACGTCGAGGACGAGGCGCAGGAAGCGGAGGCCGAATCGGGCATTCCCGCGCTGCTGTTCCAGGATCTCGACGGCACGCGCCGCGCCGTGCCGCTCGCCGCGGTCGACCGTGTCGAGCAGGTGGAAGGGGATGCCGTGCGCTTCGCCGCGGGCCGCTACCGCGTGACGATCGACGACCGCATCCTGCCGCTCGCCGCGCAGGGCGATGTCGAGGGACGCAGCCGGCTCAACGTGCTGCGCCTCAAGGACGGCATCAACGAAGTCAGCTACGCGATCGACGAGGCGCTCGACATCATCACCTTGCCCGAGGAACTCGTCCCCGCGCGCGAGCCGGGGCCGATCGCGGGTGTCGCGCTGGTCGAGGGCGAGCAAGTCGAGCTGCTCGACATCCTCTGGGTGTTCGACGAGCATGCCGACCGCGAGTCCGAGGAAGCCGCGCCGCTCTGCCTGATCGCGGGCGACAAGGACGGCTGGATGGCCTCGTTCGTCCGCCCGCTGCTCGAGACCGCGGGGTATCGCGTCGTCACCAAGCTGGCGACCGGCGAGTTGCCCGCGGTGGTGCTCTCGACGGATGCCGCGCCGGCCGAACTCGCCGCGACGGCGCCGGTTGTCCGGCTGCGCAGCCGCCGCGCCGCGGCGGGGGCGGGCGACGACAGCATCTATCGCTATGACCGCGCGGGGCTGCTCTCCGCGCTCGAGGCCCGCGTGGCCGGGAAGGGCCTCGCATGAGCCATCTCTATCTCATCGCCCAGGTCGCCGGCCGCGCGGTCGCGATCGATTCGGACCAGGTCGAGTCGGTGGTCGATATCGGCGAAGTCACCCAGGTGCCGCTCGCTTCGCAGCATGTCCGCGGCCTCGCCGCGCTGCGGAGCCGCGTGGTGACCGTGGTCGATACGCACAGCGCGCTCGGGCTCGACAGCGCCCATGAAGCGCGCCGCGCCGTCATCACCCATGTCGAGGGGCATCATTATGCGATGCTGGTCGACGCGCTGGACGACGTCGCGCCGTTCGACCTGCTGCCGCTGGCCGGGGGCGTCGCGCTCGATATCGCGTGGCAACGCGCGGGGCGCGGCATCGTCGAACGCGACGGCGAGCCGATCCTGGCGATCGACCTTGCCGCGCTGGTGCCGGGCTATTCGACGTCGCTGAACTGATTTTGTCCGATTAACGCGGCGCTTACACCTGTTGCCGCACTATGATGAAGAAACCAGACACCTGGCTATCGGGGAACAGGGAATGAAGACTTGTCTTGTCGTCGACGACTCCAAGGTAATCCGCAAGGTCGCGCGGCACATCCTCGAGACGCTCGATTTCGAAGTCCGCGAAGCCGGCGACGGTCGTGAGGCACTGGATTCGTGCATGGCGGCGACGCCGGACGTGGTGCTGCTCGACTGGAACATGCCCGTGATGAGCGGGATGGACTTCCTGCGCGCGCTCAAGGATTCGGGGCTTCCCCAGCGTCCCAAGGTGGTGTTCTGCACCACCGAGAACGGCATGGCCTATATCCGCGCCGCGATCGAAGCGGGCGCCGACGAATATGTCATGAAGCCGTTCGATCGCGAGACGCTCGAGAGCAAGCTGCAGATCGTCGGCGTCGCCTGAGCCCGGGAGGCCGGCATGGCCGTAGCCCTTAGTTCGATCCTCTCCGATACCCGCGGCGGGCCGCCGCCGGCGCAGGTGCTGATCGTCGACGATTCGGTCGTCGCGCGATCGGTGCTCGGCCGGATGGTCGACGGCACGCGCCGCTTCCGTGTCGCGGCGGCGCTGAGCGACGTTCGTGCCGCGCTCGCCTATCTCGAGCATCACCGCGTCGACATCGTCCTGCTCGACATCGACATGCCCGGGATCGACGGGCTGACCGCGCTGCCCGACGTGCTGGCGGCGGGCAAGGGCGCCAAGGTGCTGATCGTCTCCTCCTCGGCCGACGAAGGTGCAGCCGTCACCGTCCAGGCGCTGGCGCTCGGCGCGGCCGACACGCTGGTCAAGCCGGGGATCGGGACGTTTGGCGGGCGCTTTGCCGAAGTGCTCGAGGATCGACTGTCGCGGCTGGTCGATCATCATGTCGAGCCAATGCCTTATGCGCCGGCCAGCTTCGGCGTGGAACACGCACCGTGCGAATTCGACATCGTCGCGATCGGCGCCTCGACCGGCGGCATCCATGCACTGAGCCAGTTGCTCCGCGCGATTCCCGCAAGCTTCCAGATCCCGATCCTGGTCACCCAGCATTTGCCGATCTCGTTCATGAGCTATTTCGCGGCGCAGCTCGCGGTGCTTGGCGGACGCCCGTGCGAAGTCGCGACCGATCGGATGCGGATCCGCCCGGGCCGGATCATCGTCGCGCCGGGCGATGCGCATATGCGCGTCGTCCGCATGTCCGAAGGCTGGGCGGTGCGGCTGAGCGACGAGAAGTCGCTGAGCGGATGCATGCCCTCGGTCGATCCGATGTTCGAATCGATCGGCGAGGTGTTCGGCAAGCGCGCACTCGCCGTGGTGCTGAGCGGGATGGGGCGCGACGGCGCCGAGGGCGCGAAGCACCTGGTCGCTGCGGGCGGCCGCATCCTGGTGCAGGATCGCGAGAGCTCGGTGATCTGGGGCATGCCCGGCGCGGTGGCCAATGCCGGCCATGCCAGCGCGGTGCTGCCGCCCGACGAGATCGGCCGGCTGGTCGCATGGCAGGGGAGGGCTTGATGCACTTTCCCAGCGCCGTCGCACCGACCAAGTCGGGCGCGATGAACATGATATCGGCGCTGCTCGAGCAGCGCACCGGGCAGCAGATCGCTGCCAACCGGGCGTGGCGGATCGAGACCGCGCTCAAGCCGCTGCTGCGCGAGAGGGGGCTCGCCTCGCTCGACCAGCTCGTCGCCCAGCTGGTGGCGACGCGGACCGGGGATTTAGGGGATCAGGTCGTGGATGCGCTGTTGAACCAAGAGACGAGCTTCTTCCGCGACGCTGCGGTGCTCGACATGATCGCCGAGGCCACCCAGGCATTCCAGGCCGAGGCGCCCGGGCGGAAGATCCGCTTGTGGTCGTCGGGCTGCTCGACGGGCCAGGAGCCGCTCAGCCTCGCGATGCTGTTCGACGAGAAGGGCATGGGCGAGGGGCCGAGCGCGCCCGAGATCGTTGCGACCGATGTCTCCCCCACCGCGCTCGCGCGTGCGCGCGCCGGCCGCTATTCGCAGTTCGAGATCCAGCGCGGGCTTCCCGTCCGCCGGATGATGACCTGGTTCGATGGCGCGGGAGGCGACTGGGTCGCCAGGCCCGAGCTGCTGCGCCGCATCCAGTTCCGCCAGCACAACCTCACCGCCGATGCGCCGCCCGCCGGCAAGTTCGACGTGGTGCTGTGCCGCAACGTCATGCTCTATTTCTCGCAGGACGTGCGCCGCGACGTGTTCGACATCCTCGCTGCGGCAGTGCGGCCGGGCGGGCTGCTCGTGCTCGGCGCGGGCGAGACGGTGATCGGGCTGACCGATCGCTTCAAGCCGTGCGACAAGTTCCGCGGCTTCTATCGCGCGGTCGAGGCCGTGCCGGCACAGCGCGCCGCGTTCGGCTGAAGGGTCTTGCCGGGCGCGGTCACGGGCTCGTACGGTTGCTCGCGATGACCAGCGGCCTTTCCATCAACGACGCGCCGTCGCCCAATTTCGATGCGCGCGAACTGCCCGTATCGATGATCGTGCTCCATTATACCGGCATGGAGAGCGGCAAGGCGGCGATCGACCGGCTGCGCGATCCCGAGGCCAAGGTCTCGGCGCACTATCTGGTCGATGAAGACGGTACGATCCTCAAACTGGTCGACGAGCGGCACCGCGCCTGGCACGCCGGGCGGTCGCACTGGCGCGGGGTGACCGACATCAATTCGGCGTCGATCGGGATCGAGATCGTCAATCCCGGCCACGAATTCGGCTATCGCCCGTTTCCCGAGGCACAGATGGGCGCACTGATCCCGCTGGTCGCCGACATCAAGGAGCGCCACGGCATCACCCGCGGCAATGTCGTCGGCCATTCGGACGTGGCGCCCGCGCGCAAGCAGGATCCGGGCGAGCTGTTCAACTGGCATGCGCTGGCGCGGCTGCGGCTGGCGCTGCCGCGGCCGACGAGGAACCTGGTCGATCCGGGCTGGCCCGACGCCGGGTTCATGCTCGCGCTCGAGCGCTTCGGCTATGACGTGCGCGACGAGATTGCGGCGGTGACTGCGTTCCAGCGGCGCTTCCGCCCCGAGATGATCGACGGCGAGATCGACATGGAATGCCGCTGCATCCTGCTCGCGCTGCTGCTGCCCAAGCCGCAGGGGGATGACTGATGATGGTTTTCGGCGCGTTACTCACGTCCGGTTAGCGAAATGAAATTATAGGATGATCTATGGGAGCCAAGGAGGTTTCCATGATCAATACTGGTCTAGGACCGGCAGGCGCCACATACAGCCCCGTCCGAGTGAAGCTGTCAGGTGTGGTTCGCGGCGACAGCAACGGCCCCGATGCGAATGCGTCGATCAATCTGCCGAGCGTGGCCGACGCGACGGCCGCGCTGCATCGTACCGCACGAGTCAATGCGACCGAGAAGCTGCTGAATGTGTCGACCGATTATCGTCGCGCGGCGATTGCGTCCGGGCCGCTCCAGCCGCTGTGGCGGATCGACGTCGAGGCTTACGGCACAGTCATGGCGATGCCCGAGGAAGCGGCCAAGCCGGTCGAAGCGCCTTCGCCGGAGGGCGACGCCGCCTGATCGGCCTTGCGGCGCGCCGGGTTTGCGCTAGAGCGGTCGCCGCCAGAGGGTCGGGCGGCCGCGGGTGCGAAAGCACGCGAGGAAAGTCCGGGCTCCACGGAACCACGGTGCCGGGTAACGCCCGGCGAGCCAGCTTGCTGGTTTAGGGAAAGTGCCACAGAGAGCAGACCGCTCGCTGCCCCGGACTTGCTCCGGGGTAAGGGCAAGGGTGAAAGGGTGCGGCAAGAGCGCACCGCGCGACGGGCAACCGAAGCGGCATGGCAAACCCCACCGGGAGCAAGACCGAATAGGGGCGGCATATGGGCCTGGTTCCGGCCCGTCGCCCGGGTTGGTTGCTTGAGCGGCGGAGCAATCCGTCGCCTAGAGGAATGGCCGCACATCGCGTTTCGGCGCGAGGACAGAACCCGGCTTATAGACCCTCTGGCATTTTTCCCCTCCGCAAGAGCGCGGGGTGGCCTTTGCGCCGCCGCCACCCTATCTGGCACCGATGGCACGTGCGACACGATCCTCCGACTGGGGCTTCCCGCGCTGGCGCGAATATGGCGCCGAGCGCGAGGCCGTGCAGGTGCGGCTGTGCGACCGGCACGGCTGCGAGGAGCCGGGCGATCGCCCTGCGCCCAAATCGCCCAACAGCCCCGATCGCTGGTATTTCTGCGAGACTCATGCGGGCGAGTACAATCGCAACTGGAATTATTTCGAGGGACTGACCGCCGAGGAGGCCGCGCAGCGCGAGGCCGACGAGCGGCGCGACGCGGGCGGGTTCGCCGAATCGAAGCATAATGGCTGGGCGGGGCCGGGCGACGGCACCCGCTCGCGCGACGAGATGCGTGCGCTCGAAGTGCTCGACCTCGAGGTCGATGCCGACTTCGACGCGGTGCGGATGGCCTGGCGTCGGCTGGCCAAGTCCAATCATCCCGACGTGAAGCCCGGCGACGCCGAGGCGGCCAAGCGCTTCCAGGCGATCCAGGCTGCGTATGAAGTGCTCAAGGCCGCCGAGGAGCGGCGGACGTGGAAGCCCGATTGAAGGCTTCGGTGCGCTCCAACTGGTCGAACGCCGTCCTGGTCTGCGCGAAATGCTCGAAGAAACTCGACGGCGGGTTCGGGCCCAAGGGCAAGGCGCCGCTCGCCAAGGCGCTCCGCAAACATCTCGGATTGAAGAAGGGCCGCAAGGGCGCGGCGGGGATCGTCGAGGTCAAGTGCCTCGGCGTGTGTCCGCGCGGCGCGGTGACGGTGGTCAACGGCGCGCAGGCGCGTGAATGGCTGCTGGTGCCCGAGGGGGCGGATCTCGACGGGGTGGCGGCAGAGCTGGGGCTTGCTTCCAACGGGGACAGGGCGGTCTGATCGTCACTCGGCGTAGCGCGCGGCGGTGTCGCGGATCAGGGCGATCATGTTGGGGATGCCCTGGGTGCGGTTCGAGCTGAGCTGGTTCTTGAGGTCGAACGGCGCGAGCGCGGCTTCGATGTCGGTCGACCGGATCTCGGCGGGGCTGCGATCCTGCACCGTCAGCAGCACCAGCGCGATGATGCCCTTGGTGATCGCCGCGTTCGAATCGGCGAGGAGGTGGAGCGTGCCGTCGTCGCTGCGGGTCGGATAGACCCAGACGGCGGCGGAGCAGCCGCGGACGAGCGTGGCGTCGGTCTTCAAGGGCTCGGGCATCGGCTCGAGCGCGCGCCCCAGGTCGATCAGCAGGCGGTATCGGTCGTCGGCGTCGAGGAATTCATATTCGTCGCGGAGGTCGGCCAGGCTGGTCATGGCCGACCCGCTAGCCGGGTGAACCCTAGAGGTCCACCCCGGCGGCGATCGCCTCGAGCTTGCGGATGCGTTCCTTGAGGTCGGCGACTTCGATGCGCGAGGCGGCGGAGGGCATGGCCGGCTCGCCGGGCGAAGCGCCGTGCTGCTGGGCGAGTTGCTCGCGCTTGAGCGCCAGCCAGCCGCGCCAGCCCGAGAGCCCCGCCGCGGTCACCATCGCCAGTCCGGCGAGGCCCGAGGCCGAGAGCGTGATGTAGAGATTGGGATCGACGGTCATGTGCTTGCTCCCTGATCAGGGGTTTTGCTTGTCGCGCAGCGCTTCGATCTCGCGGTCGAGGCGCAGGCTGGTGGTCTCGCTGTCGGTGATGACCCGCTCGAGGACCTGGACGCGCTCCTTGAGGGCGCGGACCTCGTCGCGGAGCCTGGCGGCGTCGGCGGCGGCAACCGGGTCGGCGCCGTGGTAGCGCTCGTTGCCATTGCTGTCCTTGTGGATGCCCAGCCGCGCCTTGATGACGCTGCCGATCGTGACGATGACGATGATTGCGACAACCATTTCGAACGGGTTCATCACTTTACTCCTTGTGGGGTGCCATCAGGCGCCCAGCTGCTGTTCCCGGGCAAGCTTTTCCGCGCGGCGAACCGGACGGTCTCGGACTTCGGCAAGGGCAATAGCTCCCCCGCACAGTGCCGTCAGCACTGCGAACACGACGATGATCATTTTGTGGTCCTTGAGTAAGCCGCGCCGAAGCGGGCGGTTTAGTTGAGCGGCGCGTCGCGCAGCTTGTCGATTTCATCCGCAACGGCGATGCCGCGGTCGGTCACGATCCGTTCGAGAACCCGGACCCGCTGCTCGAGCCGCTCGGTCTGGGCGGCGTATTGCGCGGCCTTTTCGGCAACCATCTGCGACTCGATCTCCATCTGACGCTCCTTGAGCCGGAACCAAGGCTTGACGAAGACACCGCCGAGGATCGCCAGCAGCCCGCAGGAGATGCCGAGGATCGGGATGAGCAGGGGGTTGATCATGGAAATCTCCTCAGTTGCTCTTGCCGCGCAACTGCTCGATCTCGCGGTCGAGGCTGTGCGCGCTGTCGGTGACGATGCGCTCGACGTTCGCCAGCCGGTCCTTGATCGATCCGAGCTCGGCGCGGAGCTGGGCGTTTTCCTGGCTGAGCAGCTTCACCCGCTCGATCGTCTCGTCATTGTGCTTGGGGTAGAGCGCCTGGCCCCAGCTGCCGTCTAGCGGATAGCCGTTCTTGATGCGCAGCCAGGTGGTGATCACCCATCCGCCGATTGCTAAGGCCACGATCACCGCGATCATCGGGAAGATTTCCTGGATGAAGGGAAGTTTGTCGACCATTCTTCTATTCCTTGTCCTGGCGCTCAGCGCAGCGCGTCGATGGCGCGGGCAGTGCGCTCGGCGGGATCGGTGGCGATCCTCTCGAGGACTGCGATCCGCTCCTCGAGCCGCGAGATCTGGCCGGTGAGGCGCGCATTCTCCGTGGAGAGCAGCTCGATCTTGCGGTCGGCGGCGGGATCGCCCTTGTGGCTCACGCCCTTCCACTCATTCTCCACCGGATAGCCGTGCTTGGCGCGGATCCAGTTGTTGATCACCCAGCCGATGGTCGACATCGCGATGATCGCGAGGACGAAGCCTGGTCCACCCCAGTTCATGGTCTTTCCTCCCTGTTGACAGCCCCGCCTCAGCGGAGGCTGTCGATCTCGTCGGCGAGCCGGGTGTTGCGGCTCGTATAGTACATCTCGATGTCGGCGAGCCGGCGATCGATGTCGCGGAAGGTCGAGCGGACCTGCGCGGTCGAGCGGCTCGGGTTCGAGCGGACGCCCTGCCAGAACTTCGCTTCCTCCGGCCCCTGGTACAGCCCGGCTGGCTTGGTCGGTGCGAGCCACGCGATCAGGAAGTAGATGAAGATCGACGTGCCGCTGGTCGCGAAGGCCAGGAAGACCATGCCCACCCGGAGCCAGATCGCCTCGATGCCGGTATAGTCGGCAAGGCCGGAGCAGACCCCGAGAACCTTGGAATTCTGCTTGTCGAGATAGAATTTCGTACGGGCGGACATCTCAGTTCCTCCTCGAGATATCGAAGGGGCTCTGCTCCGAGCGCGAGGCCGAGAGCGGGCGGAAATCGGGGTTGTCGGCGGCGATGATGCGTTCGACGGTGAGCAGGCGCTCTTCGAGCTGCTTGGCGGTGTAGTAGAGCTCGTCGAGGAGCTTCTCGTCCTCGCCGGTGATCGTCGCGGCGGTCTTCCACCGGGTGATATAGTGCATGATCACCCAGGGAAGTCCGACGAACAGGATCCCGACGATGACGATGGGCAGGAAAACCTCTTCCATCGCTTACGCTCCCTTGTTCAGCCGCGCCTTCAGCGCTTCGAGCTCGGCATCGACCTTCTCGGACGAGCGCAGCTCGGCGATCTCCTCCTCGAGCGTCTTGGGCGCAGCGCCCAGGCCTGCCGCATCGGCGCGGCCCTCGGCGAAATCGACCCGGCGTTCGAGGACATCGAAGCGCGAGAAGGCGTCCTGCATCTTCGACCCGTTGGTCATCTCGCGCAAGCGGGTGCGGTTGTTCGCGCTCTCCAGCCGGGCGACCACCGAGTTCTGGCGAACCCGTGCCTCGCGCAGCTTGTTCTGGAGCTTGGTGATGTCCTCTTCCGAAGCCTTGAGCGCCTCGTCGAGCACGCCGATCTCCTGGCTGAGCTGGTCGCACATGTCCGCAGCCTTCTGCTTCTCGACCAGGGCGGCCTTGGCGAGGTCCTCGCGGCCTTTGCTCAGCGCCAGCTCGGCCTTCTCGGTCCAGCTCTCCTGGAGCTTGTCGAGCTTGGCGATGTGGCGGCGCATTTCCTTCTGGTCGGCGATGGTGCGGGCAGCGGAGGCGCGAACCTCGACCAGCGTCTCTTCCATCTCGAGGATGATCATGCGGATCATCTTGGCCGGGTCCTCGGCCTTGTCGAGAAGGTCGGTGACGTTGGCGGCGATGATATCGCGGGTTCGCGAGAAGATACCCATTCTAACACTCCTTCGTATTAGGGACCGCCGGGAGGGATCTAGGGGGTGACCCTCCCGGCGGGTTTCCGCTCACCGGGGCGGGTGAGCGGGGAGACTTCGTGGCCTCAGGCGATCGCCGGGCCGACTGCGCCGGCCATCAGGATGGCGCTGGCGAAGAAGGCGACGGTGATGGCGAGGAAGGCGTTGCGTGCATTCTTGGCTTCGTAGGTCATGATCTTGTCCCTGAACCTGGTGTTGTGTCTGCCCGTCATCGGGCTTGCCGACATCTTTGCAGAAGCCGTGCCAATTTACGGAAACCGCAGAAATCCGCCGTTTTTGCCATTCATCAGGCATTCGGGCGCCGAATATCACTTGCCAAGTATTGGGAAAATTCGCCAAAGGTTCGGCATGGAGCGCGCTACTCAAGTCATCGGCCAATCCGGGGCCTTTCTCGATGCCCTCGAGCGCGCCAGCCGCGCCGCGGCGCTGGACCGTCCTGTCCTCGTGATCGGCGAGCGCGGGACCGGCAAGGAACTCGTTGCAGAGCGCCTCCACCGCCTCAGCCCGCGCTGGGACCAGCCGCTGATCGTGATGAATTGCGCGGCGCTGCCCGAGACGCTGATCGAGGCCGAATTGTTCGGGCACGAGGCGGGCGCGTTCACCGGCGCGACCAAGGCGCGGGCGGGACGCTTCGAGGAGGCGCATCGCGGCACGCTGTTCCTCGACGAGCTCGGCACGCTGTCGATGGCGGCGCAGGAGCGGCTGCTGCGCGCGGTCGAATATGGCGAAGTCACGCGGATCGGCTCGTCGCGGCCCTTGAACGTCGATGTGCGCATCGTCGCGGCGACCAACGAGCATCTGCCCGACAAGGTCGACAAGGGGACGTTCCGCGCCGACTTGCTCGATCGGCTGAGCTTCGAGGTGGTGACCCTGCCGCCCTTGCGTGCGCGGCGCGGCGACATCGAGGTCCTCTCCGAATTCTTCGGGCGGCGGATGGCATCGGAGATCGGGCTGGCCGACTGGCCGGGCTGGGGCCCCAACGCGCTCGACACGCTGATGACCTATGACTGGCCGGGCAATGTCCGCGAGCTGCGCAACGTCGTCGAGCGCGCGGTGTATCGCTGGGAGCGCGAGGGGCCGGTCGATTCGATCGAGATCGATCCGTTCAAGTCGCCCTTCCGGCCGAAGACGGCTACGGTTGCGGCAACCGCTTCCACGCCGGCGGCGGCTGCGCCCATGCCGGCCGAGGAGGCACCGCCGACGGCGGTGTTCGACGGCGGCACCGACTTCAAGTCGCGCGTGAACGCGTTCGAGCGGCAGGTGCTGTCGCGCGCGCTGGCGGAGCATCGCTACAACCAGCGCTCGACCGCCGAGGCGCTGGGGCTGACCTATGACCAGTTGCGGCATGCCTTGAAGCGTCACGAACTGCTGGGGGCGGGGGGCTAAAATTTCGCGCTCGGTGCGCTGGCGAAATGAAAACTGCGGAGCCATATGGCGTCCATCGCGTTGCCCATTCGAACCCCGAGAGGAGAACCAACATGGCCTTCGAACTGCCGCCGCTGCCCTATGCCTATGACGCGCTGGAGCCGACGATCGACAAGGAGACGATGACGCTCCACCACACCAAGCACCACGCGGCCTACACTGCCAAGCTCAACGAAGCGGTGGCCGAGGATCCCAGCCTCGAAGGCAAGACGATCGAGGAGCTGCAGCAGCAGATGGGCAAGGCTCCGGCCAAGCTGCGCAACAATGGCGGCGGCTATTGGAACCACGACTTCTTCTGGAAGACGATGGGCCCGAACGGCGGCGGCGCCCCCAGCGGCGCGCTGGCCGAGGCGATCGATGCCAAGTTCGGCTCGCTCGATGCACTCAAGGAGCAGTTCAACACCGCGGGCGCCAACCAGTTCGGCTCGGGCTGGGCGTGGCTGATCGTCAACGGATCGGGCGAGCTCGAGATCACCTCGACCCCGAACCAGGACAACCCGCTGATGGACATCGCGCCGGTCAAGGGCACGCCGATCCTGGGCAACGACGTGTGGGAGCACGCGTATTACGTGACGTATCGCAACGACCGTCCGGGCTATCTCAAGGCCTGGTGGAACGTGGTGAACTGGGACGAAGTCGCGAAGCGCTACGAAGCCGCCAAGGGCTGAGCTTTCTGCGAAAAAGGCAAAAGGGGCGTCGGACGCAAGTCCGGCGCCTTTTTTATTCCCTCTCCCCTTGTGGGAGAGGGAGTGAGCCGATGAAATCGGCGGAAGGGTGAGGGGGAGTGTGTCTTGAGTGACGTCCCCCTCATCCTTCCCACTGCTTCGCAGCGGGCCCCTTCCTTCTCCCACAAGGGGAGAAGGAGTTTCAGCCCTCCGGCGGGATCGGGGTGTCTTCGGGCTTTTCCAGCTGTAGTCCGTGCTTGAGCAGCATCGGAATGTTGAGCATCGCGAAGACCAAAGTCATCGGGATCACCGCCCAGGTCTTGAAGGTGACCCACTGGTCCCAGGTCAGCACCTGGCGCATCGCTTCGTTGAGCACTGCCATCGCGATGAAGAAGCCGGTCCAGTTGATCGTCAGCAGCCGCCAGCCCTTGGCGGAAAGCCCCGGATAGGCGGTCTCGAGCAGCGACTGGAGCAGCGGCTTCCGCGCGATCAGCCCGTAGCCCAAGATCACCGCGAACATCGTGTAGACGATCGTCGGCTTGATCTGGATGAAGGTCTGGTCGTGGAACCACAGCGTCAGGCTGCCGAACACGAGGACGAGCGCGCCGGTGATCCACAGCATCGGCGAGATGTGGCGCGCCTTCCACCAGCTCACCCCCATCGCTACCGCCATCGCTACCATGAAGGCGACCGTCGCGGTCATGATCCGCTGGATCTGGAGGCCGGGGGCATAGCTGTTGACGAGGAAGAACACCGCCAGCGGACCATAATCGATCAGCATGCGTATCCCCGGCGAGAGCGGCTTGCGGGTTGCAGACTCGGTCATGCGGGCTTCCGGGGCGAGAGGAGGTCTTCGACGCCGGCGATGATCCGCGCGACTTCGCTGGGGTCGAAGCCCCGGAGATCGTCGACTTTCTCGCCGACGCCGATCGCGTGGATCGGCAGGCCGTATTTCTCGGCGGCGGCGACCAGGACGCCGCCGCGCGCGGTGCCGTCGAGCTTGGTCATGACGAGGCCGGTGACGCCGGCGACTTCCTTGAACACTTCGATCTGGCTCAAGGCGTTCTGGCCGGTGGTGGCGTCGAGGACAAGGACGACGTCGTGCGGTGCCTCCGGGTTGAGCCGGCCGAGCACGCGGCGGATTTTCGCCAGCTCGTCCATCAGCTCGCGCTTGTTCTGGAGGCGGCCGGCCGTGTCGACGATCAGCACGTCGATGCCGGTGGCGGTCGCTTGCTTGACTGCTTCGTAGACGATCCCCGCGGCGTCGCCGCCCTCCGGGCCGGTGACGATCGGCACGCCGATCCGCTCGGCCCAGGTCTTCAATTGCCCGATCGCGGCGGCGCGGAAGGTGTCGCCCGCGGCGAGCATCACGCCGTAATCCTGCTCGATCAAATTGTTGGCGAGCTTGGCGATCGTGGTGGTCTTGCCGCTGCCGTTGACGCCGATGACGAGGATCACCTGCGGGCGCGGGAATGCCTCGATCTCGAGCGGCCTGGCGACGGGGGCCAGTGCCTTCTCGATCTCCTCGGCGACGATCAGGCGAATGCCGAGCTCTTCGAGATTGCGCTCATACTGCCCCTCGGCGAGGCGGACGCGGACCCGCGCGGCAGTGGCGGGGCCGAGGTCGGAGGCGATCAGCGCCTCCTCGATCTCGTCGAGCGTCGCATCGTCGAGCCGGGCGCCCGACAGGCCGGCGAGGTTGCCGAGCAGGCGGTCGGAGGTTTTCTTGAAGCCGCCGAGCAGCTTGTTGTGCCACGAGGGATTGCTGCTCATGCGATCAGCTTTCCGTCCTGCACGGCCTTGATGGTCACGGTCACTATCTCTCCAACGCGGGAATGCGGCAGGCGGACTTCGGCGAAGTTGCCGGCATGGCCGCGGTCGCCAGGGCGCTCTATCAGCACTTGCTGGGTGCTGCCTATCAGGCTTTGCAGCCAGCGCGCACGGCGCGCCGCGGCAGCCTCGCGGAGGCGGGCGGCACGCTCTTTCACAATTTCCTTCGCAACCTGCGGCATCCGCGCGGCGGGGGTGCCCTCGCGCGGGCTGTACGGGAAGATATGCGGATGGACGACGTCGCAATCGTCGAGCAGCGCGAGCGTGTTGGCGAACATCGCTTCGGTCTCGGTGGGGAAGCCGGCGATCACATCGGCGCCGATCGCGATGTCCGCGCGTGCGGCCTTCAGCCGCTCGACCAGCGCGACGCTCTGCGCGCGGCTGTGGCGGCGCTTCATCCGCTTGAGCACCATGTCGTCGCCCGCTTGTAGCGAGAGGTGGACATGCGGCTGGAGCCGCGGTTCCTGGGTGAGCAAGGCGAACAGCCGGCCATCGATCTCGACGCCGTCTAGCGACGACAGCCGCAGCCTTTGGAGCCTGGGCACATGCGCCAGGATGCGCTCGACCAATTGGCCGAGGCTCGGCGCGCCGGGGAGGTCGGGGCCGTAGCTTGTCAGGTCGACGCCGGTGAGGACGATCTCGGCATGGCTCTCGGCGAGCGCGGCAATGCGATCGATCACCGCGCCCGCCGGCACCGAGCGGCTGTTGCCGCGGCCATAGGGGATCACGCAAAATGTACACCGATGTTCACACCCGTTCTGCACCTCGACGAACGCGCGCGCATGGGTCGAGAAGCTCGCGGCAAGGTGTGGCGCAGTTTCGCGCACTGCCATGATGTTCTGCACCCGCACAGGATCGGCCGCCGCCCATGCCGCGGGTGCGAGCTTTTCGGCATTGCCGAGGACGCGGTTGACCTCGGGCATCGCCGCGAAGGCCTGGGGATCGATCTGCGCCGCGCAGCCGGTGACCACCAGCTCCGCTTCGGGCCGCTCGCGACGCGCGCGGCGGATCGCCCGCCGCGTCTGCTTGACTGCCTCGTTGGTCACCGCGCAGCTGTTGACCACGATCGTGTCGCGCCCCGAAAGCAGCGCACGGATCGACTCGCCCTCCGCAAGGTTGAGGCGGCAACCCATATTGATGATCTGAGGCGAGGAGGCGGGCATTGGCGAGCGATCTAGGGACGGCGGCGGCGGAAGTCCACGCGAAGGCGGAGGAAGTGCTCGGCTTCTGGTTCGACCGGCTGACGCCCGAGCAATGGTTCGCCAAGTCCGACGAACTGGACAGCGAGATCCGCGAGCGATTCGAGGCCATGCGCGTAGAGGTGCTCGAAGGCGGTGCCGCCGGATGGCGCGACGACCCGCGGACCCTGCTCGCCGCGGTGATCCTGCTCGACCAGTTCAGCCGCAACGTCCATCGCGGCACCGCGGAGGCGTTTGCCGCCGATCCCCTGGCGCAAGCGCTTGCGAGCGTCGCGGTCGAGCGTGGCTGGGACCGCGAGATGACTCCCGAGCAGCGCCAGTTCCTTTACTTGCCCTTCGAGCATGCCGAGGACCGCGAGATGCAGGCGGTGAGTCTCAGCTGCTACGAGGCGCTGGGGCTCGAGGAGGCGCTCGATTATGCGCGCCAGCATGCCGAGGTGATCGCACGCTTCGGCCGCTATCCGAGCCGCAACGCCGCGCTCGGGCGCGTATCGACACCCGAGGAAGAGGAATATCTCAGCCAGCCAAACGCTGGCTGGTAACGGCCACTGGGGCGTCGATCGGGCTCGAATGGCGCAGCAGGCGGCGCTCGGCGAGCAGACGGCGCGCGCCGGCGATCGACAGCGGCTTGCCGTAATGCCAGCCCTGCGCCTTGGCGCAGCCGATCGCCTTGAGCCGCTGCTCGATCGCCCCATCCTCGACGCCTTCGGCGGTGATCGGCAGGTTCAGGCTCTCGCCCAGGCTGATGATCGCATTGACGATCGCGGCCGAATCCGCGCTTTCATTGAGCGACATGATGAAGCTCTTGTCGATCTTGATACGGTCGAACGGCAGCGCGCGCAGGTGCGCGAGCGACGAATAGCCGGTGCCGAAATCGTCGAGCGCGAGCTGGACGCCCTGGTTCTTGAGACTGCCGACGATCGACTGCGCCAGCGCGAGATTGTCGAACAATGCGCTCTCGGTAATCTCGACCTCGAGCCGGTTGGCGGGAAAGCCGGTCTCGGTGAGCACCTTGATGATCTTCTGCGCCAGCCACGCGTCGCGGAGCTGCCAGGGCGAGATGTTGATCGAGACGCTGAGCGACGGATCCCAGTCGCGCGCGGCGAGCAGCGCCTGGCGCATGATCGACAGCGACAGGTCGCCGATCATGCCCGTCTCCTCGGCGATCGGGATGAAGAGTTCCGGGCTGATCGTGCCGCGCTGCGGATGCTCCCAGCGCGCCAGCACCTCGAAGCCGTGGAGGCGGCCAGTGATCAGGTCGATCTGCTGCTCGAAATAGGGAACGACTTCCTGACGGGGAATCGCCAGGCGAAGCCCCGATTCGAGATCGTTGCGAATCTGCAGGTCGCGCTCCATCGACTGGTCGAACCAGGCGAAGCGGTTCCGGCCGGTCTTCTTGGCCTGATACATCGCGATGTCGGCAGCGCGCATCAGCGCATCGATCCCGGCACAGTCGAAGTCCGAGCGCGCGATGCCGAGCGAGCATGAGATGTGGAGGCGGAGCCCCTCTGCCTCGAACGGCTGCGCCATGCGACTGACCAGCTTCTCGGCGATCCGCTCGACCGTGCCGGGCTCGGCGGCGTCGAACAGGAAGCCGCAGGCGAATTCGTCGCCGCCCAGCCGCGCGGTGAGCGCGATCGGCGGCATGAAGTGGGCGATCTCGCTCGCGACCGCGCGGAGCAGCGCGTCGCCCACGGCATGGCCGTGCATGTCGTTGATCGTCTTGAAATGATCGAGATCGAGCATCACCAGCGCCATCGCCTTGCGGCGGCGCTGGGCGCGGGTGAACATCGCGGCGCCTTCCTCTGCGAGGCTGCGGCGATTGAGGAAGCCGGTCAGCGGATCGCGGCTGGCGAGCTGCTGCGCGCGCTCCTCGGCGGCGGCGCGGATCTCGAGCTCGTGGCTCAGCGACGCATGGCGGCGCCAGCCGAGCAGGATCAGCGCGACGTTGAGCAGCAGCGCGATCACCAGCGGCTGCGCCACCGGCTCGCCGCCCTGGAGATAGAATTGCAGCGTCTTCGACAGCACGGCGCTGCCGATGCCGACGAACAGCAGGATCGCGGCGATGCTGATCGCACCGGTTAGGAGGTTGGGGCGTGCGGCCCGGCCCTGCATCGTATCTTTCTCTACTTCCAGCGACATTGCCGGTGCCTGCCCCCTCGACGACTAGCGCGTTATTGCCACGGACGCGGTATAGATCGCGTTACGCGGCGTGCTTTCCCAAACCTTACCGGGCGCTGGCGAGGCGAAGGTTGCGCTTTCCGCGATCCAGGGCTATGAGCGCCCCCGACCGTTCCGTGGAACGCGAACATTGGGCACCCCAAGGGGTGACGCCGGCCGACGAGGTTTCGTCCGCCGGCGTGTTTTGCGTTTGGCGGAAGTTGGTCCGGAATTGGAGTGTTTTGGTCCCATGTTCGACAGTCTGAGCGATCGGCTAGGCGGCGTTTTCGAGCGGCTGCGCGGGCGTGGCGCGCTGGGCGAGGCCGATGTCCGCACCGCGATGCGCGAAGTGCGGATCGCGCTGCTCGAGGCCGATGTCGCGCTGCCCGTCGCGCGCGACTTCGTCGAGAAGGTCACCGAACAGGCGGTCGGCCAGAACGTGCTGCGCTCGGTCACCCCGGGGCAGCAGGTCGTCAAGATCGTCCATGATGCGCTGGTCGACATGCTCGGCAGCGACACCGCCGAGCTCGAGATCGCGGTCACCCCGCCGGCGGTGATCATGCTCGTCGGTCTTCAGGGCTCGGGCAAGACCACGACCACCGCCAAGCTCGCCAAGCTGCTCAAGAAGGACGGCAAGAAGGTGATGATGGCGTCGCTCGACGTCAATCGCCCGGCCGCGCAGGAGCAGCTTGCGGTGCTCGGCACGCAGACCGAAGTCGCTACGCTGCCGATCGTCGCGGGGCAGACCCCGGTCGAGATCGCCAAGCGTGCGATGAGCGCGGCGAAGCTCCAGGGCTTCGACGTGCTGATGCTCGACACCGCGGGCCGCCTCCACGTCGACCAGGCGCTGATGGACGAGATGAAGGCGGTGTCCGACATCGCCAATCCCGCCGAGACGCTGCTCGTCGTCGACAGCCTGACCGGCCAGGACGCAGTCAACGTCGCGTCGAACTTCTCCGAACAGGTGCCGCTCACCGGCGTGATCCTCACCCGCATGGACGGCGACGCGCGCGGCGGCGCTGCGCTGTCGATGCGCGCGGTCACCGGCAAGCCGATCAAGTTCGCAGGCATGGGCGAGAAGCTCGACCAGATCGAGCCGTTCCATCCCAAGCGCGTCGCCGGCCGGATCCTCGGCATGGGCGACGTCGTGTCGCTGGTCGAGCGCGCCGCCGAATCGATCCAGGCGGAGGACGCCGAGCGGATGGCCGGGCGGCTCGCCAAGGGCCAGTTCGACATGAACGACCTGCGCAGCCAGCTTGCGCAGATGCGCCGGATGGGCGGGCTCGGCGCGCTCGCCGGCATGATCCCCGGCATGAAGAAGGCGCAGGCGGCGATGGCCTCGGGCGCGGTCGACGAGAAGATACTGCTCCGCATGGATGCGATGATCGGATCGATGACGGTCAAGGAGCGCGCCAAGCCCGAACTGCTCAACGCCAAGCGCAAGATCCGCGTCGCCAAGGGCAGCGGCACGACCGTCCAGGACGTCAACAAGCTGCTCAAGATGCATCAGGAGATGCAGAGCGCGATGAAGCGCTTGAAGAAGATGGGCGGCCTCAAGGGCATGCTGGGCATGCTCGGCAAGGGCGGTCCCGGTGGCGGCATGGGCGGCGTCGGCAATGCGCTGGGCGGCCCCGAAATGGGCGAGATGATGGGCAAGATGGGCGGCAGCCTTCCGGGACTTCCCGGCGGCGCCAGTCTCCCGCCCGGCTTCGAGAATTTCCTGAAAAAGAAGTAACTTGAACTTAGATTGTAAGAAGGAAGATTTGTAATGGCACTTTCCATGCGTCTCTCGCGCGGCGGCTCGAAGAAGCGTCCGTACTACCGGATCGTGATCGCCGATGCGCGTTCGCCCCGTGACGGCAAGTTCATCGAGAAGATCGGCACCTACAACCCGCTGCTCGCCAAGGACGACGAAAAGCGTATCGTGCTCGACGGCGAACGCGCCAAGCATTGGCTGAGCGTCGGCGCGCAGCCGACCGACCGCGTCGCCCGCTTCCTCGACGGCCTCGGCGTCAAGGAGCGCACCGCGAAGAACAACCCGAACAAGGGCAAGCCCGGCGAGAAGGCCGTCGAGCGCGCCGAGGAGCGTGCCGAGAAGGCCAAGGCCGCCGAGGAAGCCGCTGCAGCAGCCGCCGCCGCGCCTGCTCCCGAGCCGACCGCCGAGGAAGCGACTCCCGAAGCCGCGCCGACCGAGGAGGCCGCTGCCGAGGCGCCTGCCGCCGAGGAAGCTGCTGCCGCCGAAGAAAAGTCGGAAGGCTGAGGCACTTGCCGGTTCTCCTGCGTTCTGACGGACGAGATATGTCCAGAGGAGCGCAGGATGGCCAGCAAACCCGATACCGGTCCGGATGCCGACGAGCGTGAAAACCCAGGCGGTACCCAGACCAACCCTGCCGGCGCATCAACCGATGCGCCTGCGGAAGGCGGCGACGATACGCCGCCGGAGCAGCCGGGCTCCCCTGAGGGGTGATGCCCGCTGCGTGCTGACGGGGCGGGCGGCATGAGCGCCGACCGCCCCGTCACGCTCGCCGGCGTGATCGGCGCGCACGGCATTGCCGGCGAAGTGCGCTTGAAAGTCTTCGCCGACGATCTCGCCAGCTACAAGAGCTTCAACGGCGGCGCGCTGACGCTCAAGAGCCTGCGCACGGGCTCGAACGGCGCGATCGCGCGCTTCGCCGAGATCGCCGACCGCAACGCCGCCGAGGCGCTGCGCGGCACCCAGCTCACCGTCCCGCGCTCGGCGCTGCCGCCGCTGGGGGAGGGCGAATATTACCATGTCGACCTGCTCGGGCTGCCCGCCGTCTCGGACGCGGGCGAGGCGCTCGGCACGGTGGTGGCGATCGACAATTACGGCGCGGGCGACGTGCTCGAGATCGAGCGCCCCGGCGTAGAAGGCCGGCCCGGCAAGCGCTTCATGGTGCCGATGCAGCCTCAGGCTGTGCCCGAATGGGATGCCGAACGGCTGGTGATCACCGCGAGCTTCGTCGAATGAGCCGCATTGCGGTTCTTTCGGACATCCATGGCAATCTTCCCGCGCTCGAAGCGGTCGCGGCCGACGCCGCGCTGCGCGGCTGCACCGGCTTCGTCAATCTGGGCGACAGCCTGTCGGGTCCGCTCTGGCCCGCCGAGACCGCCGACTGGCTGATCGCCCGCGGCTGGCCGACGATCGCAGGCAATCACGAGCGCCAGCTGCTCGAAGTCCCGCTCGAGCGGATGAACGCCTCGGACGGCTTCACCCGGCCGTTGCTCTCAGCGGCGGTGCTGAGCTGGCTGGCGACCCTGCCCGCGACGCTGGCGCTGGGCGACCTGTTCCTCTGCCACGGCACCCCGCGCAGCGACGTCGAACACTTCCTCGAGACCGTCGAGCCCACGGGCCTGCGCCGCGCCAGCGAGGCCGAAGTCGCCGAGCGGCTGGGCGGGCAGGGCGCCGCGCTGACGCTGTGCGGCCATTCGCATATCCAGGGGGAGTTTCGGCTGCTGGACGGCCGCCGGATCGCCAATCCCGGCAGCGTCGGGTTGCAGGCGTTTCATGACGACCACCCTCATGCCTATGTCGTCGGGAGCGGCGATGTTCGCGCGCGCTACGCGATCGTCGAGGATCGCGATGTGGCGTTCCATGCCGTCGCCTACGACCACCAGGCCGCCGCTGCGAAGGCGGCGGGGGAGGGGCGCGAGGATTGGGCGCGGGGGCTGGTTACCGGTTGGGTCTGAGTGGGCAGCCGCGGGATTAGGTCGCAACGCATCGCGGCTGCCGCTCTCTCGAGCCAAAGCAACGGGTTTGAGCCAGTGGGGACATTTATTTGTATCGAATTAGCCACCATTTTGCGTGATGAATTGTGAATTACTGCTCTGAAATAGTGTGAACTATGCGGGAGTCGGCTCGGACGATTGCGGAAACGTTTCCGTCGCTGATACTTATCGGAGGGGGAGGCCAATGCTTAGCATTTCGCAGTGGTGGGTCGGACTTGCGGTTGAACTTCAAGCAGCGCTTATTGGCGCTGGCGCCACGGCGGGCGCTGCGATTTTCGGTGTCTTGGCCGTCATCGCTCAAGTCAGATCGCAAGGTCGGCAATCACGCGCAGCTATCGCGGAAACTGAGCGAAGAAAGATCAACGCGGCGCTATATGAGGACGCGGTGTTGATCTGCCGTGGCCTCGCGGACGCGTCAATCGGGTTAAGCACCAAGCTTCACATTATGAACATGGAGATTGAAGTGGCCGCACGGGCGGAAGCCGCCGCGCTGGCCTACAATCTTCCGACCGCCCGCTTTCCCATGTTGAGCGCGCTATATGGTGAGTTCACGGATTCAGCCCTACGCTTCATATTTCTGATCGAGAATCGGCGTGTCGTTGATCCGCGCATTTTGATCTTCCGCACTGCCATGAGCACCGTCCTGCACGACAGCCGCAAATTGATGTTCTCGGACTTCGTCCTGCACGTCATGCCCGCACTACCCACGGACAGTCCCGATGGCGGGATATTTCCTTACAAGCCGCCGAGCGTTGAGGGTGCGCGGGCTATCCGCGCATACAGCGACCAACTGATCCAGGCGGTGGATGACACCACTGCCTACACGGAAGATTTCCTAACGGAGATGCAGAACGTCTTGCTTGGCGATCTTTACGGGAACCACCTCGAGCCTCGACAGCCTCTGGACCCAGCGCGGAAGGCGGTAACGTTGGACCGGGCCCAGGAACTGGAGGCCTGGTTTACGACCAACACTGCCTGGGGCGTTGAGGCAGCAAGGGTAGAAGCCGAAACGCGTCAGCGCTTTCTACCGAGGCAATGAAGCAACATGGGCACGAGTCTGGATGAGCTTTGTCGTCATGTCGTGAACATCTAGAAGCTGTCCCTGGAATTCCGACGCTTTGGCACTCGCCCGATTTCGCTAGAGGATTTGTCACAAATCCTAAATATCCACCCACTACGTAGGCATTCGAATGCGAAAGGCCCCTGGTCCTGCCGCTGAAGCCCCGGACCACCCGATCTGGTCGGCGCTCTCTTATTACACCTTCGGTCCCGAGGACGCCTCGCTCCCCTTTGCCGAGCGGCTGGCGCGCGACAATGGCTGGTCTCGGGCGCATGCCGAGCGGGTGATCGAGGAATATCGGCGCTTCGCCTTCCTCGCGGTCACCGCGGGGCATCCGGTGACGCCTTCCGATGCGGTCGACCAGGCCTGGCATCTCCACCTCACTTATAGCCGCGACTATTGGGAGCGCTTCTGCCCCGGCTTGCTGGGGCGGCCGCTGCATCATGGCCCCACGGCGGGCGGCGCGGACGAGCAGCATCGCTATTTCAGCCAATATGCCGAGACGCTGCGCAGCTATGAGCGCGTCTTCGGCCGGCCGCCCGCGGATCTGTGGCCCGACGCGGCGCAGCGGCTGAACGAGGACCACAAGGCGCGCCGCGTGCATCCGCGCGACGCGTTGATCGTGCCCCGCAGGGTGGTGCGGATCGTGTCGCTGACCGCTGTCGCGATGCTCTTCGCGCTCGCACTCGGGGCGCTCTTGCTGAGGAGCTGATATGTCGCTCGGACCCTTCGACCTTACCGGCGGGCCGTTTCTCCTGCTGTACGGCGCGCTGCTGGTGGTCACGATCATCGCCGGCCTGGTCCTGCCGCGCTGGCTGCGCCCCGCGGGCGCCGCGCCGCGCAGGACCGATCCCGAACCCCTCGCCTTCCTCGCCGGCGGGGCGTTGCGGCTGGCCGAAACGGTCACCGCCCAGATGCTCGAGACGCGGCAATTGGTGATCGACAACAAGAAGTTCCTCGCCGGCAATGGGGGCGGCGGCACCCCCGCCGAGCGCAGCGTGCTCGCATTGCCGCAGCCGGCGAGCTGGGTGCAGGTTGCGGTCGCCGCGGGCGGTCATGCCGGCGCGGTGCGCGCGCGGCTGGTGGCGGACGGGCTGCTGATGGACGGCTGGACTGCGCTCCAGCTCCGCTTCTGGCAGACCTCGCCCTATTTCCTGCTGCTCGCCTTCGGCTGGACCAAGCTGCTGATCGGCGAAGCGCGCGGGCGGCCAGTCGGTTATCTGACGATGCTGCTCATTCTGACGGCGGTCCTCGCGCTGATCCGCTTCGCAGTGCTCGACCGGCGGACGCGCGCCGGGCACGACGTGCTCGCCGAGGCGCGTGCGCGCTCCGAGCGGCTCCAGCGCGCGCCGGCGAGCGGCGAGGCCGGCATGGCGGTCGCGCTGTTCGGCACGGCGGTGCTGGTCGGCTCGGGCTGGGAGGACTTCCACAGGATGCGCACGGCCGATAGCGGATCGAGCGGCAGCGATGGCGGGAGCAGCGACGGCGGCGGCGGAAGCGGTTGCGGCGGCGGGGGCTGTGGCGGCTGCGGGAGCTAGCGCCGCAGCGGGCGGCGTTCGGCGAGAAGGTTGCGGATCGTCGTCGCGGCGACGCCGGCCTCGCCCATCGCGTGGCTGATCTGGTCGAGCCCCTTGGCGACGTCGCCCGCGGCGAACAGCCCGGGAACCGAGGTGCGCTGGTGGTCGTCGACTTCGAGGCACCCATCCTCGGCGGCGCGCGCGCCTGCCTCGATCGCCAGCCGCGAGCGGATGCGCGAGCCGAGCGCGGGATAGACGCTGTCGAACGCCATGCGGCCATGCGCGGTATCGAAGGCGAGCTGGTCGCCCTCGATCGCATAGCCGCCGCACGGGCCGTCGACCCGGGCGATGCCGGCAGCGTCGAGCGCTTCCACGCAGGCATCGTCGAGCGCGTGCTCGGCGTTCGGGGCGATCAGGGTGATGTCGTTGGTGTAGCCGCGCAGGAAGATCGCCTCGCGCATGCCGTGATCGCCGGTGCCGATCACGCCGACGCGCTTGTCGGTGACTTCATAGCCGTCGCAGATCGGGCAGTATCGCAGGAGCCCGCGCTGGAGCGCCTCGGTGTGAAGCGCGTCGTCGATCTCGGGCCGGTGGTTGACCACGCCGGTAGCGAGTAGGACGGAGCGGGCGACGACGGCGCGGTCGCCGACGCGGACGACGAAATCCTCCCCGTCGCGGCGCAGCGCGGTGACTTCGGCAAGCTCGCGCTCGGCGCCGTATTTCTCGGCCTGTTCGAGCATCCGCGCGAGCAGTTCCTTGCCCGAGATGCCGTCGGGATAGCCGGCATGGTTGTGGGTGCACGGGATCAGCGCGGCGCGGCTCGACCCGCAGTCGAACAGGCGGATCTTGAGATGGAAGCGCGCGAGATAGATCGCCGCGGTGAGTCCCGCCGGTCCCGCGCCGATAATGATGCAGTCGTCCATGAGATGCCGAAGCGCGCAAGGAGGCATCGCGGTTCCTTGACCCGAAAGTCTCGCGTATATACATGATGTATATACGGAGGCGGCGGTGACCAAGGAATATCGCGCTAAGACATTCAAGTCGGGCAATTCGGTTGCGCTGCGCTTGCCTAAGGGACTCGGAATCCGTGAAGGCGAGGAAATGGTCTTGCGGGAGGACCGCGGCAAGTTCGCGTTCGAGCCTGCGTCGAAGGAAGGGCGCAAGATCGATCTGACTGGCATCTACGGTTCGATACCGGGATTGGCGCGCATGCCGACCGACGAAACGGATCGCGATTGGGGCGACGGCTTGGGACGTGATTGATCCGCGCTATCTGCTCGACGCCAATTTCTGCATCGATTTGCTGGTCGGTCGATCACCGCGCGGCGCTGCACGCGTTCAGCAATGCCTGGACGGCGAGTTGATCACCTCGGCTGTCGTTTATGCCGAAGTCATGATCGGCGCAGCGCAACGCGGTCAGGCGGAACTGGCGGCGGCGCTGTTCCGGCAGATTCCGGTGTTGCCGTTCGACAGCAAAAGTGGGGATGTCTATGCAACGCTACCCTTCAAGCGGGGCAATTTCGATCGCCTGATCGCTGCCCACGCCCTGGCACTCAACCTTACGCTAGTTACCGGCAATGGGGGCGATTTCATCGACGTCCCCGGCTTGCGGATCGAGAACTGGACCAAATGACTTTCGTCGCCACCGTGCTCTCCCTGTATCCCGAGATGTTTCCCGGCCCGCTCGGCGTCTCCCTCGCCGGACGGGCGCTGCGCGAAGGGCTGTGGAGCGTCGACGCGGTGCAGATCCGCGATTTCGCCACCGACAAGCATCGCAGCGTCGACGACACGCCGGCGGGGGGCGGGGCGGGGATGGTGATGCGCGCCGACGTGCTCGCCGCGGCGCTGGACAGCGTGCCCGCCGGCCGCCCCGTGCTGGCTATGACGCCGCGCGGGCGGACGCTCAGCCAGGACCGGGTGCGCGCGCTCGCCGCGGGGACAGGCGTTACCATCCTGTGCGGCCGATTCGAAGGGATGGACGAGCGGATCTTCGAAGCGCGCGACATCGAACAGGTCTCGATCGGCGACTATATCCTCTCGGGAGGGGAAATGGCGGCGCTGACGCTGCTCGACGCTTGCATTCGGCTGCTTCCCGGCGTAATGGGCGCGGCTTCCAGCGGCATGGACGAGAGCTTCGAAACGGGGCTGCTCGAATATCCGCAATATACCCGTCCTGCTGAGTGGGAAGGGCGCACGATTCCCGAAGTGCTGCGATCGGGGGATCATGCGAAGATCGAGGCATGGCGAAGAGCCCAGGCGGAGATCGATACACGGCTACGGAGGCCGGACCTTTGGGAGCGCCATGAGGGCGCTCGGGTCCAACCTCCCTCTGGTGCGCGGCGACGAAACGGGAACGACAAGTCATGAACGTCATCCAGACGCTCGAAGCCGAGCAGATCGCCAAGTTCAACGAGACCAAGAAGATTCCGGAATTCCGCCCGGGCGATACCCTCCGCGTCGGCGTGAAGGTCGTCGAAGGCGAGCGCACCCGCGTGCAGAACTATGAAGGCGTGTGCATCGCCCGTGCCAATCGCGGCATGGGTTCGAGCTTCACCGTCCGCAAGATTTCTTTCGGCGAGGGCGTCGAGCGCGTCTTCCCGCTCTATTCGCCGAACATCGATTCGATCGAAGTCGTCCGCCGCGGCGTCGTGCGTCGTGCGAAGCTCTATTATCTGCGTGGCCGCACCGGCAAGTCGGCGCGTATCGCAGAGCGTCGTGACCCGCGCCCGACCGAGGTTGCGGCCGCCGAGTAACGGCTCCGGCAGAACGCCAGCAAAAAGGGCGCGGTGGCGATTGCCATCGCGCCCTTTTCGTTTGTCAAAGGTCATTTCCCGTCCCGCAGTGTGTCGCGTAGCGAGCCTGCGCCATCCTGGCCGCGCATCACCGACGAGCAGCATTGCTGCACGACGCTTCGGGAAGCCTCGGGCAATCGTTCGTCCGCTAGAACGCGGTCGAATTCGTCCTTGAGGTGATCCGCGCCCCGCTCGAGCTCGCGCGGGTTCCAAAACCGGTGTGCCTGCATGTTGCCCGGCACAAAGAACGTCAACGCGGCTTACGCATAGCTGACGATCTCGAATTCGGTGCCGTCGAAATCGAGGAAATAGAAGCGGCGGCCGGGGTCGTAGTCGGCGTGTGCGAAGGGGACGAGCCCGGCTTCGGTCACGCGGCGCTCGATATCGTCGAGATCGTCGACCAGGATGCCGATATGGTTGAGCGGGCGTCCCTTCGCGAAGATGTCGGCGTCGGCACCGCCTGCGGGGGTGTAGACGGCAAGATAGGTGCGTTCGTCGCCGACATGGATGACGCGGCCGTCGTCGCGCGCCGGGCCTTCCCAGCGGACGTGCCAGTCGAACAAGCGGTTGAGCAGCGCCGCCATGCGCCCGGGGTCGCTGACGGTCAGGTTGACGTGCTCGATATAGGGCTGCGGCATGGAGTTCCCTTCGCGGTTGGAGGCCATGCCGAGATCAGCTACAACCTCAACCTAGATTGAGGTCAAGTACCAAAATCGGAAGGCAGATGAACCGGGGTAACGAGCTTCTGACGATCGGCGAGCTGGCGGCGCGCACCGGGCTGTCGGTGTCGGCGGTGCGCTTCTACGAGGCCAAGGGGCTGGTCCATCCGATCCGAACCGCGGGCAACCAGCGGCGTTTCCTGCGCGCCGATATACGCCGCGTCTCGTTCGCGCTGATCGCGCAACAACTGGGATTCACGTTGCCGCAGATCGCCGCCGAACTCGCCAGGCTGCCCGAGGGCAGGGCACCGAGCGCGGCCGACTGGAAGCGGATCAGCCAGGGCTTCCGCGACGTAATCGAGACGCGCGTCGCCCAGCTCCAGCGCACGCTCGACGATCTCGACGGCTGCATCGGCTGTGGCTGCCTGAGCCTGCGCAAATGCGCGCTCTACAACGCCGATGATCGCGCCGCAGCCAACGGGGCGGGGCCGCGCTTCATCCTGGTTTCGCGAAAGGTCGCGCTGGGGCTGGATTAGCGGCCTTTACCCCGCCCCCTGTGCCCGCGATAAGGCGTGTGCCCCGCGTTCGTCGGGCGCGACTCCGGAGAGAATTGGAATGCGTAGATGGTTGCTGGGATTGTCTTTGATGGCGCTGGGGCCCCCGCTGATGAGCGGTGAGGCGGCAGCGCAGATCAAGGACCTCACGCTCGAGCGCGTCTATGCCAGCCCCGACCTGGCGGGCAGCGCGCCGCTTCAGCCTAAGCTCTCGCCCGATGGCAAGTATCTGACCTTGCTGCGAAACCGCGCCGACGAGAAGGAGCGTTACGACCTGTGGGCGATGGACACCGCCACCGGGCAGTGGCGCATGCTGGTCGATTCGAAGAAGGTCGGGACCGGCGCCGAGCTTTCCGAAGCCGAGAAGATGCAGCGCGAGCGCGACCGCTCGATCGTCGGCAAGACCGGCATTGTCGGCTATGATTGGGCGGCGGACGGCAAGGCGATCCTCGTGCCGCTCGACGGCGAGCTGTATCTCGCCTCCCTCGACGGCAACGTCACGCGGCTGACCCAGGAAAAGGGCTCGAAGCTCAATCCGGTGATCAGCCCGGCAGGCGGCTATGTCAGCTACGTCAACGACCAGAACCTCGTCGTCGGCAAGCTTGGCAGCGGCACGCCCGGCAAGATCACCCAGGACGGCACCGGTACGGTCCATTGGGGCGAGGCCGAGTTCGTGGCGCAGGAGGAAATGAACCGCTTCACCGGCTATTGGTGGTCGCCGGGCGACCGCTACCTCGCGGTCGAGCGCTATGACGAGGCGCCGGTGGGCGTAGTCACCCGCACTGCGATCGGCGCGTCGGGCACCAGCACCTATCAGCAGCGCTATCCCAAGGCGGGCACGCCCAACGTGCTGGTCGATCTCTATGTGATGGACCCGGCGGGAGCGAACAAGGTCAAGGTCGATCTCGGCAAGGAGGCCGACATTTACCTGACCCGTGTCGATTGGGCGCCCGACGCCAGCGCGCTCTACGTCCAGCGGATGAACCGCGAGCAGACCGTGCTCGACATGCTCAAGGTCGATCCGGCCACCGGCACGTCGAGCGTGCTGTTCAGCGAAAAATCGGGGCCCAAGAGCTGGGTCAATTTGTCGGATGACTTCCACGCGCTCGACGACGGCAGCCTGATCTGGTGGTCCGAGCGCGACGGCCACGGCCATCTCTATCGCTGGAAGGCAGGAAAATGGACCCAGCTGACCAAGGGCAATTGGGAAGTCGCCGAAGTCGCGGGAATCGATGAAGCCAAGGGCCGCATCTTCTTCCTCGGCAACAAGGACGGGGTGCTCGAGCGGCATCTCTACTCGGCCGACGTGACTAAGCCCGGCGCCGTGACGCGGCTGACCGAGGCAGGCTGGTGGAACAAAGTGGTGATGGACGGGAAGGCGAGCCGTGCGATCGTCACGCGCTCGAACACGAACCAACCGTCGCAGGTCTATCTCGCCGATGCTTCGGGCGAGCGGATCGCCTGGGTCGAGGAAAATGCGGTCACCAAGGCCGAGCATCCCTACCACGCCTATCTCGCCAGCCATCGCGAGCGGAAGTTCGGGACGATCAAGGGCCCTGATGACTCCGATCTCCACTGGGAGATGGTCACCCCCGAACTCGAGCCGGGCAAGCGCTATCCGGTGTTCTTCCAGCATTATGGCGGGCCGCATTCGCAGACGGTGAGCAAGGCGTGGGGCGGAGCGCTCCAGCAGTATCTCGTCGACCGCGGCTATATCTGGTTCCAGATCGACAATCGTGGCTCGGCCAATCGCGGCAAGGCATTCGAGGACGCGATCTACCACGCGATGGGATCGGTCGAGGTCGAGGACCAGGTCGCCGGGGCGAACTATCTCAAGACGCTCGATTTTGTCGACCCCGCCAAGATCACGACCTATGGCTGGTCGTATGGCGGCTATATGACGCTTAAGATGCTCGAAGCCGCGCCGGGCGTGTTTGCCGCGGGCGTCGCAGGCGCGCCGGTCAGTCGCTGGGAACTGTACGATACCTTCTACACCGAGCGCTACATGGGCGACCCGACCAAGGTGCCCGAGGCGTACAAGAAGTCGGACACGATCGGCGAGGCGGCGAAGATCGCCGATCCGATGCTGCTGATCCACGGCATGTCCGACGACAATGTCGTGCTCGACAACAGCACCGCGATGGCAGCGACTCTGCAAAAGGCGAAGGTGCCGTTCGAGATGATGCTCTATCCAGGCCACACCCACCGCGTGAGCGGTCCTGGGATCAGCGAGCATCTGTGGACGACGATTCTCAATTTCCTCGATCGCCATACCGAGCATGGCAAGCGCTGAACGCATTCCGGCCGTCTTTAACAAGACGGCCGGACTTTCCGAAAATTATACGAATTACCCCTCGCCACGCAGCTTTCGGTCTGCTAGGCGGCCGAAATGCTTCGAAAACCGCGCACTACTCCGCGAATTACGACCCGCGCCTGACGGCGCGCGAAGCGTCTTGCTTCGAGGCATCTGGAATGCGCTGGCATTCCTTCTCATCTACCACCAATGAACCGCTCGTCGCCCGTTGCGCGACGATCCTGATGGAAGGACGAAAATGGGCTACCGTGTCGTGGTCGCAGGCGCCACCGGCAATGTCGGGCGTGAAATGCTGAACATCCTCGCCGAGCGGGAATTCCCGATCGACGAACTCGCCGTGCTTGCCTCCGCGCGCAGCCAGGGCGACGAGATCGACTTCGGCGAGACCGGCAAGAAGTATAAGGTCCAGAACATCGAGCATTTCGATCCGACCGGCTGGGACATGGCGCTGTTCGCGATCGGCTCGGAGGGTTCGAAGCTCCACGCCCCGCGCTTCGCCGCGGCGGGCTGCACCGTGATCGACAATGCGTCGCTCTACCGGATGGACCCGGACGTGCCGCTGATCGTCCCCGAAGTGAACCCCGAGGCGATCGACGGCTATACCAAGCGCAACATCATCGCGAACCCCAACTGCTCGACCGCGCAGATGGTGGTGGCATTGAAGCCGCTCCACGATGCCGCCAAGATCAAGCGCGTCGTAGTAGCGACCTACCAGTCGGTCTCCGGCGCGGGCAAGGCGGGGATGGACGAGCTGTTCGAGCAGTCGCGGAATATCTTCGTCGGCGATCCTGCCACGCCGAGCAAGTTTACCAAGCAGATCGCGTTCAACGTGATCCCGCACATCGACAGCTTCCTCGACGACGGCTCGACCAAGGAAGAGTGGAAGATGGTCGTGGAGACCAAGAAGATCCTCGATCCCAAGATCAAGGTGACCGCGACGTGCGTGCGCGTCCCCGTGTTCGTCGGCCATTCGGAAGCGATCAACATCGAGTTCGAGGACGAGATCTCGGCGGCCAAGGCCAAGTCGATCTTGCGCGAGGCGCCGGGTATCATGCTCGTCGACAAGCATGAGGACGGCGGATACGTCACCCCGATCGAATGCGTCGGCGAGTACGCCACCTATATCAGCCGCGTCCGCGAGGATTCGACGGTGGATAATGGCCTGTCGCTGTGGTGCGTGAGCGACAACCTGCGCAAGGGCGCGGCGCTCAACGCAGTGCAGATCGCCGAGCTGCTCGGCCGCCGGCACCTCAAGAAGGCGGCGTAATCTTCGCTCTGGCGAACGCCGGAGCCTCGTGCGGCAAGCGCGCGGCTTGAGATCCCGGCTTTCGCCGGGATGACGAAGGAAGAAAGCGCCCGGTGCCGTAACGGCACCGGACGCTTTCGTTTGTCGGTTATTGCGCCGTCGCCGGTCCTGCGACTTCGAAGGCGCCGCGCGGCTTGGTGCGGCGGTCTTCCTGGACGCGGAAGGTGCGGGCCTGGGTGGCGAGGCGATCGACCTGGTCGGACAGGTTGCGCGCGGCCGCAGACGTCTCCTCCACCATCGCCGCGTTCTGCTGGGTCGAGCGGTCCATCGCGCCGATCGCGGTACTGATCTCGCCGATCGCCGATGACTGCGCCGAATTGTCGGTGGCGATCCGCGCGACCAGGCCGTGGACCTCGCCGACGGTGCCGACGATCTCGGACAGGGCCGTATCGACCTTCTCGATGGCATCGACCGCCGAGACGATGTCGGTCTGGGTCGCGGTGAGCTGGTCGCGAGCCCGCGCGGCTTCCTCTTCCGAGCGCATCGCCAGTGCCGAGACGAGGTCGGCGACGACCGCGAAGCCACGACCCGCCTCGCCGGCGCGACCGGCTTCGACCGCCGCGTTCATCGCGAGAACGCGGGTCTGGAACGCGATCTTGTCGAGTCCTTCGATGACCGAGTCGATGCCCTTGGCCCCCGCGGCGACGCGGCTCATCGCCTGCACTGCGTCGTCGGCGACGGCGCGGCCGTCCGAGACGGTGGCGATCGCGCCATCGGCACGCTCGACCGTGCTGCTCGCGGCGGCAGCGGTCTCGCCGACGCGGCCGTTCATCTGGGCGACCGCGGCGGCGGTCTCCTCCAGGCTCGCGGCATTGCTCTCGGTGCGGCGGGCAAGATCCTCCGAAGCCGTGGCGATCTCGGTCGCGCCGCTGCGGATCGTGTCGGTGCTCTCGAGCACGGTGCCGACCAGCGTCGAGAGCGCGCCCATCGCTTCGTTGAAGTTGGTGCGCAGCTCGGCATAGCTCGCCGGGAAGCGCGCATCGAGCGACACGGTCAGGTCGCCCTGCGAGACGCGGCGCAGCGTCTCGTTGAGCACGGTCATAGCGGTCTGGCGCTCGGCGTTAGCCGCCTCGCTGCTCGCCTCGATCCGGACGCGCTCGACTGCGGCGTCGCGGAAGGCGACCAGCGCCTGGGCCATGCGGCCGATCTCATCGCTGCGATCGCGGCCGGGAATCTCGGTGGTGGTCGAGCCCTTGGCGAGATCCTGCATCGCCGCGTTCATGCTGCCGAGCGGGCGGAAGCTCGCGCGGTTGACCGCGAAGATCACGGCGGTGATCAGCAGCGTCGCCAGCAGCACGCCGATCGCCATCGACCAGCGCAGCGCCGAGACAGCGGCCAGCGCCTCGTCCTTGGGAATGCCGACATAGAGGACGCCGATGACGTTGCCGGCCTTGTCCTTGATCGGATCATAGGCGGTATAGAACGGGCGGCCGAGGATGTCGGCGCTGCCGCGGAACGGCTTGCCCTGGCCGAGGACGGTGTCGCGCGCCTCGCCGGCGGCGAGCGGGGTGCCGACCGCGCGGCTGCCGTCGGGCTTGGTCACATTGGTGGTGATGCGGGTATCGCCGCGGAAGATCGTCGCGGTGCCGCCGACCAGTTCCTTGACCAGATCGACCGGCTGGGTCCAGTCGTTGAGCTTCTTGTCGCCGACATAGAGCGCGTCGCCCTCAGCGCGGAATTCGCCGCCATGCCCGTGCAGCACGTTCCAGGCGACGCGCATGTTGGTCTCCTGGCGCTCGGCGGCCTGGCGGCCGGCATCGGCGGTGATAGAACGGTCGGCGATCACGAAGATGGTGAGTGCGAGCGTCAACAGCGCGGCGATGGTGAGCACCGTCGTCTTCGTGGCGAGTGACAGTGCGTTGAACTTGGCGAGCATTCGGACCTCGAACGGAAAGCGGGCGCCGAAACGGCGCGAGGGTTTGCTTTCCTTATAGAGGGCCTGGGAAGGGGGTGCGCGCCTCTTGTCCGATTAATGTCGATCAATGCCCCGCGGCGGCAGGGTCGGGGTTGGCGGCCGGACCCTTGGGCCGCTTGAGGAACACCACCAGCGGCACCGACAGCGCCGTGACGATCATCATCGCCCAGAAATCGTTGAGATAGCCGATCATCATCGCCTGGCGGTTGATCTCGGCATTGGCCATCGCGAGCACCGTCTCGCCTGATCCGCCGAGCATCTGGAGCAGGTTGGGGTCCATCGTGTCGAGATTGGCCGCCGAGATGTTTGGGGCCAGCGCGGCATGGCTCGCCTGGATACTGCGCGCCAGGATCGTCGTCACTACGGAGATGCCGACCGACGCACCGATGTTGCGCGAGAGGTTCATCAGCGATGACCCTTCGGTGCGCTGGTGCGGCGGCAGCGTCGCGAACGCCATGCCGTTCAAGGGCATGAACACCAACCCCATGCCGAGCCCCTGGACGAACCCCGAAACGATGATGGGCCAAGTGCCCATCTCAAGCGACCAATGCGTCATCTGCCACAGCGAATAGGCGGCGAGAGCCATGCCGATGCCCACCACCCAGCGTGCATCGACTCCGCGCTGAGTAAGCTGCGCCGAGATCGCCATCGTCAGGATCACGCCGACGCCGCGCGGCATCAGCAGCATGCCCGTGTCGAATACCGAATGGCCGTAGAGCGTCTGGAGCATCGGCGGCAGCAGCGCCATCGTCGCCATCATCACCACGCCGATCACCAACATGAAGAAGATCGCCGTGACGAGGTTGCGGTTCTTCCACAGGTCGCGCTCGAACATCGGGTTCTTGCCCGTCGCCATGTGGACGGTGAACATCCACAAAGCGATGCCGGCGACGAGCATCTCGACCCAGATCTCGGTCGATCCGAGCCAGTCCTCACCCTGGCCGCGATCGAGCATTAGCTGAAGCGCCGAGATGCCCAGCGCCAGCAGCGAGAAACCGAACAGGTCGAAGCGGCGCTTGCGCACCGGGCGCGAGGGGAGCAGCCACCACAGGATCGCGATGCAGATCACGCCCAGCGGCAAGTTGACGTAGAACACCCAGCGCCAGTTGAAATTGTCGGTCAGCCAGCCGCCGAGCACCGGCCCCATGATCGGCCCGACCATGATCCCCATGCCCCAGATCGACATCGCCTTGGCCTGGCGCTCGGGCGGGTTGATGTCGAGCATCACCGTCTGGCTGAGCGGGTTCATGAACGCCGCCGAGATGCCCTGGAGGATACGGAAGGCGACCATCTGCTCCAGATTTTGCGCCATGCCACACAGCGCCGAGGCGATGATGAAGCCGACGGTCGAGATCAGGAACAGGTTGCGCGAACCGATCGCATCGGACAGCCAGCCGGTGATCGGGATCGCGATCGCCGAAGCGACGATATAGCTGGTCAATACCCAGGTGACGGTGTCGGCGGTCGCGCCGAGCGAGGTCTGCATGTGCGGCAGCGCGACATTGGCGATCGTCGTGTCGAGGATCTGCATGATCGTCGCCAGCATCACGCCCAGCGTCAGCAGCCCGCGGTTGCGGACGGGAAGCGCGGCGACGCCTTGCCGAGGCGCAGAAGGCGCAGCGGCAGGCTGGGCAGGGCGGGCGGTGGCCATTGGATCAGACAATCACTTGGCGCGGTATATCACTTGCACGGCCCCTGCAGGTCGACCTCGACGTCTGACGAAAGGCCGGCGATCAGCGCGCGCGAGCTCTTCTCGTCGATGAAGAGGCGCACCGGCACGCGCTGGGTGACCTTGACCCAGTTCCCGTTGGCGTTCTGCGCGGGGAGCACCGAGAATTCCGAGCCGGTACCTGCGCCGATCGAGGCGACATGGCCCTTGAGCTTGAGCCCCGGATAGGCATCGAACGACATCTCGGCACACTGGCCGACGCGCATCTTGTTGAGGTCGGTCTCCTTGAAGTTCGCCTCGATCCACGACTGGTCGCTGGTGACGATGGTGAGCGCTGGAAGCCCGGTCATCATCTGCTGGCCGACCTGGAGCCGCTGCGACTGACTGACCACGCCGTCGGCGGGGGCATAGACCTTGGTGCGGCTGAGGTTGAGCTGCGCCTGGTCGCGCTGGACGCGCGCGGCGGCGATCTGCGGGTTCTCGCCGGGCACCGCGGCGCCGGTGGCGAGCTTCGAGCGCGCCTCGGCGGCATCGGCATTGGCGCGCTGGAGCGTCGCGCGCGCCTGTTCGAGCCCGTGCTCGGACTGCTGGAGCCGGGCGCGGGTGGTGAAGCCGCTCTTCATCAACTCGGCCTGGCGCTGATAGTCTTCCTGCGCCGCGACGATCGAATCCCGCGCCGCCTGGATATCGGCGCCGGTGCCGGCGTAGCTGGTCTTCAGGGTCTGCAGTTCGACCTGGGCGTTGGCGATCGCAGCGTCGGCCTGGGCGACGGCGATGCGATAGGGGGCCGGGTCGATCTCGAAGAGCAAGTCGCCCTTCTTGACGCGCTGGTTCTCCCGCACCGCGACGTTGACGATCCGCCCGGCGACCTCGGCCGATACCGATACCTTGTCCTGCTGGACATAGGCATTGTCGGTCGAGGCATAGCGCCCCGAGGTCAGCCAGAAGAAGCCGACCACGCCGATCAGGAGCAGCGGCACGCCGAACATCAGCAACGGGCGCAGCAATCCGCGCTTCGCCTTGGGCTCGACGGCTTCGACTTCCGTCTCGGGAGCGGGTTCGACCGCCACCGTGTCGGGTGCCTTTTCGATTTTGGGGTCAGCCTCAGCCATTGGCGGCCTCTTTGCTCTCTTGCGTCTGGAGTACGTTGGAACGGATCAGGGCGAGCGCGGCGATCAACTGGTCGCGTTGCGTCTGGTCAAACCCGTGAAGCGCAGTTTCGATCATCTCGCTCGCCACATCGTGAAGCTCGGTGAGCACGGGACGTGCCTTGTCGGTCAGGTAGATGCGCCAGGCGCGGCGGTCGGCGGGATCGCGGCGGCGCTCGACCAATTCGGCTTCCTCGAGACGGTCGATCATCCGACAGCAGGTGATCGGCTCGACTTCGAGCAACTCGGCGAGCTGTCCCTGGTTTAACCCCTCATGCCGTTCGAGCATCTTGAGTGTCCGCCATTGCGGGCCCGTCGCACCGCTGCTGCGCGCGCGCTCGTCGAAACGGCGACGCATCAGGCGCGACACATCGGCCATCAGGAACCCTAGATTCTCGGTCATAGCAGGCATATAGTAAGCAAGCTTATGAATTGCAACTAAAGATTGTGCAACGCAGCAATCGTATGGAGGTGCGGATGGTGGAAATGAGCGGCGGGTGCCAGTGCGGGCGAATCCGCTATCGCGCACGCGTGGACGACGATGAGGCGTATCTCTGCCACTGCCGGATGTGCCAGCGCGCGACCGGCGGCGTCTCGATCGCGTTCAAGAATCTGCTCAAGACCGATGTGACTTGGGAAACGCAGCCCGATCGCTATGCATCGTCGCCGATCGCCGAGCGCGGTTTCTGCACGCGTTGCGGCACGCCGCTTACCTATGAAGCGCACGCGCACGATCGCATGGACCTTACTGTCGGCAGCTTCGACGACCCCTATGGCTTCAAACCGACCGAGCATTCGGGATGCGAGAGCTGGCACCGCAACTGGCTTGACTCCAGCCATCTGCCGGCGTCACGGACCGACCAGAATACGAGCCTGGTTCAGCGATGGATGGATAAAGTTGGCAAGCTTCCCGACTGAGACGCACCGTTTCACAAGCTTCGACGGCGTCGAACTCGCCTGGACCGAAATGGGTGAGGGGCGGCCGGTGGTGCTGATCCACGGCTATTTCTCGACCGCCGAAGTCAATTGGATCAAATACGGCCATGCCGCGAAGCTCGCGGCGCGTGGCTTTCGGGTGATCATGCCCGATCTGCGCGGACACGGGCTCAGCGATCGTCCGCACGATCCCGCCGCCTATCCGCCGGATGTGCTGATGCGCGACGGGCTGGCACTGATCGAGCATCTCGGGCTGACGGACTACGATCTCGGCGGCTATTCGCTCGGCGGACGGACGACGCTGCGGATGCTGGTCCACGGCGCGCAGCCACGACGCGCGGTGCTGTGCGGGATGGGGCTGGCGGGGCTGACCGACACCAAAGGACGCGGGACCTATTTCAAGCGCGTGCTAACCAATCTGGGGACGTTCGAGCGTGGCAGCTCCGAATGGCTGACCGAGGCGTTCCTCAAGACCACCAAGGGCGATCCGGAGGCGTTGCTGCTGATCCTGCAGACCTTTGTCGATACGTCCGAGGCCGAGATCGCCGCGATCGACCTGCCGACCTTGGTCGTCACCGGCGCCGAGGATTTCGACAACGGCTCGGCGCAGGAAGTCGCCGACTTGCTCCCCGACGGACGCTTCGTCGAGATTCCGGGCAACCATATGAGCGCCGTCACCCGGCCGGAACTGGGCGACGCGATCGCGGAGTTCCTCGCCGCTTGACGGTCGTCTGGAGGACGCGCAATCGTCGCGTCATCCAAAGATCCTCAAGGGCTTACCATATGATCCGTACCGGCATTTCGATGCTCGCGCTCGCTGCGTTCCTGGCCGCGCCCGCGATCTCGCAGACGGCGCCGACGACCGGCGCTCCCACCGCCGCCGATGCGCAGGCGTTCCTCGACCGCGTCCAGAAGGACTATACCGAATTCAACCTCGTCGCGTCGCGCGTCGCGTGGATCAACGCGACCTATATCACCGACGATACCGACGCGCTCGCCGCCGATTACGGCGCGCGCGGCACCGAGATGGCGGTCAAGTATGCGCTCGAGGCGGCCAAGTATCAGAACGCGCCGGGGCTCACCCCCGGGCAGAAGCGCCAGCTCACCATGCTGCGCAGCGCTATCACCTTGCCCGCGCCGACCACGTCTGGGGCCGCGCAGCAGCTCTCGGACATCTCGACTAGGCTCGGCTCGCTCTACGGCAAGGGCAAGGGGACACGCGGCGGCCAGCCGATCAACGGCAGCGACATCGAAGCCGCGATGAGCGAGAGCCGCAATCCAGCCGAGCTCCAGGAAATGTGGACGAGCTGGAACGACAATGTCGGCGCACCGATGCGCGGCGACTATGCCAAGATGACCGCGATCGCCAACCAGGGCGCCAAGGATCTTGGCTTCGCCGATACCGGCGCGATGTGGCGCTCGAACTACGACATGCCGCCCGAGGAGTTCGCCAAGCTCACCGACAAGCTCTGGGCCGACGTCAAGCCGCTCTACGTGGCGCTCCACACCTATGTCCGCCGGAAACTCAACGAGAAATACGGCGACGCGGTCCAGCCCAAGACGGGGCCGATCCGCGCCGACCTGCTCGGCAATATGTGGGCACAGGAATGGGGCGGCATCTACGATGTGGTCGCGCCGGCGGGGGCGGGCGATCTCGGCTATGACGTTGGCGAGCTGCTCAAGGCCAAGGGCTATGACTGGAAGAAGATGGTCCAGACCGGCGAGGGCTTCTATTCCTCGCTCGGCTTCGAAGGCCTCCCCGAGAGCTTCTGGCAGCGCTCGCTGTTCCTCAAGCCCGCCGACCGCGAAGTGCTCTGCCACGCCTCGGCCTGGGATATCGACGAGAAGGACGATCTGCGGATCAAGATGTGCATCAAGGTGAATTCCGACGACTTCGTCACGATCCACCACGAGCTCGGCCACAATTACTATCAGCGTGCGTACAAGGCGCAGCCCCAGCTCTACCGCAACGGCGCGAACGACGGCTTCCACGAGGCGATCGGCGATTTCGTCGCGCTCTCGATCACCCCCGATTACCTCGTCCAGATCGGGCTGCTCGACAAGGCGCAGGTGCCCGGCGCCGACAAGGATACCGGACTGCTGCTGCGCCAGGCGATGGACAAGGTCGCGTTCCTGCCCTTCGGCCTGCTCGTCGACAAATATCGCTGGCAGATCTTCTCGGGCGCGATCCAGCCCGGCAGCTATCAGGCCGGCTGGGACAAGCTGCGGCTCGACTATCAGGGCTTGAAAGCCCCGGTCGCCCGCGACGAGACCAAGTTCGACGCAGGCGCGAAGTATCACGTCGCCGGCAGCGTGCCGTACACGCGCTATTTCCTGGCGCGGCTGCTCCAGTTCCAGTTCTACAAGGCGGCATGCGACCAGGCCGGCTGGAAGGGGCCGCTGCATCGCTGCTCGTTCTACGGCAACAAGGAAGTCGGCGCGCGGCTGAACAAGATGCTCGAAATGGGCGCATCCAAGCCCTGGCCCGACGCGCTTGAGGCATTCACCGGCACCCGCGAGATCTCGGGCAAGGCGATGGCTGAGTATTTCGCGCCGCTCAAGAAGTGGCTCGACCAGCAGAACAAGGGCCAGCCGCAAGGGTGGTGAGGCTGGTGCTAGCGCTGGCGCTCGCTCTGGCCCCGGCTTCGGACGGGATCTCGGCGTTTGCCGGCGGGCGCGTGACCTCACCCGACGGCAAATGGGCGGTCTGGGCGATGGCCGCCGATTCAGATACCGAGCGCGAAGCTGCGGTGGCGCGGCTCAACGGGCCAGGCGTGCGCAACCGCGAACTGATGCGCTTCGCCCGGCATATCGACGTGATCTGGCCGCAGGCGTCGGGGCAGGTGCTGCTGGTCCAGCGCACCGCGCACTTTTCCGCGGTCTATGCCTTCACGCTCGGCGCCGCGGAACTGGGCACCGATCGCCTCCAAAGCGATATCGACCGCGGCATGGCGCGTGGCCTGCCGCGGCTCGACAGCATCGAGAACAGGCTGATCGGCTTCGGCCGCCGTGGCGCGGAGACGTGCGTGCTGGTCGAGGAGTCCGGGTTTCCGCCGGGGCGCCGAGAAGGCAGCTTCCTCGCGCGCCGCGGCGCCTTCCGGCTCGATCTCGCCGCGCGGCGAGCCGAGCCGATCGCGGATTGTCCGGGTGCCCGGATCAGCTAAGGCAGGCTCGAAACAGGGAGATTCGAACATGATGAAATATGCACTTGCGGTTGCGCTGCTCGGGGCTCCCCTGGCGGCACAGGCCCAGACGGGGACTGCGCCGGTATCGGTCGAGATCGTCTCGACGGGTCAGGTGAACGTGCCGGCGCAGCGCTTTCGCCTGTCGGTTACACTCACCGCCAAGGGCAAGGACGAGGCGGCTGCCGGTGCCGCGCTGGCGGCGAACAAGGCCAAGCTGACGCAGGCGCTCTCGGCGATCGGCATCGGCGAGGCCAAAGGCGATATCGGCACGACCAACTCGCTGATGGGGCTGGTCTCGACCTTCGCTGGCACCAAGTCGAAGCCGAGCTTCAGCCTCGAGACGCTTGACGAAGACAGCGAAGCAACTCCGCAGTCGACTGCAACCGAGACGCTAGGCTTCGACGCGCCGACCCGCGCCGCGGTCGAGCGCGCCAAGGCGCCGATCGAGGCGAACGGCGGCAAGCTCGACGACGATGTGCTGCCGTTGCTCAACGACTATGTCGCGCCGACCCGCGCCGCCAAGGCCGCGGCGATCAAGAAGGCGCAGGGCGAGGCCGATGCGTATGCCGCGACTTTGGGCCTCAAGCGCAGCGCGATCGTCAAGGTCAGCGAGAAGCAGGATCCCACCGCCGGCGCGCTTGCGCTGATCGGCGAGTTGGTAACGATCGTCGCGCCGAAGAAGGAAGGCCAGGCCGATCAGGTCACCGTCAACGCCAGCCTCGTGGTGGAATTCCAGCTCAGCCGCTGAAATGGGGCACTTTAAGCCCTCCCCCTTGATGGGGAGGGTGGGGTGAAGGTGACCTCTCCGCAGGTGTTGGAGCTTGAGGAGAGGTCACCCTCACCCTCCCCGCCTTGCGGGCGCGGGCCCCTCCCTCTCCCATCAAGGGAGAGGGATTGTCCACGATCTACGAGCGTTCGATTGGATTGCCTGCGGACGTTAGTCGGGCAGCGCGTCGGGATCGTGTTTTCGTCCGCGATCCCCTGAGCGCACGGCTTACCGCCCCTTCTTTGCCTCCGCGGTCCGCAGCAGCCGCAGCACGTTCCCGCTCCACATCTTCTCGATATCCGCCGCCGAATAGCCCGCCTGCACTAGCCGCTCGGTCACCTTGGGCAGCGCGTCGATATCCTCGAGGCCCTTGACCCCGCCGCCGCCGTCCCAGTCGGCGCCGAAGCATACGTGATCGACGCCGGCGACCTGGATCAGGTGGAGCACCAGCCGCATATAGGTCTCGAAATCGGCGTCCTGCACCGGCGAGGTCGCGTCGAGCGCGCGGATCTTCCGCACCAGCTCGGTCTGCTCGGCGGGTGAGAGTTTGCCCATCTCCTCGGCCTGATCCGAAAGCACGTTGCGCTCGGGCGTCGATCGCATCGTGTTGAGATAGGCCGCATTGGCGCAGATCGCTCCGCCCGACGCGGCGAGCTTGCGGATCCGCGCATCATCGAGGTTGCGCGGATGGTCGAAGATGGCCTTGGCGCCCGAATGCGACAGGATCACCGGGGTCTTCGAGAGCGCGATCATCTGGTCGAGCACGTCATCCGAGGCGTGGCTCGCATCGAGCACCAAGCCGAGCCGGTTCATCTCGGCGACCCACTGCCTGCCCAGCGGGCTGAGGCCGTTCCATCTGGGCTTATCGGTCGCCGAATCGGCGAACTGGTTGTTGCGGAAGTGGACCGGCGACGCCATCCGCACGCCGCGCCTGTAAAATTCGCCGAGCAGCGAAAGGTCCTCGCCCAGCGGATAGCTGTTCTCGATGCTGATAAAGCCGAAGCGCTTGCCCGCCTTGTCGAGCCGTGCGGCATCACTCGCCTGAGTCGCCAGTCCGATCCGCGCGGGGAACTTCGCCAGGGTGGTGTGGATCTCATCCGAGCGGTTGAACGCGAACGCCTTGGCCGCTGCATAGCCTTCGGGAGTGAGCGGTCCCTGCGACGTATAGATGACGAAGAACCCGCCATCGAGATCGCCTTCGTCCATCCGCCCGAGATCGACCTGGACCAGATCGTCCTCGTATTTGTGCCGGTCGCCGAAGCTCCAGCCAGGGCGGCTGAAATAGACTGGTGTGTCGAGATGCGTGTCGAGCGTCAGCAGGCGCTGGTGGAGATTCCCGTCTGGGGTGGCTGCATGCGGCGTCGCACAGGCGCCGGTGGCGAGCAGGGCAAGCAGGATGAGCTTCTTCATTCGGGCACCTCGCAGGAACGACATTGGTGGCCAGCATGACGCGACGGGACCGTACCGTACAGCCCGCTCGAACCGCAAACGCCATAGCTGGCAGGAATAGGCGGCACCGCGTGCAAAAGGCAGGCGCAAATATGAAATCCCTCCTTGTGTATGAAAAATGTTAGCGCTAATAAAATGACACCGTTGGCACCCGTTAGAGGCGCTTCGGCGGGAGCGGGAGGGGACACGGTGTAGCCGATGCCTCTCGTCCTAGGATGAGGAGGGGATATGGCTGAGCTTTCTATCGGTCGTTCTGGGTCGCGCGCCAAGCCGATCCGCTACGGTGTTTCCACGCTTGCGCTTGCCGCCGCCGGATGGGCGATGCCGGCCTTTGCCGCAGACGATCCGCCGGTGGTCGTGGCCGCACCGCAGGATCAACCCTCCGAAACCCCGGCCTCCGAGGACCAGGACACGATCGTCGTCACGGGCATCCGCGCCTCGCTGACCAGCGCGCGCAACATCAAGCGCAATGCCGACCAGATTGTCGACTCGGTCACTGCGCAGGATATCGGTGCGCTCCCCGATCGCTCGGTCTCCGAGGCGCTCCAGCGCATCCCCGGGATCACCCTCCAGCGGACCAACGAGAATCGCGATCCCGCGCGCCTAGCGGCCGAGGGCGGCGGCGTGTTCATCCGCGGGCTTTCCTGGGTGCGCTCCGAGATCAACGGCCGCGACGTCTTCTCGGCGAACAACGGGCGCGGGCTCGCCTTCGAGGATGTCTCTCCAGATCTGCTCGCCGGGATCGACGTCTACAAGAACCCCTCAGCCGAGATGGTTGAGGGCGGCGTCGGCGGCATCGTAAACCTGCGTACCCGGAAACCCTTCGACCAGGACGGCCATCTCATCGCTGTGTCGGGCGACTACAACTACGCCGACATGCGCGAGAAGGGCTATTGGTCAGCCAACGCGCTCGTCAGCAATCGCTGGGAGACCGGGCTGGGCGATATCGGCATTCTGCTCTCGGGCAGCATCAACAATATCGGCAACCGCACCGACAGCATCCAACTGGGCACCTACACCGTCCGCGCCAATGCCGGCGGGCCCGCTGGTTTCCAGAACATCCTCGTGCCCTCGTCGCTAGGCTGGCGGCGGATTGACTGGCAGCAGAGGCGCGTCTCGGTCGACGGCTCGATCCAGTGGCGCCCGAGCCCCGACATGACCTTCACTGCCGAGGCGTTCCTTTCCTCGGCGGATCCCAAGGATATGGAGCATGCCGAGGGCGTCTATTCGCTCCCCGACTATGAATCGAGCTACCAGGTCAATGGCGACAAGGTGCTCGAGGTCGGCAGCTATACCAACGCCAATATGGACTTGGACACGCGCTACGGCGCCTCGCATAAGGTCACGCGCGACTATTCGCTTAACTGGCGCTGGGAGCCGGGCGAGCATTGGGCATTCAGCGCGGACGTCCAGCGGATCACCTCCGAAGCCGATGTGCTGAGCTTCACGGCGTTCACCGAATTCGGCATTGCGCCGGGCTTCTTCAACGCCAACCGGCCGACCCTCGCCTTTGACCTGCGTGGAGACTCGCCGAGCGTGCGGGTGACCGAGAACGGCGCCTCGCTCGCCAACCAGAACAACTACTGGTGGGCCGCGGCGATGGACCATCTCGAGGACAACCGCGCCGGCGAATGGGCCGAGCGGTTCGACGTCGAGTACAAGTTCGACGACGACAGCTTCCTCAAATCGTTCCGCGCCGGCATGCGCGCCACCGATCGTGAGGCGGTCACTCGCCAGACCGGCTACAATTGGGGCCTGCTTTCGCAGCAATTCTGGGGCGCGGCGGGCAGCGCGCCGCCAATCTTCCTCAACCAGACCGGGTTCGACACCTTCGTCAACAACAACGGTACCCCGGCCGATCCCTCGGACGATTTCACGCAAGCCGGCGTACGCAATCCCGGGCTGCCGGGTCAGGCCGAGCAGTTCAACTATAACGACTTTTTCCGTGGCAAGATCGGCGTGCCCGGCGTGGGCTGGTTCCCCTCGGTCGATCTGATGACCAACGGCACCGCGAATGCGTATGACTATCTGCGCGCGACGCAGAGCTCGGGCTGGGGCTGGGCGCCGCTGACCGAGGATAGCTACGAGAACGCCAATCCCGGATCGGACAATGTGCTGGGCGGCATCGCCCGGCAGAGCGAGAAGACGCTGGCGGGCTACGCGATGTTGCGCTTCGGTTCGGGGATCGTCGACGGCAATATCGGCATCCGCGTCGTGCGCACCCGCAACGAGGCGCTGGGCTATCTCAGCCTTGGCACGATAACGTCGAGTTGCCAGGCAACGCCTGCGGCGCCCGCTTGCGCCGGTCTTACACAAGCGCTCGCTTTCTCGAACAACGGCGCTGGCGGTCGGCTGTCCGACGCCACCTACAAGAACAGCTACACCGACGTGCTGCCGACGCTCAACCTGCGGATCAAGGCCACCGACGACCTCCAGCTGCGCTTCGCGGCGGGGAAGGCGATGGTGCGTCCCAACTTCTCTCAGCTCCGGCCCTATGCTTCGCTGAGCTTCGGGCTCAATCCAGCCGGCACGGGGTTGCTGCCGCAGCCTCTCGGCCTCACCGGCCAGGCAGGCAATCCGTATTTGAAGCCGACCAAGTCGACCCAGTTCGATTTCAGCGCGGAATATTATTTCGGCCGATCGAACAGCCTGACCTTCGCGGCCTTTTACAAGGACATCAAGGACTACATCATCTCGGGCAATGCGAACGAGACCTTCACCAGCAACGGCCAGACGCTGACCTTCAACGTCACGCGCGCCGTCAATGGCGAGAAGGGGAGGATCAAGGGCGTCGAGCTGGCGTACACCCAGTTCTTCGACATGCTGCCCGGCGCGCTGGGCGGGCTCGGTTTCCAGGGCAACGTCACCTGGGTCGACAGCACCGGCGGCGCCAACCAGCCGGTCAATACGCTCGATCCCAACCAGATCAACAACGCCAACGATACCACCCTGCCGCTCGAGGGGCTCTCGAAATGGAGCTACAATGTCGCAGCGATCTACGAGAAATACGGCATCTCGGCGCGGCTGGCGTATAATTGGCGCTCCGAATACCTGCTGACCACGTCCGCTGCCAACCTCAACGCGCCGGTATGGTCGGAGGATTACGGCCAGCTCGACGGCTCGATCCTGTTCAGCATCACGAACAACGTGAAGATCGGCGTGCAGGCCACCAACCTGCTCAACACGCGCACGTTCCTGGATGTCGGCGGTGCCGTCCGGCATCCGCGCTACAGCTGGACCGATACCGACCGGCGCATCGCCGGCCTGCTCAGGTTCACTTTCTGATCCCAGAAACTGGGCGGTGTTCTTCAAGGGGCACCGCCACTCTTTCTTGTCCGATGCTTCGCGCCTAGCCTCAGGAGCGTCATGACCGAGTCCGCGATCCGATCCATTGTCATCGTCGGCGGCGGCACCGCCGGGTGGATCAGCGCCGCGGTACTCGCGCGATTTCTCGATCCCGCCCAGTGCAGCATCACCCTGATCGAGTCCGAGGAGATCGGCACGATCGGCGTCGGCGAGGCGACGGTGCCGCTGATGCAGCACCTCAACGGACTACTAGGGATCGACGAGCGCGAATTCGTCAAGGCGACGCAAGGCAGCTTCAAGCTCGGCATCGAGTTCCGCGACTGGGGCCAGATCGGCAACGTGCATTTCCACGGCTTCGGCGACTATGGCGACGCGATCGAGGGTGTCGCCCCGCACCATCACTGGCGCAAGCTCCACAGCCTCGGCGATCCCGCGTCGATCGACGACTACAGCCTGCCTTATGCGATGGCTCGCCGCGGCCGCTTCATGCCCCCGTCGAGCAATGCGGACTTCTACCGCTACGCCTTCCATTTCGACGCCTCGCTCTACGCCCGCTCCCTGCGCAGCCACTGCGAGGCGCGGGGTGTGCATAGGGTCGAGGGCAGGGTGGTCACCGCCGAACGCGACGGCGAGACAGGCCACATCGCCGTGGTGCTCACTGCCGATGGCCAGCGCCACGAAGCCGATCTGTTCGTCGACTGCTCGGGGTTCCGCGGGCTGCTGATCGAGGAAGCGCTGAACACCGGCTATGAGGACTGGCGCCACTGGCTTCCCTGCGACAGCGCGGTGGTAGCCCCCAGCGCGCCGACAGGCCCGCCGACGCCCTTCACCGTCTCCACCGCGCGTGAGGCCGGCTGGCAATGGCGCATCCCGCTCCAGCACCGGATGGGCAACGGCTATGTCTATTCGACGCGCTTCACCGAAGACGACCGAGCACGCGACCTGTTCACCGCCAACGTCCCCGGCAAGCTGCTCGCCGATCCGCGCGTGCTGCGCTTCACCACCGGGCGGCGGCGGAAGTTCTGGAACGGCAATGTCGTCGCGATCGGCCTCGCCGGCGGGTTCATGGAGCCGCTGGAATCGACCAGCATCCAGCTGATCCAGACGGCAATCGCGCGCCTCGTCGAGTTTTTCCCAGACCGCAACTGGGACTCGCGCATCGCCGACGAATATAATCGCGTCACCGTGAGCGAGTTCGAGCGGATCCGCGACTTCCTGATCCTGCATTACTGCCTCACCCGCCGCACCGACGCGCCGCTGTGGGACTATTGCCGCACGATGCCGCTGCCCGACACGCTCGCGCACAAGATCGACGTGTTCCGCGCCAGCGGCCGCGTGCCGCTGCTCGCCGAGGAATCGTATCAGGAGCCGAGCTGGGTCGCGATATTCCTCGGCAACGGCGTGCTTCCCGATCGCTATGACCCGCTGGTCGACCGGATCGACCCCGAACGCCTTCGCGCCGGGCTCGCCCAGCGCCACCGGCTGCTCGTCCGCGCCGCGGAAGCCGCGCCGCCGCATGAGGTATTTCTCCAGCGCTGCTGCCCGGCTGAGGCCGCATGACCGCCGACCCCGTCCGATCGATCCTGATCGCCGGCGGCGGTACCGCGGGGTGGATGGCCGCGGCGGCGCTTTCGAAGCTGCTCGCCCAGCACCACTGCCGTATCACCCTTGTCGAATCCGACGAAATTGGCACCGTCGGCGTCGGTGAGGCGACGATCCCGCCGATCCAGCTGTTCAACAAGCTGCTCGGCGTCGACGAGCGCGAATTCGTCGCCGCTACGCAGGGCACGTTCAAGCTGGGCATCGAATTCGTCGGCTGGCGCCGCGAAGGGCAGCGCTATTTCCACCCCTTCGGCCGCTATGGCGACGATTTCGGCCCGACGGCCTTTCACCAGCACTGGCTGCGCGCTCGCGCGCTCGGCAACACGACGCCGCTCGACGCCTGGTCGCTCAACCACCAGGCCGCCTATCGCGACAGGTTCGAGATCCCCACGCCGCAATCGCCGAGAGTCTTCTCGACCTTTTCCTGGGCCTATCATTTCGACGCCTCGCTCTACGCGCGCTACCTCCGCTGCCTCGCCGAGGCCCGCGGAGTCGAGCGCATCGAAGGCTGGATCGCCGATGTCGTCCTTCGCCCCGGCGACGGCTTCGTCGACCACATCATCCTCGCCGACGGCCGCACGCTTGCCGCCGACCTGTTCCTCGATTGCACCGGCTTTCGCGGCCTGCTCACCGAAGCCCTCGGCACCGGCTATGACGACTGGACCCGCTGGCTCCCGTGCGACCGCGCGCTCGCGGTGCCATGCGCACGCACCGGCGACCCCGAGCCCTTCACCCGCTCCACCGCCCGCACCGCTGGCTGGCAATGGCGCATCCCGCTCCAGCACCGCACCGGCAACGGTCATGTCTATTGCAGCGGGGCGATCTCCGCCGACGAAGCCGCCGCCACGCTGCTCGCCAACCTAGCCGGCGCGCGCGAAGGCGATCCGCGCCTCCTGCGCTTCACCACCGGGCGGCGGCGAAAGGCGTGGCACCGCAACGTCGTCGCGCTCGGCTTGGCGTCGGGCTTTCTCGAGCCGCTCGAATCGACCAGCATCCACTTGATCCAGACCGGGATTTCCAAGCTGCTGTCCTGGTTCCCCGACCGACACTGCGACCCGCGGCTCGCGGACGAGTATAACCGGCAGGCCGATGCCGAGATGGAAGCGATCCGCGACTTCCTGGTGCTCCATTACTGGGCCAACGAACGCGACGAGCCGTTCTGGCGCCAGTGCGCCGCGATGACGATCCCCGACAGTCTCGCCGCCAAGGTCGCGATGTTCCGCGCTAACGGCCGGCTGATCGAGCGCCCGCATGACCTGTTCCACGAAGCTAGCTGGCTCGCGGTGCTGCTGGGGCAGGGCGTCGACCCCGCCGCGCACGATCCGCTCGCCGACACGCTCGCGCCGCAGGAACTCGCTGCGGTGCTCGCCGGCATGTGCCAGGTGATCGACCAGGCCGCGGCCGCGATGCCCAGCCACCAAGCCTTTATCGACCGCCACTGCCGCGCTGGTGCGCGCACGGCGATGCCGTTGGCGCGCTAGGGTGAGGTGACTTTCCCCGTAGCCTCCGTTCGTTTCGAGCGAAGTCGAGAAACGGGTTGAGGGGACCGGCAGGCGATCACTTCTGGCCGGGAGTGAATTCTATTCGCTGCGTTCGAACTACCGGCCAGATTTTGTCCGCTTTGTCTTTCGCCGGAGGGTACCGCTGTAGCTTTGTCATAGCCGCACAGGCGCTAGTGTCGAACGCCTGAAAGCCGCTCGACTGCTGCACGGAACAGCGCTGGATCTGGCCCTGCTCGTCCACGAAATAAACCAGTTCGACAGTGACGGACTTACGCCCCTCCGGCAGTTTCGCCACTTCGAGCACGAGATCGGCGGGCCATTTCGGTATGCCGGCGGGACTGTCGAAGAAACTTTCTAGCACCCATCGGATCCGCAGCCGGAGGACGCCGTGCACGGGCACACCGTTCTCGTCTGCGGCCGGCGTGTACTTGCCCCGCCGCACCGCCGCGGCACATGCTCTCAGATCCAGGTCCTTGGACCCGCTCGTCCCGGCGACGCCGCAGGTATGGGGCTTTCCAGTAGCGTCGACAAAGACCTCCACCACGGTGTAGCCGCTCTTCCCCAAGCCCGCCGCGCGCGTGACGTAATCATCCGAGGTGAGCAACTCGCTTTCGTTGCGGACGGTCACGGGCGTTAGCGGGGCCCGTTCCCCAAGCACAAGCAAGGCCAGCAAGATCATATGATTTCCCTTGATGGTGCTGTTGTACCGGAACGCAAACCGGTGGAGGCCATCTTGCTCGGACGAGCATGCCACAAGGTTCCTGCCCGAAGTCTAGGTTGATACGAAGAAAAAATGCAAGGGAATCTGGGCGCGCTGCCATCTGAGAAGCATCGTCTCGTACGCAATTTTACGAATGTCGTTATTTGACCTTTACGGCCAAGTCGCCAGCTTCACCTTCAGCACCTGCGCCTGGCCAGTGAAGTTCAGCCCATAGTCGGTCTGGTCGCCGTTCCACACCCGATCGAACACCCATTTCCCGTCCTCGAAATGGCCTTCCTCCACCCGGTCGAGCATCAGGTTGCGCTCCCCCGGCCGCGCCAGCGCGAACTCGATCCGCGCATCGAACCCGGTCACCAGGAACTCGTCCGCCGCCAGCCGCGCCACCACCAGCCCGCCGAGCGGCTCGGCATTGCCCGTCGGCGGATCGAAGCCGAACTGGTGCCGCCCGAAGGTCACCGTCGCCTTGTACGCGCCCAGGTCGATCGACTGGCTGTGCTTGGCCTCGGGATCGGTGGGCTCGGCGACACCCCACACGTCGCTCTCCAGCGCCAGCCGCGCCCATTCGCGCTGCATCGGCCGGAACAGCTTGTACGCGCGAGCGAACAGGTCGATCGTCGCGTCGTCCAGCTTCGGCGCACCCAACGGGAAGTTCGAATAGCCGCTCGCGTCCATCCCGAACACCGACCAGCCGATCGCCCCGCGCCCGATCGTCGGGAAGAAATAGCGCGCATAGCCACGCGCGTTCCCCGTTTCGGGGACGAACAGCGGATTGTCCGGCCGCCGATAGGCGTCGAGGAACCCCAGATACGCCTTGTGATCGGGATTGTAGATGTCGGGCCCGACCAGTTCGAGATGCGGCGCCGCGGCCTTGTAGACGTCGATCACGGTGTGCGCCGGGCCGCCGCTGGCATAGGTGTTGGGATCCTGCCAGCCGAACGGACTGCCGGTCAGCGCGGCATTGGCGTACATCGGCAGCGGCTTGATTGCCTTGCCCGCCGCGGCGACCGCATCGATGTACCGCGCGACGTGCCAGCTATGGAAGAACAGTTCGGCATCGCGTCCATAGACCGTTGCCCAGCTGCCCGGCGCCTTGCCGGTCTGCTTGAGCAGTGCCGCCGGCACCGGCCCGGCGAACAGCTTGTCCGCCGCCGCCGAATGGTCGCGCGCGCTGCTGTAGCTGCCCGGCTCGTTCTGCACTTGCATCATGATCACCGTGTTCTGCGGATCGCGCTCGCGCAAATGCCGCATCAGCGCGACGAATGCCTTCTTGTCCGCCGCGAGCGTCGATTGCGCCAGCGGTGTGAAGGCATAATGCGTCTTGCCCTCGCGCCCGACCATCCGCGGGAAGCGCTTGTTGTCGCGCTTGACCCAGCCCGGCGCATAGGCAGTGCCCGTGTTCTTCCACGTCGCGAACCACAAAAGCACCAGCCGCACGTCATGTTCGCGCGCCTGGGCCAGCAGCGTATCGACGAACGCGAAGTCGAACCTGCCTTCCTGCGGCTCGATCTGCTCCCAGGCGACCGGCACCTGCAGCGTGTTGGCCTGGAGCCGATCGATCACCGGCCAGACCTTGGGCAAGGCCGCCGGATAGTTGCTCGAATTGTTGACCTGCGCGGCGAGCATCAGGAAGGGCGCGCCGTCGACGATCAGCGCATGCTTGCCGCCCTTGGAAACGATGCGCGGCAGGTCCTGCGCCGTGGCGGGGAGGGCAAGCAGCAGCGCCGCCAGCAGCCCGAATATTGACTTCATACCCCTCCTATGCGGCCGCGCTCGCCGCGGGCTCGTGCTTGCGATAGCGGAACGCCGCGAGGCTTGCCGCCTTCATTTCGATCGAGAAGCCCGGTGCCTCTGGCACGCGATAGGCGCCGTTCTCGACTACGCACGGATCGACGAAATGCTCGTGCAGATGGTCGACATATTCGATCACCCGCCCGTCCATCGTGCCGGCAAAGGCAAGGTAATCGATCATCGCGAGGTGCTGGACATATTCGCACAGTCCCACGCCGCCGGCGTGCGGGCAGACGGGCAGGTCGTATTTCGTTGCCATGAGCAGCACCGCGAGGACTTCGTTGACGCCGCCCAGCCGGCACGCGTCGATCTGCACCACGTCGATCGCGCCGCGCATGATCAATTGCTTGAACACCACTCGGTTCTGGCACATCTCGCCCGTCGCGACGCGCAAGGGGCGGACCGCCTCGCGGATCGCGCGGTGCCCCTCGACATCGTCGGGGCTGGTCGGCTCCTCGATGAACCAGGGCTTGGCAAAGGCGAGCTGGGCGAGATGGCCGATCGCCTCGTCGACTTCCCACACCTGGTTGGCGTCGATCATCAGCTTCCGGTCGGGGCCGATCGCGGCGCGGGCGATCGTCGCGCGGCGGATATCCTCGTCCACCGAGCGCCCGACCTTCAATTTCACATGATCGAAACCTTGCGCCACCGCCTCGCGGCACAGCCGTTCGAGCTCAGCGTCGGAATAGCCGAGCCACCCCGCCGAGGTGGTGTACGCCGGATAACCCCTGGCCAGCAGCGCCGCGACGCGCCCGGCCTTGCCAGGCGCGCGCGCTTCGAGCAGCGCGAGGCCCTTTTCGGGAGTGATGCAGTCGGTGATGTAGCGGAAGTCGATCAGTCCGATCAGCTCGGCAGGCGTCATCTCGCCGATCAGCCGCCACAGCGGCTTGCCCGCCGCCTTGGCGAGCAGATCCCAAACCGCATTCACCACCGCACCGGTGGCAAGGTGGATCACGCCTTTCTCGGGGCCGATCCAGCGCAGCTGGCTGTCCCCGGTGACATGCCGCCAGAAGCGTGCGCCGTCTTCGCGGATCCAGTCGAGGTCGAGCCCCTCGACCAGCGGCGCCAGCGCCTCGATCGCCGCGCACACCACGTCGTTGCCGCGCCCGATCGTAAAAGTGAGACCGTGGCCTTCCTGCCCTTGGTCGGTTTCGAGAATGCAATAGGCGGCCGAATAGTCGGGATCAGGGTTCATCGCGTCCGATCCGTCGAGCAAGTGCGAGGTCGGGAAGCGGATGTCGAGCACGCGTAATTTAGTGATCGTCGCCAGTTGCCTCTCCCCAATGTTCGTAGATACTTACAGTTTTCATATGTGGCAATCGCAGCTGGTGCAAGTTCCCTCTCCTTGCTAGGGTTCGCAGGGGGAATCGAAAGGGGAAGCAAGCATGGCAAAGCGGCGCTGCTTCGCGCTCGACCTGATCGACGATGCCGCGCTGATCGCCGAGTATGAATCGCGCCACGCCCCTGGCGCAGTATGGCCTGCGGTGTTGGCTTTTCTCGAGGCCCAGGGTGTCGAGGCGATGGAGATCTGGCGCACCGGCGATCGCCTGATGATGATCACCCGGGTCTCGGACGATTACCCCCGCACGGTCGCCGAGGCTCCCGAGATCGCGCAGTGGGAGACGCTGATGTGGCGCTTCCAGCGAGCGCTCCCGCATGCTGCGCCCGGCGAGAAATGGGTCGAGATGCAGCGCATCTTCGCGTTCGGCAAGGCCGAGTGATTCCCACGCGCCGTCTCGGCACCACCGGCCTCGCATTGCCCGAACTGGGTCTCGGCACCGCACCGCTCGGCAATCTCTACCGCGAGGTTACCGACGTCGATGCCGCCACGACGATCTCCGCTGCATTGGCCGGCGGCATGCGCTACGCCGACACCGCGCCTTATTACGGCTTCGGCCTTGCCGAGAAGCGACTTGGAGCTGGGTTGCCCGAGGATATGATCGTCTCGACCAAGGTCGGCCGACTGCTCGAACCGACGACCGCCGTCTCCGGCGAGCGCCACGGCTTCCGCTCGCCCGAACCCTTCGAACCCGTGTACGACTATTCCTATGATGGCGTGCTCCGCTCGCATGAAGCGAGCCTCGCGCGGCTCGGTCTGGACCGCATCGACATCCTGCTCGTCCACGATATCGGCCGGCTGACGCATGGCGCTTGCCATGCCGAGCGGATGACCGAACTGGCTGGTGGCCTGCGCGCGCTCGAAAGGCTGCGCGGCGGAGGCGCGATCTCGGCGTTCGGGATCGGGGTCAACGAATGCGCGGTCGCGCTCGAACTGCTCGACCGCAACCCGCTCGACCTGATCCTCCTCGCCGGGCGCTACACGCTGCTCGACCAGAGCGCGCTCGACGCGCTGCTGCCCCGCTGCGCCGCGCTCGGCACCGGCGTGGTGATCGGCGGCCCGTACAACAGCGGCATCCTGGCCGGGCAGGGACCGGGCGATCACTATGACTACCAGGCCGCCCCCGCGCCGATTCTCCAAAAGGCACGCGCGATCGCGGCGGTCTGCGCGCGGCAAAGCGTGGCGCTCGGTGCCGCCGCGCTCCAGTTCACGCTCGCGCACCCCGTGGTGGCGAGCGTCGTACCCGGCCTCGCCAGACCCGCCGAGGTTGCCGAGACGCTTGCGCGCTACGCCGCGCCGATCCCTGCGCAACTCTGGGCCGAACTCAAGCAAGAGGGCCTTCTCCGCGCCGACGCGCCTGTCCCCGGCTAGATCCGGCTGTCGCCTTCGACGAGTTGCTCGGAAATCTGCGCCGCCGCCACGCGGACCAGCTCTCCGGTCTCCTTTGGCGAAACCGCGGGCTGGAGCTTCTTGAGATAGGGCACGGTCAGCGCCGCCGCGGCCATCCCGCCGCGCAGCACTGGCGCCGAGATGTCGGTCACTCCCGCGACGAACTTGCTCGGCGTCATCTCCACCTGCCGCTCGCGGATTTCGTCGGCATGCGCCCGGAACGCGTCGAGCTCGGCCCCCGACAATTGCGGATCGAGCAAACTCTCCCAGCGCAGCCGCACATCCTCGGGCTGGAAGGCGTAGAGCACCAGCCCCGACGCCGCCAACTGGAGCGGCCGCCGATAGCCGACGCGCACAGAGAAACCGAGCTGCTCGCTCGATTCCATTCGCGCGACCACCACCATCTCCCCCTGGGTATGCAGTGCGAGATGGCACGATTGTCCGACGCTCGCCGCGAGCTGGCGCATCACCGGCAGCGCCGCCTCGATCAGGTTGCGCGTACGCGGCTGCTGCATCCCCAGCGAGAATAGCCGGTCTGTCAGCCGGTATCCCTCGTTCGACACATCCTGTTCGATATAGCCGCGATATTCGAGCACCTGTACCATGCGGAACAGCTCGCCATGCGAACGCTCGAGCCGGTTGACGATGGCCGTAAGCGTCATCGGTGCGGCCTCGCTCGCGAGCAGCTCGAGGATGTCGATCCCCTTCTCCAGCGCAGGCGCCCGGTAGCGCGAATCGATCTCGCCCTTCTCGTCAGCACTTTTCTTCACGGCGCCCCCTCATGCTATTCTCGATGCTACACCCTGTATCGGTTGATCGTCCCGGATTGAAGCCGGAGCGCGGGGCGGCGCGAACGTATATTCGTATGTGAATAATGTTTTTATTTACGCAAGTCTCGAAGAAGGCTGCGCAAGTGGAGGGGAACTCAATGGAAGCCGGAATGTCATCCGCTGCAGTTGCGCGCGCACCACGTGTCGCCGGGCTCCTCCCGATCGCCCTGATCGTCGCGTTGTTCTTCCTGTGGGGCGTCGCGAACAACCTCAACGACGTGCTGATCGCGCATTTCCGCGAGCTGTTCACGCTGGGTGACTTCCAGGCGGGGCTCGTCCAGTCGGCTTTCTATCTCGGCTATTTCTCCCTCGCCATCCCGGCGGCGCTGTTCATGCGCGCAAGCGGCTATCGTGCTGCGGTGCTGACCGGACTCGGGCTCTATGGATTCGGCGCACTGCTGTTTTGGCCCGCGGCGATGGCGCAGAGCTATCCCTTCTTTCTCCTCGCTTTGTTCGTCATCGCCAGCGGGCTCGCATTCCTGGAGACCTCGGCCAACCCGCTGATCGCGCGGCTGGGGCCCGAGGAGACCGCGTCGCGCCGGCTCAATCTCGCCCAGGCATTCAACCCGCTCGGCTCTATCGCCGGCGTAGTGCTCGGCAGCCATTTCCTCCTGTCGAACCCGACCTTCCTGCTGGAAGAGATCCAGGCGATGGATCCGGTGTCGCTGGCCGAGTGGCGCGCCGCCGAAGGCGTTGCGGTTCATCTCCCCTATCTGATCGTGGCCGGTGTCGTGCTCGGCTGGGCAGTGCTGATTCGCCTGACGCGCTTCCCACCGATCGCCACGCAGCGTGATGTAGACGAAGGCGTCGGCACGCTTGCCGATTTTCGATCCTTGTTTCGCGAGCGCCGGCTGATGTCGGGGGTGATCGCGCAGTTCTTCTATGTCGGCGCGCAGGTCGGCATCTGGAGCTATCTGATCCGCTATGCTCAGGTCGCGGTGCCCGCGATCGGCGAGCGTGAGGCGGCGAATTGGCTCACCGTCTCGCTGGTCCTGTTCATGGCCGGGCGCTTCGTCGGCGCTGCGCTGATGGGGCGTATCGCTGCGCTGCCCCTGCTCGCGGGCGTTGCGGGCATTGCCGCATTGCTGTGCGTCGCAGCGACGATGATCGGGGGGAGCATCGGCGTCGCCGCGCTGGTCGCCACCAGCTTCTTCATGTCGATCATGTACCCGACGATCTTCGCCGAGTCGGTGGCGGGGCTTGGGCCGCGCACCAAATCGGCGGCGGCGCTGCTGGTGATGGCGATCATCGGCGGGGCGGTGCTCACGGCGGCGATGGGCGCCGTCTCCGACGCCAGCGGCTCGATCCTCTGGGCGATGCTCGTTCCGGCCGGGTGCTTCCTCGTCGTGCTGGCGTTCGCGCTGCGGGTGGGGACTCAGCGCGCTTGATCGACGCGCATGTCCATGTCCGGCGGATCGGTGCGTATAGCTGTGTGTGCCCTGGCCCCGATCTGGCTGCGATCCACCGCTACTTCGACCTCGCCGATTTTGACGCCGCGGCGGAGGGGGAGGGATCGGGGCGCTACGCAACGCGTATATCGGCTCGCAACCGGACGGCCGGGCGACGGAAAAGGGAGTTAAACGCCGCCCGGCCGCACCCCTTAGGGGGAACCCTGCGGAGCCTAACCTTCATACTCCTGAATGGGTCTGCGGACCAGTATGGATAATCACCATATCGGGACAGGTCAGGGCAGCGGCGTCAGCCCTTCGGAGCGCACTTTCCAGCCTTTCCGCGGGAAGCCGGGTGCCGGTCCCGACGATCCCTCCCAGCCGCCAGCCATCATTCCCACCGCGAGCAGCAGTGATGCGTTGGACGGAAAATACGTTTCCGCCGCACGGACATAGCCGGTGCCGTCCGGCCCGGGACTTCCCGTCCCGGCAGCGGGGCCGACCATTTGCCTCTCCGCCTCCATATGCACACGCGGCGTCATCCCGCTGACGCCCCAGCGATTATTGGGCAAGTCGCGGAACAGCCAGTCTACCGCGCTCTCGGGATTGCCGAGTCGCGCGGCGGTCATCGCCACGACCGGAAAGTCCCACCCCCAAGTCTGGCGCAAATCCCAATGCGACTCGGTCCGCGCCAGCGTGCGCGCCATCGTCGCGCGATCGACCCGGCCCGGGATCAGTCCATAGGCCATCAGGAACGATGGGTGGTCGCGGTTGAGGCAGCGCGCCGCCGCCGCATGGCCGCTGCATGCGGGCGAGGCGGCGGTGCGCCAAAAATCGGGGGCGGTTTCCACTGGCAGATAGAAGCCGTCGCGCTGGGGAAGCGGCGGCAGGCCTGCGATCACCCGGTCCCATTGTGCCTCGCGCGCGAGGCCGCGCCGCTCGCGCCAGCGTTGCGCGACGCCGAGCGCCCATCGATAATATTCGAGCTCGAACGCCGGATTGCGCGTGGTGAGCGGCGGATGGTTCTCCTGCACCGGGATGATCGGCGGGCCGAGGACATAGCGATCGCCTTCGCGTAGCGGCCAACTCGCGAGCAGCTGCGCGGTCTGCTCGACCACCTCGCCATAGCGGGCGAGCGTCGCGCGATCCCCACGGCGTGCGCGCCACACGAGCTCGGCAAGGTAGATCGGGTGCGGCTGCTGCCACATGATGAAGGGATTGACCGTGCTCGGGCTGTTCCACCCGTTCGGCCCGGTCATCTTGCTCCACCACGCGCCTTCGACGCCTTGGCGCTTCGCCAGCGTCTGCGCCTGGGGAAGCATGTCTAGATACCAGCCCAGGCTGCGCTCGAGCAGTTCGGGCCGGCCCCAGCTCGCCCAATGCGCGAGGTGGAAGGGTGTCATCTCGAGGTGGAACTTGCCGTTCCAACTGTTCGAGAACAGCCCCTCCTCCTGCGGCGGATAGTCGCCGGCCTGATGGATCGCTGCAAGATATTGCGAAAGCACCACGCGGCGTTCGAGCTCGGCGGCGCGGCTATCGGTGCTGCCGCTGAAATCGATGGCGCCGCCATGGGTCCAGTATGTCCGCCAATGTTGCGCCACCGCCGCCGTATCGGGCAGGCCGGGCTCGGTGCGGTTGCGCTCGAAGCTGATCGTTACCGCCAGTGTCTCGCCGCGGCGGCCCAGCGCGCGAAAGCCGTGCGGTCCGGTGCGTGAAATCGTACCGCCCTGCGCCCGCATCGCCGAGAAATAGCGCGTGTCGTCGAGTTGCCGCTCGGCCACCATCCTGTCGGGGCGTTGCGTGAGGATGCGGGTGCGGTGCCGCTGATCGTTCGACCATTCAGAGGGATCTGGGTTGAGCTTGGCGGCCACCCCCGGATAGCGGACGTCCACGCCGATCCGCCCCGCTGCCACCAGCGGCGAGGCGATCGATACCATCACCATGTCGCGCGTCGGGTGCACGCGCGTTTCGACGCGCACCGGTGCGCCGTCGAAGACGAAGCTGCTGGTCAGCGTGCCCGACCATAGATCGAGCGTCTGCTGCGTGGCGCTGAGGTCGGAAAACGCGGCCTGCGTGCCGTCGCGCCGTAGCAGTGCGAGACCCACCCGGCCGAGCGAGAAGCGATGCGGGTTCTCGCGCAGCCATTGCAGCGCAGGGCGGCTGTCCAGTTCGGCCCAGTCGCGGATCCAGGGGAAGGGCCGGTCGCCGCGGCCGGGGACGGGGACCATCACCAGGCCGTCGCGTTCGGTATAGAGTTCGGGGTTGGGAAAGCTGTGCCAGGCCCATTGCGCCATCGTCAAAAGCGGCGCAAGTGACGAATATTGCTCGGGAAATGTCTGCAGGCCGGTGATATCGGCAGTGAAGCCGAGATTGCCGTTGCCGAGCGTCAGCGGCGCGTGGGGATCGACGCGGGTGAGCGTGACATTGTGCCGCGTCACCAGCGCGTGCCGGTCGATCGGCTGGGCGGGGGCAGGGGAGGCGGTGGCTGCCGCTATTGCGAGCAGGAGCCACCGCATCGTCAGGCCTTTGCCATCCGCGGGGGCTGCGCCACCGGCGCCTTGTGGCTCGGCATCTTTGCATAGACAGGCCAGTCGAGCCCGGTGACCAGATCGGCGATCTTCACCGGCTGGCCGGTCTCGAAGCACTTGTTCGCCGCGACGCCGACCAGGATCGATGCGGCGCCACTGCGTTCGTCCGCGGCACGCAAAAGCGCGTCTTTGGGCGCATTCGGATCGAAAATGTCGGCCAGCATCACCGCATCGCCGCCGCCGTGGCCGCCCGCCGCGCCGGTCTGGGGGACGATGTCGCGCGGGTCGCCGCGCATCGGCACGATCCGCGTCTTGATCCGATCGTCGACGCTATGCCCGCCCGCGCCGGCGACGCCCGCCTGCTCGACCACGCTATGCTCGAGCCGGCCCTTGGTGCCGTTGAAGGCGATGTGATAGCCCTCCCAGGCATTGAACGCATTGAGGCTGTAGCTGAGCGTCGTGCCGCCGGCGTAGCCGACGATCACATTCATCGTGTCTTCGATGTTGATTTCGGGGCGCCAGACGCACTGGTCGCGGAAATAGCCGTCATACTTCTCGTTATCGAGGTACAGCGCCTTGAGCGCGGGATCGGCGGCGAGATCGAAGAAGAAGCTGCACTCGGCCTTTTCGGGGCAGGTGCGGCAGCGCTGGTGCGCCCCGTCGAGCCCGAAGCGGCGCGCCATTTCGGGCGTGTAGAATTCTCGCTTGCCGGTGGCGTTGACCGAGACCGGCATGTCGGAGAGCCACCAATTGACCAGATCGAAATGGTGCGTCGCCTTGTGGACCATCAGCCCGCCGGAGATGGCCTTGTTCGAATGCCAGCGGCGGAAATAGTCGGCGCCGTGGACGGTGTTGAGCAGCCACTGGAAATCGACCGACAGCACGTCGCCGATCTCGCCCGCCATCAGCAGCTCCTTCACCTGGCTGCGGAACGGCGAGTAGCGATAGTTGAAGGTCACGCGGATGTGCCGCCCGCTGCGCTTGACCGCGTCGAGGATGCGCTGCGCCTTGGCCGCGGTGGTGGTCATCGGCTTCTCGGTGATGACGTCGCACCCCGCGTCGAGCGCGCGGACGACATAATCGTCGTGGAATGCGTCGGGCGTGGTGACGATCACTGCGTCGGGCTTCAATTCGCGCAACATCTTGTCGAAATCGGCGGCGAGATAGGGCTTGGGCGGCCGCGCGCCGGCCTTGGTCGCTTCGCGAGCGAGATAGTCGAGCCGGCCCGGATTGACGTCGCACGCGGCGATCAGCTCGCCATGCGCCTTGTGCGGCCCCCACAGCGCCTGCTGGAACATCCGGTTGCGGCTGCCGACGCCGACCGAGACATAGCGTTTCCGTCTATCCGCCGCCTGCGCATCGAGCGCCGCCGCCAGCGCGGTCCCTGCCGCGAGCCCGCCTAGCACGTCGCGCCGCCGGACGGCGGGGCCTTCGCTGTGATCCATCTTCCTCTCCCGTCGGGCTTTTTTGCCCGTTATGGTGTTCAGCGGCGCTCGGTCTCCACCAAGGCGTCGCGGCTGATCTTGTCGATGCTGGTGCAGCCGGTCAGCGCCATCGCGACGCGCATCTCGGCCTCGACCAGCTTGAGCATGTGGGTGACGCCCGCCTCGCCCTGCGCGGCGAGCGCATAGGCCCAGGCGCGGCCGAGCAGCACGCCCCTGGCGCCGAGCGCGAGCATCCGCACCACGTCGAGCCCCGAGCGCACCCCGCCGTCGGCGAGCACGGTCAGCTTGTCGCCCACCGCGTCGGCGATCGCGGGCAGCGCGTGCGCGGTTGAGGGTACGCCGTCGAGCTGGCGCCCGCCATGATTGGAGACGACGATCCCGTCGGCGCCGAGCCTGGCGGCGTCGCGCGCGTCTTCGGCGTCCAAGATGCCCTTGATGATCAGCGGGCCGTTCCAGCGCTCACGGATGAAGTCCAAGTCGCGCCAGCTCACCGTCGGATCGAAATTGTTGCGCATCCAGGCGAAGAAATCCTCGAGCCCGGTATTCTTGCCGAGCACCGGCGCGACGTTGCCGAGCTGGTGCGGGCGACCGTGCACGCCGACGTCCCACGCCCAGCCCGGGCGCTTGACGGCCTGCCACATCCGCCGCAGCGCGCCCGCAGCGCCGCTCGCCCCGGCAAGCCCCGAGCGATAGTCGCGATAGCGCGATCCGGGGACGGGCATGTCGACGGTGAACACCAACGCATTGCAACCGGCCGCACGCGCCTGATCGAGCAGGTCGGCCATGAAGCCGCGGTCCCGGATCATGTAGAGCTGGAACCAGAAGGGGACGCTGGTCGCCTTAGCAACCTCACCGAGCGGGCACGCCGAGACGGTGGAGAGGCAGAAGGGGATGCCCGCTTTCTCCGCCGCGCGCGCCGCCTGGACCTCGCCGCGCCGGGCGTTCATCCCCGCCAGCCCGATCGGCGCCAGCGCCACCGGCATCGCCAGCTTTTGCCCGAACAGCTCCGCAGACAAATCGAGCGCCGAGACGTCGCGAAGGATGCGCTGGCGCAGCGCAATCGCCGCGAGATCCTCGACATTCCGTTTGAGCGTCACCTCGGCATAGGAACCGCCGTCGATATATTCGAACAGGAAATGCGGCAGGCGGCGGCGCGCCAATTCGCGATAATCGAGGGTGGAAGCGGCTCGTCTCATTGTGTGGCAGGATGTGCCATAAGATGGAACCTGCTGTCGAGCCGCTTCGCCGCCCGACGGCTGTTGGATTCGGCAGACGATACCGGCCAGCAACTGTGCCATTTATGCCGCATCAATCGAATTTCGTCCGTTCTGCATTGCAGCAAATAGAGCAAGCGTCTGAAAACAAGTCGATATCTGCCGACGCCTAGTTGTCGGCAAGTTGCGTTATCAGCAGTTGACAACGCAGGACATGATGGTAGCGTTAACATCAGTCGGCGATCGGGCCGACCTTATAAAAAACCATGCGGCGCGCGGGGCGCGCTGACGAGGAGGGGACAAATGAAAAGCACTCGGCGCACGCCGACGCTCGCGCGTACGGCTTCCGCAATCGCCATCACGGCGTGCCTGATGATGCCTGGCATGGCGCTGGCGCAGGAAGCTGCGCAGGCCGATACGGCCTCGGCAGCGCAGGATGACACGGCGCAAGGCGAAGATATCGTCGTCACCGGCATTCGTGCCGCGCTGGATCAGGCGATCGCGATCAAGCGCAACTCGGCCGGCGTGGTCGATGCGATCTCCGCCGAAGACATCGGCAAGTTCCCCGATACCAACCTTGCCGAGTCGCTGCAGCGGATCACCGGCGTTTCGATCACCCGTGCGAACGGCGAAGGTTCGCAGGTCGCGGTTCGCGGCTTCAGCGGCGGCTTCAACCTGGTGACGATCAACGGTCGCCAGCTTCCCTCCACCAGCATCGATACCAGCACCGGCAACGCCTTCGCACGCGGCACCGGCCGTTCGTTCGACTTCCAGAACCTCGCCTCGGAAGGCGTCTCGGCGCTCGAAGTATACAAGACCGGCCGCGCCAATATCCCGTCGGGTGGCATCGGCGCCGCAATCAACATCGTGACTCGCCGTCCGCTCGATTCGCGCGAGGACGGCTTCTCGGGCTCGATCGGCGCCAAGGCGCTCTATGATCTGACGGTCGAGGATGCCGAAGCCGATCTGAAGAAGATCACTCCGGAAGTTTCGGGCCTGCTCAACTGGAAGAACCCCAGCGAGACCTTCGGCGTCACGGTGTTCGGCAGCTACCAGTTGCGCGAATCGACTTCGATCCAGTCGAACCCGAACTATTGGAACATCGTTCCGCTGGCAGCCTTCCTCAGCACGGCGGGCCCATATATCAGCCCGACGACCAACATCACCAATCGGCCGACGACGCCGTATGTCCAGATCCCGAACGACAGCCGCTACCAGTTCTCCGAGAACCGTCGCGAGCGTCTGAACGGCCAGGCGGTCGTCCAGTTCAAGCCTTCGGACGCGATCGAGATCACCGTCGACGGTCTCTATGCCCGCAACAAGCTGAGCGACGAGCGCAGCGAGCAGACCAACTGGTTCCAGCGTCCGTTCACCGACGTCACCTTCGACGACAACAAGCAGATGCAGAGCGCCATCATCCTGGCCGAAGCGGTGCAGGCGGATAAGGGCTATGAGCAGCAGCGCTTCGCCACCCAGAGCGAGCTGTACTCGGTCGGCGGCAACCTCAAGTGGAACTTCACCGACGCCCTGTCGCTGACGCTCGACGCCAACCATTCGAAGTCGAAGACCACGCCGGACAATGCCAACGGATCGTCGGCGACGACGATCTCGATCGGCGCCCCGGTTCGTGCGACGCACCGCGTCGATTTCACCGGTGGCTTCCCGCAGCAGTCCGAAACGATCAACGACTGCAACGCCACCAACGGCGGCCGCGGCGGCAATTGCAACAACCAGCTCGATATCGGCGACGTCGGCACGCAGATCGCGCGTACGATCACTTCGGAGCAGGAAGCGCGGATCAATCAGTACGGCGCCGAATTCGCCTGGGATCTGGGCGAGGGAAGCAAGTTCGTCTTCGGCGGCGACTATGTCGATGCCAAGATGCGCTCGGCGAGCTCGAACACCCAGCAGATGCTGGGCGACTGGGGCATCACCGACACCGGGCTCGTCAGCCAGCTGGCCGGCGATCTGGTCAAGACCTTCTGCATGACCTGCAAGTTCGACAAGTATAACCCGAATTCGACCGGCTCGGCGCTGGTCGCGTTCCGCGGCGACGCAGTCGAGCTCCTCGACATCTTCTCGCCTTACTACGTCAACCAGCCCGGCCGGAACATCGCGCTGCAGGGTTCGGCGGACGATACGGTCGGCGAAAAGACCTGGGCGGTGTACGGCCAGATGAACTGGAGCGGCGAAATCGCCGGCCGCCGTGCAAACGCCCTGATCGGCGTCCGCTACGAGAAGACGCGAGTCAATGCAGTGGCGCTGCAATCGGTGCCGCAGGCGATCCGCTGGGCGTCGGACAACGATCTCTATGTCGATGGCGGCCCTGCCGGCGGCGCAGTGGTCCAGAAGGCGAGCTACGATAACCTGCTGCCTTCACTCGATTTCGACATCGAGGTTCTCGACAACGTCAAGGCGCGTGCTTCGTTCAGCCAGACGCTGGCACGTGCGGATTACGGCAGCCTGTTCGCATCGGTGACGGCGAACGCTCCCAACCGCCCGACGGCGCTTGGCGCTGCAGCTGCGGGCGCAAACGTGCAGGATCCGTCGCTGTTGCCGCTGGAATCGGACAATTTCGACGTGTCGCTGGAGTGGTACTACAAGCCCTCGAGCTTCGTATCGATCGGCTTCTTCAACAAGAATGTGCGCAACTTCATCGGCACGCAGGTTACCAATGGCAACCTGTTCGGCCTGCGCGATCCGAGCTCGGGCGCTCCCGGCACGCGTTCGGGCGTCGCGCTCGATTATCTGCGGACCAACAACATTCCGCTGAGCGACATCAACCTGTTCGCCTACACCGCGTTGCTGGTGCAGAACAACGGCAACCAGGCTGCGGCGACGGCGCAGTTCCAGGCAAATTACACCCCCGGCGTGGGCCTGGGCACGGCGTTCTACAACCAGCTCGCCACTGCGGTGGACATCGTTGCCAACGACGCCGACCCGCTGTTCAACTTCGCGATCAGCGGCCCGGTCAACAATCGTGAGGGCAACATCCACGGCTTCGAAGTCGCCTGGACGCACTTCTTCGGGGAGTCGGGCTTCGGCTTTGCGGCGTCGTACACCAAGGTCGACGGCGACGTGAACGTGGACCCCTATGCCGATCCGAACGTCAACATCTTCGCACTGACCGGCCTGGGCGACAGCGCGAACCTGACGGCGATCTACGACAAGGGCGGTCTCTCGGCCCGCGTCTCGTACAACTGGCGTGACAAGTATCTGTCGGGCACCAACCAGGGCGGCAACCGCAACCCGCTGTTCACCGACACGTTCGGCACGCTCGACGCGAACATCAGCTATGATTTCACGCCGAACTTCTCGCTGTCGCTCGAGGCGGTGAACCTGACGAGCGAGCCGTTCCGTCAATATGCCCGCAGCGAGACCAACCTGGTCTATGTGCAGGAGCTCAAGCCGCGCTTCTGGCTCGGCGGACGCTTCCGCTTCTAACCGGACCCGGGAGTGGGCCAGCGCCCACTCCCGATAAAAGGGGGAGAAAGGCCGCAGCTCCCGAGCAGCGGCCTTTTTCTTTTGTCTGGCACCCGCGCGTCGCTAGACTGGGTGCAAACAGGACCGGAGCGGATGAACCCCGTACAGATCAACAATATCGACCACGCAAATCTGCGGGTCAGCCCCCGCGCAGGCGCCGCGTTCGGCGACGCCGCCAACCAGGCATTGGTCTTCCCCGCCGAGTTCGAGGAACTGCAGCGCGAGTTCGCGATCATCTTTCGCCGTCGCGAGGCTGGGATCCAGGCCTATGCGCTGCTCGGGCTCGACCGCGACGAGAATTTGTTCCTCGCCGGCGATCGCTGGGCGAGCCGGTACGTTCCCGCGATGCACCAGCGCGGACCGTTTTCGATCGGCATCGCGCGCAGTGCCGACGGCGCCGGGGCGGGCGAGCCGATGGTTCATGTCGACATGGACGATCCGCGGGTGGGCGCGGGCGAGGGCCTGCCGCTGTTCCTGGAGCATGGCGGCAATACGCCGTACCTGAACCGGATCTCGGAGATCCTGCAGCTGCTCTATCGCGAGACGGACAGGGCGCCGGGGGCCTATGCGGCGCTCGACCAGGCCGGGCTGCTCGCGCCGGTGACGCTGACCGTCGATGTCAGCGAGGACCGCCGCTATACGATCCCCGACGTGCTCGTAATCGATGTCGAACGCCTTGCCGCGGTGACGGGGGCGGCGCTCGAGCAGCTGTACAGCGCGGGGATATTGCGGCTCGCGATCCTGGCCGCGGCGTCGCTCGGCAACATCCAGCAGCTGATCGCCCGCAAGCAGGCGCTGCTGGATCCGGTGGCCTGACCGGCATGCCCGCCATCGCTCGTCGGACGCGCGTGATCGAGGGCGCGGACGCGCGCAGCCTGGCCGTCGCCGACCTGATCGCCGAGGGGCGTCCCGCGATCCTGCGCGGGATCGCGCGCGACGTGCCGCTGGTCGCCGCCGGGCTGCAAGGCGCGGAGTCGGCGATTGCCTGGCTCAAGCAATTCGATGGCGGGCGCCCGGTCACTGCCTATGTCGGCGATGCGGCGATCGGCGGCCGGTTCGGCTATGCCGACGACTGCACGGCGCTGAATTTCGCGCGCGAGCGCGGATCGCTGTCGGGCTATCTGGACCGGCTCCTCGCCGGGCTGGACGATCCGCACGCGCCGGCGATCTATATCGGCTCCACCGATATCGACTCGTATCTGCCGGGGCTTCGCGAACAGGCGGCACTGCCGTTCGGCGATCCGCAACTGGAGGCGCATCCGCCGCTGGTCAGCATCTGGATCGGCAACCGCACCACCGCGGCGGCGCATTACGACATGTCGAACAACATCGCGGTGACTCTGGTCGGGCGCCGGCGCTTCACGCTGTTCCCGCCCGATCAGGCGGCCAATCTCTATCCCGGCCCGCTCGAGCTGACGCCGGCGGGGCAGGTCGTCTCGATGGTCGATTTCGATGCGCCCGATCCGGTGCGCCATCCCGGCTTCGCCGACGCGCTGGCCGCGGGCGAAGTGGCGGAGATGGAGCCGGGGGACGCGCTGATCTATCCCGCCTTGTGGTGGCATCAGGTCGAGGCGCTCGATCCGTTCAACGCGATGATCAACTATTGGTGGAATGCCGCGCCGCGCTTCGTCGATACGCCCCAGACGACGCTGCTCCATGCGATGCTTAGCCTGCGCGACCGCCCCGAGCACGAGAAGGCCGGGTGGAAGGCGCTGTTCGATTATTATGTCTTCGGCCCCGCCGATCGCGCGGGTGCGCATCTGCCCGAAGCTGCCCGCGGCAACCTCGCGCCGCTCGACGACATCAAGGCGCGCCGGCTGCGCGCGGACCTCCTGAACAGGTTGAACCGATGAGCGAACAGATCGTGAAGCGTGTCGTCATCGCCGGCGGGGGGACCGCCGGCTGGGTCGCCGCGGCGGCTTTGGTCAAGCAGCTCGGGCCGCTGCTCGATATCACCTTGGTCGAGTCCGACGAGATCGGCACGGTCGGGGTGGGGGAATCGACCATCCCCACGTCGCGCAGCTTCCACGACCTGCTGACGATCAACGAGCAGGCATTCATGCGCGCCACCCAGGCGACCTTCAAGCTGGGCATCTCGTTCGAGAATTGGGGCAAGCCCGGCGACCGCTACATCCACAGCTTTGGCGAGATCGGCAAGCGCTCGACCTGGATGGCCGACTTCCACCATTTCTGGCTCCATGCACAGGCTCGCGGCTTTGGCGGCAGCCTGGCGGACTATTGCTTCGAGCTCCAGGCGTCGCAGGCGGGCAAGTTCGCCAAGGCCGAGGGCGTGCCGATCAACTACGCCTATCATCTCGACGCGACGCTCTATGCGCGCTTCCTCAGGGGGCTTGCGGAACCGGCGGGCGTACGGCGGGTCGAGGGCAAGATTGCGCAGGTCGAGCAGCATCCCGAAACCGGCTTCCTCACCGCGCTGGTGCTCGCATCGGGGACGCGCGTCGAAGGCGACCTGTTCCTCGACTGCACCGGTTTTCGCGGTCTGCTGATCGAGCAGACGCTGGAGACCGGCTATGACGACTGGACGCGCTACCTCGCCACCAATTCGGCGATTGCGGTGCAGACGCGCTCGGTAGGCCCCGCCATCCCGCTCACCCGCGCGATCGCGCACCAGGCCGGCTGGCGCTGGCGCATCCCGCTCCAGCATCGCGTCGGCAACGGCATCGTCTATTGCAGCGACTTCCTCTCGGACGACGAGGCGCAGGCCCAGCTTCTTGGCGATGTAGAAGGCGAAGTCCTCACCGAGCCGAGGGTAATCCGGTACCAGACCGGCGCACGGCGGCAGGTCTGGAACAAGAACTGCGTGGCGCTGGGCCTCGCCAGCGGCTTCATCGAACCGCTCGAATCGACCAGCATCCATCTGGTTAAGGTCGCGATCACCCGGCTGATCCAGGAATTCCCGTTCGGCGGGTGCAGCGAGGCGCTGGCCGCGCGGTTCAACGCCCAGTCGCGCTACGAAATCGAGGGGATCCGCGACTTCATCACGCTCCATTACCACCTCACCCAGCGCGACGATTCCCCCTTCTGGGATCGCTGCCGGACGATGGAGATTCCCGACAGCCTCGCGCAGCGCATGGCGCTGTTCCGCGATGCCGCTCAGGCCTATAAGGAGGGCAACGACCTGTTCCGGGTGGATAGCTGGGTTCAGGTGCTGCTCGGCCAGGGGCTAGCCCCTCGAAGCTATCACCAGCTCGCAAGAATGATGGATGCCGACACGCTCGCCGGCGCGCTCGCGACGCTCAAGTCGAATATCGACACTGCGGTCGCACGGATGCCGTCGCACCAGGATTTCCTGGCGCAATACTGCCCCGCCGGCGACGCCTGACGCCGCCGGCGGAAACGGGTCTATTCCACCGGCGCGCTGTCGTTGCCGGCTTCATCGCGCGAGACGCGCGCGGTCATGCCGGTGGCGTCGGCATCGTCCTGGGTCTGCTCGTCGGCGCTGAGGCCCGAGGGGACGGTCTCGGCCTCGGGCACCGCGACGGTGACGTTGTCGACCAGCGGCGCGGCGGGCGCCTCGGCCGGCAGTTCCACCGTCGTGTTCTCGACTTCGATCGGCGCCATGTTCTCGACTGGGGGCGGCGCCTTCTCGTCGCCGCCCGAGCAGGCGGCGAGCGCCAGTGCTGCAGCGAGCGGGGCGATACGCTTGATATTCATCCTTGGTCCCTCTTCGTCAGCGTGCGGCGACGGCGGTGATCGCCGAGCGCCTCTCGATCTTGGCGGCGAGCGTCTTGTCCCAGCCATAGGGATCGCCGCGGAAGTTCATCTGGCCGTTCGCGCTGGCAAACGCGGTCCAATAGAGCAGATAGACGTGCACCTGGTCCTGCGGCTGGAGCTGGACGCGCAGCGTCTTGCCCTTGTCCTTGGCCGCCTCGATCGCGTCGGGCTGCCAGGCGGGATCGTTGCGCAGCAGCAGCTCGGCGAGCGGGCCGGGCTTTTCGAGCCGCACGCAGCCATGACTGTCGAGCCGGTTGAAGCTCGCGAACTTCGCCTGTGCCGGAGTATCGTGGAGGTACACGGCGTAAGGGTTGTCGAAGTCGAACTTGTAGAGCCCCAGCGCGCTCTTCGGCCCGGGCTGCTGCTGGATGCGGCGGCCCGCGCCGGTGCCGATGATCTTGTAATTGTTCGCCGCCAGATAGGCTGCACCCTTGGGGAACAGCTCCTTGGCGGCGATCCCGGCGGGGACGTTCCACGGCGGATTGAGCACGATCGAATGGATGCGCGACTGGAGCATCGGCGTCTCGTTGCCCGGACGTCCGGTCACCGCCTTCATCGATGCGATCGGCGCATCGCCCTCGAACACCGTCAGCACCGCCGCGGCGATGTTGACCTGGATGCGCTTGGCTGGCAGCTCGGCGGGCAGCCAGCGCCAGCGCTCCATGTTCGCCATGATCTGGCGCACGCGATCGCCGGCGGGGACGTTGAGCGCGGCGAGCGTCTGGGTCGAGACGAGGCCGGTGGGGTTGAGGCCATAGCGCCGTTGCGCGCGGACCACGGCTTCCTTCAGTTCGGCGTCGAACGTGGCGCCTGTCGTCGCGACGTCGCTGTCCTCAACCGCGAGCCGCTTGCGCAGCGCAGTGACTCGCGCCCCGGTGGATCCTACGGCAAGGTCCGGGCCCGCCGGGAGCGTCGACCAGCCCCCCGCTGCCTCGATCTTGCGGTAATTGGCCAGGCCCTTCTGCAGCCCGTCATAGCCGGCATATGGTGGCGGCAGCGAGCGGAACCACGCCGCAATACGATCGCGCTTCACCGCATCGGCAAAGGCCGGTATCGGATCATAAGCGGCGGGGCGCAGGCCCCAGTCCGCCTGGAAGTCGCTGGTATCGAGCCGCCCCGAATGCACCGCGCGGGCATAATCGAGCGCCGCGCGGACCACCGCCTCGTTACCGCCCATCTGCGGCGCTGCGGCACCGTCGTGGCGAAGCCCTTGCGCGAAGCCGGCATCGGCGAGCAACTGAGTCAGCTGCGCCGCCTGCGCTGCGCTGATCGTCGGAGGCGGCACCACTGGAGCCACCGGCGGCAGCGGCTGCACCATCGGTGCGGCAGGGGGCGTCTGCTGCTGCGCGAAGCCCGGCGCGGCCAGCAATCCGACCACGGCCGCGACTGCGCTGCCTTGCCAAAGGGATCGGCCTAAACTCGCTCGCGATATCACACTCATACTCCTGCCCGGCTGCGTCGCCCCCCGGCAATTCAGCTGAATCGAAGTGCTAATAGGCGAAGTTCGCGTGCAAGTGCGAGAAACTATTGGCCCGCGGCCGAGATATGCCGACCGCGGGCGAACAGAGGCGCGGTGCTGCTGGCCGATGCGAGCCCCGGAACCGCGCTTATGGCGGGCTCATTCTCAAGAACGACTGCGATCCAGCGCGCTTGCCAGCTTTCTTTGCAGCCCGCTAAGCTCGTGCCGAAACAGGCGGGTCGCCGCTCGCCGAAGGACAGGAGAGATCACGATGCCGATCGTTCGCCGCGGCTTCCTGGCCGGCGCACTCGCGCTCCCGCTCGCCGTCCGAGCGCAGCCGCAGGAGAATCGCGAGGACAAGCGCCAGCGCCAGCTTCGCGAAGATTGGCCCTGGCTCGATCGCTATGCCGAGGAGAACCGTGCGCTGCTCGCATCGGGCGCGAAGACCAACATCGTCTTCATGGGCGATTCGATCACCGAAGGCTGGCGCAGGCAGCGTCCGGAATTCTTCAAGCCAGGTCGCGTCGGCCGCGGGATCGGCGGACAGACCACCCCGCAAATGGTGCTGCGGATGATGGCCGACGTCGTCGCATTGAAGCCGCGCTACCTCCACATCATGGCCGCGACCAACGACGTTGCCGGCAACACCGGCAAGATCACGCTCACCCAGACCTGCGACAATTTCCGGATGATGACGGCGATCGCCCAGGCCAATCGCATCGAGGTGCTGATCGCCTCGGTGCCGCCCGCGGACGGCTTTCCGTGGCGGCCCGGGCTGGAGACGGTCGCGCCGATCCGCGCGATCAACGCCCGGCTCAAGGCATATGCGCAAACTGCGAGAGTGACCTGGATCGATTACTGGCCGGTCCTAGCCGACGCCAAGGGCGGCATGCGACCGGGCCTCGCGACCGATGGTGTCCATCCGACCGACCAGGGCTATGATCTGATGGCAACGGTGATCGAGCCGTTTCTGCGGGCGCGCAAGGTGTGACCTTCGCTGTTGCGATATGTCAGACAAATGAGTTTCAGATGCGGAGTTTTCGAGTAGGTTGTCGGGAACCGGATTCGCAATCCTGCGAAAGCAGAAGCCCAGGATGACAAGCGAACCGGCCTGAAACGCCGGCTCCCTGCTTTTTGCAGGAGCACGGGATGGGAGAGGCAATGCGGATAACCGGAAGAGACGCCGTCGTCGCGGGCTTGGCTGCGTTATGCGTCGGGGCGGTCGCCGCAGCGGCGCAGACCATTCCCGCCAGACTCGGCCCCGCGGTGTTCGACTGGGCGAAGATGGACGTGAAAACCACCGATGTCGGCGCACTGCGCACTCTCGTCCGCCAGCCCACCGCGACGCTCGACGAGCTCGAGATGCACGTCACCACGCTCAATCCGGGCCTCGCCTCGCACCCGCCGCACACTCACCCCAACGAAGAACTGGTGATCATCCGCGAAGGCACCGTCGAGGTGCTGAGCGGTGGCGCGTGGAAGCGGCTGGGGCCCGGATCGGTGGTGTTCAACGCCTCCAATTCGCCGCACGCGCTGCGCAATGTCGGCGAAACACCGGCAACCTATCACGTCATCAACTGGAAGACGCCGGCCACGCCCGCGCACTGAGGAGACCAAGATGCACCGCCGTACGATGCTCACCGGCGCCGGGCTGGCAGGGCTTTCCGCCACGCTGCCGCCCGAGCTGCTCGCCCAATCGGTCACCCAGGGCAATGCCGTCTCGGCCGACGCCGCGCCCTCGGCGCCCGAGCCGACCGCCAAACACCGCATCAAGTTCGGCATCATCGGCCTCGATCACGCGCATATCTATGGCATGACCGACGCGATGATCCGCGGCGGCGGCACGCCGGTCGCGGTGTTCGCCGCCGATCCCAAGCAGATCGAGCCCTTCGTCAAGCGCTACGGCAACGGCGTGAAGATCGCCAAGAGCGAGGCCGAGATCCTCGGCGACAAGTCGATCCAGCTGATCATCGGCGCGCCGATCCCCGATCTGCGCGCGCCGCTCGGCATCCGGGCGATGCGCGCGGGCAAGGACTATCTCGGCGACAAGCCCTCGATCACCAGCCTAGAGCAGCTTGCCGAGGTCCGCCGTACGGTCAAGGAGACGGGCAAGAAGTTCGCGATCATGTATTCCGAGCGGCTCGAAGTGCGCTCGGCCGTATATGCGGGCGAACTCGTCGCGCAGGGCGCGATCGGCAAGGTGATCCAGACGGTGAACCTGGCGCCGCATCGCGTCAGCGCGCCCACCCGGCCCGACTGGTTCTGGGACAAGGCCAGGTATGGCGGCATCCTCACCGATATCGGCAGCCACCAGGCCGACCAGTTCCTCTATTATACCGGCTCGACCTCGGCGCAGGTCGTCGCCGCGCAGACCGGCAACCTTCATTGGGCCGACAAGCCCAAGTTCGAGGATTTCGGCGACATGGTCGTTACCGGCAATGGGGGCACGGGCTATATCCGCGTCGACTGGTTCACGCCCGACGGGCTGCCGACCTGGGGCGACGGCCGGCTGTTCCTGCTCGGCACCGAGGGGACGATCGAACTCCGGAAATATGTCGACGTCGCCGGGCGCCCTGGCGGCAACCACTTGTTCCTCACCGACAACAAGGGCGTGCGCTATGTGGATTGCTCGAAGGTGCCTTTGCCCTTCGGCCCGCAATTCGTCACCGACGTGGTCGAGCGCACCTCGGTCGCGCAGGACCAGGACCAGGCGCTGCTCGCCGCCGAATTGGTGCTGACCGCCCAGAAGAACGCCACCCGGCCCAAGCTGGGCTGAAGGAGAAGATCATGCAGCTTTCCCGACGCGGCATTCTCAAGACCGGCGCCATCGTCGCAGCCCCGGCGATCGTGCCTGCCAGCGTGTTCGGCCAGAACGCGCCGTCCAACCGCATCACGATCGGCGCGATCGGAGTGGGGCGGATCTCGCGCGGCCACGACATGCACGAGATCCACAAGCATGCCGACGCGCAGATCGTCGCGGTGTGCGACGTCGATACGATCCGCCTGGGCGCCGGCAAGGAACTGGTCGATGCGCGCTATACCGCGAGCACCGGCAAGCCCTATTCGGGCACGCGGATGTTCCACGACTATCGCGAGCTGCTCGCCGACACGTCGATCGACGCCGTGCTGATCTCGACGCCGGACCATCACCACTCGCCCCAGGCGGTCCATGCCGTCCGTGCGCGGAAGCATGTCTATCTGCAGAAGCCCGCCGCGCTGACCATTTCCGAAGGCCGCACGATGGCCGATGCGGTCAAGGCGAGCGGCATGCTGCTGCAGATCGGCTCGCAGCAGCGCGCGCAAAACCCCTGGCCGCAATTCCACCGTGCGTGCGAGCTTGTCCGCAATGGCCGCATCGGCAAGCTGCGCCAGGTCGAGGTGGGCTTGCCCGGCGATCCTTCGGGCCCGGAGGCGCCGCCGATGCCGGTGCCGTCCAACCTGAACTACGATGCCTGGCTCGGCACCACGCCCGAGGTGCCCTATACCGAGATCGGCGTGCATCCGCAGAATTCGTTCGAGGATCGCCCGGGCTGGCTGCGCATCGAGCAATATGGCGCGGGGATGATCACCGGCTGGGGCTCGCACCATATCGACACTGCCCATTGGGGCATGGACATGGAGCATTCGGGGCCGGTCGAGATCTGGGGCAAGGCCGAATTCCCCAAGTCCGGGCTGTGGAACGTCCATGGCGCGTTCGAGACGCATGCGCGCTACGCCAATGGCGTGACGATGAAAGTCTCCGGCGCGCTGCCCAACGGGGTGAAGTTCATCGGCGACAAGGGCTGGATCTTCGTCACCCGCAGCGGCGCGGTCACCGCGAGCGATCCGAGCGCGGGCGCCAAGCCGATGGAGCCGCTCCAGGCGAGCGATCCCAAGATCCTGACCAGCGTGATCGGCCCCAACGAAGTCCATCTGCTCGAGGTGCCCGAGCAGCACCGCAACTGGCTGGATGCGATTCGGACCGGCGTGCCCTTGAGCGCCCCCGCCGAGATCGGCCACCGCGCCTGCTCGACCTGCCTGCTCCACTGGACCGCGATGAAGACCGGCCGCCGGCTCAAATGGGATCCCAAGGCCGAGCGCTTCCTCGGCGACGACGAAGCCAATGCCATGCTCAGCCGGCCGCAGCGGGCGAAATACGCAATCTAGCCCAGTTGTGCTCCGGACTGTCCGGAGCGGAACGTGTCCCTATATGGCGGGCTGCAAAGGAGCTTCGCATGATCCGCACCGGACTGATCGGCTATGGCCTGGGCGGCATGGCGTTCCACGCCCCGCTGGTCGATGCCGTCCCCGAACTCGAACTCGCCGCGATCGTCACCTCGCGCGCAGAACAAGTGCGCGACCGCTATCCCAGCATGCAGGTGGTGCCCGATGCCGCCACGCTGCTCGCCGATCCGGCGATCGAGCTGGTGGTGATCTCCACCCCCAACGATACCCATGCCCCGCTGGCCCGCGCCGCGATCGAGGCGGGCAAGCATGTCGTGATCGACAAGCCCTTCGCCACCCACGTCGCCGATGCTGAGGCACTGCAGGCGCTCGCCGCGGCGCAGGGGAGGGTGCTCAGCGTGTTCCACAATCGCCGTTGGGACAGCGACTTCCTCACGCTGCGCAGCCTGATCGACCAGGGCCGCATCGGGGAGGTCATGCTCTACGAGGCGCGCTGGGATCGCTTCCGCCTCGGCCTGCGCGACAGCTGGCGCGAGACCGCGGGGCCGGGCGGTGGCGTGCTGATCGATCTCGGGCCGCATCTGGTCGATCAGGTGCTCGCGCTGTTCGGGCCGCCGCGCTCGGTCACTGCCGATATCGGCGCGCAGCGCGAGGCCTCGCAGGTCGACGATTATTTCGAGCTGACGCTGCACTATGGCCGGATGCGCGCCATCCTCTCCTCCGCGGCGATCGTCCCGGCGCCGCGCCCGCGCTTCGCGGTGCACGGCACTAAGGCGAGCTTCGTCAAGCATGGCCTCGATCCGCAGGAGGCGCAGCTTCGCGCCGGTGCCCGCGCCGATGCGCCCGATCACGGCGTCGAGGATCCGGCGACCTATGGCGCGCTGATCGCCCCCGACGGCAGCCACATGGTGGTCCCGTCCGAGCGCGGCGACTATCGGCGCTATTATTCGGGCGTGGCCCAGGCGATCGCGCAAGACACCGCCGCGCCGGTTTCTCCCGGCGATGCGGTTGCCGGGCTGCGCATCATCGAGCTGGCGCGGCAGAGCGCGGCGGAGGGGCGAACCTTACCGTTCTGATACGCCCTTACTCGGGCGTTTTACGTAGGGGTCACAATCGGGTAACGGGCCTATAGGGGATGGATCGCGGCAACGTCCGCAGCATAGGATTCTTGGATGCTGAGCCTTCTGGTTGCGTCGTCGACCGGCAGCTACGCGCCGCACGGCGCATCGATGGCGTGGCGGTCCGATTTGCTGTGGGGCAATATCCTTGCCGACGCGGTGCTTGCGGTCGCCTATATCGCGCTCTCACTGGGCCTTGCGGTATTGATCCGCCGCCGCAGCGACTTCGCTTTTGGGTGGATATTCTGGTGTTTCGCCGCGTTTTTGATGGCAGGCGGCGTTGCACATTTAATCAGCATCTTGACTTTGTGGCATCCTTTCTATGCGTTGGAGACAGTCATTAAGGGTGTTGCCGCCGCCGCGTCGATCGCGACGGCGGCTGCGCTATGGCCGCTCGTTTCCAGGGTAATCTCGATGCCGTCCCGCGCTCAACTCACTGCTGCGAATGCCGAGCTCGAAGCGCTGGTGAAGGAGCGCGACTCGGCGCTTGCCGAGCTGCGCCATCATGTCGAGCAGCGCCGCGAGCTCGAGGAAGCTCTTGCCCAGTCGCAGAAGCTCGAGGCGATGGGCCAGCTCACCGGCGGCATCGCCCATGATTTCAACAATCTGCTCCAGGCGGTGGCGGGCAATCTCGAGCTGATCGCGCGCAAGCCCGACGATATCGATCGTGTCGTCGGCTGGAGCGCGAGCGCGCTCAACGCAGTCGAACGCGGCCGTTCGCTCACCAGCCAGCTGCTCGCCTTTTCGAGCAAGCGCCGCGCCGATTTCGATGCGGTGCGGCTCGGCGAGCTGGTCGGCGGGGTCAAGGACCTGATCGAACGCGCAGTCGCCCCGCTCTGCCAGGTGAAGATCGAGCGGATCGATCCGGGCCTCAATGTCGAGGTCGATCCCCTCCAGCTCGAAATGGCGATGCTCAACCTCGCGTTCAACGCGCGCGATGCGATGCCTGAAGGCGGGACGCTCACCATCTCGGCCGAACGTCGCAGCGGGACGGTCGCGCGCGATCTGCCGCCGGGCGACTATGCCGCGCTTACCCTGTCAGACACCGGGATCGGCATGCCGCCCGAGGTCCAGGCGCGCGCGGTGGAACCCTTCTTCACCACCAAGGGCGAGGGCAAGGGCACCGGCATGGGGCTCGCCGCGGCCTCGACGATGATCCAGCGCTTCGGCGGCACGCTCGCGATCGAGAGCGTCCAAGGGGAGGGAACGTCGATCACCTTGTTCCTGCGGATCGCCACCACGCAGCCGCGGCGCGTCGTCGGCGACGATTCCCGGTCGGATGCGCGGATCGACCTGTCGCGTTGCACAATCGCGCTGGTCGATGACGATGCGCAGGTCCGTGGTTCGCTGCGCGACACACTGATGTCGGCGGGCGCGACAGTCGAGGAAGCGGCCGAGGGCAATGCCGGGATCGAGCTCGTCCGGCGGCTGAAGCCCGATCTTCTGGTGGTCGACTTCGCCATGCCGGGGCTCACCGGTGCCAATGTCGTCCGCAAGGTGCGCGAAGAACACCCCAACCTGCCCGTGATTCTGGTCACCGGCTATGCCGATTCGGAGAAACTCGATTCGCTCACCGGCCCGCAAGTGGTGGTGCTGTGGAAGCCCTTCGAGGCCCAGGAACTGCTGCGCAAGGCCGTCGGCCTGCTGCGCCGCTAGGGCGTGCTGGGGATTCCCGTCCCTGAAGGGAGGGGCCGTGGTGGGTGCGCGCGTCCGCGCGCTTACTAAAGACTCATCGAACGGTTCGGCAGAACAGCCACGGTCGAGGCATCAAGCCTCGCCCGAGGCTAAACCCACCCCCTAACCCCTCCCTTGCAGGAGGGGGGAATTGGATGTCGTACCCGCTAGGGCAGCGCTTTCCGCAATTCCGCGATCCACGCCGTCGCCACGCTGTCCGAAGGCGCGCGCCAGTCGCCGCGCGGGCTGAGCGCGCCGCCGGCCGATACCTTGGGCCCGTTGGGCATCGCCGATCGCTTGAACTGGCTCGTCTGGAAGAAGCGGAACAGGAAACGCTCGAGCCACAAGGCGATGGTCTCGAGGTCGTAGGCGTTGCGGCCGGCTTCCGGGAAGTCGATCGGCCAGCGCCCCGCTTCGCAGTCGCGCCAGGCGTGCCAGGCGAGGAAGGCGATCTTCGACGGCCGCAGGCCATGCCGGACCACGTAATGCAGGAAGAAGTCGTTGAGTTCATAGGGCCCGATGCGGTCCTGGGTGCTCTGCATCCTGCCCTCGGCATCGGCGGGGACGAGTTCCGGCGAGATCTCGGTATCCAGGATCGCGCTTAGCGTCGCCGCGGCATCCCCGGTGAACTGGTCGGTCTGGACAGTCCAGCGGATGAGATACTGGATCAGCGTCTTGGGCACGCCGGCATTGATGCCGTAATGGCTCATCTGGTCGCCCACCCCATAGGTGCACCAGCCCAGAGCGAGTTCCGACAAGTCACCAGTGCCGAGCACGAACCCCTCGCGCTGGTTGGCGAGGCGGAACAGATAGTCGGTGCGCAGGCCCGCCTGGACGTTCTCGAAGGTCACGTCATAGACCGGCTCTCCCTCGGCGAAGGGGTGGCCGAGGTCGCCCAGCATCTGGCGAGCGGCCGGGCGGATATCGATCTCGTCGCCGGTTACGCCCAACGCGCGCATCAGTGCCCAGGCATTGGCCTTGGTCGCCTCGCCGGTGGCGAAACCGGGCATGGTGAATCCGAGAATGTCGGCGCGGGGACGGCCGAGCCGGTCCATCGCCTTGCATGCGACGATCAGCGCATGCGTCGAGTCGAGCCCGCCCGACACCCCGATGACGAGATGCTTGCTGCCGGTGGCGTCGAGACGTTTCCGCAGCCCCTCCACTTGGATGTTGAACGCCTCGTAGCAATCCTCCTCGAGCCGCGAGGGCGTGTTGGGGACGAAGGGGAAGCGGCGCAGCGGGCGGATCAGCCCGCGGTCGGCGAAGTCGGGCTGGTGCTCGAAACCGATGCGGCGGAAGCGCGTCTCGGGATGGCCGGCGTGGCGCGCTGCGTCGTTGAAGGTGCCGTTGCGCAGCCGCTCGAGCCGCAGCCGCTCGAGGTCCAAATCGGCATAGACGATCTCGGTCGTCAGCTCGAAGCGTTCCGAGCGGGCTAGCAGTTCGCCCTGTTCGTAGATCAGCCCCTGGCCATCCCAGGCGAGGTCGGTGGTGCTCTCGCCAGGCCCCGACGCCGAATAGAGATAGGCCGAGAGCGTGCGTGCCGACTGTGCCGCGCAGAGCAGCTCGCGCTCGCGGCCCTTGCCGACGACGATGTTCGAGGCCGAGAGGTTGCACAGCACCAGCGCGCCGGCGAGCGCGCCTTCGGTCGAGGGCGGGGTGGGCGCCCAATAGTCCTCGCAGATCTCGATATGGAAGACGAAGTCGTCGAGGTCGCTCGCGGCGAAGACCAGGTCGGCGCCGAACGGCACGGTCTGCCCAGCGAGGGTGATGTCGAGCCCCGTCAGGCCAAGCCCCGAGGCAAACCAGCGCTTCTCGTAATATTCGCGGTAATTGGGCAGATAAAGCTTGGGCACCACGCCGAGGACGCGCCCGCGCGCGATCGCCACCGCGCAATTGTACAGCCGCCCGTTGCGGCGCAGCGCGGCGCCGACGAGCAGCACCGGCTTGAGCTTGGCGCTCGCCGCGACGATCGCGGCGATGCCGGCTTCGGTCGCGTCGAGGATCGCGTCCTGCAGGTGCAGGTCGTCGATCGCATAGCTGGTGACGTTGAGCTCGGGGAAGACGAGCAGGTCGGCACCCGCGGCGTCGCCCTGCTGCGCGAGTTGGATCGCAGATGCCGCGTTCGCCGCGGGATCGGCGACGGTGACCAAAGGCGTGCAGACGCCCGCGCGGATCATCCCCTGGCGATGCAGTGCAAAGAAGGGATGGGACTTCGCCATCACAGCGCCTCCGGCAGCGTTTCGGTCATGCAAGGAGTCCTAGTCTGCTGCGGGGGCGGATGCCAACCCGGCGTGGTGCCGGCGGGTCGCTGCGAATTTGGCGCACGGCGCCGCGACAGACTGCTCTTCGTCAACAAAGATCAAATCACGCGCCGGTTGATGGTCTTGTGCAGTTGAGCCGAGAAGATGTGGAGTCTGCCTATAGTGAAACACACCAGACATATTTGATTTGACTCTAAAAGTACGCGGCATTGCAACTAGATCACTATGGTTAACCTATAAAGTGTCTGACGGGCGTTCGCGCTCGCCGATGTTCACACATAATCTCAGGATGCGATTTCCGTGATACAAACGTTCAACAGCTGGCGCCTGTCGACGAAGATGCTCGTCTCCTTCGCGATCATTGGCCTTGTCCTTTCGAGTGTTGCCGGCGCGGGGATGCTCGCCATGTCCGAGATGGGAGCGATCGCCACCCGGCACGTCGAGCGCGGCATCGCAGGAACCGAGGCGCTGGGGCGCCTGATGTCGGCGCTGCGCGAGCATCGCATCATCATTTGGTCTCAGATGAACGCAAGCTCCGCCGAGGAAGAGGCGGGCTATGATGCGAGGCTCGAGAAGAACAAGGGGACGCTGGCCACTGCGATCAAGGACTATGAGCCGCTTGCGGGCGAGTTCACGCCGCAGGTCGAAGCACTGAAGGCCCAGGTCGCGAAGCTCGACGAGGTCAATGCGCGCATCTTCGAGACCAAGCACCGCCAGGGCGTCGCCGCGGCGCTGCCGCTGGTCAAGGGGGAGGGCCGCAACGTCTCCACCAAGGCGCTCGAGGCTGCCGAGGGGCTGGTCTCACTGCAGAAGCAGCGCGCGCACGACAATAACGAGAAGGGCCAGGACTATGCGTCGCGCGCCTTCTTCTTCGTCATCCTGCTTTCGGCCTTCGGCCTGAGCGCGCTGTTCGGCATCTGGCGCCTGATCACCCGCACCGTCTCGACGCCTATGGCCGAGCTGTCGACTGCGACCAAGACGCTTGCCGAGGGTGGCGATGCAGTCGTGCCGCATCGCTCGCGCAGCGACGAACTGGGCGAAGTCGCCCAGTCGGTCGAGATGTTCCGTATTGCCGCCGTCAACCGTGCCGAGGCCGACGCGCGTGCCGCCGCCGAGCAGCAGGTCGTGACGTCGTCGCTGCGCGACGGGCTCGATGCGCTGACCAATGGCGATCTCACTGCGGTGATCACTGCCGACTTCCCGGCCGGCTATGCACAGCTCAAGACCAACTTCAACGACGCGCTGGGCAGCCTGCGTACGCTGATCGGCGCAGTGACCGAAGCGACGGTGTCGATCCGTACCGGATCGGGCGAGATCGCCCAGGCCTCCGAGGAACTGGCGCGTCGCACCGAAGCCAATGCCGCGAGCCTCGAAGAGACCTCGGCCGCGGTGGCGCAGATGGACGGCCGCCTCAAGGCGACCGCCGAAGCCGCCACCCGCACCGTCGGCCGTGCGGACGGCGCGATCGGCACCGTATCCGAAGGCCGCGCTATCACCGACGACGCGGTCCAGGCGATGACTCGCGTGGCGGATTCGGCCAAGGGCATCGACAGCGTCATCGAAGGCCTCGACAAGATCGCCTTCCAGACGCGAGTCCTCGCGATGAACGCCGCGGTCGAAGCCGGCCGCGCCGGCGAGGCGGGCCGTGGCTTCGCGGTCGTCGCCGATCTCGTCTCGGCGCTGGCGATGCGCGCGGAGGAAGAAGCCGGTCGCGCGCGCGACCAGCTCACCGCGACGCAGAACGAAGTCGTCGCTGCGGTGGAGATGGTCCAGAAGGTCGATGGCGCACTCGCCAACATCGCGGGCGATGTCAGCGAAGTTCACACCCTGCTCGGCCAGATGGCGACCGACAACCAGGCCCAGTCGACCGCGATCACCCAGATCAGCGTCGCGATCGGGACGATGGACCAGTCGACCCAGCAGAATGCCGCGATGGTCGAGGAAACCTCGGCTGCCTCGCGCAACCTCAATGTCGAAATCTCGGTGCTGAGCGAGCAGGCATCGAAGTTCAATGTCGGCGGCGAGCCGGCAGCGCCGCGCACACGCCCGACGGCGAGTTCGGCGAAGGGCAAGGCCTATGTCTCGCCGGTCAAGGCACTCCCGGTGACGGCGATGGCCGAAACCGCCACGAGCGACTGGGCGTCGTTCTAAAAACGGAGCCTTGCTATCGGAACCGCCTCCGCCCGGCCTCGGCCGCGGCGGGGGCGGTTTTGCTTTGTCGGGCGAACGTCGCACTGCGCTCTCTGTACCGCGTAGCAAAACGCCCCCGGCGCATGGCCGAGGGCGTGGGATGATAACGCGGGTGGGGAAGGATCAGACCTTGGCGGAGTAGATCATCCGGCCCGGGCCGAGCCGCTCGAACACCTTGGCGAGTTCGCGCTCGCCGACCGCGAAGCAGCCCTGGCTGCGGCCGAGCTTGCCGTGCTTGGCGATCATGTCGGCATTCGAATACCAGGCCGAGTGCACGACGATCGCCCGATCGAACGCATTGTTGTTGGTCGGATCGAGCCCAAGCAGGCGCTGCGAATCGCCATGCTTGCCGACATAATAATCTGAGGTCAGGAATGCGCCCTCGCTGGTGGCTTCCGAATTGACGGCGTTCGAGAAGCTGTGAAGCAGCCCGGTATGCTCGGGATCCGATCCGATGCCGTGCGCGACGAGGTAGCTCTGCACTTCGCCGCTGCCCAGGCTCACGATGTGGAAGCGCGGGCGATGCGAGGGCGTGGCGAAATCGGCGATCGCGATGCGATCGTGCGAGGCGATGCGTACCGAATGCCGGTCGAGCGCCGCGATGGCACGCTTGAACAATTCCGGGCGAATATTGCCAGGCGCGGTGCGCGTCGACTTGACGACCTGGGGCGCTGCGGGGATCGGCGAAGGCTGTGGAACCGGAACGATCGGAGCCGGTGCGGCTGCCAGGTTCAAGGTCCTGGTCGCGCAGGCCGAGACCACGGCACCGCTGGCCATCACAAGCGCCGACCGCATCAGCGTGCGGCGCGTCTGCACCGAATCGAGAATTTGCGTCACTAAGCCACCCGCTACCCGTTGTGCTCTGTCGTTGTACCAGAGCTTATCTTTCATATGGGGTAACGTCCGGCCCGTTGCCGGCAACTCACCGCAATCGCTGCCCATTTCATCGAGTCGAGCGCCCGCGACGGAACAAAGTCGCACGGGTTGAAGCGATTCGCGCGCGGCGCCGAATTAGGTTAACAAACCTTTAAGAAGGTGGGGCGGGCATCCCGCGACAAAAGGAATATCGGTCATGAACCTTGGCGCGCGCATGGCGCTTGTGATCGTGGGAGTGGCGTTCGGATGCGCTTCGCCGGCGACGGCGCAGCCGCTGGTTGCGGCCGATCACTCGGCGATCCGCAGTCTCAAGCCCGGCCAGTCGCATTGGTTCGAGACCCCCGAACTGGTCAAGGCCGGCACGAGTGCGGCGGCGCCGGTACGCCTCGTCATCGCGATCCGGCAGCAACAGGCGCTGGTCTATCGCGGCGATCGGCTGGTCGGCATCACGACGGTGTCGACCGGCGCGCCGGGTTATGAAACGCCGCTCGGCGAATTCACCATCCTCGAGAAGAAGGTGTTCCACCGCTCCAATCTCTACAGCAATGCGCCGATGCCGCATATGCAGCGGCTCACCTGGGGCGGGATCGCGCTCCATGCCGGCCCGCTGCCGGGCTATCCCGCGTCGCATGGGTGCATTCGCCTGCCGCGCGAATTCGCCCGTCAGCTTTATGACCTGACCGCCAAGGGCGGCACGGTGCGGATCGTCGATGACATCTCGGACGCGCCGTTCGCTGCGCCTGTCGAGCCGTTGCTCATCGCGGACACCCGCAGCCTGCGCACGGTGACCACCAGTTACAACCCAACGGCACCGCTGCTGGTCGCGGAAACGCGCAATCTGGGCGGCGAAGCCTATGACGTGCTCACGATGAGCGACGACGCCCCGGCAGGGCCGGGGCGCCGCGGCGCGCGTTAGGCTCAGTTCGGACCCGTCTCGACCGTCGTCGTGGTGGTGGTCGTCGCGGTCGGCGCAGGCGAAGCCTTGCGGGTGGTCTTGCGGACCGTGGTCTTCTTGCGCGCGCTCGAATAGGTCCGCGCCGGGGCGGTGGTCTGCTCGACCGTGGTGACCGTACTCGCCTGCTGCTGCGCAGCGGCGGCGCGGGCGGCCGCCGCTTCGGCGGCGGCAGCCGAATTAGCAGCGGCCTGCTGCGCCTGGGCAGCGCGCGCCTCGGCCGAAGCCGCGGCCTCCTGCGCAGCGACGCGCTCGCTGGCCTCGGCATTGGCGACGGCCTCGGCGTTCAGCCGCGCGTCCCGCTCGGCCGAAACTGCCTGGCTCTTGTGCACTTCGGCTTCCTCTAGCGCCTGATCGGCAAGGCTCGAGGCGCGGCGGGCTTCCTGGATCGTCGAATCGCGATGGTCGCGGGCGAGTTGATCGCGGGCGACGCGCAGCGATTCCTGGGCGCGTCCCATCGCCTCGGAGGCATGGGTCGTCGCGCCGGCTTTCTCCGCCGCCTCGACCTTGGCGGTGGCTTCTGCGACGGCGGTGCGCGCCCGGTCGATCCGGCTCTGCGCGAGCGACGGCGTCGCCATCAACAGCGCGGCGATACCCGCGCCCTGCAGCATCAGTTTCATGTTTCGCATTTTTGCAACTCCTCGTTGCCCCGGCCGCCGAACGGGCACGGCTGATCTAGGTTGCCAGGACGACGATGAGCCGGTGCCGGCTGTCGACGAGGCGCATATTCGGCGACTGCGGCATCCTGCTCGACGTAGCGTGCGGCTTGCAACCGACCACGCAACCGCCGCATTAGCGGCTCGTTGAAGCATGGCGCATCAGAAGGAAGACCATGAGCAAGAAGCCGCCTATCCCCGCCGAGAACCAGTCCCCCTATCCGGTCGAGGAACCGCCCCACGATCATGTCGAGGACAATGAGACGGTCGCGATTGTCCGCGAGATGGCGGCCGCCAAGCAGCGCCGTGGCAACGGCCCCAACGCCCGCCAGCTCGGCATCGGCGCCGCGGTCGGCATCGGCTCTGCCGCGATCGTCGCGGGGCTGCTCTATTGGCGCGGAGGCCGCAAGGACGGGAAGTAACTGGCGCGCCCGGTTGGATTCGAACCAACGACCACAGGCTTAGAAGGCATGTGCTCTATCCAGCTGAGCTACGGGCGCGCGCGGCATGCCTCTGCCACGGATTGCGCGGCGGCGAAACCGGCATCATACATCGTTCATGAGCGAGGGGGCTGAACGACCGGCACAGGTCGCCGCGCATGCCGTGGCAGGCGGGCATTTCCGCTATTACGACTTCGTCATGGCAGCGTTCGTCGCGATCCTGCTGCTCTCCAACGTGCTCGGTGCGGGCAAGGTCGCGCAGGTCTGGCTGCCCGGCCTGGGCTATTGGCCGTTCGGCGCGGGAATCCTGTTCTTCCCGCTTTCCTATGTGATCGGCGACGTGCTGACCGAGGTCTATGGGTATGCGCGCGCGCGCCGCGTCATCTGGGCGGGGACCGGCGCGGTGCTGTTCATGGCGCTGATGTCGTGGGTTGTCGTCGCGCTGCCGCCGGCGCCAAGCTGGGGCAACCAGGCGGCGTACGAGACGATCTTCGGACAGGTGCCGCGGATCGTGCTCGCCTCGGTCTGTGCCTTCTGGGCGGGCGAGCTGGTCAATTCCTATGTTCTCGCCAAGATGAAGCTGTGGACCCGGGGACGGATGCTGTGGGCCCGCACGATCGGATCGACCTTCGCGGGGCAGGCGATCGACAGCCTGATCTTCTACCCGCTCGCTTTCTGGGGCGCCGAGGGCTGGACCACCGAGCTGGTGGTGCAGGTGCTGTTCACGCAATGGGCGCTCAAGGTCGGTTGGGAAGTGTTGCTGACGCCGGTGACCTATGCGGTGGTCGGCTTCCTCAAGCGGCGCGAGGGCGTCGACGTCTATGACGAGGGCACGAATTTCACGCCCTTCGCCACGCGGGTCTGATGCGCTGCGGCGCTGTGCAATCTGCGCACTTGCATGTCCTTGCAGTTTCGGAACAGTCTGTCGCTGTCATTGACGGGAGGACTGCATGGCTGCCGAGGAAGCGACATTCGCGAGTGCGGGCGGGGTGAAGATTTTCTACCGGACTTGGCAGCCTGGGGGTGAGCCCCGCGCGGTGGTGGTCATTTGCCACGGCGTCAACTCGCATGGTGGACAGTATCTCTGGGCGGCCGAGCAGTTCGTCGATGCCGGCTATGCCGTGCTCGCGCTCGACCTGCGTGGGCGGGGGCGTTCGCAGGGCGAACGCTTCTATGTCGAGGACATCGCCGAGTATGTCGCCGACGTCGCCGGGACGATCGGGATTGCCAAGGCGCGGTTCCCCGGATTGAAGGTTTTCCTGCTCGGGCACAGCGCAGGCGGGGTGACCTCGGCGAGCTATGTGCTCGACCACCAGGCCGAGATCGACGGGTTCATCTGCGAGAGCTTCGCGTTCCAGGTGCCGGCGCCCGGCTTCGCGCTCGCTGCGATCAAGGGGTTGAGCCACATCGCTCCCCGGCTTGCGGTGCTCAAGCTCAAGAACGAGGACTTTTCGCGCGATCCGGCCGCGGTCGCCGCACTCAATGCCGATCCGTATATCAAGGACGAGACCCAGCCCGCGGCGACGGTGGCGGCGCTGGTGCGTGCCGACGAGCGGCTACGGGCGGAATTCCCAACGATTACGCTGCCGATACTCATCCTGCACGGCACTGCGGACAAGGCGACGGTGTGCGAGGGCAGCGTGTTCTTCCATGAGACCGCCGGATCGGCGGACAAGACGCTCAAGCTCTACCAGGATCATTATCACGACCTGCTTGCCGATATCGGCAAGGAGGAAGTGATGGGGGACATCAAGGCGTGGCTGGAGGCGCACCTCTAGCCGGGGCGGGTACCTAGCCCGCCGACACCGCGCGCGGCTTGCGAGGGATGCCGGTGGCGCATTCGAGCGCGGCGCGATCCCATCCGGCCAGGTCCGCCGCCGCTTCGTACGTCGACTGGAGGAAGCGCATCAGTTCGCCTTCGGGGTCGGCGCTGGTCCGTACTGCCTCATAGGATAGCAGGAACTCGCCGAGCCTGGAGTCGAAGCGGGCAGCGGCGGGGGCGGCGGACCGCTCGGAAAAGCCTTGAGGCGTGGGATAGGCGTAGGAATAGAACATCGGCTCGTCGACACCGCCGCCGCCGGGCCAGAATCCGGCGGAGGAAACCTCGTGGCTATAGGCCTCTCGCGTCACGTCGTCGGGGAGGCCGGGCACGCCGCCCGGATGCGGCGGCGCGCCGCGGCCCGAGAAGCGCGTGACGGCGACGTCGAACGAGCCCCAGAACAAATGCACGGGCGAGACCTTGCCGAGGAAACCGGTACGGAACTGCTGAAAGACGCGCTCGATATGCGTGAGCGCAGTGTGGAACCGCTCAACCGCCTCGCGGTCATAGGGGCGCGGCGCGCGGTCCTCGGCGAAGGGCCTCGCATCGGGAATTTCGTTCGGCGTGCCGTGGATGTCCATGCGGCCGCCGAGCCGATCGACGAGCGCGGTAGTCCTTTCCAGGAAGTCGGCAGTGGACATCGCTTCCAGCGCGAACTGCTCGCGTTGGTGGGGTGTCTCGCCGATCAGCGCGTGCGCGCGGAGATCGAAGCTCAGGGTAATGGGGAGGGGGCCGTCCGAGATCGGCCCAGTCGTCAGGCCGCGCGGCGTGATGTAGAGCGTGGCGTGCCAAGAGTGATTAACCCAGGGCGTGTGCGCCAGCCGGTATTTGCCGACGATCTGCGTCCAGCGATGGAGCGCGGCGCATGTTTCCGCCCAATCGGGATAGGGCAAGGCGGGCCATGCGGTGCTCGCGTCGTTCATGATCGGCTCCCCTTGATGTAAGCGGCACCCTCGCACAAATGCGCGACGCTTGTGAGGTGTATTCTAGTACCTGGAAGACCAAGCGCGCCAAACGCCCGGCAGGCCGAAATCAGGCGACGGCTTCGAGCAGTCCCTCGAACAGGCGGCGGCCCTCGGTGCCGCCATGCGCGGCTTCGATGCGGCGCTCGGGGTGGGGCATCATGCCGAGCACGTTGCCGGCCTTGTTGAGCACACCGGCGATATTGCGCGCCGAGCCGTTGACGTCCTCGGCATAGCGGAAGGCGATGCGGCCTTCGCCTTCGAGCGCGTCGAGCGTCGCGGCATCGGCGAAGTAATTGCCGTCATGATGCGCGACGGGGACGGTGATCGTCTCGCCGGCCTGATAGCCGCTGGTGAAGATCGACTGGCTGTTGTCGACGGTGAGCGCGACGTTGCGGCAGACGAAATTCAATCCCGAATTGCGCATCAGTGCGCCGGGGAGCAGCCCGGTCTCGGTGAGCACCTGGAAGCCGTTGCAGATGCCGATTACCGGGACGCCGCGCTCGGCCGCCTCGACCACCGCGCGGACCACCGGCGAACGTGCCGCGATCGCGCCGCAGCGCAGGTAATCGCCATAAGAGAAGCCGCCCGGTAGCGCGATCAGGCCAATGCCCGAAGGCAGTTCGCTCTCGCCGTGCCAGACCATCGCCGGGGCGGTGCCGGTCACGTCCTCGAGCGCGGTCGCGATGTCGCGGTCGCAATTAGAGCCGGGGAAGACGATGACCGCGGTCTTCATTGCTTTTCGACCCGGTAGTTCTCGATCACGGTGTTGGCGAGCAGCTTGCGGCACATCTCGTCGATCGCTTCGTCGCTCGCGTCGTCGGCGACGTCGAGCTCGAAGATCTTGCCGGCGCGGACGTCGTCGACGCCTTCGAAGCCAAGGCCTGCGAGCGCGTGCTGGATGGCCTTGCCCTGGGGGTCGAGCACGCCGTTCTTCAGGCTGACGATGATGCGGAGTTTCATGAGGGCAGCCCTATGGCCGGGTGGACCGAGTCTCGCAATCGGAAATAGCCGCGCGGATACGGAAAAGGGGCGCGGAAGATGCCCTCCGCGCCCCTTATGTGCCGTAGCCGGCCCTGCTTACTTGCCGCGGCGCTTGCGGTGGCTTTCGAGGTCGAGCACCGCGGAATCGGCGTCGCCTTCGGGGAGCAGGCCAAGGCGGCGGGCGACTTCCTGATAGGCTTCAACTTCCCCGCCAAGATCGCGGCGGAAGCGGTCCTTGTCGAGCTTCTCGCCCGAGGCGATGTCCCACAGGCGGCAGCCATCGGGACTGATCTCGTCGGCGAGGATGATCCGGGCGTAGTCATTGTCCCAGATGCGGCCGAACTCGAGCTTGAAGTCGACCAGGCGGATGCCGATCCCGGCGAACAGTCCCGAAAGGAAGTCGTTCACGCGGATCGCCATGTCGGCCATGTCGTGCAGCTCTTCCTGCGCGGCCCAGCCGAAGGCGAGGATATGCTCGTCGGTGACCATCGGGTCGCCGAGCGCGTCGTCCTTATAGTAATATTCGACGATCGTGCGGGGGAGGGGGGTGCCCTCCTCGATGCCGAGGCGCTTGGCGAGGCTGCCGGCGACGACGTTGCGCACCACGACTTCGATCGGGACGATCTCTACCTGGCGGATCAACTGCTCGCGCATGTTGAGCCGGCGGATGAAGTGCGTGGGGATGCCGATCCCGGCGAGCAGCGTGAAGACATGCTCGGAGATGCGGTTGTTGAGCACGCCCTTGCCGCTGATCGTGCCCTTTTTCTGGGCATTGAACGCCGTCGCGTCGTCCTTGAAATACTGGATCAGCGTACCCGGCTCCGGACCCTCGTAGAGGATCTTTGCCTTGCCTTCGTAGATCTGACGGCGGCGTGCCATGTCGGCTTGTACCCCATGAAAAGCGTGGCCCCGGCGGTGCGGCAAAGGACCGCACGGCTGCCGGGGCCGTGGAAGGTCCGGGCCTATAAAGCACGGCGTGTTGCGGTGCAATCACGCTTCGGCGGGTGGGGGCGGCCTCCGGCTGTACCAGCGCCGAACGAGCAGGACGCCGGCGCCGAAGATCAGCGCCCAGGGAGTAAGGAAGATCAGTACGATCAGCAGGTTGCGGCCAACGGCATAAACCGCCGCCGCGGATGCGACCACCGCGTCGCCGAGCCGGCCCGAGGGTTCGCGCGGCGTCGGCTCGATCGCGGTGGCGGGCGTGTAGGTGATCGTGAACTGCGACATCGCGACGCGGGTACGCAACTGGCCGAGCCAGCCCTTGGCCTGGTCGAGCTCTTCCTGCGCCGCGGCGACGCTGCGCTCGGCCTCGACCAGCTCGGCGACGCGGCCCTGGCGGTTGCGCAGCATCCCGGTCAGCCGGGCGACGAGGATCTCGCGCTGGCGGATTCGTGCCTCGGTATCGACCATGTCCTTCGAAACATCGTCGGCTGTGATCGTGGTCTCGACTGCGCGGCCGCCCGCCGCAGCGATTGTCCTAGCCAGATCGTCGCGGAAGCGCTGCGCGATGCTGCTCGCGACACGGAGCTGGAGGTTGGCGTTGGCATAGCCTTCGTCCGAATTGCCGTTGCGCATCGCGATGAGCTGACAACGTGCGGGCCCCGCGTCCCGGCAGAGCGCGAGATGCGCCTGCTGCGCGTCGGCGATTCGCGGGCCGGCGAGGCGGAAGCCCAGGCGATAGGCGTAAGCGAGCTGGGGCACGCTGACCGCGATCGGATCGGCGGGAGCGATCTCGGAAGCGGCGCCGCTTTCGCGGGGCGGGGCGGGGATCAAGGCCATGCTCGGGGAAGCCGGGACGTTTCGGGACGCGGACGGGGGCGGGGCCGCCATTGCCGGCGGTTCCTCCACGGCCATCGATGACAGTTCGAGCGGCGGAGCCTGCATCTCGCGGCCGGATCGGCTGGTCTGGATCAGCATCAGGCACGCGCTGAGTACGACCAGCGCGGCAGCGCCGCCTGACAGGACCATGATGAACCGCCTGCGCATGCCATCCTCTCCTTCATTATGTAACGATACAACATCACAATCTTCAGCAAGGCAACTGGGTGAAGAATTGCTGATGTCTAGAAAGGGGAGGGCGTCTCCCTCTCCCCATCGGGGAGAGGGCGGGGGGAGAGGGGCAGTGCGGCTTGATGCCGATCGATTGGGGAGGACGCGCACGTTATGCCCCTCTCCCAACCCTCTCCCCGATGGGGAGAGGGCTATGATGCCGGATTACGCCTCGCTGGCCGCCACCCGGCGGCGGCGCAGTGTGCGGTATGCCAGCACCGGCAGCGCGGCGAGGGTGAGCCAGGGTAGCAGGTAGATCGCCAGCGACAGGAAGAAGCGCAGGCCGACGGTGAACACCGCGCCCGAGCCCTGTGCCGCCTCGCCGAGATAGGTGCCGAGGTTCTGCGCCGAGGCAGTGGGGACGATCGCGGCATAGCGGATCTCGAACTCGGACATGGCGACACGGCCCTTGAGCTCACCCAGCCAGCCGCGCGCCTGATCGAGTTCCTCCTGCGCCTGCGCGACGCTGCGCTCGGTGTCGAGCAGGTCGGCGGTCCGGCCGGTTCGCTTCCGGAGCAGTTCGGTAAGCCGCGCGACGAGCAATTCGCGCTGGCGGATGCGCGCTTCGGTGTCGACGATCTGCTTGGAAACCTCGTCGGTGGCGATGTTGGCATTCTCGGGACGGCCGCCGGCCTCGGTCACTTCGTGATCTAGCAGCACCTGAAAGCGGCGAGCCTCGGCAGTGGCGACGCGAAGCTTGAGCTTGGCGTTGCTCGCCTGTTCCTCGCCGACGCCGCGTTCGAGCCCGAGCAACTGGCAGCGCGCTGGTCCCATCTCCTCGCACAGGTCGCGATGCGCGTCCTGTGCGGCGGCGATCTTGTCGCCGGGGAGGAGGTAGGAAAGGGCATAGGCATAAGTGAGCTTGGGGAGCGAGACGGGGAGCTTAGGCGGCGTCTCTGCCCCCGGCTTCTGCGCCACCCGCGCTTGCTGGGCCGGAACTTCGGTGACGACCGACTCGGCCGCGGTGGGAACATCGGACTGCTCGGTTCGCCCCGAATTGCCGTCATTGGCGGAACAGGCGGCAAGCGATGCCGCGGCGGCAACGGCGACGAGATGCTGGGGAGTGAAGGCACGCATGGGCATTCTCCTGCAATGAGGATGATATGCCATCACATGCGTGGGAAAGCGTCAAGCCACATTCTTGCCACAATTTGGGCAAGAATGTGGCAATGCCTGTTCTGGGATTGCGTGCTAGCTCCCGTGCCGTTCCCAGGGGGCGTCGAACTCGATCGCGACAAGGCATTCGAATGCTTGGAGAATATCGCCAAAGAAGTGAGCGATCCCGCCGCTCAGATCGGCATGGTGTTGGGCCCAGACGGAGCTTTCATAATCCTTGGACATGGTGCCTTCTCCTTTTTCGAGAAACGGGTTCCATCAGTTAGGCTTGTGGGAAAAGGGCGAGCGGCAAGGCCGCTCGCAGGTTGCCGCCGAGCGAGGCTATCGGGAGCCGGCGGGTTTCGAAAAGCCGGTCCGGTCCGCCGTCGCGAAGCGGGCCGAAAGGGTTGCCGCAGCGACGGCGCGGTTGCGCAGGGGCGCGGTTCGAGCGAGCGATTCGGAACGGCAGCGCAAGCCGGTCAGCGACTTGATGTGCCGGCCCGTCACTTCATCCGCGCACAATTTCTTCACAGCACGGGAGATGCGACGATCGAGGGTTGCCCGACCTTCCGGGCGCGAGAGATCGAGATCGGCATGGCGAACCTGCAGCGATGGCGGACGCTGCGGTCCCACTGCCTGAGGGGCGGGGGTGGCGAGCGCGGCGAGTGCGGAGAGGATGATCAGCATGGTCGTTTCCTTCGAGCCTGCCCTCTGCGGCAGCCCCTGCCATGTGCGCCCGACAGCGGCGGCGCGCCAACAAATCGTTGGACTTGATAAATAAGTACAGCTTATTGGTTCGCATGCGCCAGATCCCCCCGCTCGCCGCTGTCCGCGTGTTCGAGGCAGCCGCACGCCACGGCAATTTCACCCGCGCCGCCGAGGAACTGGGAATGACCCAGGCGGCGGTGAGCTATCAGATCAAGCTGCTCGAGGAGCGGCTGGGCGCGGCGCTGTTCGCGCGGCAGGGGCGCGCCGTGGTGTTGAGCGACCTCGGCCGGCGCATCGCGCCACAGGTCACCGGGGCGTTCGACGCGATGGGCGATGCCTTCGCCTCGGTGCGGACCGAATCCGAGAGCGTGCTGACCATCGCCGCGCCACGTACCCTCGCCACCAACTGGCTGGCGGCACGGCTGGGGGCGTTCCAGCTGCTGCGGCCCGAGCTCGCGGTGCGGCTGTTGGTCAGTGACGAACTGGTCGATCTGGCCGGTGGCGACGCCGATCTTGCGCTGCGCGGCGCGAGCGGAGCGACGCCCGGGCTTTGCGCGCATTTCCTGATGCGAATGACGGTGACCCCGCTCGCCAGCCCTGCATTCCTGGCCCAGCATACGCACGTCGAGGCGCCCGCCGATCTGCTGCGCCTGCCGCGTATCTCGCCGGAGGACGATTGGTGGGATCTGTGGTTCGGCGTGGCGCTGGGCGATGGAGTCGATCGCGGCCAGGCGTCTGGGATCCGCTTCGACTCGCAGGTGCTCGACGGTAATGCTGCGATCGCCGGGCACGGGCTGGCGATCCTCAGCCCACCGATGTGGCAGCCGGCGATCGATGCCGGACTGCTCGTCCAGCCGCTTCCACACTATGCCATGTATCGAAACAGCTTCTGGCTGATGTATCCCGAGGCCAAGCGCAACCTCCCCAAGATCCGCGCCTTTCGCGACTGGTTGCTCGGCGAAATTGCGCATCTGGCGCGCAATGATCCGATGGCCGCTTTCGTGGCACCCGACCCCGCCTGACCGGCGGGAACGCGCAGTGAACATCGGCTTGGCCTTGCGGGCTACTCCCTGCTATCTCCTCCTGCGATGACTCTCGATACCGAACTGGTCGACCCGTCCGGCCCTACCGACGTCCCCTTCGATAGCGCGCTTTCGGAGCGCTATCTCGTCTACGCGCTGTCCACGATCACCGCGCGCTCGCTGCCCGACGTTCGCGACGGGCTCAAGCCGGTGCACCGCCGGCTGCTCTGGGCGATGCGGCTGCTCAAGCTCGATCCGGCGAGCGGCTACAAGAAATGCGCGCGCGTCGTCGGCGATGTGATCGGTAAGTACCACCCGCATGGCGATCAGTCCGTCTATGACGCGATGGTTCGCCTCGCCCAGACCTTCGCGCTGCGATACCCGCTGGTCGACGGGCAGGGCAATTTCGGCAATATCGACGGCGATAACGCTGCGGCCTATCGCTACACCGAGGCGCGGCTGACCCAGGTCGCGATCGACCTGATGGCCGGGCTCGACGAGAATTCGGTCGATTTCCGCGCGACCTATAACGGCGAGGAGGAAGAGCCCGAACTCTTCCCCGGCCTGTTCCCCAACCTGCTCGCCAATGGCGCTGCGGGGATCGCGGTTGGCATGGCCACCTCGATCCCGCCGCACAACGCCGCCGAGTTGATGAACGCCGCGGTCGCGCTGATCGACAATCCCGCGGCGAACGTCCTCGACTATGTTAGCGGGCCCGATTTCCCGACCGGCGGCGTCGTGGTCGACAGCCCGGCGGCGATCGCCGAGGCCTATGCCACCGGACGCGGCTCGTTTCGGGTGCGCGCCAAGATCCAGCGGGTGGGCGAGAAGGGCGGCGGCTGGCACCTCGTCGTCACCGAGATTCCGTACGGCGTCCAGAAGGGCAAGCTGATCGAGGGGATCGCCGAGCTCATCAACGAGAAGAAGCTGCCGATCCTCGGCGATGTCCGCGACGAATCGGCCGAGGACATCCGCATCGTGATCGAACCGCGCAGCCGCACGGTGAGCTCGGAAGACCTGATTCACGGGCTCTATCGGCTGAGCGACCTCGAAGTGCGCGTGCCGCTCAACCTCAACGTGCTCGACAAGCACCGCACGCCGCGGGTGATGAGCCTGCGCGACGCGATCGCGGCGTGGGTGGAGCACCAGTTCGTCGTGCTGCGGCGTCGCTCGGAGCACCGGCTGAGCAAGATCGCGGATCGGCTCGAACTGCTCGGCGGCTATATCATCGCCTTCCTCAACCTCGACCGGGTGATCGAAATCATCCGCACCGAGGACGAGCCCAAGGCAGTGATGATGGCCGAGTTCCAGCTCACCGACCGCCAAGCCGAGGCGATCCTCAACATGCGGCTGCGCAGCCTGCGCCGGCTCGAAGAAATGGAGCTCAAGCGCGAGCGCGATGCGCTGATGAAGGAGCAGGGCGAACTCGAGACGCTGCTGTCGTCGGACGCGCGCCAGCGCACGCGGATGAAGCGCGATCTGGGCAAGATGATCGAGCGCTATGGGCTGGAGACTCCGCTCGGTGCCCGACGCACCGCGATCGCCGAGGCGGCGCCCACGCGCGAGATCCCGCTCGAGGCGATGATCGAGCGCGAGCCGATCACCGTGATCCTGTCGCAGCGCGGATGGATACGGGCGATGCGCGGGCATGTCGAATTGGCATCGGCCGAGACGCTCAAGTTCAAGGAAGGCGACGGCCCGCACTTCGCCTTCCACGCGCAGACCACCGACAAGCTGTTGCTCGCCGCCGACAATGGGCGCTTCTATACGCTGGGCGGCGACAAGCTGCCCGGCGGGCGCGGGTTCGGCGAGCCGGTGCGGCTGATGCTCGACCTGGAAGGCGAGCGCCAGATCGTCGCGTTCCTGCCGGCAAGCAGAGCAAGCAAGCTGCTCGTCGCGGCGAGCGACGGGCGCGGCTTCGTGGTCAATGTCGCCGACGTGATCGCCGAGACGCGCAAGGGCAAGCAGGTGGTGACGCCGCGCGCCGGCGCGCAGCTCAAGCTGGTCCGCCCGATCGGGCGCGAGGACGATGCCGTCGCCGCCGTGGGCGACAACCGGAAGATGCTGGTCTTTCCGCTCTCCGAAGTCGCCGAGCTGGCGCGCGGGCAGGGAGTGCAGCTCCAGCGCTATCGCGACGGCGGGCTTTCCGACGTGCGCACCTTCAAGATGGAGGAGGGCCTGAGCTGGGCGATGGGCGGCGAGAGCGGCCGGACGCGCAGCGAGACCGACCTGTCGGCATGGCGCGCGGCGCGCGGTGCGGCGGGACGCATGGCGCCCAACGGCTTCCCGCGGGACAATCGCTTCTGAAAACGGGGCGGCGCGGATTATTCCGGGCTTCAGCGCAGTTTAACCAATTCCGGTTAGCGCTGAAGCAAGATGGCATTCGGGAAGCTCAAGCCAAGTCCGGTCGCACTCGTGGAACCTCCGCGGGACGATGCCGTGTGCGCGATCGATCCCGTTCAGGCGAGCCTGATGCTCGACCTGCTGCCAGTGCCTGCCGTGGTGGTGGCGCTGGAAGGCGGCAAGTTCCATTTCCGCGCGCTCAACCGGCCGTTTCGAATCGCCGGGTTGGGGACGACTGCCGCCGAATCGCCGCTGGTCCGGCTGCTCGGCACCCAGCTTCGCCGCTTCCTCGAATCGGACGAGACGCATCGCGAGATCGCCTGGCAGTTCGGCGAGGAAGTCGATTGCCGCTATTTCCGAGTCACCTTCGCGCGCCGCGCGGCGCAGCTGGCGAGCGGCCGATGCCTGGTGACGCTGGTCGACCAGACTTCGGAGCTGCGCACCGAGCACAGCCTGCGCCGCGAAATGGCGACCGACAGCCTGACCGGCTTGCCCAACCGCACCGGGTTCGGCGACCAGCTTGAGGCGATGATCGGCGAGGACGACGCCGAGCGCTTCGCGGTGCTGGTGGTCAACCTCGATCGGTTCAGCCGCGTCAATGCCGTGATGGGCGGCCTGACCGGCGACGAGCTGCTGATCTCCGTCGCGCGGCGTTTGAAGGGCGCGCTGCGCGGCCGCGACATCCTCGCGCGCATGGGGGGCGACGAGTTCGGCGTGCTGCTGACGCTCGACGACGGTCCCGATGACGCGCTCCAGGTCGCCAAGCGGATCCAGGCGGCGCTCGCCTCGCCGTTCCGTCTTTCCGATTTCGAGATCCGCGTCGAATGCTCGATCGGCATCGCGCTCGGTGCCGACAATCGCGGCGAGCCCGAGAACCTGATCCGCCATGCCCAGTTCGCGGTGAAGCGCGCCAAGACCAGCGGCCGCACCGAACTCTACCATATCCGCGCCTTCGACATTGCCCGCGAGCAGTTCGGCATCGAGACCCAGCTGCGCCGCGCGATCGAAAATGGCGAGATGACGCTGAGCTACCAGCCGATCTGCGACCTCGGCACCGGCAAGCTGGTTTCGTTCGAGGCGCTGGCGCGCTGGACCACCGAACGCGGAGTCGCGCTGTCGCCCAACGACTTCATCCCGGTCGCCGAGGAATCGGGGCTGATCGTTCCGCTGGGCCGCTGGGCGATGGGCGAGGCGGCGCGTACGCTGGCCAGCTGGGACCAGGCGGCTGGGGGGGATTGCGGGGTCAAGGTCGCGGTCAACCTGTCGGCGATCCAGCTTCAGCGCGACCGGATCCCCGAGATGGTCCAGGCGGCGCTCGAGCAGCACGGCATATCCGGCTCGCGGCTGACGCTCGAGCTGACCGAGAGCGCGATCGTCAGCGATCCCGACCGGATCAGCCGGACGATGCTGGCGCTGAAGGATCTCGGCACCACGCTGGCGATGGACGATTTCGGCACTGGCTATTCGAACCTCGCCTATCTCCAGAAGCTGCCGATCGACCAGCTCAAGATCGATCGCAGCTTCGTCTCGGGCATGCTTGCCGACCGCGACAAGATCGCGATCGTCCGCGCGGTGCTCAGCCTCGCGCAAGCGCTGGGTATGGAGACCACTGCCGAGGGGATCGAGACCAACGAGCTGGCACAGACACTCGCCGCGTTGGGCTGCACTTATGGCCAGGGCTATCTTTATGCGCGGCCACTCGAGCCCGACGCAGCCTGGTCGCTGATGCTCGCGCGCAACGCCTGAGCCACGACGTCGTCGGCGAGTTGCACGACGCGATCCTCGCCGGGAAAACCCTCTTGGATCCAGCGATCCTCGACCGCGCGCAGGGCGCGGGCGACTTCCGGCCCCTTGGCGAGACCGCGCGCCACCAGCGCGCCGCCAGTGAGCGGTAGCCGAGGTGCCTGCCACGATTCGATCTCGGCAACCTCGGCGATCGGGCGATCCGAGAGCAATAGCTGGTCGAGCGCCGAATCGATGCCCAGCCGATAGGCAAGGGGCTTCGCGGCGCCCTGGGGCTGCGCCACCGCGGCGATCAGCCGCTTGCGCTCGGCATTGGACAGCTTGAGCCGCGCGCCGATCTGATCGGCGAGCTGGGCATTTTCCGGCAGCAGCGCGGCAAGGCGGCGGAGCGGATGCGGCGCGATCCCGGCTTCGCGCTCGCGCTGCGCGAGCTGGGCGAGTCGATCGGCGGAGACGATCTCGGGCAGCACGGGCTCGAATACCCCGCGCTCGAGCATCATCCGCACCACGCGCACGGCGTCCTTCGCGACGAGCAGCTTGAGCAGTTCGTCGCGGATACGCTCGCGCGACAACGCCATCAGGTCTTTCGATCGGGCTACGCAGGCGTCGAGACCCTCGGGATCGGCGCGGTCGCCGAAGCGGGCGAGGAAGCGGAAGAAGCGGAGGATGCGAAGGTGATCCTCGGCGATACGCTGGAGCGGATCGCCGATGAAACGGACATGGCGCGCCTCCAGGTCGGCGAGGCCGCCGAAATAGTCATAGATCGCGCCAGTGCGCGGATCGGCATAGAGCGCGTTGATCGTGAAGTCGCGGCGCGCGGCATCCTCGCGCCAATCGTCGGTGAAGGCGACGGTGGCACGGCGGCCGTCGGTCGAGACGTCGCGGCGCAAGGTGGTGACTTCGACCGGGCCGCTTTCGAGGACGACGGTGATCGTGCCGTGTTCGATCCCCGTCGGCACCGCGCGGATCTGCGCGGCGCGGAGCAACTCGAGCACCCGCTCTGGGGGCAGCGGCGTGGCGAGGTCGATGTCCGAGACAGGGATGCCGAGCAGCGTATCGCGCACCGATCCGCCGACGAATCGCGCGTCGCCGAGCACCTCGACCAGCCGGTCGAGTCCTTCGCGGTGGCGCCATTCGGCGGGGGGAAGAGTCAGGCGGTCCAACGGAGTCTCCGCGAAAGGTTGACGATCATCGCCGCGGTGGCGCCCCAGATGCGGCGATCGCCCCAGAGGATCTCGTAATAGCGCCGCTCGCGACCCTGATAGGTGGCAGTCGCCTCTACCTGGTTGGCGGGGTCGAGCAGGAAGGCGAGCGGGACTTCGAACACCGCGGCGACTTCGGCCTCGGCAGGCACCAGCGTCAGGTCGGGTGGCACCACCCCTACGATCGGCGTGACCTCATAGCCCGTCACAGTGCGGTAGCGGTCGCCGGTGCCGATCACCTGCACCGCCGATGGCGGCAGTGCGATCTCCTCTTCGGCCTCGCGCAGCGCCGCGCCGATGGGGCCGTCGTCCCCGGGGTCGATTCGCCCGCCGGGAAAGGCGACTTGCCCCGGATGTCGCCGCAGCGATTCGGTGCGCTGGGTGAGGATCACGCCGGGCTCGGCGCGATCGGTGACCGCGACGAGCACCGCGGCGGGATTGCCTGCGATGTCGGGGTCGAAGTCGAAATGGTCCCCGGCGAGCAATATCGTCTCGTGCGGACTGTTTAGCGCCGCACGCAGCCGGTCGGCAAGCGTCACGCGTCGGGTTCCAGCGCGAAGAAGGTGCCGTTGCTCCATAGTCCCGGCGGACTACTGCCGTTGGCGAGCGCGATTTCGACGAGTTCGTAATAGACCGGGCGCGCGATCAGCGCCTCCAGCCCGCGGCGGACATGGAGATAGGGCCTGGGGCCGTCGTCGCGTGTGTCGAAACGCAGTGCATGCTCCGGGCCGGCGGCGACCAAGTCGCCGGTGTTGAGCCGGAAAGCGAGCTTCATCGCCGCGCCTTCACCCTCGACCTTCATCTCCACTGCGGTGAAGGGCGCGTCCTCGACCTCGATGTCGAGCTTCTCGACCGGGGTGACGAGGACGAAACGGCCGTCGGGCTCGCGGCGCAGGATCGTCGAAAAGAGGCGGACCATCGCGGCGCGTCCGATCGGCGAGCCCTGGTGATACCAGGTGCCGTCGCGCGCGATCCGCATCTCGCTGTCGCCGCAATGGGCGGGGTTCCAGCTTTCGACCGGGGGCAGGCGATTCGCTTCGGCGAGCCGGGCGATCTCGGCGAGCGACAGGCTGGCGAGATCGGGGGGCGGCGGCATCGGCATGCGGGTTCGTTAGGCGCGCGCGCGCCCGGGCTCAAGTCGCGGGCCCAGCATCCCCGGACAATCGGGCACCCGATCACCGCGCGCGAGCAGCCGGCGCGGCTCGAACGGCCCGGGGAGCCGCCAGCCTGCGGTCCGCTCGGCAGTGAAATCGAAAAAGCGGCCATAATATTCGGGATCGCCAACCAGCATCAGCGACTCGCAGCCCTCGGCCGGGCAATCGGGGACCGCGTCGAGCATCCGCTCCATCAGCGCGCGGCCGATGCCGCCTTGCTGCCGCTCGGGCGCGACGGCAACCGGGCCGACCATCACCAGCGGCACCACGGCGCCGTCGTCGCAAGCCAGCGCGACCGGCCAGCACTGGATCGTGCCGAGCAGCGTGCCATCGGCATCAAGCGCGGCAAAGCTCAGGTCGGGGACGGGGAGGGTCCCGCCGCGCACCTGATATGCCGTGCGGGTGCGTCGCTCCGGGCCGAAGGCGCGGTCGAGCAGCGCCTCCACGGCCTGGGGGTCGGCAACGGCCAGCGGCACCAATGCGATCACGTCGTTTCCTCGGCATCCGGCAACGCCGCCGGGGCCGCGCGCTTTAGCGGGGTGCTGCGCGCGCGCAAGGATTAATGGGATGGCGCCCGCGGCTTCCCAGCCTTAGAGGGGCGCGGTTTCCACGAAAGGCGATTACTTGCGCGACCTGCTCCAGCTCGAGGTGCACGACCTAGAAGTCGAGGTGCTCACCGGGATCTATTCCGAAGAGACGCATCTGCCCCAGCCGCTGCGCATCTCGGTGACCGCCGATCTCGACATGCCCGAGCGCTTCGCGCCCGATACGCCGCTCAGCGCTTCGAAAAGCTATATCGACCTCAAGCACGCGGCGACCGCGGGGCTGCCCAAGGACGTGCATTTCACGCTGATCGAAGCGGTGGCCGAGCATGTCTGCGAGACGCTGTTCGTGTCGGACAAGCGCGTCCAGCGCGTCGAGGTGCGAATCGTCAAGCTTGCGATCGCCGAGCAAGGCGAATCGATCGGCATCACGATGGTGCGCCATCGGCGGTAGGCCTGCAAACTCCCCTCCCTGCTTGCAGGGAGGGCCTGGGGGTGGGTGCGCGCGTCTGCGCGCCCAAAAAGAATCTATGCCAAGAACCGAAGCGCCGGCCGAGGCGTCGAGCCTCGTCCGCCGCAAACCCACCCCCTGATCCCCTCCCTTGCCGGGGGGAGACACGACGCTCAGCCGCAGGGCCCCAGCGCGCGCAGCACGAGCTGATAGTCCTCGCGTGCCACCGCGGCATTGGCGGGCTCGCCGCCCTCGAGGCTCTCGGGCGGCAGCGTCCGCGGCAAGCCGCAGGCGAGGCGATACCAGAGCAATGTGTTCGGCGGGGGCGGGCCGGCCGATTCGTCGACGATGTCACTGAGCGACACCGACCAGCGAGGCTGCTCGCCCGGGCGCCGGAGGATCTGGAGCGATACCGGTGCGCCGCTCGATGTCTGCAGAAATATCTGTGTCTCGCCCTCGCCGGGGAGCGAGCCGGGAACGTGGAAGGCGTTGCCGACGCCGGTGATCGCCGGTGGCGCATCCTTGGCGACGACTTCGCGGGCGATGCCGCGGACCAGCGCGTCGAGCGCCGGGTCATAAGCGCGCTGGCCATCGAGCCCGGTGAGCTGGATCTGGTCGGGCCGATTCGGCACGGCACGCGCGAACAGCAGCACGCGCTGCTTCTTGAGCTTGGGGTCACGTCCGCGCTCGGTCAGCGCCACGTCGGCGACGTACCCGATTCTCGTCGCGACACCTGCAGGACCGCGAATCAGGGCAGTCACATCGGCCTCGATATAGAATCGGGCGCGCCCCGGGGCGAGATTCGCCGCCTCGGCACCTTTGATTTTCACCGCACTGCGAATACGCGCATCGAGGATCAACGGCGCCCCAAGAACTTGTCCCGCGACAGTGGTATAGCCGGGCAATACAGGTCCGGCAGAAGCTTGGTTTTGCGTGGGTTGCAGGGCGGAGTGGGCAGGCGCGGTTAACGTTATCGCGCAACAAAACGCCATCAGGGGTACACGGATCATGCGGTTCCGTTACCGGATTGTGCCCTTCTTATACAGAAATAATTCCGTCATGTGCTGGCGGTAGGCGCTGATTGTCCGACAAAGCGTTTGCGTACCCCGAATGGCCGCGATAGAGACTCGCCCTCTGCCGTACCTTAAGCATCCAAGCTGAGGCGGACGGGCTTGTGCGCGGAACATTCCGGCGCGCAGGGTCGCACAGGATTAGAGGAGTGACGTTGCCGAATGGCTTACGCTGACCGGAATGTAAGTGGCAGCCGGTTCGTTGCGATCGTAATCGTCGCAATAATCGTGGCTGGCTTGGGTTATGCCTTCGTCACGGGTCTGGCATACCAATATATCAAAAAGAAGGCGGAGGAGCTCAAGACCTTCGAGGTCGAAGAGCCGCCGCCCCCGCCCGAGGAGGTTCCGCCTCCGCCGCCGCCGCCGGACACGCCCGTGCCGCCGCCGCCGACTCAGGTGGTGACGCCGCCTGCGATCGTGCAAACGGTTTCGCCGGCGCCGCCGATGGTGACGACTCCCATCATCCCTCCCGCACCCCCGATCACGCCTCCGGCACCGCCGGCGCCCGTAGCGCCGCCGCAGCCGCCGGCGCCGCCGCGGGTCGCCAAGCCGCTCAAGCCCCGCACGCCTCCAGGCAGCTGGGTGACGAACGACGATTATCCTGCGGCCGCGATTCGTGCCGAGCAGCAGGGCACCACGGGCTTCCGCCTTCAGGTCGATGCGACCGGCAAGGTGGTGGACTGCACGGTGACGTCGTCAAGCGGCTCGTCGGTTCTCGACAACACCGCCTGTTCGCTGCTGAAGCGCCGTGCGCGCTTCTCGCCTGCGGAAGACGCCAGCGGCAACAAGATCCCGGCGCCATATGCGAGCCGATTCCGCTGGGAACTGCCGAAGAATTGATTTGGGTGGCCGGCGCCCCGTCGCGGCGCGCCGGAGTGTGGAACGCTACTAGTTTAGAGGAAAGAACCGACAATGTTCATGACCATTCTCGCCGCGGCGGCGCCCAAGGGCGACAATCCGTACGGCCTCGAAGCAGCCCTCCGCGAAGGCGGGATCATCGCGCAGAGCGTGTTCGGCATCCTGGTGCTGATGCTCTTCGTGTCGCTCTACATCCTGTTCACCAAGCTGTTCGAGCAGCAGAAGATCATCAACCAGTACAAGCGCGTTCGTGCGCAGTTCTGGACCTCGAACAGCCTGCGCGAAGGCGCTGCGAAGCTCGAGAAGAACTCGGCCTATCGCCAGATCGTCGACGACGGCATCCAGGCACAGGACCAGTACAAGGAACTGACCGATCCGATCGAAGCGCATGACTGGCTGCACGGCTCGCTCGCGCGCTCGGAAGCATCGATCAACTCGCAGCTCAACGGCGGCCTCGCGTTCCTCGCGACGACCGGCGCGACTGCGCCGTTCATCGGCCTGTTCGGCACCGTGGTCGGCATCTACCGCGCACTGATCAAGATCGGTTCGGCCGGTCAGGCTTCGATCGACGCCGTCGCCGGCCCGGTCGGTGAAGCGCTGATCATGACCGCGCTCGGTCTGGTCGTCGCGGTTCCCGCAGTGCTTGCGTACAACTTCCTGCAGCGCCGCAACAAGGCGATCTCCGAGAACCTCAACGGCTTCTCGAACGATGTGCTCGGCTACCTGGCTTCGGACGGCCGCGTCCGCCCGAAGGCCTCTGCCGCTGCCGTAAAGGCGCCTGCAGCCGCGACGGCCACGAAGCCGACCACGACTGCCGGCCAGGCCGGTGGCGTGCAGACCCGCGCGTAAGCAGTACACAGGATAGGGCCGCGCGCTTCGGCGTGCGGCCCGCTCCCGGGTCGCTCGGGAGATAGAAGGATAGGATAACGCCCAATGGCGATGAGCGTAGGCGACAGCGGCGACGACGCACCGATGTCGGACATCAACACCACGCCCCTCGTGGACGTGATGCTGGTGCTCCTGATCATCTTCCTGATCGCCGTTCCGGTGGTGATCCAGACGATCGATCTGGCGCTTCCCAAGGTGCAGTTCGAACCGACCACCACCAAGCCCGAGAATGTGGCGCTTTCGATCACCGGCGCCGGTGGCCAGTGCCAGGTGTATTGGGGGATGACTCCGGTGACGAGCAAGGAACTGCTCGACAAGGGCGTGGAGAAGCTTCGGGCTGAGATCGACCGCCAGGGTGGCCCCAACGCCGCCGGGCTCGAGCTTCCCGAAGTGCACATCCGCGGCGACGTGAACACTCCGTACCGCTGCATCGGCGGCACCATCTATACCATGCAGATGGCAGGTTTCGCGAAGGTCGGGTTCATCTCCGAGCCGCCCGCGGGATCCAACGTCACCCGCATGTGACGCACAGCGTTTAAGGAGTTCTCGAAATGGCAATGAGCGCTGGCCGCGACGATGGCGAGCCGATGATGGAAATGAACACGACGCCGTTGATCGACGTCATGCTCGTGCTCCTCATCATGTTCATCATCACCATCCCCATCCAGACCCACGCGGTTAAGGTGGACCTGCCGCAGAATAGCCCGTCGAGCGCGCCGCCCGTAGAGCCCCAGAAGAACAAGCTCTACATCGACGCGAACGGCAACGTGTTCTGGAACAGTGTGCAGATCGACGACGTCACGCTGCGCCAGTATCTGGACGCATCGTTGCAGATCAGTCCGGAGCCCGAGCTGCATTTCCAGCCCGATCCCAATGCCCGCTACGACGTGGTCGACCGGGTTTTGGCGATCGTGAAGCGCGCGAATATCACCAAGCTCGGCTTCGTCGGCAACGAGCAGTATCGCAACGACTTCTGATCCGGCCGCGCTTCGGCGCAGCCTGCCAACCTTTCGAAAGGCGGTCCCTTGGGGCCGCCTTTCTTTTTGCGTCGAAGCCGCTTGCCGAGATGCAACGAAAGTGTCACACAAGAGTCATCAAGATGTCACGGAAACGTCACCGTGACGCAATGAACTCTTGGAGGGTGCTATGCGTATCGGACTCGTTCTCCTCGCCGCCGCGCCACTGTTCGCGGCACTCCCGGCCCAGGCGCAGGATAGCGCCGTTGCCGCCACGCAGATTTCGCAGGGTGATTTCGCCGCGGCCGAATCGCGGCTCCTGTCCGAGCTGCGCATCCATCCAGGCCGTCCCGAGCTGCTGCTCAACCTGGCGGCAGTCTATGCCAAGACCGGCCGCACCGGCGAGGCGCGCGGCCTTTACACCAGGGTACTCGGGCAGGACGAAGTGCTGATGGACCTGTCGGTCGATCGCACCGCAGGTTCGCATGCGCTGGCGCAGCGCGGGCTGCGGCGGCTCGATACGGTGCAGTTCACCGCGCGTTGAGTTTACGCTTCCCCGAGCCAGGCTCGGGGAGGTATCGCCTTTAGAGCCGCGGCAGCGTCACGCCACGCTGGCCCATATACTTGCCGGCGCGGTCGGCATAACTCGTTTCGCAGGGCTGGTCGCCCTTGAGGAAGAGGAACTGGCACGCGCCTTCATTGGCATAGATCTTGGCGGGCAGCGGCGTCGTGTTCGAGAACTCGAGCGTGACATGGCCTTCCCATTCGGGCTCGAGTGGCGTCACGTTGACGATGATCCCGCAGCGCGCATAGGTCGACTTGCCGAGGCATATCACCAGCGTGTCGCGCGGGATGCGGAAATATTCGACTGTGCGGGCCAGCGCGAAGCTGTTGGGCGGGATGATGCACACGTCGGTCTTGCGGTCGACAAAGCTGTTCGCGGCGAAGTCCTTGGGATCGACCACCGCCGAATCGACATTGGTGAAGATCTTGAACTCGTCGGCGACGCGCGCGTCATAGCCGTAGGACGATAGACCGTAGCTGATGCAGCCCTCGCGCCGCTGCGCCTCGACGAACGGTTCGATCATGCCGTGGGCGAGGGCGTTTTCGCGAATCCAGCGGTCGGACAGAATGCTCATGGTTTCCCCTCGAATAGGGTGTCCGTTTCGCCGGAAGCGCGCGGCGGAGCAAGCGGGCAATTCCTCCCCGAGACAAGCTGGGGGAGGAATTTACTTCACTTCCAGTTCGAAGGGCGTCGCCGGCAGGCCGGTGGCATCGGTGAGGTTGCAGATCGGGCTGTCGCCCCAGCAGAAGCGGACGCGGCTGGCGGAGCCGGGGCTCACAGCGACGAGTACGTCACTGGCGTCGATGGTTGCGGCGGCAAAGCGGCAGCTGCCCGGGGTGGTGCCGCAGAGCTCGAAACCGATCGGCTGCGCGGCACTGAGCGCGACCAACCCCTTGTCGACGCCGGTGAAGCGGATGCGGATGACCTTGCCCTCCAGTCGTGCCTCGACCGGCCAAGGCCCTGAGGGCGAGGCCTTGCCACGATAGGTCAGCGCCTCGGCGCCGCGGGCGAGGCGATGGCCGACATCGGCCTTGTTGGCCGGGTGGATATCGACAACGTCGCCGAGATCGACCGTCACCGCGAGCGCGGCGTTCCTGTCGGCTAAGACGGCCTGGCGCTGCTCGTCGCGGATTTGCGCGAAGCCGCTTTCGACCGGCCGGGGCACGCGCGGCCCCCAGCTCGATAGCTGGGCGATGAGGAAGGGCATGTCGGGCTTGGCGAACTGGCCGCGCCACGCCGCCATCATGCTCGCGAGTTTTTCGGCATAGCGTTCGGGGGTGCCGGCATTGGCTTCGCCCTGATACCAGGCGACGCCGCGCAGGCCGTATGGGCCGATAGGGGCGATCATCGCATTGTAAATACCCGAGAATCCGGCGATGGCCTCCCACGGCGCGTGCGGCGGGTCGCCGACGCCTGCCGGGGCGCGAAGCCATTGCCAGTCGGCGGGGTCGGGCAGCGGTATGCTAGTGCCGTCGACGAAGCGGAGCGCGCGCTGGTCGGCGCTTCCGAGCAGTCCGCCCTCAGCCCAGGTGTCGAGCACGCCGACGGCGATCCTGTTCTTGCCGGTCTTGAGCGTGCCGGGCGCGAGCGCATAATGCCGCGGTACACCCCAAGCATAGGTGACGCCTACCGGCACGCCGTTGACAAAGCTCGCATCCATGTCGTCGGCAGGACCCAGCGCCAGCGTGGTGCCCGTGGCGGCCTGCTCCGCAGTCAGCGTAACTTCGGTGCGATACCAGAGCATGCCGTTATACGCAGCGAGCTCGGCGAAGCCCCATCGCTCCCAAGGATCGAACGAGGGCAGGGGCCGCCACTTTCCCGGTGCAGCCGATTGCCACGGCTCCGCGCCGACGGCGTCGCCCGACGTTGCACGATACCAATCCGTCCACCGCGCGCCGAATTGTCGGCTCGCGGCGGCGGGATCGGTGCGATAGGTGCGCAGCAGTGCGAGATCCGCCTGCGCGGCGGGATCCTTGACGAGCGCGGTCTCGGGGCGCCACGCATCGATCGCAGTGCCGCCCCAACTCGCGTCGATCAGCCCCATCGGCACCTTTTGCGAGGCGCGCAGGTCACGCGCCATGAAATAGCAGGCGGCAGAGAATTCGCGCACGGTTTCGGGCGTGGTGCGTTGCCACTGGACCGAAGCAGGGAAGTGACGCTCGGGGACGAGGCTCGTCTTCTTCTCGATCGTCATCAGCCGGAGGTCGGGATCGTTGGCCTTGTCGATCTCGCCCGACGCACCGAGCGCCCGGGAAACGGGAAATTCCATGTTGGACTGTCCCGAGCACAGCCAGACATCGCCGATCATCAGATCCTCGGCACGCTGGCTTTGGCCGCCGCGTATGGTGGCGGTGAGCGTGTACGGTCCCCCGGCGGGAAAGGCAGGAAGGTCGGCACGCCAATGGCCGTCCGCATCGGCGCGCACCAGCGTCTTTCGGGTGCCGAGCGTGACTTCGACGCGGTCGCCGGGCGCAGCGTCGCCCCAGACCGCGATCGGCCGGTCGCGCTGGAGCACGCCGTGATCCTGGAACATCGGATGGAGCAGCGGAGCCTCCTGCGCAGCCGCAGGCGTGGCGAGCAGCAGCAGCGCGGGCGCGCACCGGGACATCGGCCTCATAGCATCTCCTCCGTTAGCGCTACCAGACAGGCTCGCAGAGCGTATTGCAAGCGTTCGCGAAACTCAGCCGTCGGGCTGTTGCCAGTGCGGGTAGGTGACATAAGCGGTGACCGCGCCTTGGGCGTGCGAGCGGATAGTGACCTTTTCGCCTTTCGGCATGTGGACGATCTCGCCGGGGCCGGCGGTGACTTCGACACCGTTGCTCGACACCGAGAGGCTGCCTTCGAGCACAATCATCACGTCGTCGACCGCCATCGTCTCGTCGAGGCGCTGGTCGGGCCCATAGCGGCCATAGCCGATCGTGATCGGCGCGCCGTGGCGCTGGTCGACCACGTTGCCGGCATAGACTTCGCCGTCCTGTCCGGGAGAGCGCTCGAACGGCGCGTCGGCGAGGGCGAATTTGCGGACGGGCATCGGGTTTCCCTTCGTTGCGGTTTTTGCTGCAACGCACGCCGATGCTTATGGGGCTCAGGCCATCCCGAGGTCGGCGGGACCAAAGGCGTGGGGCAGGAGTTCGGAGAGCGTGTAGCTGGCGAAGTCGTCGCCCGCCGCGCCGCCGCAATAGATCGGCAAGTCGCGGCCGCCTAGTTGGGCCGCCTCGTTGATGATCTGGCGGCAGCGACCGCAGGGGTTGACCGGAGCGCTATCGGCATGGCCGATCCGTCCGCCGATCACCCCGATCGCGACCACCTCGCGGAACTTGCCCTGCGCGTTGACCGTGGCGAGCGCTACCGTTTCGGCGCAGAGCGAGAGGCCGTAGCTCGCATTCTCGAAATTGGCGCCAGTCACCACGCTGCCGTCGCTGAGCAGCACCGCAGCGCCGACCGCGAAGTTGGAATAGGGTGCGTAGGCGTTCTTTGCCGCGTCGCGGGCCGCCTCTATCAGGCTGCGGGGGTCGGTCATGGTCATCCCTTGATATGCAGCACGCAGATTAGTGTGAAGAGCCGGCGGGCGGTGTCGAAGTCGAGGTCGATCTTGCCTTCGAGCCGCTCCTGGAGGAGTTCGGCGGACTGGTTGTGGATGCCCCGCCGCGCCATGTCGATCGTCTCGATCTGGGCGGGGGAGGCGGCGCGGATCGCCTGGTAATAGGAATCGCAGATCGCGAAATAGTCGCGGATCGGGCGGCGGAAGCGGGCAAGGCCGAGGACCAGCGTTTCAAGCGGCGTATCGTCGGCGCGGTGGATCTCGAGCGCGAGCCGGCCTTCCTCGACGCGGAGATGGAGCTTGTAAGGGCCTTCATAGCCATCGGGATGCTTGCGCTGCGGAGCGAAGCGATTTTCCTCGAGCAGGTCGAAGATCGCGATGCGGCGCTCCTGCTCGATATCGGCCGAGCGCCACAGGATCGTGCGTTCGTCGAGCGTCACGTCTATGATGCGCGGATCGGCCATTCCGGCAGTGCTTTGCGGCCTATCACCGCTTTTCACAAGCGGGGCAGTTGATGCCGGAGCTCGGCTGCGCGACTAGGGTCTCACATGGCACAACCGATTCCCTTTCCCGCCCCCGAGACTCCCGAGGGCGTCAGCCTCCCGCAGAATGTCGAGGCGGAAGCCGCTTTGCTCGGCGCGATGATGATCGACAACCGCGTCGCCGAGGACGTGCTCCAGAAGCTGCGGCCAGAGCATTTCTTCGAGCCGCTGCACGGGCGGATCTACGAGACGATTTCGGCGATGGTCGGCGACAACCGGCTGGCGACGCCGGTGACGTTACGGCCGCTGTTCGCGACCGATGCGGCGATGAAGGAAGTCGGCGGGCCGGCCTACCTAGCGCAGCTTACCGGCAACCCGGCGAGCCTGATCGGCGCGCGCTCGTTTGCCGACCAGATCTACGACCTCGCGATGCTGCGCGCGCTGGTGAGCGTGGGGCGCGACCTGGTAGAAGGGGCGCTCGACACGAGCCAGGACATCAACCCGGCCAAGCAGATCGAACAGGCCGAAATGAAGCTCTACGAGGTCGCCGAGAAGGGCGATTCGGACGCGGGGCTCAAATCGTTCACGCGGGCGGCGACGCTGGCGGTGAAGCAGGCCGAGAAGGCGATGAACTCGGGCGGCGGCATCTCGGGCATCACCACCGGGCTGACCGACCTCAATGCGAGCACCGGCGGGTTCAACCGATCGGACTTGCTAATCCTCGCCGGGCGCCCGGGCATGGGCAAGACCTCGCTCGCGACCAACATCGCGTTCAACGCCGCCAAGCGCTGGGCCGACGACATGGAAGCCGGCATCCCCGAGGACAAGTCGATCGGCGCACCGGTGGCGTTCTTCAGCCTCGAAATGTCGGCCGACCAGCTCGCGATGCGTATCCTGTCCGAGCAGGCCGAAGTCGTTTCGGAGAAGCTGCGCACCGGGCAGATCAGCCATAGCGAATTCCAGAAGTTCGCGCGCGCGGCGGGCGACCTCGAACGGCTGCCGCTGTTCATCGACGACACGCCGGGCCTGACGATCGCGGCACTGCGTACGCGCGCCCGCAGGATGAAGCGGCAACATAAAATTGGGATGGTGATCGTCGATTACCTCCAGCTGCTGAGCGGCAGCGCCAAGGCTTCGGGCGACGGGCGCGTGCAGGAAATCTCGGAGATCAGCCGCGGCCTGAAGACGCTGGCCAAGGAGCTCCATCTGCCGGTGCTGGCGCTGTCGCAGCTAAGCCGCGGCGTCGAGAGCCGCGAGGATAAGCGCCCGCAGCTTTCCGACCTTCGTGAATCGGGATCGATCGAGCAGGACGCCGATATCGTGCTGTTCGTCTATCGCGACGAATATTATCACGACTTCAAAGCGCCCACGAAGACGCCCGACGGCACCGAGACCGCCGAGGAGCGGATGGCGTACGAGGCGTGGCAGGCCAAGCAGCTCGAGGTTTCGGGCAAGGCGACGGTGATCATTGCCAAGCAGCGCCACGGCGCGACCGGATCGGTTCACATGCGCTTCGACCGTCAATTCACCAAGTTCAGCGATCTGGCGCACGAGGATTATTGACGCGCGAATGGTTGCCCAGTCGGTGGCATCGCTTTCCGGGATTGGGCAATAATTTCTGCCCATCATCCGGTGGAGATCGCGCTCGAATCCCCTTCGAAGAATGACTGAAGATTCCATCGGGAAGCAACTTCTCCGGTAGAGTTGCCGTCGTTGTACAAATGTCACGTTTGTTACATTTTGTTTCCATCGTCGGCGAGTATATTGCTGTCGCGTTTCATCCCATGCAACATTGACGCGCTGCACTATGATGCGGCCGGATCGCCAAGAAGCGATCACGTCATGTTAGGGGGCTTTCATGAAAAATAGCATGCGCCAGACGCTTCTGGCATCGACTTTCTGTGTCTCGCTTTGGTCAGTACCGGCATTTGCCCAGGTGGCCGTCCCGGCCGAAGGTGCTGTAGCGCAGGCAGAAGACGGGCAACCCAGCGGCGACATCGTCGTTACTGGATCGCGCATCGCCCGGCCGGATCTGGAGCTTGCAAGTCCGGTCAGCGTCATAGGTCGGGAGGAAATTCAGTTTCGGCAGCCGGGTAGCGCTGACGATCTGCTCCGCAGCCTGCCTGCGATCCGCCCGTCGATCGGCGCCGGGGTCAATAACGGTTCGGACGGCTCCTCGACGCTCAACCTGCGCGGTATTGGCGAGGAGCGCACGCTGGTATTGCTCGATGGCCGCCGGCTGGTGCCCTATGGCCTCAACGGCTTGACCGACACCAACAACATCCCCGTCGCGCTGCTCGAGCGGGTCGAGGTCCTGACCGGCGGTGCTTCATCGACTTATGGCGCAGACGCAGTGGCCGGCGTGGTCAACTTCATCACCCGGCGCGACTTCAACGGCATCGATGCAACGACGAGCTACCGCGTCTCCGAACGCGGTGACGCCCAGCGGTTCAAGGCCGACGTCACCGTCGGCGGCGACCTCGGCGACCGCGGCAACGTGGTGTTGAGCGTCGGCTATACCGACACCAAGCCGCTGCTGCACACGGCGCGCGATGTCAGCCAGGTGCCGATCAGCTCGACGACCGGCCTGTTCTCGGGAGCGACCGCAGCGCAGGTCACTATATTCGCGTCGCCGACCAATGCGGCGCTCGGCGTACCGGCAAGCAGCTTCGGCGCAGTGGTCGATCCGGCGACGGGCCTGCTGCGCGCGGCGACCGCGGCAGATACCTACAACACCAATATCGGCACCTACTTCCAGACCCCGCTGGACCGCGTGAACGTCTATGCGGCCGGGCACTACGAGGTTACCGACGGCGTGGAGTTCTACGCCAATGCGATGTTCACGCGAAACCGGATCGCGACGCAGCTTGCGTCTTCGGGCACGTTCGGCAACACGTACCAACTGTCGCTGAACAACCCCTATCTCCCGGTTGGCGTCCGCAACCAGCTGTGCACCGCGCGCAGCATCGCCGCTCCGGCCTGCAGCGCGGCGGCGGCGGTCCAGGGAGGACCAGGCACCCCAGGCTATATCGAGGTGCCGGTCATCGCCCAGCGGCGCTTCACCGAATATGGCCCGCGCGGCAATCTCTTCGAATCGCAGATGTTTCAGGTCGCGGGCGGCTTCCGCGGCGATCTGACGCCCAGCCTCACCTATGACGTCTCGGCGCAATATGGCGAGACGACGCAGAACCAGACCCGTGAGAATTGGGGCTCGTTCAGCAAGGTGCAGCAGGCGCTCCGAGCTTATCGGACGCCCGGCGGCATCCGATGCGTGGATACGGCGAACAATTGCGTCCCGCTGAACCTGTTCGGGCCCAATGGCTCGATCACGCAGGAGCAGCTCGGCTTCATCGATCTGGATGCGATCATCAACCGCAAGGTGCGCCAGACGGTGGTCACCGCCAGCTTGGCGGGCGACCTGTTCACCTCGCCCTTTGCATCGACCGACATCGGCTTCGCGGTAGGCGCGGAGTATCGCAAGATCAGTGCGGCCAGCCAGCCCGACGGCCCGTCCCAGATCCAGGGCGAAGTGCTCGGCACCGGCGCGCGTACCCCGCCGGACGTCGGCGAATACAACGTCAAGGAAATCTTCGGCGAGGTCATCGTGCCGCTGATCGAGGACCAGCCCTTCTTCCACAGCCTGACGGCCGAAGGTGGTATTCGCTATTCGGATTATACCACCACCGGTGCCAGCACGACGTGGAAGGCCGGCGGCACCTGGGAGCCCTATCAGGGGATCAAGCTGCGCGGCACCTATCAGGTCGCGGTCCGCTCGCCCAACATCCAGGAACTGTACCAGTCGCCGGTCCAGGCGCTGGGCAACCTGACCGTCGATCCGTGCCAGGGCGCGATCTCGGCCGCGCTCGCGGCGCTCTGCGTCGCCACGGGCGCTCCCGCGGGAACGATCGGATCTATCCCTGCGCCAACCTCGGGCCAGATCAACAACACCACGTCTGGCAATCGTGATCTCGACGTCGAGCGCGCGAAGACTTGGACGCTGGGCGGCGTGATCGCACCGGCGACGCTGCTCCCAGGCTTCGCGCTCACAGTCGATTACTTCAACATCCGCATCGATCAGGCGATTACCCAGCCGGCACAGGCCGACATCCTGAACGGCTGCTATTCGGCTACGCTCAACCCGAGCCTCACCGCCAATGCCTTTTGCCAGCTGATCGGGCGCAATCCGCTCACGGGTAGCCTGAACGGCGCGGGCGAGACCCCGGGTGTAATCCTGAGCTATTCGAACCTCGGTAGGATCGAGACCGCGGGCATCGACCTCGGGGTGAGCCAGCGGATCAAGATGGAAGACCTGGGCGTCGGCGGCGGTGGCGCCTTCACCCTCGGGTTCAACGCGACGCGCCTGAACTATTATCATTTCCAGGCGACGCCCAACGCGATCAACCGCGACTGCACCGGCTATTACAGCGCCGGCGGCTGCACCAATCCGCGCGCCAAGTGGCGTTGGAACGGTCGGGCCACCTATGGCAACGACATGTTCGACGTGTCGCTGCTGTGGACGCACATCAGCGCCGTGCAGCTCGAGCCGTTCCGGGCGACACGCTTGGCCGGCGACGTCCCCCAGCCGGGCGGTCCGAACCCCAGCACCATCCTCGATGCGTACGAACGGATTCCCGCCTATGACTATTTCGATCTCGCGCTTCGTGCAGCGCCGACCGAGAATATCGAATTGGCGCTGACCGTGAACAATTTGTTCGACAAGGATCCGCCACTGGTGGGCTCGGGCGTCGGCGGTACGGCTTACAATAGCGGCAACACCTTCCCGACGATCTATGACCCGATCGGGCGTTCGTTCACCCTGAGCGTGCGCCTCAAGATGTGAGCGTTGCAAGCTGCAGCGGCCGGACCGGCTGCTGCAGCTAGCAGACCCGTACAGCGATCGAGACCCGGCCTGCCGAATTGCGGGCCGGGTCGCATTCGTATCTTGCCCAGCGGTGCCACGGGCGGCCATAGGCGCCGTCCGCCTTGCTATCGATTGGACGCCGACGTGATCGCCACTGCCCTTGGGCTCGATTTCGGGACCACCAACAGCGTGGTCGCGCTGGCCGGGGCGGGGGAGGCGCCCGAGATGGTCGAGTTCGCCGGTCCCGAGACGACCAGCGCGGTGTTCCGCTCGGCGCTGTGTTTCTGGGAGGATGGTGGGGTTCAGGTCGAGGCCGGGCCCTGGGCTATCGCCGAATATCTCGAATATCCCGAGGGCAGCCGGTTCCTCCAGTCGTTCAAGTCGGTCGCGGCGAGCAGCGCGTTCGAGCATGCCTCGGTCTTCGACAAGCGCCTGCGCTTCGAGGAACTGGGAAGGACCTTCCTGCGGAAACTGGTCGAGCATTCGGGTGGCAGGCTCGATCATCGGCCCGAGCGGATCGTGGTCGGGCGGCCGATCGAATATGCCGGGAGCCGGCCCGATTCCATGCTGGCGCGCGAACGCTATGATGCAATGTTCGCGGGGTTCGGCGCCGAGATCCACTATGTCTACGAGCCGATCGGCGCGGCGTTCAGCTACGCCAAAAGGCTGAGCGACCCGGCGACCCTGCTGGTGGCGGATTTCGGCGGCGGCACCAGCGACTTCTCGGTGGTGCGCGTCGATGCGCCGGGAGCGGCGCGGCGCTGCACCGCGCTGGGGCATGCCGGTATCGGCATCGCCGGTGACCGCTTCGACTATCGCATCCTCGATCAGCTCGTGATGCCGATGCTCGGCAAGGGCAGCGCATATCGCTCGTTCGACAAGATACTCGAGATCCCGGGCGGCTATTTCAGCGACTTCGGCGACTGGTCGCGGCTGGCGCTGATGCGTAACCGGCGGACGCTCGAGGCGCTGCACAAGCTCCAGCGCTCGGCCGAGGACCCGGCAGCGATCGGGCGGATGATCGCGATCATCGAGAACGAGCTTGGTTATCGATTGTACGACGCCGTGGGCAAGTTGAAGCGCGCGCTGTCGGGCGTTGCGCAGGCCGAGTTCCGGTTCGAGGGCGGCGGGATCAAGATCGCTACCGAAGTGCAGCGCGAGCAGTTCGAAGGCTGGATCGCACCCGAACTCGCCAAGATCGAGGCGACAGTGGACCGTGCGTTGGCGGCGTCGGGCGTCGGCGAGGCGGGGATCGACCGGGTGTTCCTGACCGGAGGATCGTCGCTGATCCCGGCGGTGCGCGAAATCTTCGTGCGGCGCTTCGGCGAGAACCGGATCGGCAGCGGCGGCGAACTGACGTCGATCGCGCACGGGCTGGCGATGGTGGCGCAGGAAGACGATATCGCCGCCTGGGCGAGCTAATCGAAGCGATTACCCCGCCTAGTCGGAACGCGGAGCGCGCGGCTCGCCGTGCGGCGGTACCGTCCTGTCGAACTCAAGGACAGGGAACCGCGACATGACTGCCATCGGTGCGAACGCCAACGCTTCCTTCGGCGCCTTCCAGGCGCTTGCCGCCGGATCGGCCTCGGCCAATTTCGTGCTGGCGGCCGGGATCATGGGCAAGATGCTCAGCCCGCTCGGCGCCGGGCCGTTCGCGTCGGGTTGCCTGCCGCGTGACTGGAACGTCGATGCGCGCTGCGGCGGCGAGACCAAGGCGAGCTGGAGCGTGCAGACCGGCGGCGACGGCAAGGCCGCGATTGATCTCGGCGACGGCTACAGCCTGAAGCTCAACGAGCATAACAGCGAGATCACGATCACCAACGCTAATACCGGCGAGACCACGCGGATCTGGGGCGATCCGCATGTCGAGATCGACGGCAAGCAGGCGTACGATTTCTGGGGTACGACGACCTTCACGCTCGACAACGGCACCAAGATCACGATCAACACCGAGCAGGGCCACGACAATCCGAACGTCTATTTCGCCAGCTCGGTGGCGATCACCAAGGGCGACCAGGCGATCGAGGTGACCGGGATCAGCCAGCAGGAGATCGGCGATCTCCAGGTGACAATGGGCAATAACGGCCGCGCGCTCGACCGCGCCAATGCCGATGGCTTCGTGCTCCACGAGAATGACAGCGGGGCGGGCTGGCGCTCGGCCTATACCGGCGAGGTAGCAACGCAGGCCGATCTGAACGCGACCAAGCCGGGCGAGATATTCGGGCCGGGTTCGAACGAGGGTGAGACGCTGGCCGGGCTGAGCCTGCTGCTCGGCGCGTTCTTGGGCGGGGCGCTGCTCGCCGGGTTCGGCGTCAGCGCAGATGCGCGCGGCGGCGACCGGGTGCGCGACCTGATCGTGCCGCGTTCGCCGATCTTGTTCTAAAGTTCGTCAGCGGGCGCCGCCGGGGTCATCGCGAGGTGGCGTCGGCGGCATTTTCACCTTTCCCCGAGCGGGAAGTAGCTGCATTCGGCGGCGGGCGCTCGAGGATGCGGGGCAATCCGCTTCCTCGTGCCATCGGGTCGAACGCTAGTTCAGCAGGGCCTTGGCTGCGGCGTATTCGCGCGCGAGCCGCTCGATCTTGACCACGGCAGGCTCGACGGCGGTCACGGCACCGATACCCTGACCCGACCCCCAGATTTCCTTCCAGGCCTTGGCGCCGCCGAAATTCATTGCGCTGGGATCGCTCTCTGGCAGCTTGTCGGGGTCGAGCCCGGCGGCGACGATCGAACTGCGGAGATAGTTGCCGTGGACGCCGGTGAACAGGTTCGAATAGACGATATCCGACGCGCGCCCCTCGACAATGCCCTGCTTGTAGGCGTCGACCGCATTCGCCTCGTCGGTCGCGATGAAGGGCGAGCCGATATAGGCCAGGTCGGCACCGAGCACCTGCGCGGCGAGCACCGCGCGGCCGGTGGCGATCGCGCCCGACAGGATCAGCGGCCCTTCGAACCAGTCGCGGACTTCCTGGACGAAGGCGAAGGGGTTTAGCACGCCGGCATGGCCGCCCGCGCCGGTGGCGACGAGGATCAGCCCGTCGGCGCCCTTTTCGATGGCCTTGTGCGCGAAGCGATCATCGATGACGTCGTGGAGGGTGATCCCGCCCCAGCTGTGCACCGCGTCGTTGAGCTCGGGGCGTGCACCCAAGGAAGTGATGACGATCGGCACCTTCCACTTGGCGCAGGTGTGGAGATCCGCTTCGAGCCGGTCGTTCGAGCGGTGGACGATCTGATTGACCGCGAAGGGCGCCGAGGGCGCGTTGGGATTGGCGCGGTCCCAGGCGGCGAGTTCCTCGGTGATGCGGTGGAGCCACTCGTCGAGCAGGCTCTGCGGGCGCGCGTTGAGCGCGGGGAACGAGCCGACGATCCCCGCCTTGCACTGTGCGATCACCAGATCGGGCACCGAGATGATGAACAGCGGCGAGCCAATGACGGGAAGCCGAAGGCGATCGAACAGCGGAGGAAGGGCCATGGACCAGTTTTGTAGCGCAACCGGGTCAGCTGTCTATCCCGCCGCCGGCGACGCTACGGCAGGGCCACTTGCCTCTGCCGGCTGCTCAATCGACTCGGCGGAGTTCCCGCGCATAGTCACGCTGCTTGGTGGCATAGAGCGTCGCGGACGCCTTGAGCATCGCCTTCTGCATGTTGTCGAGCGGGCGGATCGCCTTGGCGGGCGAACCGACGATCAGGTGGCCGGGCGGGAAGGTCTTGCCCTCGGTGACCAGCGCGCCGGCGCCTACTAGGCAATCCTCGCCGATTACCGCGCGGTTGAGGATCGTCGCGCCCATGCCGATCAGCGTGCGGTCGCCGATCGTGCAGCCGTGGAGGATCGCGTGGTGGCCCACAGTGACGTCGTCGCCGAGCATGCACGGCGCGCCGGGATCCGAATGGAGCATCGCGCCGTCCTGGACATTGGTGCGCGCGCCGACCCGGATCGGAGTATTGTCGGCACGGATCACCGCGCCGAACCACACGCTAGCCAGTTCGGCGAGATGGACGTCGCCGATCAGGTCGGCGCTCGGGGCGACCCAGGCGTCCGGCGCGATCTGTGGCTGCTGGCCGCCCAGTTCGTAGAGCGGCACGGCCTCAGAACAGCGGGGCGTTGAACGTCGCGGGAAGGGGCATGTGCAGCCCCAGCATCAGCGCGAGGCCGACGGCGCCGAGCAGGATTGCCAGCGTCGAGGAAAGAGAAAACAAGCCCCAGCCTACCAGCGTCACCATCTGCGGATTGGGCCGCTGCTCGCGCTGGTTGCGCTGCATCGCGAACAGGACGAACATCGCCAGCATCGCATAAAGTGAAATGAAGAATTCGGTCATCGTCTCCAAACACCGCCCCCGCGTGATCTCGCGGATTTGGATAGCCGGACAAGGTTAATGCTTCAATGCCGAGCGCCTGCGGATCACCGCGTAGGGATGGGCTTTCACCGTAGACGGCTGAATTGAAAATGCATAGCATAGATAAAAAGCAGGAGACTTGGCTTGAAGAGGATGTTGGGGGGCGTGGCGTTTGCGGTGCTGCTGTCGGGCACGGCGCTGGCGTCTGAGGTCGAGCGCGTGCCGCACGGCGTTGTGGTGACCCCCGACCAAGGCGCCGCCAAGCGCGTGCGCGTGCTGGCCTATGGCGATGCGGGCTTTCGCGTAACTGCGGTGCCGACGAGCGACCTCACTTTGCCTAAAAGCTTGATGGTGACGGCGGACGCTGTGGGCGATCCGGTGGTCAGCGAGGCGCGCGGGCTGGTGACGCTCAAGCTGCCCAAAGCGAGCGCGGAAATCCGGCTCTCGGACGGGCGGGTGCAGTTTCGCGATGCGAGCGGCAAGCTGGTGCTCGACGAGGCGCGGCGGCGCTTCACCGCAACCAGCGCCGACGGCAAGCCGTTCCTCGCCACCGAGCAACAGTTCAACCGAGGGACCGACGAAGGGTTCTACGGCCTGGGCCAGCACCAGAACCGGCAGATGAACTACAATGGCGAGGACGTCGAACTCGCCCAGCACAATATGGACATCGGCATCCCGTTCCTGGTGTCGACGCGCAATTATGGGGTGCTCTGGGACAACAACTCGATCACGCGGTTCGGCAACCCGGTGCCCTATGCGCATGTGGGGCAGGGGCTGAAGGTTTCGAGCGGGGGCAAGCCTGGGTGGAAGGCCGAGTATTTCCTGGGCGAGAAGCTGGCGGTGACGCGGCAGGAGCCGTTCATCGACTATCAGTTCATCAAGGACCAGGCGAACTGGCCCGAAGCCGCCAAGGCGCAGACGGTGGCCTCCCCGCAGAGCGGGCAGAATACCGCCGGCGTGGTCGTCGGCAAGCAGAGCGTCGTCTGGTCGGGCAGCGTGACACCGGACAAGACCGGCACGCATAAATTCCGGCTTTATTCGTCGAGCTATGTGAAGGTGTTCGCCGACGGCAAGGAAGTGCTGTCGCGCTGGCGGCAGAACTGGAACCCGTGGTTTCACAATTTCGAGCTGGCGATGACAGCGGGCAAGCCGGTCGACCTGCGTATCGAATGGGAACCCAATGCGGGCTATCTGGCGCTGTTTCATTCCGATCCGCTCGCCAAGCTCGACCGCAACTCGCTGTGGTTCTCGTCGGACGTCGGCCGCGCGATCGACTATTATTATGTCGGCGGGCGCAGCATGGACGAAGTGATCGCCGGCTATCGCGGGCTGACCGGCAAGGCCGAGATGATGCCCAACTGGGCGTACGGCTTCTGGCAGAGCCGCCAGCGCTACGAGACGCAGGAGCAACTGCTCGGCGTCGTGCGCGAGTATCGCAAACGCGACATCCCGATCGACAATATCGTCCAGGATTGGTTCTACTGGCCCGAGGACCAATGGGGCTGCCATTGCTTCGACGCCAAGCGCTTCCCCGATCCGGTGGGAATGGTCAACGAGGCGCATGCGCTCAACACGCGCGTGATGATCTCGGTCTGGCCCAAATTCTATCCGGGGACGAAGAATGCGCAGGAACTGATGGCGAAGGGCCATCTCTATCTCGGCAACCTCAAGGCCAAGGAGAAGGACTGGGTCGGCCCGGGATACGAGAATACCGACTACGATCCCTATGCGGCCGAGGCGCGCGCGATCTATTTCCGCCAGATGAAGGAAGGGTTGGCCGACAAGGGCTTCGACGCGTGGTGGATGGACGCGACCGAGCCCGACATCCATTCGAACCTGTCGATCGAGCAGCGCATCGATCGAATGGGGCCGACCGCGCAGGGGCCGGCCGCCGCCTTCTTCAACAGCTTCCCGCTGGTCCATGCCGAAGGCGTCGCCAACGGGCTGCGTGCAGCATTCCCCGACAAAAGGCCGTTCATCCTGACCCGCTCGGGCTATGGCGGGATCCAGCGGACCAGTTCGGCTTTGTGGTCGGGCGATATCACCGCGCGCTGGGACGATCTCCGCGATCAGATCTCGGCGGGCATCAACCTGTCGATGTCCGGCGTGCCCAACTGGACGCACGACATCGGCGGCTTCGCCCTCGAGGATCGCTATACCAATCAGGAGCCGGCGCATGTCGCCGAGTGGCGCGAATTGAACCTGCGCTGGTTCCAGTTCGGTGCCTTCTCGCCGCTGTTTCGCAGCCATGGCGAGAGCCCCAAGCGCGAGATCTTCGAGATCGCCGCCGGCGATCAGGCGATGTACGAGTCGATGATCGCCTATGACCGGTTGCGCTACCGGCTGATGCCCTACATCTACACGATCGCCGCCGACACCTGGCACAAGGACGGCACGATGATGCGCGGGCTGGTGATGGATTTCCCGCGCGACAAGCGGACCTGGAACATCGACGACCAGTACATGTTCGGGCCCGCATTCCTGGTAGCGCCGGTGACCGAATTCGGGGCACGGACGCGCGACGTGTATCTGCCCGAGGGGGCGGGGTGGTACGACTTCGCCAGTGGCGTGCTCTACAAGGGCGGGCAGACGGTCAAGGCGGCGGCGCCCCGCGAGACGATGCCGCTATTCGTGCGGGCGGGATCGATCGTGCCGACGGGCGCGGCGATCAGCCATGTCGGCGAACAGCCCGATGGGCCGATCGTGCTTCATGTCTTCACCGGGGCGGACGGCGCCTTCTCGCTCTATGAGGATGACGGCGTCAGCCCGGCGTACAAGCAGGGCAAGTTCGCCCGCGTGCCGGTCAAATGGGACGAAGGTGCGGCCACGCTGACGATCGGCGCGCGCCAAAGCGGGTTCGACGGCATGGAGAAGAAGCGCGCGGTCTCGGTGCGCTTCTACACGCCGGGGCGGGCGGTGGTCCCGGACTTTGCCGAGTCGCCGCAGAATTTCGTCTATGACGGGACGGCGATCACGGTGCGGCGACCTTGAAAGGTGTGCCGCACTGGTAAAGCGCAGTCCGGCACCCCATATCGAGATCACTGCGCCGACCGATATTCGAGCATGGCGCGGCTGAGAGATGCGTGCGCTCCCGCTCTGACGGGAGACTCATGTGTCGCGAGCAATCAACATCGATGCCGAGCAGGCCGACGTCGTCGCGATGGCGGCGAAGCACCAGGCCGCGATCAGCGCGATCGAATCGCTGCACCCGCGTGGCACTCGCGTCGTGCTGATGAACATCGACGGCGCCAATGCCGTCGCCAAGGCGTTCGGCAAGCGCGTCCTCACCGGCGCGGTCACCCGGACCAGGCTGCGGCCATGACACTGTCCGCGGACCCGCACCCTTTCGGGCAGGACGGGCCGGCGGACAGAATCGAGCAGGATCTTCGCCCTGCCGGCCAGGCCATGTTCGAGATATACCGCGCCAATCGCATCAAGCTCACCTCGATCCTGTTCTCGGGCGAGGACTGGCGCTGGCGCTTCCGTTCGGAGACGGGGCTCGTCGTCGCATCGGGCGACGGATTTGCCAGCGAGCGCGAATGCCGGGCTGCGGTGGACGCGCTGCGCGCAGGCGCCGGCACGGCGATCGTGCGCGAACTTTCTGTTCCCGGCTGATCGCTCAGCCTATCCGAGAGGAAATTCCCATTCCCCCATCATCGATCCTGTGCCGCGCGCAGGAAGCGCTCCAGCGCGCCCGCGCAGCGGCCTCGACGCTCAATAGCGTCCGCATTCAGGCCGAAGCCGCGGCGACTGCCTGGGGCAAGGAAGCCGTGGCCGCCGAGCACCGCGAGCGCCGCAAGCTGCGCGTGGTCGCGACGCGCGACGCCGAGGCGGAAGCCCGCAGTTTCAGCGAGAACCCCGATCGCGGGCTCGCCAACGCCTGATCAATTGGCGGTCGGCTCGCGCCGTACCGGTGCCGGCGCCGTCTCCCAGCCGCCGCCGAGCGCATTGAACAGCGCGACCTGGGCCTCGGCCAGCGCGGCGTTGGACTGGGCGAGCTGGGCGCGGGCGCTGGCGCGGTCGCGTTCGGCGTCGATGCGCTGGAGCAGGGTGTCACGGCCGGCCGAGAAGCGCAGGCCGGCGATGCGCGCGGCGTTGCTCGCGGCGGTCTCGGCGCGGCGGAGCGCGACGTTGCGCTCGATCTCGCCCGAATAGCGCGCGAGCGCCTGCTCGACTTCACGTAGCGCGGCCAACACCGCACCGTCGAAGCTGGCGAGCGAACCCTCGGCGGTCGCCTCGGCCTGACGCAGGCGGCTGCGCGCCTGGCCCATATTGGGGAAGCTCCAGCTGATCAGCGGCCCGAGCGAGAAACCAAACGAGTCCGACTTTGCGAGATCGCCGATGTCCTGCGCGCCGAGCGTCACCGAACCGAGCAGCCGGATCGACGGGTAGAGCGCGGCCGTGGCGACGCCGACGCGCGCGGTGTCGGCAGCGAGCTGACGCTCGGCCTGGCGGACGTCGGGTCGGCGGGCGAGCAGCGCGGTGCCGTCGCCGACCGGGATCAGCCCGCTGACCTGCGGCGCGGCGGTGCAGCTCGCGGCCGCAGCGTCGGTCTCGGCAGGCGGGCGGCCGGTAAGCGTGGCAAGCGCGTAGAGCGCGGCGCGGCGCTCGGCTTCGAACTGCGGAACCTGGGCGCGGGCGCTTTCGGCAAGGACGAGGGTCTGGTCGACGTCGCGCTGGGTGCCGCGGCCGGCCTCTAGCAGGCGGCGGGTGAGGCCGAGCGTCTGATCCTGGAGTCCGGCGGTCTCGCGCGCCACCGCGGCCTGCGCGGCGAAGCTGCACGCCTGGGCGTAGGTGCGCGCGGTCTCGGCGGCGATCGCGATGCGGGCGGCGTCGAGCCCGGCCTGCGCGGCGGCGACGTCGCCGCGCGCCGCCTCGATCGCGCGCGTGACCTGGCCGAAGATGTCGACCTGGTAGCCCGCATCGAGCCCGACCTGGAAGAAATCGAACTCGCTGCTCTGCACGCCGGGGAAGTTGACCGCGTTGCCGCCCTGGCGCTGGCGCGTGTAGCTCGCGCTCAGATCGGTGGTCGGCAATCGCTGGTTGCGCGCTTCCGACAGCTGGGCGCGGGCGCGGCGCAGGTTGGCCGCGGCGACGCGAATGTCGGTGTTGTGCGCCAGCGCATCGAGCACGAGGCGGTCGAGCACCGGATCGCGGAACAGCCGCCACCATTCGCCCTCGACCGCGCCGAGCGACACCTTGGTCACGCCCGGATCGACGAAGGTGCCGGCTGCGGTTTTCGGCGTCTCGGGCCGTTCGTAGTTCGGGCCGACGGCGCAGCCTGCGAGCAGCCCGGCGGCGAGGAGCGTCAGGCGCTTCATGCTGCGGCCTCCGGCGTGGGGGCATCGTGCGGCTTGCGGCGGAAGCGGTCGCGCTGCTTCTCCGACCAGCCCGCGAGCTTGCGGACCATCACATAGAAGGCCGGGGTGAAGAGCAGGCCGAAGAAGGTCACGCCGATCATCCCGAAGAACACCGCGACGCCCAGCGCCTGGCGAAGCTCGGCCGCGGCGCCGCTGGCGATCACCAGCGGCAGCACGCCGAGGATGAACGCGATCGAAGTCATGATGATCGGGCGCATGCGCTGGTGGGCGGCCTGTTCGGCGGCGGCGCGCGGCTCGAGCCCCTGCTCCTCTTCGCCCTGGCGTGCGAACTCGACGATCAGGATCGCGTTCTTGGCGGCGAGGCCGATCAGCACGACGAGGCCGATCTGCGTGAGGATGTTGTTGTCCAGCCCCATCACGTTGACGCCGAGGATCGCGGCGAGCAGGCACATCGGCACGATCAGGATCACTGCCAGCGGCAGCACCAGGCTCTCATAGAGCGCAGCGAGCAGCAGGAAGACGAACACCACGGCGAGGCCGAAGGCGATCATGCCGGTATTGCCGGCCTGGCGCTGTTCGAAGGCGAGCTCGGTCCATTCGAAGCCCATGCCCTTGGGAAGGGTCTGGTTGGCGAGCGCTTCCATCGAATCGAGCGACTGGCCGGTCGAGAAGCCGGGCTTGGTGTCGCCCATCAGCTCGGCCGCCGGATAGAGGTTGTAGCGCACCACGCGATAGGGGCCGGCGTCGTTCTTGAGCGCCATCACTGCGCTCATCGGCACCATCTTGCCTGCCGCCGAGCGCGTCTTGAGTTCCTGGATGTCCGAGGCATCGTCGCGATAGGCGGCATCGGCCTGCGCGGTAACGCGGAAGGTGCGGCCGAGGTAGTTGAAGTCGTTGACGTAAGCCGAGCCGAGATACGAACCGAGCGTCGAATAGATGTTCTGCACGGGCACGCCCATCCGCTCGGCGCGATCGCGATCGACTTCGGCTGAGAGGCGCGGCGTGCCGACGTTGAACAGCGAGAAGGCGCCGGCGACGCCCTCGGCCTGGTTGGCGCCCATCATCATGCCGAACGACGCCTGCGCCAGCGCCTGATAACCCATGCCGCTGCGGTCCTGGATCATCATCTTGAAGCCGCCGCCGGTGCCGATCCCGGGAACAGGGGGCGGGGCGATGATCATGATGTCGCCACCCGTGATCCCGCCGAGCGCCGGATAGAGCGCCTGCTGGATATCGTCGGCGCTCTGGTCGCGATCCGCGTGCGGCTTCAGCGCAAAGAAGATCACGCCAGCATTGGGCGCGGTGGAGAAGCTGGCGCCGTCGAGACCGGCGAAGCCGATCGAAGTCTGGATGCCGGGGAGCTTGAGCGATTCCTTGATCGCCTCGCGGACCACGGCGTCGGTGCGCTGGAGCGACGAGCCGGGAGGCAGCGAGACCACGCCGATCAGATAGCCCTGATCCTGTGGGGGGATGAACCCGCTCGGCGTGGCGGAGAAGCGCCAGCCGACGACGACGATCAGCACGAGATAGATCACGCCGACGATGACGAGCATCCGTACCAAGCGCGCGGTGAGGCGGCTATATTTGTGCGACAGCCAGGTGAAGCCGGCATTGAACTTCTTTCCGGCACGCGTCGGCAGCCCGCGCCAGCCGGGACGCGGCTCGCGGCCATGCTCGGGCTTCTTGAGCACCAGCGCGCAGAGTGCGGGCGATAGGGTCAGCGAAACGAACGCCGAGATGATCGTCGCCGATGCGATGGTGATCGCGAACTGCTGGTAGAAGGCGCCCGAGATGCCGGGGATGAACATCGTCGGCACGAACACGCCGACGAGGACGAGCGAGATCGCGATGATCGCGCCCGACACCTCGTCCATCGTCTTGTGCGCGGCTTCGCGCGGGCCGATGTCTTCCTCTTCCATCAGGCGTTCGACATTCTCGACGACGACGATCGCGTCGTCGACGACGATGCCGATCGCGAGGACGAGCCCGAACAGCGAGAGGGTATTGAGCGAGTAGCCGAAGGCGAGCAGCACCGCGAACGCACCGACCAGCGAGACGGGGATCGCGATGATCGGGATCAGCGCGGTTCGCCAGCTCTGCAGGAAGATCAGCACGACGAGGACGACGAGGATCAGTGCCTCGATCAGCGTGTGCTCGACCGCGGTGATCGATTCGGAGATATATTCGGTCGGGTTGTAGTCGATCGAATATTTCATCCCCGGCGGGAAGCTCTTCGACAGCGTGTCTAGCTCCTTCTTGACCGCGTCGGCAGTGGCGAGCGCGTTCGAGCCCGGCATCTGGAAGATGCCCATGCCGACGGCGCTCTTGCCGCCGAGATAGCCGTTGAAGCTGTAATCCTGCGCGCCGAGCTCGATCCGCGCGACGTCGCGCAGATAGGTCAGGCGGCCCTCGGTATCGCGCTTGACGACGACCTTGCCGAATTCCTCGGGCGTGCTCAGGCGGCCCTTGGCCTGGACGCCGAGTTCGAAGGCGGGGCTGGCCTTGCCGTAGGGCGGCTGGCCGACCGCGCCAGCGGCGACCTGGAGGTTCTGGCCGCGGATTGCGTTGACGACTTCGTCGACGGTCATGTCGCGCGCAGCGGCAAGGCCCGGATCGATCCACACGCGCATATTGTAGTCGCGGCCACCGAACGCCTGCGCCTGGCCGACGCCGGGGACGCGGGCGATGCGATCGAGCACCTGCAAGGTAACGTAGTTGGAGATATACGGGATTTGCAGGCTGTTGTCGGGCGAAGTGAAGAACACGACCATCAAGAAGTCGGGCGAGTTCTTGTTCACCGTGATGCCGAGGCGGCGAACGTCCTCGGGCAGTCGCGGTTCGGCCTGCGAGACCTTGTTCTGCACCAGCACCTGTGCCTGATCGACATCGGTGCCCTGCTTGAACGCGATCGTGATCTGCGTCTGGCCGTTACCGGTCGACGACGAGGTCATGTAGATCATGTTCTCGACGCCGTTGATCGCCTGTTCGATCGGTGCGGCGACGGTCTCGGCGAGCGTTTCGGCGCTGGCGCCCGGATAGGTCGCGGTGACCACGACGGTGGGCGGCGCGATGCTGGGATATTGCGCGATCGGCAGCGCGGGATAGGCGATCGCGCCGACGATCACGATCAGGATCGACAGCACCGCCGCGAAGATCGGCCGCTCGATGAAGAAATGGGGGAATTTCATGTCGAGCGGTCCTTAGCGGACAGTCGCCTGGCTCGAGGCCGGCTCCTGCGTCGGCGCGGTCGGCGCGGCCTGCTTGGCCCGATCGGCCTTGATCACGCCCTTGACCGGGGTGACCGGTGCGCCGGGCTGGAGGCGGCCGACCCCGGTGATGACGACGCGGTCGGTGGGCGCGAGGCCGTCGCGGACGATGCGCAGCCCCTCGACCTTGGCACCGACCTCTACCGGGCGCGGCTGCGCCTTGTTGTCGTTGCCGACGACATAGACGAGGCGGCGGGTCTGATCGGTGACGACGGCTTCGTCGGGGATCAGCATCGCCTTGTACGTGCCCGAGCCGAGCAGACGCGCGCGGCCGAACATGCCGGGGGTGAGGAAGCGCGTCGGATTCTGGACGACGGCGCGCGCGCGGATCGTACCCGAGCTGGGATCGACCGCGCTGTCGAGGAATTCCATCCGGCCGTTCCAGCGATACTCGGCCTCGTCGGCGAGCTGGATCTGGACCGGATTGGCAGTGGTGCGCGAGGAGCCGCGCTCGCCGCGCTGATCCTGGCGGAGGTTCTTGATGTAGAAGCTCTCGGCGCCTTCGAACTCGAACCAGATCGGATCGAGCGAGACGATGCGGGTGAGGATCGTCTGCCCGTCGGCGACCGAATCGCCGATGCTTACCTTGCGATCCGACATGCGGCCGCTGAACGGCGCGCGGACCGTGGTGAAGCTCAAATTGAGCTGGGCATTGTCGATCGCGGCCCGCGCGGCGGCGAGGTCGGCCGCAGCGGTGCGCTCGGCCGCGATATTGGCCTCCAGCTCCTCCGTGCTCACCGCCTGGGCGGTGGCGAGCTTGCGGCTGCGTGCGGTGACCTGGCGTGCGTTCGACAGCGCGGCCTGGGCGCGCGTCGCCTGTGCCTGGGCCTGGGCAAGCGCCGCGCGATAGGGGCGCGGATCGACCGTGAACAAGGGCGCGCCCTGACGCACGTCCTGCCCGTCGCGGAAGTGGATCGCGGTGATGACACCGTTGACGCGCGGACGGATCTCGACGTCCTGCGGCGCGACGAAGCGGCCGGTATAATCGTCCCAGTCCTCCACCTCGCGCTGGACGGGCGTGGCGACGGTCACCTGCGGCGGGGGCGGGGCAGGCGGGGCCTGTTCTCCGCCGCATCCGGCAAGCAACGACAATCCGAAAATTCCGAGCACGAGCCGCACAGGCTTCCCCTTTCTTGCGCTGCAGCAATTAAAGCAGCCAGCCCGGGTTGCAAGAAGATTCGTACCTATCGGTAGGAATTGCTGGACTATTGCTTGCCGGTAAACGAGCGCATCGGATGGGAAAACTCCAAAAGTCCGCCGCCATCGGCTTTCCGGCGGCATTCGCGGTGCTGAATGGGGGGGTGGGTGTTAGTTCTCAGTCCGCTTTGATCATTATTCTCCCTCTCCTAAGTCTGCGCCATATCGAGCACAGCATCGAAATCGTCGCGCCCTTATCGGTCTTCATAGGCAGCATGATACGAACAAGGTGCGACATAGAAATCATTTGAAGACGGAGAAACAAGACGATGATCACCATATGGGGCGGGCAGACCTCGCGATCGATTCGGGCCGTCTGGTTGTTGGAGGAGATGGGCCTCCCCTACTGCTTGCGGCACGTAGACATGCTAGCTGCGGAGAAGGACCCGGCGTGGCTCGCCGTCAATCCTGGCGACTTCCTGCCCGCGCTGCAAGACGGCGACGTCACCATGGTCGAGTCCGTGGCGATCATGGAATACCTGATGGGGCGCTACGGACCCACGCTGCTGCAGCCCTCGCCCGACGATGCGGCCTTCCCAACCTATCAGCAGTTCCTCCACATGGGCGAAGCGGGCCTGGCGACGTTGATCATGGTGCCGCTGGTGAGTGGGTTCATCGCGCCCGAGGTGGAACGGGACAATTGGGGTGCCCGCTGGGCGCGTGAGTGCGTCGAGCGACGGCTGCTGCTCGTGAGGCGGCAGCTTGCGGCGGCTCCCTACATGGCCGGTGACAGATTTACGGCCGCCGACATTTCGGTGACCTACGCGCTGAACTTGGCCGCGAACCACGCCGGGTTCGTCCTCAGCGACGCCGAACAGGGCTATCTCACTCGCACTACGGGCCGCAATGCATACACGCGCGCCATCGATCGCTCGCATGAGGGAGTGGCAGCCTAGACTAGCGACCGCCCTAATGATGCCCGGGTTTCTCCGCCGGCAGGATCAGGAAATTCTGCATCATCCCGGTGTCTTCGTGCGGCAGGATATGACAGTGGAACACGGTCTTCCCGGGCCAGCCGATGAAGCGCATCCGCACCACCACCGTGGTGTCCTTTGCCACCCAGATCGTGTCCATGAAGGTGCCGGGCGGCTGCGCGACGCCGTTGATCGAAATCACTTCGAACGAGATTTCGTGGATGTGGAAGGGGTGGCCCTCGGTGCCGCCGTGGTGTGCGCCCTCGACGACGAGGTGCCATTCCTCGCAGGTCTCGAGATTGACCACCGTCGGAACAGCCTGCTCGCCATATTGCATGTTGTTGATCAGGAAATCGATGCCAACATAGGGATTGACCACCCCCGGGAAGGTGCCGCCGAACTCGATCGTACGGATGTTCTTGATCTCCGAGGGCTTGATCAGCGGGTAGTAGCGCGCCGCGGGCGGCAGCTTCGTCGGCAGCGCCATGTTGGTCGGGGTGCCGACGACTTCGATCTCGGCGATCACCTTTTGCGGGCTGGCGAGGAATTGCTGCGATTGTGCGAGCTGGAGGATGCGGTAGATTCCCGGCTTGGCTGCACCCTTGATCAGGAACTCGGCGCGGTTGGCGGGGGAGAGCATCACCTGCCCGGAGCCGTCGGCGCCATAAGGCGCGATCGTGCGCACCGCATCGAAATTGATCCCGTCGAGCGCGATCAGATGCAGGTCGTGCCCCTCGACCAGGATCGGCATGAGATTGTCCGAACACCCGTTGAGCATGCGGAAGCGGACGACCTCGCCGGGGCGTACCTTGATCCGCTGCGGCTTGAGCTGCGTCGGCGTCGGTGCGGTCGGGTTGGCGTTGTCGTGGACTTCCTTGAAGAAGGGCTCGCTGTTGAGCAGGTAGTAACGCAGCGCATAGTCGCCGGTGGTGAAGCCGCCCTTGAGCTTGGTCGGTTCGGCCTGGCCGGTCTGGGGATTGTAGATCGTGACGTTGCCGCCGAAGGTCTGCCAGATCGCGTTCTGCTTGGGCTCATAGGTCCATAGCTTCGACTCAGTCTCGCTCGGAAACAGCCCGATATCCTGGATCACCAGCGGGATGTCGCGCGCGGCCTTGATCTCGGGCACCTCGTCGATCTTGCCGCGGACGATGATCGGCCCGGCCATGCCGGTGACGACCTGCACCGCGGTCGAGCCGTGATGGTGCGGGTGATACCAATAGAGTCCGGGCGGGTGATCGTCGGGGATCTCGAACGTGTAGTCGAGATGCTCGCCCGGCCCGATCCCGATCATCGGCGCGGTCGGATCGCTGGTGCCGATCGGCTGGAAGAGGTGTGGGATGACGTCCATGCCGTGGACGTGGAGGTTGGTCCTGTCGAGCTTGTGGGGCACGTTGTGGTTGCCGGTCCAACCGCGCGAATCATAGGGCTCCAGGTCGTTCTGGAGGCGGATCCGCATCGTGTCGCCGGGCCGCGTCGTGATCAGCGGCCCGGGCACCTGGCCGTTATAGGCGCGCAGCCGCACGCGGTTGCCGTCGAGCACGGTCTCCTTGAAGCCGCATTTCAGCTCGAAAAAGTCGCCGGGCCGGGCCTGTGCGGCCTCGGCGCTGGCGGGGGCGAGCGTCGCCCCCGCTGCGGCGACGGTGACGCCCTTGAGCAGGTCGCGGCGCGATACCGGGCCCGGCATCAGCTCGGATCCTTGCAGGGCTTGGGCGCCTTGGTCGTCGCGTACTGGCCGTATTCCTGATACGCGACCTCGAGCTGGAGCGAAGTGTCGAGCGACATCGCGTTGGGATAATGGCCGCTCGAATAGCTCTGCGGCGGCCGCGTCGTCTGGAAATAGGCGGCGTTCTCGGCTGAATAGGCGGTGCACAGCCCGTCGAAGCCGAACGAGGGTGGAACGTTGGTCCCCATCACCGAGAGCGATCCCGGCTTCGCGGCATAGGCGCTGCTGTGGCACGACATGCACGAGGATTGCGGATTGTCGACCGGACCGGCGAGGCGGCCCTGGCAGCCCATGTGCTGGAAGATGTCGATCTTGGGATTGGCGACCGATTGCTGGAGCGGCAGGCTGTCGCGCTTGGGCACTGCCGGGAAGGTCCAGGGATCGGCGCCCCATTGCACCCCGAGCGGCATCAGCCGGTCCCAGAAGGTCGCGCCCTTGAGCGTGCCGTTATAGGCATAGGTGCCGTAGACCCATCCGCTAGGGGAGCGCGGATCGGTGACGGCGACGTCGATCTGGACGATGCGCGAGACCTGCACCTCGCGCTTGCACATATATTCCTTGGTGTTGGGGTTCTGGACGTGGCGGTTGACGCGCCATTCGGGCGAGCCGGCGAGGAAGGGCACGCAATCGACCGGCGCATTGGTGGTGAGCACCTTCATCACCGCGGTGCCGACCGGGAAGGGCAGGCCGTCGGGCATCGGCGAGCCCATATACTCGCCGACCCGCGGCACGCCGTCCTTGGGGATCGCCTTGCCGATCGCATAGCCGCCGTGCGGGTTGTAATAGCCGACCGACCAGGTCTCGAACCCGCGCGGGTAGCGCTGCTTGCACGCGGTGGTCATGTGCGGGAGGAAGTGCGCGGCGCCGATCGAATCCGCGTCCGCCGGAAGCGGCTTGCCGTCGGGACCGACCAGGTCCTCGAGCTCGGCGGTGCGCTCGTTGGTGGTGCCGTGGCGATATTCGCGGCCGACGCTGGGGTCGAACGCCATCCAGGGCACGTTGAACCAGCGCGTGCTGCCGCCGACATCGACGAGGAAGCCGACTTCGTCACGCAGATTGGGATCTTGGCCCTGGCGGACATAGCGCAGGATCGAGGCGAGATATTCGGACCATCGGCCCTGGGTCCATGCGTGTGGCGATTCCTTGGGCGGAAAATTGGCCTCGAAGCTCACCGGGATCTTGAGCCATTCGCATTCGGCGCACGGCCCGGGCATCGCCTTGGGGTAATCGGCGCTGAGCTTGAAGATCCGGCCCGGATCGGGCGGCGGCGTATCGGCCGAATTGCGGAAGGCGAATTGCGCGGCGGGCGAGTTGCCGCCACCCTGCGCCTCGGCCTGCTTGCAGCTCGTGGTGCCGAGCGCGACGAGCCCGAAAAGGGCGGCGAGCCCCGATGCCCGGGCGAACCCCCGATACGCATGCTTCATGTCAGCCCCCTAGTTTGCGCGTCACGCCGAACGGGCGAGGCGCGTGGTCACATAGTCGTAGAAACCCGGTTGATCGGCGAAGCTCAGATAGACGTTGTGCGACGGCCGCTCGGACATCGGCGGCGCGGGCCGCATCCAGCCCTGCTCGAAGCCCCATTGGACGACCTCGAGCGTGGTCTGGTGCGGCGCGGCGTATAGTTCGGGCGCGTCGAGCCACACGGTCGAAGTGACGTTCCACATGTCGTAGAAGGGCTCGTCCGAAACGAGACTGTACGCCTCAAAAGCGAATTGGGAGAAGCTGTACTGCGCGCCCTGCGCCTGGAGCGTCGCCATGAATGCCGGCGTGATTGCGGCGGTATCGGTGATGTCGAGCGGAAACACCGCGATCTCGCCGAAGCTGGCGAGCGCGTCGTCGGCGGCGAAGGGATCCCAGAACACGTTCCACTCGGCGTGCTTGTTGGCGATCTCGGGCGGGATCGTCGTCGGGTCGAGATTGCCTTTCACGTCGAGCGCGCCGCCCATCCACGCGATCCGGCCGATTCCCTGCGCCAGATCGGGTTGCGCGGTGAGCACGTTGGTAAGCGGGGTGAAGCCGGTGGTGAGCAGGATGGTAAGCGGCGTGCCCGTGTCGATCGCGGTCTGGAGCATCTCGGCGAGCAGTGCGTCACCCGATGCCGGCGGCGTCGGCACGTTCGACTGGAAGGGCGCGAGGATCGGGATCGCCCCAAGCCGGATGCAATCGCCACGATAAGGCCAGGGAAAGGGGTTCCAGCCGCGTGCGCTGCTGAGTCCCAGCGGCAGATCGGGGCGGCCCATGAACTGGTTGACCCGAGAGGCGACGTCGATCCCCGGCTCGGGCACGCAATCGGCATTGGCGATGATCACGCCCTTCAAGTCGAATTGCGGCATCGATTCGATCAGAAGTGTCGCGACGAAGTCGTCGATCGCGGCGTCATGGATGAAGACAAGCGGCGTCATCGCGTCGACGGTGTCGCGCGCAAGCGGAGCATCAGTCATGTCATTCCCCAGGACGTGGAAATAAATCTTCCGATTCGCATGAAATGCTATGCCAGTTGTAGGTTGCGCGCAACTTGCTCGGGTAAATATCATGGCAATAAATATGCGAAATTCATTGATTTGAAGAAAATCGTCTCATGATCGGGTGCGATTTGTTCAATATTGAATCGAGTATCGATGCATCTCCCGTGCAATAGCTCGGGCGGGCTCCACCGGGTTTGAGAGCGCGTGTCACATCAGCGAAACAAGTCCCCGCTTGACAGCGGCGCTCGCGACGGGCGTGGAGGCAGGGCTATGGCAAAATCGGCTACCGACCTGATGCAGGAGATATTGTTCTCCACCGTCCTCGATTCGATCGTGGCGCTGAAGGGCGCATCGAACGGGCTTCCCAATTTGCTCGTCCGCGAGGTCAACAGCATCCATCCCAACACGACCCTTGCCGACCTGCCTAAGGACATGCAGGCGGCGATCGCGGCGAATGTGCGCTCGGCCTTCGCCAAGCTGCTCAAGGAAGGCTATTCGGTCGCGCCGCAGGGCGCCGAGCCGCGGCGTGCATCGCCCGCTGGCGCGGCACCGGTGCATCGCCCGCGTGGCGGTGGCGGCGAACGCAGGCCGCCGCGCGGCGGCGGGCAGGGCCCGAAGCGCGGTCCCGGCGGCCTCGGCAGCAAGCCACCGCGGCCGCCGCGCGGCGGCTAGGCGGGATCGCGGCCTAGCGCCGCGCCGATATCGTGCACCGCCTGAAGCACTTGCGGGGCGATCTCGCGCATCCTGGCATCGTCGAGATACTGGACCGGGCTGGCGACGCTGAGCGCGGCGACGATCACGCCGGAGGCATCGCGGATCGGCGCGGCGACCGAGCGGATCGTGTCGTCGCTGGTGCTATGATGGAGCACCACCCCGGCCGCAACATGCCTGCGCATCTCGTCAATCGCCGCGGCGCCGTCATCCTGCTCGGGCTTTGCGAGCATGAACAAGCGGGCCCAGGAGGCAGGCGTGTCGTCGAACATCAGCGCCTTGCCGAGCCCGGTATCGGCGAGCGCGCGGCGGGTGCCCGGCTTGGTCGAGACCTCGATCCGCTGGCGGCCCATCGCGCGGTGGAGGTGGAGCGCCATGTCGCCGTCGCGGGCGCCGATGAACACGCAGAGGCCGATCGATTCGCATAACGATTCGGCCCCGGAGCGCGCGATATCGAGCATGTCGATCTGCTCGCGGGCGAGGAAGCCGAGCTGGACCAGCTTGGGGCCGAGGGCGAGCTGGCCGCGGGGGAGTTTCTTTAGAAAGCCACGATCTATCAACGCAGTAGCCAGGCGTTGGGTGGTCGGGAAGGTCAGGTCCAGGCGGTCCGAGACCTCGGCGATGCGCAGCGGTTCGCCGCTCAATTGCTCGAGGATGTCGAGCCCGCGCAGCAGCGTCTGGCTTCCACGGGGCGTGTCGCTCATCCGCCGCAGGACTCGCGCACGATCAATTCGGTAGGCAAGCGCTTGCTCTCCTGGTGGTCGTCTTTGTCCATGATCCGCGAGACGAGCAGGCGGCCCGCCGCAAACGTATCCTGGCGGACGGTGCTCAGCGTCGGGGTGCTCAGTCGGCTGAGCAACATGTCGTCATAGCCGACCACCGAGACGTCGCCGGGCACCGACTTGCCGCCGCGCCGCAGCGCCTGCATCGCGCCCAGCGCAATCAGGTCCGACGCCGCGACGATGCCGTCGAACGCCACCCGGCGCTTGAGCAGTCCGCTGACGGCGGCATCGGCCGATTCGAGCTCGAATTCGACCGAGACTGTCAGTTCCGGGTCGGATTCGAGCCCGCTTTCGGCGAGCGCGTCCATGTAGCCGCGGCGGCGCTGCATCGCTTCGGGATCGCTGCCGCCGATGAACAGGATGCGCCGGCGCCCGAGCCGCGCGAGGTGCCGCGTCGCGCGTCCGCCGCCGAGCAGATTGTCCGAGCCGATCGAGCAATAACGCTGGCCCGGCAGCTGCGCGCCCCAGACCACGAAGCGGGCGCTGGTCTCCGCCAGCCGGTTGAACTCGTCGTGGAGCGTGGACTGGCCGAGGAAGATCACCCCGTCGGCGCGGCTGGTGGTGGTCGCGACAACGAGGTCGTCATAGCTCGTCGGCGCGGTGTGGCTGACGGTGAAGTCGCAGTCGCGCTCGCGCGCCGCCTCGCCGATATTGGCGAGCAGCTCGAGGAAGAAGGGGTGCGACAGCGGCAGCGGCCGGCCGCGCATCACCGGCGTCACGATCGCGATCGATCCGACCGCGCCGATCGGCCCGGCGGGCATCGTCGGCTTGAACGGATAGTCGTGGTCGCGCGCCAGCGCCCAGACGCGCTGCTTGGTCCGCGTGCTGATCAGCGGGTGATCGTTGAGCGCGCGCGACACCGTCGACACCGACACGCCGGCCAGCGTCGCGAGATCCTGCAGGGTGGTATTGTTGTTGCTATTGCTACCCATCGGACCCAGACTGACGGCCAACGCCGAACACGGCCATAGTTGCGCATCGTGAGGGGAACTTTGCAAGCGACCAGAAGACGATCGGCCGGCGCCGGGCGTTCTTCGCCGCGTCCCGCCGCCTGGCATCTGTGGAACATGTGCCTCGGGCTGTTCGGCGTCCAGATCGTCTGGGGGCTCCAGAACGTCAACACCAGCCGCATCTTCCAGACGCTCGGCGCCGATGTCGACGAGCTGGCCTTGCTGTGGATCGCCGCGCCGATCACCGGGCTGCTCGTCCAGCCGGTGGTGGGGCATCTGAGCGATCGGACCTGGGGTCGGCTGGGGCGGCGGCGGCCCTATATCCTGGCGGGCGGGCTGCTCACCGCGCTGGCGCTGCTGGCGATGCCGAGCGTGACCACGCTGTGGTCGGCGTGCGTGATGCTGTGGGTGCTGACGGCATCGATCAATATTGCGATGGAGCCGTTCCGCGCGCTGGTGGCGGATACGCTGCCCGAGCCGCAGCGGACCTCGGCCTTCGCGCTGCAGGTGTTCTTTATCGGGGCAGGGGCGGTGTTCGCCTCGGCGCTGCCCTGGATGCTGACCAACTGGTTCGGCGTCGGCGGCGGGGCGGAGACGGTCAGTGCGGCCTATGCGGTCGGCGCACTGGTACTGGTGGTGACGGTAGGCTGGTCGGTCGCGACCACGCTCGAGCGCCCGCCGGGAAAGCTCGCCGCGGGCTCGGCCGACATTGCCCATCCCGAGGTGCCGAGCGCGCGCGGCGCGGTCGCGCTGGCGCGAAGCGGCGTCGGCTGGGCGATCGGGGGAGGGCTGCTCGCCGGGCTGACCGGGTGGGTCGGCGCGCCGCGCGAGCTGTACCTGGCCGCGGGAATATCCGCCGTGTTCGGTCTGCTCCAGCTCGCCGCGGTGCTGCTGCGGCGGCGCGGGCGCACTTCGATCGGGATGGTGGTGATCGTCGAGGACATCCTCCACATGCCGCCGGTACTCAAGCGGCTGGCGCTGGTGCAGTTCTTCACCTGGTTCGGGATGTTCGCGCTGTGGGTCTATGCGATCCCGGCGGTCGCGGCGCTCGATCCCGCCGCGCGCGATCCGGGCTCGGCCGCCTATGGCCGGAGCGCCGACTGGGTGGGAATGTTGTTCGCCGAATACAACGCCGTTGCGGCGCTGATTGCGCTGGCGCTGCCCGCCGTCGCGCTGCGCGTGGGGCGGCGGGCATGCCATGCGCTGTGCCTGGGCTGCGGGGCACTGGGGCTGCTGGGGTTTGCGACCTTCGCCCGAGCGGACGATCTGTGGCTGCCAGCGATCGGAATCGGCGTGGCCTGGGCGGCGACCCTGTCGCTGCCCTATGCGATGCTCTCGGACGGCGTACCGGCGCGGAAGATGGGGGTGTATATGGGCATCCACAACATCTTCATCGTCCTCCCCCAACTCGTTGCCGCAGCGACTTTGGGGGTGCTGGTGCGCGTGCCGTTCGGCGGGGCGCCGGGCGGGGCGCTGATGGTCGCGGCGGTCGCGCTGGCGGCGGGGGCGGGGCTAGCGCTGACGATACCGAAGGCGCCGGACGCATAGCTTGATGCGATAACAGGATGCGTGGGGACGTGGTCGCGCGAGCGGCCAGCGTTCGCACCATGCCGCGCCGCGCCTTGCTGTGCTCCGGCGAAAGCCGGAGTGCTGGCTCGCATGCTGCTTCGATCGCCTACGCTCCGGCCTTCGCCGAAGCACGGGGTAGGCTAATGGTTGTGCAATATTGCATAAATATGATCGGCAAAATCACCTGAAAGGCATATTCACGGGCTATTTCGCGCTTGCATCGCATGCAAATATACGCAAAGTTATGCAAATCGGAGCAAGCGGTGACCAGCCGCGCCCGACACGCATCCGCGCAAAAGCGGAGCCACAGGGGAGGTTTGCATGAGGGAATTCCATTCGAAGCGTCGGTTCCGCGTGCTGCAGGGCGGCGTCTCGCTCTGCGCGCTGATCGCATTGGGCGCGGCATCGGCCGCGGTTGCGCAGACTGCCGACGCGCCGGCGCAGCAGGCCGATCCGGATGTGCAGGATAGCGGCCCCGACATCGTCGTGGTCGGCGTGCGCGCCGCGCTCGATACCTCGCAGAATATCAAGAAGAACGCCGACACCTTCGTCGACTCGATCACTGCGACCGATATCGGAGCCTTCCCCGACAAGTCGGCGGCCGAAGCGCTGCAGCGCGTGCCGGGCATCACCGTCAACCGGCTCCAGTCGGCTGACGACAGCACCCACCCCTCAGGCGAGCCGACGGGCGTGCTGATCCGCGGCCTCACCCAGGTGCGCACCGAGTTCAACGGCCGCGACAGCTTCTCGGCGGATTCCGCGCGCGGGCTCCAGTTCAACGACGTCTCGCCCGAGCTGCTCGCGGGGGTCGATGCGTACAAGAACCAGACCGCCGAGATGATCGAGGGCGGCATCGCCGGCACGGTAAACCTGCGCACGCGGCTGCCGTTCGACCAGAAGGGCCTGCTCGTCACCGGCAATTTCCGGATGAACTATGGCGACCGTTCGGATCGCTGGACCCCCGAATTTTCGGGGCTGATCAGCAACGTCTTCGAGACGCCGATCGGCCGCTTCGGGCTGCTCGCGAGCTATGCCGAGAGCAAGGTGGTGACGCGCACCGAGAGCGTGATCATGGACAAGATCAACACCTATTGCACGGCGGGCTTCGGCACCCCGGCGGCGGGATCGGTGGCGGCCGACGGCAGCGTGAACTGCACCGCCAATCCGTTCGGCGGCACCGGCTTCGCGCTGGCGCCCGACGGGGTGCGCTTCTCCGAAGTCGATTACGACCGCAAGCGCCGCGGCATCGCGCTCGCCGCGCAATATGAGAGCAACAGCGGCAACGTCCGCGCGACGCTGCAATATATCGACTCGCACTATCGCAATGCCTGGCTCGAGCGCGCCAGCCACGCCAAGCTCGAGGGCGGCTATTTCGGCACGCCCGCGTTCAATCCGCGCACCGGGACGGTGCTAGGCCCGGCGGACGGCAGCGGCGCTTTGGTGTTCGGATCGAACGGCATGCTGCAATCGGGCATTCTGACGCAGGGACATGGCAGCTTCAGCGGCACCTGGGAAAGCACGCAGGCTGCGATCAATGCGGGCTCGGCGGTGCCGGGCCTGCCCTTCGTCAACAACTGCGCCGCGCCGTCGGTGTGCACCACGCTGCGCGACGGGCTGTATCTCGAGAACGAGGCGCGCAACTTCGCGCACCGCGAGGGGACGCGCGACTTTTCGGGCAATCTCAAATGGGACGTGTCGGATCGCGTCCACGCCAATTTCGACGTCCAGTATATCGACGCCTCGACCTACAATAACGACATCCTCGTCGCTTCGGGATCGATGGCGAATTTCGACTACAGCACCAACGAGGACGGAACCCCTCAGATCGCTTTCCTGCCCGGCTCGAACGTGAACTACGCGTCTGGCGGGCTTTCCAACCCGCATAATTACTGGATCCCGTTCATCCAGGGCCATGTCGAGGACAATGACGCGACCGAGCTCGCGCTGCGCACCGACCTCGAATACGAGTTCGGCGAGGGCGGCTGGTTCAATTCCTTGAAGGCCGGCGTGCGCTATGCCGACCGCAAGCAGAATGTCCGCTATTCGACCTTCAACTGGACCCCGATCGCGCAGCCCTGGTATTGCAACGGGCCGGGCTTCAACGCCGACAACACCACCGGCGGCGCCTATCCCAGCAATACCGGAAACTGCGGCGGCAATGCCGGGCGCGCGCCGTTCCGCGGCTATGGCGCCGGGATCTGGGAATCCTATGCGATGGGGGATTTCTACGACGGCAAGGTCTTCCCCAACGACTCGCTGGTCTTCCTCAACCGCGCTACGCTGAACGACTTCAACAAGCTGCTTGGGTCGCTGGGCGGCGCGGCGACCAACTCGCCGATCGCGCCGGGCTACACTGCGATCTGCGACCGGGCCGAGGCGACCGTCGACGACTGCTTCACCCCCGGTGAAGTGCTCAAGGTGCGCGAGCAGACCGAGGCGGCGTATCTGATGCTGCGCTTCGGCGGCGACGACAAGACGATCGGCGGGATGAGCGTGGTCGGCAATGTCGGGCTGCGCGTGGTGCGGACGCGCGAGACCAGCGAGGGCAGCGTCGCCTTCCCGCTGGCCGGCAACATCTTCAATGGCCTCCAGCCCTGCGGCACGCCGCTCAGCGGCACCGCCATCGTCAATCCGAGCTGCTATCTGACGCCAGCCATCCAGGCCTTCGCCAACGGCGCGGCGCTGGCCGATACCTACAAGGCGTCGAGCACGCAGTGGCTGCCGAGCTTCAACGTGCGGCTGGGGCTGGACGACAAGAGCTTCGTGCGCTTCGCCTATTCGCGGGCGATGTCACGGCCCGATATCGGCTTCCTGCGCAACAGCGTGGCGATCAACGCGCCGATCCTCAACACCGGGCCGGATTCGCCGTATATCGTGTTCAATTCGCCGACCGCGCCGCGGACCGCGGCGAACGTCACCGGCTACAACTTTGTGTTCCAGGCCAATGCCGGCAATCCGGCGCTCCAGCCGATCACCGCCGACCAGTTCGACGTGTCGTTCGAGCATTATTTCGGGCGGAGCAGCTCGTTCACGCTGACCGGCTTTTACAAGAAGCTCAACGGCAGCATCGCCTTCGGCCAGATCGCGCGGACTTTCGCCAACAATGGGTCGAGCCAGACGGTGCAGATCCTCGGGCCCGCCAATTCGGACGAGGGCGGCAAGCTGACCGGCGCCGAAGTGGCGGTGCAGACCTTCTTCGACTTCCTGCCCGGGCCGCTGAGCGGGCTCGGCGCGCAGCTCAACTATACGTTCGTCCACCAGTCCGACATCAGCAACTCGAACCTGCTCAATGCCTCGTCGAGCGCCAATCTGGGCGCGGTGGGGGCGGGGCAGCCGGCGCTGGGCGGCACCGGTTCGGTGATCGACTCGCACCAATTGGCCGGCATCTCGAAGCACACGTTCAACGCGGTGGCATTGTACGAGAAGGGGCCGGTGGGCTTCCGCCTCGCGTACAATTGGCGCTCGCGCTACCTGACGCAGAACCTCGACTGCTGCATCGGGCTGCCGGTGTTCCAGAAGGCGGCGGGGTATCTCGACGGGTCGCTGCGGCTCTCGCTCAACCGCTTCTTCGAAGTGTCGCTCGACGCGTCGAACCTGCTCAACACCACCAGCGTGTACCAGCAACAGATCTTCGGGGACTCGCCCGCGACCCCGAATGCGCGGCCGGTGTACCTGGATTCGGCGTGGAGCCGAGTCGATCGCCGCTTTCAGTTCGGGCTGCGCGCCAAGTTCTGAGACCCTTCCTCGCGCCGCTGCCCCAACCCCGGCAGCGGCACTGTTTTTTCGGGACTCCCACAAGGATTGATCATGCGTGTTCGTGTTGCCGCCGTTTCGCTTGTTGTCCTCGCGCAGGGCATCGCGTCCGCGCAGGCGCGCGAGTGCGTCCAGTCACCTGGGAAGGTGCTCGAGCTGTGCGTCGCGGTGGACCAGGGCAGGGCAACCTATCAGGTCAGCCGGGAGGGCAAGCAGGTGCTGGCGCCCGGCGAGCTGGGGCTGAACTTCGAAGGCGAGCAGGTCGCGCGCTTCGCCACGCTTACCGATCCGCGGCGCAAGTCGGTCGATACGCGCTGGGAGCTGCCCTGGGGCGAGGCGCGGGTGATCCGCGATCGCCACAACGAACTGGTGGTGACGCTTGGCGGGGACACGCCGCGCAATCGCGCGGTCGAGGCGACGTTCCGGGTGTTCGATGACGGCGTCGGGCTACGCTATGGCTATGCGATCGCCGATGGTCAGGCAGTCAAGGTTACCGGCGACCGCACCCAGTTCCGCCCGGTCGGGCCGCACCAGGCTTGGTGGTATCAGGCGCTGGGGCAGGAGCGCGACGAGTATCTCTACACCCAGACCGACGCGCGACGGATCACGCTGGCCGAGACGCCGCTGACGCTGAAGGGCGACAATGGCGTATACCTCTCGTTCCACGAGGCGGCCCTGGTCGATTTCCCGAGCATGCTGCTTGCGGGGAACGGCACCGGGACGCTCACCGCCTCGCTGATGCCCGCGCCCGACGGCACCGCCGCGGCGAAGACCGGGCCGTTCGTCACGCCGTGGCGGACGGTGCTGATCGGCGACAGCCCCGCGGCGCTGGCCGACAGCCGGATCGAGCTCAACCTCAACGAACCCAACCGGCTCGGCGATGTCTCGTGGTTCAAGCCGGGGAAGTATGTCGGGATCTGGTGGGAGATGCACCTCAGCCATTCGACCTGGGGCAGCGGCTGGCGCCACGGGGCGAACACCGACAATGTGAAGCGCTATATCGACTTCGCCGCGAAGAACGGGTTCGGGGGGGTGCTGGTCGAGGGATGGAATCGCGGCTGGGACGGCGACTGGATCGCAAACGGCGACAAGTTCAGCTTCACCCAGGCCTATCCCGATTTCGACGCACCCGGGCTTGCCGCCTATGCCAAAGCCAAGGGCGTCCAGCTGATCGGGCACAACGAGACGGGCGGCGGCGTCGAGAATTACGAACGCCAGCTCGAGGACGCGATGGCGTTTTACGCCCGGCTCGGGGTCGGTGTGGTCAAGACGGGCTATGTCCGCCACAGCGGCGAGATTCTAGACGCGAACGGTGGCAAGCAATGGTTCGCGGGGCAGTATATGGTCCGCCACCACCAGCGTGTCGCCGAAGTCGCCGCGAAGCACCGCATCGCGATCGATGCGCACGAGCCCGTCAAGGAGACCGGCCTCCGGCGCACCTGGCCCAATCTGGTCAGCCGCGAAGGTGCGCGCGGGCAGGAGTTCAACGCCTGGGGCGTGCCGACCAACCCGCCCGAGCATCTCACCATATTGCCGTTCACCCGGATGCTCGCCGGGCCGATGGACTTCACGCCCGGCATCTTCGACCTCGCTCACGGCCAGACCGAACTTACGCGTCGGGTGCAATCGACCCTGGCGACGCAGCTCGCCGAATATGTCGTGCTCTATTCGCCGGTGCAGATGGCCGCCGACCTGCCGGAAAATTACGAGGCGCGGCCCGACGCATTCCAGTTCATCAAGGACGTGCCGACCGACTGGGAACAGTCGCGCACGCTGCAGGCGGCGATCGGAGACTATGTCGTCGTAGCGCGGCAGGCGCGCGGCGGGGCCGACTGGTATCTTGGCGCGATCACCGACGAGAATGCGCGGGCGTTGCGCCAGCCGCTCGATTTCCTCGCACCCGGCAAGCGCTACGAGGCGCAGATCTATGCCGATGCGGTGGGCGCCGACTATCGCACCAATCCCCAGGCCTATCGGATCGAGAAACGCGTGGTGACGCGCGGCGACATGCTCGAGCTCGCGCTGGCGCCTGGTGGCGGCACCGCGATCCGCTTCCGCGCGCTCCCCTAGGCGCGGCGCGATCCTCTGCTAAGACGAGGGCCCGGATGTCGGGTTTGCCCCGTTCGCGCGTCTTGGAAGTGAAGGAGCCCGGAGCCGGCGATGTCGAGTTGGATCGAGATGTTGGCCAGGGCGAGGCGCGCGGTGCTGCGGCATGGCGCCTCGGAAGAGGATGCGGACGAATTGGTGCAGGATGCGTTCCTGAAGGTCGAGCAATATGAGCGGACGCACGCCGCGCGGTCGCGCGAGGCGCTGCTGGTCACGGCTGCGGTGAACCTGTCGATTGATCGCGGCCGCCGCCGGGCGCGCGCGCCGTTCGTCGAGATCGACGATTTCCATGCGATCGCCGACGCTACGCCCGATCCCTCGCAGATCGTCGAGCAGCAGGCGCGGCTGCGCCATGCCGCAGCCGGGCTCGAGCAATTGCCTGAGCGCACGCGGCGCATCCTGCTCAAGCGGCGGCTCGAGGACATGAGCTACGCCGAGATCGCCGTGTCGGAGGGCATGTCGGTCGCCGCAGTCGAGAAGCAGGTCGCGCGTGCGACGCTGCAATTGATGCAGTGGATGGCGGAATGGTGACCTCGCATCCGCTGCTCCGCAAGGGTGCCGATGCCGAGGCGGCCGCCTGGCTCGCGCGGCTCCAGGACAAGGATCGCAGCCCTGCCACCGAAGAAGCGTTCAAGGCCTGGGCGCATGCCGATCCTGCGCATGAAGAGGCGTTCGAGCGCGCGACCGAGATCTGGGCAATGATCCCCGGTGCGATGCTCTGTGCGGATGCGCCGTCCGCCACGCCGGTGCAATTGCCGGTTCGCCGGGCGCCGGCGTGGCGGGTCGCTGCCTATGCGATGGCGGCCTCGCTGCTGGTCGCCATCGGCGCGGGAGGCGGCTGGTGGCTGCTCAGCGATCCGCACGATTATGCCACGCGCGTGGGCGAGCAGAAGGTCGCGACGCTCGAGGATGGCAGCCGGATCGCGCTCAATACCGACACCGAAATCGACGTGGCCTATGATGCGAAGACGCGCCGGGTAACACTGTCGCGCGGCGAGGCGATGTTCGAAGTCGCGCCCAATGCCGCTCGCCCGTTCCTCGTTCGCGCGGGTAACCGGCAGGTCCGTGCAATCGGTACCAGCTTCATCGTTCGCCGCGATGCGAACGGGGTGGTGGTGACGCTGATCCAGGGCAAGGTTTCGGTCACCGATGTGTCCCAGCGCGCTGCGCGGCCGACAATGCTGGCGCCGGGAGAGCGGCTGACCGCCGGCCCAGGCAGCGCGACGCCACTGATCGACCAGCCGCAGATCGACGCCGCGACGGCGTGGCGCCGCGGCCAGGCGGTCTTCAACGATACGCCGCTAGCCGCCGCTATAGCCGAGCTAAACCGCTATGGCGGTCCACGCATCTCGGTAGACGATCCCCATCTCGCTTCGTTGCGGATTTCAGGGGTGTTCGCCACCAACGACACTGCCGAATTCGCCAATGCGGTCGCGGCGTTGCATCGCCTTCGTGTCGAAAAGATGGGCGCAGAGCTGCATTTGTTGCGCTGATTAATGCGACGGTGACATTTTTGTTTCCCCAGCATGTCGGTTTCGCAATGCACCATCGTCTGAGAAGTGAGGGGTCGTAATCCTCGCGGTCCCGGACTGGGGGGAATCGATGGTATCGAAGGTATCGCTTTCGGCGCTTGCGGTGGCATGCGCGCTCACGGCGCCGGTGGGGGCTTTTGCGCAGGCGCGCTATTCGTTCGACTTGCCGTCGCAGCCCTTGGAAACGTCGCTCAATGCCGTGGCGTCGCGTACCGGCACCAACATCGTATTCTCGAACGACGCGGTCCGGGGCAAGAAGGCGCCGGCGCTGCGCGGCGATTTCGACGCCAAGGGCGCGTATCGCCAGCTTCTGGGTGGGTCGGGGCTGACGCTGAGCGTGACGAGCGGGGGTTCGTATGTCGTTGGCCAGGCGCTGACCCAGGGTAGCGCAGTCGATGGACCGGCAGGCTCGATCGTCGGCCATGTCGCCGAGGCGGATGGCAGCCGCAACGTCGCCGGCGCGCTCGTCCGGATCGTCGAGACCGGGCAGACCGCCAAGGCTGACGATCTCGGCGACTTCCGTTTCCCGAGCGTGCGGCCGGGCACCTACACGGTTGAGATCTCGTTTCTCGGTTTCCCGACGATCACGCAGACGGTGCAGGTGAGCAGCGGCAGCGCGGCGACGCTCGAGCTGGCGATGGGCGAGACCGGCGCGGCCGAGATCGTCGTCTATGGCTCGCGCAGCGCGACCGCCAATGCGCTCAACCTCCAGCGCACCGCATCGAACAATTCCGAAGTGATCTCGGCCGACGACCTCGGCAATTTCACCGGCACGACCTTTTCCGACGCGCTCCGCCGCACCGCCGGCGTGTCATTCCAGCGCGACAGCGTGACCGGCGACGGCACCAACGTCATCGTCCGCGGGCTCGATCCGGACATGAACAACGTCAAGCTCAACGGGCTTCAGCTTCCCGTCGGCAACGGCACCGGGCGTTCGGCGGACCTGAGCAACCTGCTCGCGGATTCGGTGAGCAAGATCACGATCAGCAAGAGCCTGCTGCCCAGCCAGGACAGCGCCGGCACCGGCGGGCTGATCGAGATCGAGACGCTGTCGCCGCTTAACCGTCCACGCCGCTATGCCAATTTCCAGCTCGAAGGCGGGCTGAGCGGCAAGGATTTCAGCAAGGATCTGCTCGCCTCGGGCACGATCGCCGGCCGCTTTGGCGCGCAGGAGAATTTCGGGATCAGTGCCTCGGTCCAATACCGCCGCAACTCGGTGCGCAATGTGTCGTACGGCACCGTCACCCGCTACGGTGCTTTCCTGCCTAATGCAGCGAACGGCACGCCGACGCTGACGTCCGCGGAGGGCCTGGATCCCCGCGCCACCTTTCCTTTCGTCGCAGGCGACGATCGCGCGTACGTCCTGGAGTTGATGGCCAGCTTCAACCATGTGAAGCAGGCGACGCTGGCGGCGACCGTTTCGGCCGAATGGCAGGTGGCGGATCACACCAATTGGAAGTTCGACTTCCAGCATGCCGAGGCCAAGCGCACCACCTATGACATGACCGACACGTTCGGCGCGCTGAGCGAATATTCCGATATTCCGGGAGGCGAGGCGATCTCGGCCTTGCATCTCGATCTGGCGCCCGGCAACGCGGGGCTGCGGCGGCAGCAAGCCTATCATTACGACCCGGACGCCAAGACGATCACCGATACGTACAGCTTCAACGGCAAGACGACCGCGGGCAAGCTGACCTTCGTCTATCTCGCCGGTTACGCGCACGGCAGCGAGCGGCACGACCGGAATGCCACGCTGGACATGCGCACTCCGGCAATCGACGCGACCGCGGCCTATTTCCAGCCCGGCGCGACCGATTCAACGCTCGGCTATATCGTCAGCCCGTTCGGCCGACGCAGCGGCAGCGGCATCCCGATCCCGCTGCTCAGCGCTGCGGGCTGGGCGCTGATCAACGATCCCTCGCTCTACACGATCACCCAGGGCACCGGGCAGATCGACGCGAGCACCGGCAGCAACGATCGCTATACCGGCGATGTCAGTTTGCGCTGGGACATCGGCGCGGGCTTTCTCAAATATATCCAGGTCGGCGCGCGTTTCGAGCGCGCCGAGTTCAAGAGCGACAATGCGCGCATCCAGTTCAGCGGCAATGCCTCGCTCCAGGCATTGGGTCTCCCGTTCGAGCCGACCGACCTGACCCGCATCGGCGTTACCGGCGCCAATTTCACTGCGCTGAGCGAAAAGACCTTCATCGACTTCATCGACAATATCGGCGACTATCCGGCGGTGATCCTGTCACCGATCGCGCCGGTGCCCGGGCAGGACGAGCAGGCGACGCGCGAGGACAATTACGCCGCCTATATTCAGAGCAGCCTGCAGTTCGGCAAGCTCGAGCTGATCGGTGGGGTGCGTTACAACCGCACCGATCTGCGCGCGTCCAACCTGCTGTTCCCAACCTATATCGGCCCCATCCTGCCGGCGAATGGCGGCGGGTTCGGGATCGATCTTGCCTTCCAGAACCAGTTCAGCCGGCTGGTGACCGAGAAGGCGACGTCGGAGGATTTCCTGCCGCGTATCCTGTTCAACTATCGCGAGAGCGACAATCTTATCTTCCGCGGCGGCTACTTCCTCTCCGTCGCGCGGCCCCAGATCGGCAACCTGTCGCGGCAATCGCGGATCAGCTTCATCAATATCCCGATCCCGGGACCGAACGGCGTGCAGCCGATCCTCCAGATCAATTCGGGCAATCCGAACCTGAAGCAGGCGACGACGCACAATTTCGACCTGAGCGCCGAATATTATCACAAGATCGGCATCATCAAGCTTGGCGGCTTCTACAAGCGGATCAACAATCTGCTCCAGGCCAACGAGACCAACGGCCCCGCCAGCCTGGGGAACGTCACGCTTCCCGATCACCCCTATTTCCAGGGGCCGCCCTATTTCGATCCGGCGAACCCGCAGAACTTCTTCATCAACGGAGGCTCGCCGATCAACAGCGAGCATCCCGCGACGATCTGGGGCGTGGAGGGCCGGTTCGAGCGCCAGTTCGATTTCCTGCCCGGCGCGCTGAGCGGGCTGGGGGTGATCGCGAACTATACCTACACCAAGAGCAGCCGCTGGCAGCGCTATAGCTGGGCCGCAGCCCCGGCGGGACAGAACAACCTCTACGAATTCTCCGGCCTGCCGTTCAATCAGCAGCCCAAGCATACAGGGACGGTGGCGCTGAGCTACAACAAGTTCGGCTTCGACGGCACCTTGGCCTACAGCTTCCAGTCGCAGACGCTGAACAACTTCATCCCGCGCGGACTCTCTGTCTATGACAAGGGCGTGCAGACGCTCGATCTGCGCGCCGAATATTATTTCGATCCCAGGACCCGCAACTATCGGATCTATTTCGAGGGCGCGGACCTGCTCAAGGGCACGCAGACGCCCGACGTCCAGCAGTTGGTTGCCGGCTATTACACTCGCGCGACCTATCTAGGAGGGCGCAAGTTCAAGGTCGGCGCCGCGGTCACCTTCTGAAACCCCATGTGCGTATCCCTGCCGGCTTTCCCATGCGGGGGCCGGCACTTTTCCCCGAGGAACTCAGCGTCATGAAGTCCAGCAAACTGCTTCTCGCAGCGGCGGCGCTCGCCCTTGCCGCAGCCCAGCCCGCGGTCGCGCAGGAGCTCGCACCCTATCAGCAATTCACGCTCGCCAATGGGCTGCGCGTGGTGGTGCACGAGGATCACAACACGCCGAAGGTGGCGGTGTCCGTCTGGTATCACGTCGGGTCGATGAACGAGCCGCAGGGGAAGTCTGGCTTCGCGCATCTGTTCGAGCATCTGATGTTCAACGGATCGGAGCATCACGACAAGGAATATATGCCCCCGCTCCAGGAAGTCGGCGTGTCGCAGGTCAACGGCGCGACGGCGTTCGACCAGACCTGGTATTACGAGATCGTGCCGACCGGCGGGCTCGAGCGGGTGCTGTGGCTCGAGAGCGACCGGATGGGCTATCTGCTCGGCGCTGTGACCCAGGCCAAGCTCGACGAGCAGCGCGCGGTGGTCCAGAACGAGAAGCGCACGCGCGAGAACCAGCCCTATGCGATGATGTCCGAGAAGACCGGGGAGGGGGTGTTCCCGCACGGGCATCCCTATCACCACTCGATCATCGGCTCGATGGAGGATCTCAACGCCGCGTCGCTGGACGACGTGAAGTCGTGGTTCCGCGAATATTACGGCGCGTCGAACGCCGTGGTGACGCTGTCGGGCGACGTCACGCTCGATCAGGCCAAGAAGCTGATGGAGAAGTATTTCGGCAGCATCCCTGCCGGCCCGCCGACCGGGCGTACGACGGCCTGGGTACCGGTGCTCGATCGCGACAAGAGCGAAGTGATGCAGGAAGCGGTGCCCGAGACCGCGATCGCGTGGAACTGGCCGGTGCCGGGGCGCGGGACCGCCGAGGCGCCGGCGCTGCGCATGGCGGCGCAGATTCTTGGCCGCGGCAAGACCTCGCGGCTGTACCAGGCGCTCGTCCGCGACCAGCAGATCGCGACCTCGGCCTCGGCGACCTATGGCGCCTATGCAGTCGCGGGCACCTTCACCGTCGACGTGCGGCTCAAGCCCGGCGTCGATCGCGTGCAGGCCGAGGTGGCGGTCAAGGCGGTGCTTGCCGATTTCCTCGCCAAGGGGCCGAGCGTCGCCGAGCTCGAACGGACCAAGACGAGTTCCTATGCCGATACCGCGCGATCGATGGAGTCGATCTACGTCAAGGCGATGGCGCTGTCCGACGGCGCGCTGTTCGCGAACAATCCGGGGCAGTATCGCGTCGAGGAGGCCCGCTTCGCCGCAGTCACCGCGCCCGAGGTGCGCAGCATCGCCGGTAGCTGGCTCGCCAAGCCCAATTACCGGTTGACCGTGCTGCCCTTCGGCACGCGCAGCGTCGTCGCGGATAGCGCCGACCGAACCAAGCTGCCGCCGCTCGGGCCGTCGCCCGAGTTGAAGCTGCCTGGATTGCGCGAGGCGCGGCTGTCCAACGGCATCCGCGTCGTCCTGTCCGAGCGTCCCGGGACGCCGACGGTCGAGATGGCGATGGTGTTCGACGCAGGCGCCGCCGCCGAGCAACATATGAAGCGCGGACTGCAGGGCTTCACTCTCGGCATGATGGACGAAGGCACCGTGAAGCTCGGTGGGCAGGCGTTTGCCGAGAAGCAGGCGATGCTCGGGGCGCGGATCTGGGCCACCGGCGATTCCGATACCGCGGATTTCGCGCTCTCGGCGCTGCCGCGTGCGCTGCCCGAGACGGTGGCGTTGTGGGCCGACTATATCCGCAATCCCGGCTTCCGGGCGGAGGATCTCGAGCGCGACCGCGCACTGCACCTCTCGGGGCTGTCGCAGTCGCTGAGCGACCCGGGCAATATCGCCGAGCGGACCTTCGGGTACCTCCTCTACGGCGCCGACCACGCCTATGGCGTCCCGCTCGCCGGGCGCGCGGAGACGATCAAGTCGCTCAGCCGCGAGGACCTGATCGCGTTCCACGAAAACTGGATCCGCCCCGACACCGGCGTGATCTATGCGTCGGGCAACACCGACATGGCGACGCTGACCGCGGCACTCGAAAAGGCATTCGGCGACTGGAAGACGCCAGCGCGGGCCAAGGGCGTAAAGACGCTCGACCCCGTCGCCGGACAGGCCGCGCCGCGCGTAGTTCTGGTCGACAAGCCGGGGGCGATCCAGTCTGTAATCCGGGTTGGGCAGATCATGCCCACTGGCCTTGAGGCGGGAGACTTCGAGCTTCGCGCGATGAACGATGTGCTTGGCGGCGGCTTCACCGCGCGGCTCAACATGAACCTGCGCGAGGGCAAGGGCTGGACCTATGGCGCCAACAGCTACCTCGCCGATGCGCGCGGGCCGCAGGTGTTCGGCGTCGCCACCAACATCCAGACCGACAAAACCGCAGAGGCGCTCAGCGAGATCGACAAGGAGATCCGCGGCATCCGCGCCGGCCGTCCGGCGACGCGGGCCGAGCTCGACCTACTGACCAAGGGGCAGGTGCTGTCGTTGCCGGGGCAGTTCGAGACCAATCAGGCGATGGTTGGCTACCTCCAGTACATCAACCGGTACGGCAAGCCGTACGACCATGTCACCACGCTGCCCCGGCGCTATGCCGCGCTCACCCCCGAGACGATCACCGCCAATGCCGCGACGATCCGGCCCGAAGGGTTGACCTGGGTCATCGTCGGCGACCTCGCCAAGGTCGAGGCAAAGATCCGCGCGCTCAAGCTCGGCCCGGTCGAGGTGTGGGACGCGGAGGGCCGCAAGCTGCGTTAATCCGGCCGGCGATAGGCGCGCAACGCTTCGGGGGTGTTGATATTGGCCGGAGGCTGGTCGAGCGCCACCGGGACCGCATTCGCGACGCAAGCCCAGTATCGCATCGATCGGTCATCCTGTGCATCCAGATGGGCGCGCAGGCCGTCGGCGAGGGTGCAGGGCCAGAGCCCGATCACCGGCAGGCCGGCGACATAGCTCGCTGGGCGGGCGGAGAGCCTGGCGAGCAAGCCGGCGGGCAGGTCCGGCACGTCGCATGGCGCGCTGAGCACGGCCTCGAACCCGTGGTCGCGCCCGTGCAGCAGCGCCGCGCACAGCCCGCCCAGCGGGCCCAGCCCGGGGCGGGGAAGGTCGGCCAGGAACGGGATCGCGGCATGGCTGCGGCCGCACACCACCAGTGCGTCGCAGTCGCGGGCCAACGCCTCGGCGACATGCTCGATCAGCGGTCGCCCGTCGAGCAGCGCCGCTGCCTTGTCGCTGCCGAAGCGGCGCGACTGGCCGCCGGCGAGGATCGCGCCGAGCAGCTTCGTCACAGCGGGCGCAGCAGCGCGTCGGGGCGGGCGAGCACGCGCAGCTCGATCCCTGCCGCGCGGGCGCGGTCGAGCGCGAGCGCTGTGGGAGCGGAGATCGTCGCGAGCATCGGACAATCCGAGCGCGCGGCCTTTTCGACCAGTTCGTAGGAACAGCGCGAAGTGAGCAGCGCGAAGCCGTCGTCCCAGCGCAACCCGGCACGCAGCATCGCGCCGATCAGCTTGTCGAAGGCGTTATGGCGACCGACATCCTCGCGCACCAGCCTGATCGCCCCCTCGGGCGTGCAGGCCGCGGCGGCGTGGACTGCGCGGGTCGCGGCGCCGAGCGGCTGCGCCGTCTCCAGCGCCTCGAGCGCGGCAAACACCGCCGTATCGTCGCCGGCCCAACGCGTGGTGCGCACGGGCAGGGGGCGGAGCGCCTGTTCGAGGCTCTCGACGCCGCACAGCCCGCAGGAGGAATCGGCGGTGCGGTGACGGACGCGGTCGGCGACGCGATCGGCGACGCGGGCGGCGAGGGTCAGGCGTAGCAGCATGCCGTGTTCGAGTGCGTGCGCCTCGGCATCGAGCACGTCGTCGGGGGTGTCGATCAGCCGCTCGGTCAGCGCGAAGCCATAGCCGAGATCGAGCGGATCGCCCAGGCTCGCCATCAGCACGGCATAGCCCAGGCCGTTGCACTCGATCGCGACGGGCACTTCCTCGGCGATCGCCCGCGGCTGCACGGTCACCGCGCCGTCGGCGGCGACCTGCGCGAATTGGAGGGTGCGGGCGTCGTTCAGGCGCGGATCCTCACCGGCACCGATTTGGCCGCAGGGACATGGCTTTCCTCGGCATGATGCTCGACCGGCATCAGCACGTTGGCCTCGGGATAATAGGCTCCCAGGCAGCCGCGCGGAATGTCGTAGGGCGTGACGATCAGCCCTTCGCGTCGGCGCAGCACGCCATCGCCAGCGTCGCTTACCAGCGCGACGATCTGGCCGTCGGCCAGCCCCGTTGCCGTCATGTCCTCGCGGTTGATGAAGAGGACGTCGCGCGTGCCCTTCACGCCGCGGAAGCGGTCGTGATAGCCGTAGATCGTGGTGTTGAACTGGTCGTTCGAACGAAGCGTCATCAGCCGGAAGCGGCCCTCTTCATCGGCGAAACCGGTGGCGCTGAGGCCGGTAGGGGCGAGGAACTCGGCCCTGCCGCTTGGCGTCTGCCAGAGGCGCTCCGATGCCTTGTTGCCCTTCCAAAAGCCGCCGGGGGTGAAGAGGCGCGCGTTGAAGTCCTTGAAGATCGCCGGATAGGTCGCCTCGATCGCGTCGCGGATGCGGCCGTAATCGGCGACCCAGCTATCCCAGTCGAGCCGCGGGTTGGGCGGCAGGATGCGCTTGGCGATCTCGGCGACGATGCGCGGCTCGGAGAGGAGATGGGGGCTTGCCGGGGTGGACTTGCCGCGCGAGCCGTGGATGCAACTGGTCGAATCCTCGGTCGATACCGCCTGCGGGCCGCTTTCCTGCAGGTCTGCCTCGATCCGGCCGAGGCAGGGGAGGAGATAGGTGACTTTCCCCGCGAACAGATGGTTGCGGTTGAGCTTCGTGGCGATCTGGACCGAGAGGTCGAGCCTTGGCCAGGCAGCTTCCATCGCCCCGGTCTCGGGCACGGCGCGGAGGAAGTTGCCGCCCAGGCCGATCACGGCCTTCACCGATCCGTCGATCACGCCTCGACACGTTTCGACGGTGTCGAGGCCCTTCTCGGTCGGCGGATCGAAGTCGTAGAGTTCCTTGAGCTTGTCGACGGGGACGAGCTCGGTCTTCTCGGTGATGCCGACGGTGCGCTGGCCCTGGACGTTCGAATGGCCGCGAACCGGGGTAGGGCCTGCGCCTGGCTTGCCAATATTGCCGCGCAGCAGCAGCAGGTTCACGACCATGCGGACATTCTCGACGCCCTTGACGTGCTGGGTCAGCCCCATGCCGTAGATCGCCATCACTGCCTTCGACCGAGCGTAGACGCGCGCCGCCGCCTCCAGCGCCGAGCGTGCGAGCCCGGATTCGCGCTCGATGGCGGCCCATTCGGCACCGCGCGCGGCGGCCGCGAAGGCATCGAAATCCTGGGTGTGCTGCGCGATGAACTCGACATCGAGCACGCGCGGATCGCCAACCGCGAACGCGGCATCGTCCCATTCGATCAGGAACTTGGCGATGCCGAGCATCGCGGCGATGTCGCCGCCCGCCTTGACCTGGTGATATTGGGTCGAAATCGCGGTCTCGCCGCCGGTGAGCATCTCCACCGGGTTCTGCGGATCGGTGAAGCGTTCGAGCCCACGTTCCTTGAGCGGATTGAAGGTGACGATCTCGACGCCGCGCTTGCGCGCGCTACGCAGATCGTGGAGCATCCGCGGGGCGTTCGATCCGACATTCTGGCCGAAGAAGAAGATCGCGTCGCACTTCTCGAAATCCTCGAGCCGCGTCGTTCCCACCGGCACGCCGATCGCCGCCTTCAGCCCGACCGACGTCGATTCATGGCACATATTCGAGCTGTCGGGCAGGTTCTGGTTGCCGAACATCCGTGCCATCAGCCCGTACATGTACGACGCCTCGAGGCTGGTGCGGCCCGAGGAATAGAAGGCGACCGATTTGGGGTCGAGCGGGCGCAGCGCGGCTCCGATCGCGTCGAACGCCTCTTCCCAGCCGCACGCGACATATTTGTCGGTGGCGGCGTCGTAGCGTAGCGGATGAGTCAGCCGGCCGTGCTGCTCGAGGTCGTAATCGGTCCAGCCGCGCAGCTCGGCGAGCGTGTGCTGCGCGAAGAATTCGGGGGTGGTGCGCAACGTGGTGAGTTCCCAGGCGGTCGCCTTGGCGCCTTCCTCGCAGAACTCGGCGGGATGGTGGTCGGCGGGCTTGGGCCAGGCGCAGCTGACGCACACGAACCCGTCGGGCTTGTTCTGGCGGGCGAGCTGGCGGATCGCGTCGGGCTTTACGCGCTCGCGCGGCAGGATCTCGGCGAGCGAGCGGACCGATCCCCAGCCGCCGGCGGGGCCGGGAAAGGGCTTGATCTCGGGCTTGTCCGAACGCTGCTTCGCCATCTGTGCACCCTTTGCCGCTCGAAATCCCCGGAAGTTTCGAACGGTCGAGCGCGACAATGGTTCGGGCATCTGCGACTGCAAAGCGAAATCGCGTGGGGCCTGCGCGCGCAGATGTGGATAAATGCAGAGGAGCGCTTGACCCCGACCGCATCCTTCCCTAACCGGCGCTTCCACGCTCCGGCATGGCCCCTTCGTCTAGCGGTTAGGACGCGGCCCTTTCACGGCTGAAGCACGGGTTCGATTCCCGTAGGGGTCACCATCGTCAGTTCGCATGCCTTGTCGCGCGGTTGACTCTGGAGCCAGCGCATTCACTGTCGGTTGGCCTCCAGACCCACCAGATACTTCTCGTGATCCTGCGCGGTGCCGACGAAGCGGCGCATGCGCTTGAGCCGTTCGGGCGGCAGCGCCGCCTCGGCTTCGGCGAGCCGCGTCGCGATCCGGTCGGCGCTGAAGTCGGGCACGCCGGCACGCTTTAGATTGGCGGCGTTGCGGATCGAATCGCCGCTGCACAGCACGAGCGCCCAATTCCTGCCGCTCCGCTCGAACAGCGCCCGGCCGCCGAATTCGGCTTGCGTCCAGTCGGCGATCGCATGGTCGCCGCTGATCACCACCGGCCCGACTTCGAGCGGGAAGCGCGCGCTGCCGAAATGCAGCTGGGTAGCCCCGCGCACCTGCCCCTCGTCGAGCACCGCATTGGGGATGCAGCCGGCGAGGAGCAGTGCCGCGGCGGGCGGCCACCACCGCCTAGCCACGGATCAGCTGCTGCAGTTGCCCGAGCGCCTCGGGCTCGGGCGCGTGGCTGTCCATCGTCTCTACGAAGCCGCCGTTGCGATCGAACAGCAGGATGCGCGCGGTATGGTCGATCGTATAGTCGCCATTGGGCAGCGGCACCTTCTCGATATAGACCTTGTACGCCTTGGTCATCTTGTCGAGCTCGGCGGGCTCGCCGGTGAGACCGATCACCGGCGCGTCGAACATCGACAGGAAGCTGGCGATATCCTCGCGCTTGTCGTGCTCGGGATCGACGGAGACGAAGACGATATTGAGCTTGTTGCCTTCGGTACCCAGCTTGCGGTGGAGCAGCGCCATGCGGTTCATCGTAGTCGGGCAAACGTCGGGGCAGCGCGTGAAGCCGAAGAACATCGCGGTCGGCTTGCCCTTGAGCGTCTGGTCGGTGACGCTCCGGCCCTTGGTGTCGACGAGCCGGAAGGAACCGCCGGGCGTGGAGGCGGTCGCGGCGGACGATTGCCGGTTGCCGTCGCCGGTCGGCCCCGAGCAGGCGGCGACGGCGAGTCCCATCGCCAGCGGCGCGAACAGGCGGTTGCGAATGCCGCGCATCACTGGTGCCCCCCGCTGCCGGAGGGAGCCGGGGCACCTGGCGCGGCGACGGCGAGTTGCACCTGGATGGTGCCGGCGCGCGCGAAGCGCAGCGTCGCGGGCACGAGATCGCCTTGCTTGAGCGGTGCTTTGAGGCCGATCAGCATGAGGTGATTGCCGCCCGGGGCGAGCGTAGCGACGCTGCGGGCCGGGATCTCCAGCCCATCGGGCAGCGGCCGCATCCGCATCACGCCGCCATCCATCGACATGGTGTGGATCTCGACCTTGGCGGCCCGCGGCGAACTGGCGGAAAGCAGCCGATCGGGCCGGGCGTCGGTGTTGCGGATCGTGAGGAAGCCGGCGCCGACCTGCGCGCGCGGTGCGGTGGCGCGCGACCAGGCCTGGCTGATCAGGATCGTCCCCTTGCGCGCCTGTTGCGCGGCGGCGGGGGCGTGGGGAAGCGCCCATCCACCGGCGAGCAGCGCGGCGGCGGCGAGGAAGGAATGGGGAATACGCAAGCGGCAATCTCCTTTGGTTGCGCTCAGGATGTAGGCACGGCCGCCCCGCGGCGACGCAGCAGCCGGAGGACGAGGCGGTCGAGGACGAAAAGGACCAGCAGCGAGGCGCCGAACAGCGGCAGCAGCAACCCAAGCATGATCAGCGCAACGATCGGCCAGCGCCGGCCCAAGCCTTTCGTTGCCGGCGGCGCGCCAAGTGTGCCCGCCGGGCGGCGCTTGAGCCACATCAGCGTTCCGAGGGTGCTGATCGCGATCAGCGCCAGCGCCGTCGCGACCCCGAGCAACTGGTTGGCGAGCCCGAACAGCTGGCCCTCGTGCCAGGCGACGCCGGTGTTGACGACGCGATCGATGACATGGCCGTCGGCGAAGCCGCCACGGCCGGTCTCGGCGCCCGATGCCGGGTCGTAGGTCACTTGCCGCATAAGCGGACGGTTCTGGGTCTCCGACTTGGCAGTCCAGACGTTGGCGGTCGGCGGGCCGAAGCGCTGGGGCGCATGCGGCGGCAGCACGATCGCCGGATAGGGCAGGCGTTCGGCCTGCGCCCGCGCAACGAAGGCGGAGAGGGGCAGGGCGGTAGGCGGCGCTTCCCCGGCGGCGGCGCGCAGCATTGCGTCGTGATCGTGATCGGCAAAGGGATCGGCCGCGCCGACCTTCCATTGCGACTGCCCCTGGACCAGTCCCAGCTCGGTGCGCACCCAGCGAAACGCGCCGCCCCAGGCGCCCGCCCAGGGCAGGCCGCTGGCGAGCATCGCGAGCACCAACCCGGCGACCCAGAAGCCGGTGACCCGGTGCAGATCCTTGAGCAGCGGCCTCCCGCGCAGCGAGAGCCGCGGCCATAAGGTGCCCGCCGCGCGAAACGGGCGCGGCCACCATAAATACAGTCCGGTAAGGATCATCACGATCGTCCAGCTCGCCGCGAGCTCGACCAGCCGGTCGCCCCATTTGCCGAGCAGCAGCGAACCGTGGATTCGCGCTACCGTGTCGGCGATCCGTGCATTGGGGACGAGGCTGCCGAGCACCGCGCCTTGGGGCGAGACGAATATCTGGCGCACGCTGCCGTCCGCCATGCCGAGCTGGATCATCGCGGCGTCGCCCGCGCTTTCGGGCAGCCTGTAGTTCTGGAAATTGCTGCCGGGATTGGCGGCCAGCGCGGCGTCGAGCTGGCGATCGGGCGACACGGCGCCGGCGGTGTCCAGCCCGCGCCAGGCGCGCTCCTCCCAGCGATCGATCTGTGGCTTGAACAGATAGATCGCGCCGGTCACCGAGAGGATGAGGATGAAGGGCAGCACGAAAAGTCCGGCATAGAAGTGCCAGCGCCAGATCGTGCGATACGGGCCGGGCGTAGCAGTGCGCCGGGTCTCGGGGTTGATCACTTTTCGGGGTTCCTGAACCGATAGGGCCGTCATCCGGCCTCCTGTTCGGACCGGCGAGAGGCTCGCCGATGCCACGGAGCAGCGCCCTGCGGACACGCACGCGGGGAGGCGCAGCACCAAGGCTGCGGCAACGCTGGCTCCAGACGGGATCAGGAAAAGGCGGGCGGGCCCCTTAGCGGGGGACGAAGCCGGAGGGCAGCGCCAAGGCTCGGTCGTGCTGGCACCTGCGCAGCGAGCAGCATGAGGAAAACGAGAGCAGCCGCTAGCACGAGCGAGTAAGCGCCCGGTAGCGCCGGCATGGTCGAGCCGGCAAAGGCGCAGGGCGCATCGATTCCCGAGCCCTCATGCCGGTCGGCGTCGGCGGGCGCCTGTGGGCCCATTCCGACATGCGCCATGTCGTTCGTTTCGTGATGCGTCATGGCGGGGATCGCCATTGCGGGCGGCGGGGCGATGCCGGAGCAATGCACGATCGCGATCCCGCCCCGCTCCAGCACGGGCATGAAGCCGGCCGGCACCAGGATGCGGATCACCAGCGCCATCGCAAGGATCATGGCGGCGAGCGAGCGATGGTTCGCGGCGAGGCGGCGGAAGCCGTTCACCCGCACCTGCTAGCGCGTCCGGACCCCGAAGTCATTCGGACAACTTGTCCACGGGTGGCCGCAGCGCGATGCGGGAGTAAGGGGGGAGGCAAGCGCGGCATGGCGGCAGCCACGGAATCTGTTTGACCTGGAGGTGCGCCGATACCCGAATTGCCGCGCCGCAAGGTGCGAATTTTGCAATTTTGTGCGCAGCATTTCGCGGCTAGACAGCGCCGCAAGCGACGGGCGACAGACCCGAGCAGGAGAGAATGCCATGAACAACGCGACGCTGCTTGCCGCAGCAACGATCTGCCTCGTGCTGGGCCCCTCGGCTGTGGCGACCACCGACCCGGTCCGTACGGTGCGCGTCCCGGTCGCATCCAATGACTTCCACACGACCGAAGGGCGCGCCGCATTGGAGGCGCAGGTCGAGCGCGCCGTCGATGCCGTGTGCGGCAAGGTCTCGGATCCGCAGGAGAGCCGCAAGCACGAGGCGTATAGCTGCCGTCGCGATACCGTGCCCAATGTCCGCGCGCAGATGGCGAGCCTCACGGATCCACGGCTGCGAAAGGTTACGATCGAGCATGGCTCCGGTGGTCGCTAACCCGACCCGGGCCGTCGCTGAAACGGATTGGCAATGTAATATTTCCGCAATGCTCTATTGCACTGCAGCAATCGATATGATTGTTTCTCTCTTAGACCGCTGATTCTGAGCAAGGAAAATACCTTAGGCGCGATTTCGAAGAAATAAATGAACGGAGAGGTCTGAAGTAGCTTTCGCAGCAAATGTGCGCGGGGGTTCCTGACTGGCGTTGTTTCCTGGTGAGGGTGCCTGTGCGGTGAGAACCGAACAGGGGGAAACAATGGTCGAAACCGGGTCGAAACTGCGCGGCGGGAACGCCGTGCGCCGAATTCGTCTGCTTGCATTGACTGCAACCGCTACCGCCGCGCTGATCGCCGGCTCCGCCGCGCAGGCGCAGGAAGCGTCGCCTACCGAGCCCGAAATCGCCCAGGCCACGGCCCCGGAGGAGGCGGCCGATCCGACACAGGAGATTACCGTCACGGGCACGCGCATCGTGCGCGACGGCTATAGCGCGCCGACCCCGGTGAGCGTGATCAGCGCCGAGGAGATCCAGCGCGAGGCGCCCGCCAACATCACCGATTTCGTCAACACGCTTCCCGCAGTGCGCGGCAGCGGCACCGCGGCAAGCTCGAACGGATCGCTGAGCAACGGTGCCGCGGGTATCAACACCGTCAACCTGCGCAACCTCGGTGCGGCGCGCACGCTCGTCCTGTTCGACGGCCAGCGCTCGGTCGCCTCGGCAACCACCGGCGTGGTCGACGTCAATACCTTCCCCCAGGCGCTGATCGAACGCGTCGAAGTCGTGACCGGCGGTGCATCCTCCGCCTACGGCTCGGACGCGGTTTCGGGCGTGGTCAACTTCATCCTCGACAAGGATTTCACCGGCTTCAAGATGGACTATGAGTTCGGCGTCACCACCTATGGCGACGGCCCGAACCACAAGGTCTCGGCGACTGCCGGCCAGAGCTTCGCCGACGGGCGCGGCCACATCCTGCTGAGCGGCGAATATTTCACCCAGAAGGGCATCCAGTCGATCGACCGCGACTGGAACGACGCCGGCTTCTTCCAGATCGACAACCCCGCCTACAGCGCCGCGGCCTGCACCGATAACAATTCGGCGACGCCTTGCGTGCCCGCCCGCCTGATCCAGGGCGGGATCGGCACTGGCCAGTTCACTCCCGGCGGGCTGATCAGCACCGGCGCGTTCCGCGGCGTCTATTTCGGCGACGTGGATCCCACGACAGGCCGTGCGAGCGTCAACCAGCTCAACTTCGGCGCGACCAACGGGCAGTGGATGGTCGGCGGAGACTATGACATCACCAGCGACGGCCATCGCAGTAGCGCCACTCTGCTCCCTGCCGAGAAGCGCAGCAGCCTGTTCGGGCGGCTGAGCTACGACTTCGCTGACGCGTTCAAGCTGTTCGGCCAGGTGTCGTACAGCCATTATCGCGGCCAGAGCTATTACCAGCAGACGCCGACCACCGGCGTGACGATCCAGGTCGCGCCCTCGGCGGCGAATGGCGGGCTGATCAACGCCTTCCTGCCCCAGGCATTCCTCGACCGCGTCAACGCCTACAATCTCGCAAACCCCGCGACGCGCGTCACGTCGGTGCAGATCGGCACCAGCAATATCGGCATCCCGCCCCAGGGCAGCGACAACACCCGCGAAGTCACGCGCTACGTCATCGGCGCGAACGGCGAATTCGGTGCGCTGGGCATCAACTGGAACTGGGATACCTATTATCAGCGCGGCGAGACCAAGACCAACGAGCTGCTGACCAACGCCTGGAACCTCGCGCGGATGGCGGCGGCGACCGACGCGGTGGTGGCGCCGATGGGGAATGTCGGCGGCTACGCCGCGGGCACGATCGTCTGCCGGATCAATGTGGACGCCAACGCTGCCAATGACGACCGCAACTGCGTGCCACTCAACCGGATCGGCGTGGGCGGCATGTCGTCCGAAGCGGTCAACTACGTGCTCTATGGCGCGCTGCAACCGGTCCGCGAGCAGACGCTGAGCCAGGACGTCGCGGCGTTCAACCTCTCGACCAACAATCTGTTCGATCTCTGGGCCGGCCCCGTCAGTATCGCGTTCGGCGGCGAATGGCGGCGCGAGACGGTGTCCGGCAGCGTCGATCCGCTGTTCCAGCCGATCGTCTCCGGCGGCGTCACCAGCGGCACCTGGATCTATGGCAACTATTTGCCGACCGTTGGCGCATACGACGTCAAGGAAGCCTATTTCGAGACGCTGATCCCGCTCTTCAAGGGCGCCGACCTCAACGGCGCGGTACGGGTCACCGACTATTCGACCTCGGGCACGGTGACGACGTGGAAGGGCGGCGTGACCTGGCAGGTGATCCCCGACATCAAGCTGCGCGGCACGATCTCGCGCGACATTCGCGCGCCCAATCTCGGCGAATTGTTCGCGCCGGGCGTCGGCCGGACCAATACGGTCAACGTGCCGCTGGCCGGCGGCGGGTTCCGCACCGACCAGTTCAACGAATCCACCGTCGGCAACGCAGCGCTCGCGCCCGAAGTCGCCAAGACCTATGGCATCGGCGTCGTCGCCACGCCCACCTTCCTGTCCGGACTGGCGCTGTCGGTCGACTATTTCGATCTCCAGCTCGACGGCGCGATCTCGTCGCTCACTGCGCAGACGTTGATCGATCAATGCTACATCCAGGCGATCGCCGACGCCTGTACCTTCGTCTCGACGACGGGCGGGCGCGGCGTCACCACGCCGGGCCTCGCGGTCACCAGCATCGAGATCAAGCCGACCAACTTCGTCGGCATCGAGGCCAAGGGGCTCGATATCGAGGCGAGCTATCGCCATCCGGTCGGCCCCGGCAACCTGACGCTGCGCGCACTCGCGAGCCACGCGATCAGCCTCTACACAAACAATGGTGTCGACGTGCCGACCGAGGCCGCGGGCCAGAATTCGGGCAGCCTGCCCGACTGGACCTATCGCCTCTCGGCCGGATACGATGTCGGCGGCTTCAGCACCCAACTGGTCGGCCGGGGCGTGAGCGGCGGCGTCTATGACAACAGCTATATCGTCTGCTCGACCGACTGCCCGGTCTCGACCGTCGCGAACCGCACGGTGAATCGCAATGACATCGCCGGCGCCCTCTATGTCGATTTCAACGCGGGCTACGAGTTCGAGGCGGGCGGCGGCAAGTTCGAGGCGTTCGTGTCGATCCGCAACCTGTTCGACAAGGACCCGGTGCTCGTCGGCAACGGCCCCACCGGCAACAACACGCCGGCGTACCCGCAGACCAACCGTGCGCTCTACGACGTGCTCGGCCGTGTCTTCCGGATGGGCCTGCGCGTCCGGATCTGACCTTCCCGGCCGGCGCGAACGTCACGCGCCGGCACCTTCTTTACATCGTCAACAGGAGAGCTCCCCATGAAGATGAAGCTTCGTACTGCGCTCGCGCTCGGCACCGCGCTGATACTGCTTCCCGCCACCGCTCATGCCCAGGCCTCGGCCAAGCTCAAGGCGGAAGCAGCCGCCAGCGTCGATGCCAAGGCCAAGCTGGTCCAGGAAATGGTCGATTCGGTGTTCAGCTTCGCCGAGCCCGGTTTCCAGGAGGTCAGGACCTCCGATTATCTGACCGGCATCCTCGAAAAGAACGGCTTCAAGATCGAGCGCGGCGTCGCCGGCATCCCGACGGCCTGGACCGCGACCTGGGGCGAAGGCGGCCCGCTGATCGCGCTGGGCAGCGACATAGACGGGCTGCTCGGGCTCTCGCAGACGCCCGGCTTGCCGTATCTCAAGCCCCAGGTGCCCGGCGCGCCGGGGCATGGCGAGGGGCATAATTCGGGCATGCCGCTGATCGTCGCGGCAGCGCTAGCGGCCAAGGAAGTGATGACCAAGCACGGCATCAAGGGCCGGCTGATGCTCTGGCCCGGCGTCGCCGAGGAGCTGCTCGCGACCAAGGCCTATTATGTCCGGGCCGGGCTGTTCAAGGACGTCGATGCATCGATCTTCACCCATGTCGGCTCGGGCTTCGGCACCGGCTGGGGGGACATGGGCAATAACGGCATGGTCTCGGTCGAATATACCTTCAAGGGCAAGACCTCGCACGCCGCCGGCGCGCCCTGGGCGGGCCGGAGCGCGCTCGACGGCGTCGAGCTTATGGACATCGCTTGGAACATGCGGCGCGAGCACCTGCCGGTCACCCAGCGCTCGCACTACGTGATCACCAATGGCGGCGGCCAGCCGAACATCGTGCCGGGCGAGGCGAGCGTCTGGTATTATTTCCGCGAGCAGAAGTTCGACACGATCCGCGAGCTCTACGAGACCGGCAACACGATCTCTGAGGCCGCGGCCGCGGCGACCGGCACTAGCGTCAGCCGCCGCGTGCTCGGCTATGCCGCGCCCAATCACGGCAACCGCCCGCTCGCTGAGGCGGCGCAGAAGAATATCGAGCTGGTCGGCATGCCCAAATGGACCGCCGACGACCAGGCCTTCGCCAAGGCCGCGCAGACCGCCAACGGCCTCAAGCTCAAGCCGCTCGAGACCGAAGTCGGCAAGCTTTCGACGCCCGAGAGCCGCGGCGAATCGATGGGCGGCGGCTCGGACGATATCGGCGACATCATGTGGACCGTGCCGACGATCACGATCCGCTTCCCCTCCAACATCCCCAGCATGATCGGCCACAACGTCACCTCGGCGATCGCGATGGCGACGCCGATCGCGCACAAGGGCGCGGTGTCGGGCGCCAAGGCGGTGGCGATGACCGTGCTCGATATCGCCACCACGCCCAAGCTGGTGACTGCCGCCAAGGGCTATTTCACCGATGTCCAGACCAAGGAGGTCAAATACGCCCCGGTGCTGAGCGCCGAGGACACGCCGGCGATCTGGCTCAACGAGAAGATCATGAAGGAGATGCGCCCCGAGATGGAGAAATATTACTACGATCCGGCCAAGCACCCGACCTATCTCGACCAGCTCGGCATCAAATATCCGACCCTCGAGACCGCTGCACCGAAATGACCGGCTGAGCCGTCCTTCCGATCCCACTAGCTGCCGAGGAACATCATGCCGCGTTCGACGAATTCCCGCCTTCGCCGATTTTCCGTCCTGCTGTTCCTCGGCACCGCGCTGGCGCCGCTGCCTGCGCTCGCCCAGACCGCGCCGCTCGGCGCGATCGCTAAGCGGACCGCAGGGCTGGAGCGGTCTGCCGGCTTCCTGCCCTTCTGGTTCGATGCCAAGGCGGGCAAGCTGCTGCTCGAAGTTCCGCTCGGGCAGGACATCCTGTACTATGTCTCGGCGGCGAGCGGCGGCGGCTCGGTCGAGCTGCCGCTCGATCGCGGCATCCTAGAGACCGCAGTGATCCGCTTCGAGCGCATCGGCAGCCGCGTCCTCGTTCGCCAGGTCAACACCGACTATCGCTCGCTGCGGGGCGATGCCGCGCATGCCGAAGGCGTCGCCGAGTCCTTCCCCGGATCGGTGCTCGCGGTGCTGCCGCTGGAGGCGGAGGGCGACGGCCGGCTCGTCGTCGACGCCACCGGGCTGTTCCTGCGCGACGCCGCCAATATCGAAGGCGACCTCAAGCGCGCCAACCAGGGCGGCTTCCGCTACGACGCGGCGCGCAGCAGCTTCTACCCCGCGCGGATGAAGGGCTTCCCCGAGAATACCGAGATTGAGACGCTCGCGACGTTCGTTGCCGATACGCCGGGCGGGCTGGTCGCCAATGTGACCCCCGACGCGCGCATGGTCAGCCTGCGGGTGCATCACAGCTTCCTCAAGGCGCCGAGCGGCTACACCTCGCGCGCGGCGGATCCGCGCATCGGCGTCAGCACGCTTTCCTTCCATGATTATTCCAAGCCGTTCAGCGAAGGGCCCGAGACCGAATGGATCACGCGCTGGCGGCTGGAGAAGAAGGATCCTGCCGCAGCGCTGAGCGAACCGGTCAAGCCGATCGTCTTTTATTTTGATCCCGCGATCCCCGCGCCGATCCGTACCGCGATGAAGCAGGGCCTGCTCTGGTGGAATAAGTCGTTCGAGGCGGCAGGCTTCGTCAACGCGATCGAGGCGCGCGACGCCGCGGCCGACATGGACCCGATGGACATCCGCTATGCCTATGTCTTGTGGATCAACCGCGACGAGCGCGGCTTTTCGAGCGGTGGCACGTATCGCGATCCGCGTACCGGCGAGATCCTCGGCTCGAAGACGCGGATGGACACGCACCGCATCCGCACGATCGCCAATTATTGGGACGCCTATGCCGGCGGCCTTCCCGGCGACGGCAGCGGCATCACCGTCGCCGATCCGGCGATGCTCACACCCGGCGCGTTCGAAGGCATGCCCGCGGGCCAGCGCGACATGGTGCTGCTCCGCCAAGCGCTGCTCACTGCGCACGAACTCGGCCATGCGCTCGGCTTCGGGCATAATTTCGCGTCGAGCCTCAACGATCGCGCCTCGGTGATGGAATATCCGACGCCGCGGGTGAAGGTGACCGATGGCCGGATCGACCTGAGCGACTCTTTCATGAAGGCGATCGGCGCCTATGACACTGCGATGGTACGGTATGCCTATACGCCGCTCGCTCCGGCGGGAGAAAAGGCGGGGCTCGATCGCGTGATCGCCGACATGCGCGGCGCCGGCCTGCTCTACGTGCCGCAAAGTGACCCGCGCTGGACCTGGTACGACGATCGCGCGACGCCGACCGAGAATCTGCGCGAGGCGATGGCCGCCCGCGCGATCCTGCTCCAGACCTATGGCGAGGCAGGCACGCTCCAGCCCGGCGAGCCGACCGGATCGCTGCGCAACGCGCGGCTGTGGATGGTCTATCTGCACCACCGCTATGCGATCGAATCCGCGATCAAATATGTCGGCGGGCTGTTCACCAACATCACGGTGAAGGGCGACACGCTGCCGCCGACCGAGTTCATCCCCGGCACGTTGCAGCGCGAGACGCTCGAGCTGTTGCTGGCCGCTATCGAGCCGCGCAACCTGGCGCTACCGGAGGCGCTGCTCGCGCGACTGACGCCCGATCCCGGCAACAACCTAGAGGACCTCTCGAAGGACGATGCGTTCGACCAGCTTCGCTCCGCGCGTATCCTCGCCGCGATGGTGATTGCGCCGCTGTTCGACGGCGACAAGGCGGCGCGGATGATCGCGCTCGGCGCGCGGCAGAAGGATGCGGTGACCTTCGCACAACTGGTCGACGGCGTGTTCGATCGCACCTGGGGGGCGACGGTTCCTGCCGGCGCCGGCGAGCAGGCGCTGCTGCGCGTCACCCAGAGCGTCGCGCTCCAGGCGGCCGAGATGCTGGCGGCCGACGCCGATGCGCCCCCGGAGGCCCGCGCCTATGTCCTCCAGAAGCTGGCAGGCTTGGCCGACGGCCTGCGGCGGCGCTCGGGCAGCGACGCGTTGGCGACCGCCTTCTACCGCCAGACCGCGCTCGACGTGGATCGCTACCTGGCCGACCCGATCACGCACGCGCCCAAATCGGTCGAGCCGCTATGGGGCAAGGGCCCGCGCTCGCGCTTCCCGCAACCGCCTGGGCCGCCGCTATGACGGTTGGGTTTCTCCGTCGGGTTGCAATTTCGGATCGCCGCCCGTACCGCGCTGCCATGCATCAAGAGTCGGGCGGCGCCCGACACCAACCTGCTCCCGGGCAAGGTGGTGCTTGCGTGAACACGCAAGGATGTGGCCTTAGTGGCAACCCCCGGGTGTTCTCTAAGCCACGCGTCGCACGGTTCCTGATGCTAGGACCAGTATGAGAGAGCGCGCGTGACCTACGAACCCCAACAATTCGCCAGCGACAATTACGCCGGAATCTGTCCCGAGGCATGGGCTGCGATGGAAGCGGCCAATGGCGGCCACGCGCCTGCCTATGGCAACGACGATTGGACCCAGCGGGCCGCCGACGCCTTCCGCACCTTGTTCGAGAGCCCGTGCGAAGTCTTCTTCGCCTTTAACGGCACCGCGGCCAATTCGCTTGCGCTCGCCTCGCTCTGCCAGTCGTATCACAGCGTGATCTGCTCGTCCTCGGCGCATGTCGAGACCGATGAATGCGGGGCTCCCGAATTCTTCTCGAACGGATCAAAGCTTCTCGTCGCGAGCAGTGTCGATGGCAAGCTCACCCCGGACGCCATTCGCGCGCTGGCGACCAGCCGATCCGATATTCACTTCCCGAAGCCGCGCGTCGTCACCATCACCCAGCCGACCGAGACGGGCCAGGTTTATACGGTCGATGAGATCCGCGCGATCGCGTCGGCATGCCGTGGGCTCGGGCTGAAGCTCCATATGGACGGTGCCCGCTTCGCCCAGGCCTGCGCCTATCTAGGCTGCGAACCCGCGGACATCACCTGGCGCGCCGGAGTCGACGTGCTGTGCTTCGGCGGTACGAAGAACGGCATGGCCGTGGGCGAGGCGATCCTGTTCTTCGATCGCGCGCTCGCCGAGGATTTCGACTATCGCTGCAAACAGGCCGGGCAACTCGCGTCGAAGATGCGATTCCTGGCTGCGCCCTGGGTCGGGATGCTCGAGAGCGGCGCCTGGCTGCGCAACGCCGAGCACGCCAATCGTTGCGCGACCCGGCTGGCCGCTGCGATCGCCGATGTGGCCGAGGTCGAGCCGATGTTCCCGGTCGAGGCCAATGCAATATTCCTCCGCGCGCCCGATCCGTTGCTCGACGAACTGCGCACGCGCGGCTGGCGCTTCTACACCTTCATTGGCGGCGGCGCCCGCTTCATGTTCGCCTGGGATGCCGAGGTCGCTCGCGTCGACGTGCTGGCGAAGGACATCCGCGCGGCCGCGATGGCGACGGCCCGAACCGTGCAAGCGGCCTGAGCGGCATGTGCGAGCCGTCGGCATGAGCCAGCGAAAAGACGAAGCGGAGGAGCCGCTGCCGGGTGACCCGGCAGCTCATTTTTTCTGGTTGGCCGAAGCGCCAATGGGGTTGGGGGCCGCTAGGTCCGGGGTCGGGCGAGCCTGGGGGCCGCCGGGGCGGGCGGCCGCGACCTCGGCATATCCGCCACAATACTCGGCGCCTGCCTGGTCGCCGAGCACCTGCCTGCCGCAGTATTTCTTGCGCCGCATGACGACATTGCGGAGGACCAACGCGTTCCCGTCGTTCCGCTTCACGGTCAGTAGTCCGTCGGGGCCTATCCCTACGAAGGCGGTCGACAGAGTGCGGCGACCTTCTGCCTCTGCGGACAAATCGGTCGGCAGGGCAGGGGCAGGATTTTCTGCAGCGGAGATCGGCTGGACGGCCGGGCCCAGGGCAGCCGCTTCCTGATCTACGCTGCCTTGCGCCGCGGAGCGGGGGGCGCTTGCCCCAGCCTGGCTCATGCTGCTTGGCGCAGTCCGGGGATCTTGGCTGGGGCTAGGCATGGCGGCATCCTGGGAAGAGGGCGAGCATGCAGCGAGCGCCGCTGCGAAAGATGACAAGATACGGATCACCGCGCGCCTCCACCACCTCGAACGCATTCCTGATACGCCAACCCCGGCGCCGAGTCACATCGGTCGTTGGTTCCGAGTCGCTGGCTCCAGCGTGCCGCAACGGATCGCGCCATCCGGGCTTGCGGACGCAAATCGATCCGAATGTCCCTCGCGCGATCGGTGGCGCTTGACAATGTTAAAATTTAGTCAAGCATGGAGCTACTTGGCTCCGTCCCGCAAGTGACTGCAAAGTTGCGCTGCGCGGCATGGAACTATGCAATCGCGCGTCGCACAGGGGACCACGCATGAGCACTTCCGAATTCGGCAACAACAATTCCACCGGCCAGCTGTCTTGGGATACATTAGGGGAGATCACCCATGTCGAGGCTGTTGCGGGGTGCGGTTGTGCCGCCTGCCAGGACTTCCGTGCCGACAAGAAAGACGATGATGACAACGCGGCCGGGGGCGGCAGCCCCAACGGCGCCAATCCCGAGGGCAACAATCTCGGCGTGCTGCTGCCGCTGGTCACCAATTCGGACGGAAGCAAGTCGTTCACCGGTATCCGCAACATCGATGCGGTCCTGATCGGCGCGAAGTGGGGCACGCAGAACCTGACCTACAGCTTCCCGACGTCGGGCACGAACTACAACGGCTCGGGCTATGACACCAATGGGGTGAGCAGCTATCAGCTTGAGCTTGGCTCGCTGCAGCAGGCGGCGGCGCGAGCAGCGTTCGCGCAGATTTCGGCGGCGACCGGCCTGACTTTCACCCAAATCAACGAGACCGACGCGGTCCACGCCAATATCCGCATCTCGCAGACCGCCGACACCGACGTTGCGTCGGCCTATGGCGGGTTCCCCTCGGACACGCGCGGCGTCGCGGGCGACATATGGTTCGGGCGGAACAACCAGCCCTTTTACGACATGGCGGCGCAGGGCACCTGGGGCTTCGCCACAATGATGCACGAGATCGGCCACACGATGGGGCTGAAGCACGGGCACCAAGACTATACCTTCAGCGACCTGTCTTTCTATTTCGGCGAGTTCCCGCGCTTCGGCACCCAGTCGCTGACTCCGGACCGTGATGGCCAAGCCTGGTCGCTGATGACCTATACCCCTGCGCCGTTCACCAACAGCAACTTCGCCGGCGAGAAGGTCAACCAGCCCCAGACGTACATGCAGTACGACCTGGCAGCGCTGCAGTACATGTATGGCGCCAACTACACGACCAACGCCACCGACACCGTCTACACTTGGAGCGCGACTACCGGTGAGATGTTCGTCAACGGCGTCGGCCAGGGCGCGCCGGCCGGCAACAAGATCCTGATGACGATCTGGGATGGCGGCGGCAACGACACGCTCGATCTCAGCAATTATGGCAAGGGTATTACGGTCGATCTGCGCCCGGGCGCCTTCTCGACTTTCGACCAGGACCAGCTCGCCAACCACCTCGCCTATCAGGGCCTGACCGCGCTGGCGCCGGGCAATGTCGCGATGTCGCTGCTCTACAATAACGACGGCCGCTCGCTGATCGAGAATGCCAAGGGCGGTATCGGCAACGACATCTTCGTCGGCAACGTCGCCAATAACATCCTCGATGGCGGCGCCGGCAGCGACACGGTGATCTTCACCAATACCACCGGCATCACCGTCACGCTCAACGATACGAACGCCGACGTCATCGTCATCCATGATGGCGAGACCGACACGCTGCGCAGCATCGAGAATATCGGCGGCACCAGCGGCAACGACAACATCACGGGCAACAGCCAGGCCAACGTCCTGGTCGGCGGCTCGGGCGGTGCTGACGTCCTCACCGGCCTCGGCGGCGACGACCGCCTGATCGGCGGCGGCTTCACCACCACCACGACCTACTCAGCGCCCTCGCAGGCGGACATCACCAAGGCGCAGTCGACCAGCAACGGGTCGATCGCCACTGCGGTGGACACGACTGGCGCCTTCGACGTGGATACTGATCCGAACATCACCAGCTCCACGACGTTGCCGCACGCGACGATCAATGCGACGGCTGCCGGTGGCGTGCTCGAATATTACAAGGTAGTCGTGACCCAGGCGGGCGCGCAGGCCGTGTTCGACATCGACGGCGAGGGCACGCTGGGCGACAGCATCATCGAACTGGTCAACAGCTCGGGCGTGCTCCTGGCAACCAACGACACCGGCCCGGGGGATCCCGGCTCGACGATCAATGACGATGCCTACATCACGTACACTTTCGCAGCGCCTGGCACCTATTATATCCGGGTCGGCCAATACAACCCTGCCACGGGCAGCGTCGCTCAGCCACTAAGCGCAGGGCAGACCTATCAGCTCAACATCTCGCTGCAGGGTGCCGCGGTCGTCACCACGACGGTCAGCGCCAACAACACCAGCAGCGCAGTGCTCGATGGCGGGGAGGGCAACGACTTCCTCCAGGGCACGATCGCCAACGACGTGATCATCGGCGGCAACGGCAATGACACTGCGTCGTTCGTCAATGCGTTCAGCGGCGGCTCGACCACGGGCGTCACCGTCGACCTCAACCTCCAGGGCGCGGCGCAGAACACCGTCGCGGCCGGTTCGGACACGCTGACCGGCATCGAGAATCTGGTCGGCTCGGCGCTGAACGACACGCTCACGGGTGACGGCAACAACAACGTCATCGAAGGCGGTCTCGGCAACGACGTGCTGGTGGGCGGCGGCGGCATCGACACCGCGTCCTTCGCTGGCGCCGCGAGCGGCGTGACGGTGAGCCTCGCCCTGCAGGGTGCGGCACAGAACACCGGTGCCGGCTCGGATACGCTCAGCGGCTTCGAGAACCTTGAGGGCTCGGGCTTCAACGACAGCCTGACCGGCGACGCCAACGCCAACACCATCACCGGCGGTTTGGGCGACGATACGCTCAATCCGGGCGCAAACACGGCGGGCGTGATTGATCTGCTTGATGGCGGGGCGGGCAGCGACACTGCGTCGTTCGGCGGCAGCACTTCGGCAGTGACGGCGGTGCTGACCGGCGCGACCGACGGCATCGCCTTGGTTGGCGGCATGATGGTCGCCACCCTGCGCAGCATCGAGAACCTGCGCGGCGGCTCCGGCGCCGACTTCCTCGTCGGCGACGCGAACGCCAATGTGATCGACGGGGGGCTCGGCGACGACGTCCTGAACGGCGGCGATGGCATCGACACGCTCTCCTTCGCAGGCAGCGGCGTTTCGGGCATCACCGTCAATCTGGCTACGTCGGCCGCCCAGAACACCGGCGCGGGTACCAAGACGATCATCGGGTTCGAGAATGTCCGCACCACCGCGGGCGCCGACACCGTCACCGGCAACGCCGGCGACAACGTCTTCTACGAAGCCGGCGGTGCCGACTCCTATAACGGCGCCGAGGGCTCGGACACGGTGGATTATTCCGCCGCGACCTCGTCGGTGAGCGTCAACCTGAGCCTCGCCACGGCCCAGAACACCGGCACGTCCACCGGCCTCGATACGCTCACCAATATCGAGAACCTGGTCGGCGCGGCGGCGTTCGCCAACACGCTGCGGGGCAACACGGGCGCCAATCGTTTCGTCGGCGGTAGCGCCGCCGATTACCTGGAAGGCAATGCCGGCGACGACACGCTGGTCGGCGGCGATGGCGCCGACATCCTGAACGGCGATCTCTACAACTCGCTGGCGAGCGGCAACGACACCCTCGAAGGCGGCGCAGGCAACGACTTCCTGATCGGCGGTGCCGGCAACGACATTCTGCGCGGCGGCGATGGCGACGACACGCTGATCGGCGGCATCGCCAACGGCACCACCCTCGGTGTGTCGCAAGTCTTCACCAACGACGGCGGCCAGGACACGTTCGATGGCGGTGAAGGCACCGATACTGCTTATGCCTATTACACCGACCAGACCGGCGGGATCGCGTTCGACCTGGCCAACGTGGCCGGCAACAGCGCCATCACCATGGGCGGCGTCGCGGCGGGCTCTTTCACCAGCATCGAACGCGTGATCTTCCGCGGCGGCACGGGCAATGACGTGGTGCGCGGGACAGGCTTCGTCGACACGCTGGTCGGCAACGCCGGTAACGACGTGCTCGACGGCTGGCTCGGCAACGACACGCTGTCCGGCGGGCTCGGCGACGATACGCTGAACGGCGGCGAGGGGCTCGACACGGCCACCTATGTCAATTCGACGGCTGGCGTGAACGTCGATCTGCGGATCGCCGGCGCGCAGGACACCGGCGGCGAGGGCGTGGATACGCTGATCAGCATCGAGTATCTGACCGGCTCGAACTTCGGCGACACGCTGCGTGGCAATGACGCCTTCAACCTCTTGATCGACAATGCCGTGTCCGGCGCGGCGGGGCAGACCGACTCGCTATTCGGCTATGGCGGTAATGACAGCATCCTCGTGACTCGCGTCGCCGGGACGGTGGCCACCAACGTCAACATGGACGGTGGCGACGGCGACGACTTCATCGAGTTGCGCTCCGGGACGCTGTCCTCGGCGCTTGCAGCCAATGCCTCGGGGCTGATCGGCAACACCTATGCGGCGTTGGGCGCGACGTCGAACGATCGTAACCTCGACACCGTGACCGTCGATGGCGGCGCGGGCGATGACCGCATCATCCTCACCGGCGTCGCCAGCGCGACGGTGAATGCCGGGTCGGGCGCAGACGTGGTCAGCATCAGCATGCGCGGCGCCTCGAGCGTGAACAATTACCTGCTTACGCTGGGCACCGGGGCCGACATCATCCAGTTCGGCGTCGGGGCGTCCGCCGCGACTTCGACCGACGTGGCCACTACGGCCCGTACCAACCGGGTCACCGATTTCGAACGGGGCGACGCCGGCGACAAGTTCGAAATGTCGGACTTCCTGTCGCGGGGGCTGGTCGGCTATTCGGCGAGCGTAGGCGCGTTTGCCAGCGGCCATCTCCGCCTGGTCCAGTCGGGGACCGACCTGCTGCTCCAGGCCGACCGCGACGGGGCTGGCGCGACCAACAGCTTCGTGACCATTTTCGCGATCACGAACGGCTACACCGGCGGCTTCACGGCTTTCAACTTCGACGGCTTTATCGGCGACTTGGTCCTCACGGGCTTTGCGTCCGATGAGACCATCACCGGCGCCACCGGCAATGACGTCCTCAGCGGCGCGGGCGGCAACGACGTGCTAGTCGGCCTGGCCGGCAACGACACGCTGGACGGCGGCGAGGGCAACGACACGCTGATCGGTGGCGCGGGCAACGACGTCCTGATCGGCGGTGGGGGCACGGATACCGCCAGCTACGCCGATGCGACTGCCGGCGTGACGGTCAATCTCGGCCTCGCCGGCGCCCAGGCGACCGGCGGAGCGGGTTCCGACACGCTCAGCGGCATCGAGAACCTGACCGGGTCGGCGTTCAACGACGTGCTGATCGGCAATGCTGGTGCCAATCGCATCGACGGTGGCGCCGGGCTCGACACGGTCAGCTACGAGGCGTCGACCCAAGCCGTGATCGTCTTCCTAGCCGAGGCCGGCATGGGGGATATGGTCAACGGCTATGGCGGCACCGCGACCGGCGACCAGCTGGTCGATATCGAGAACGTCACCGGGTCCGCGTTCAACGACACGTTGCTCGGCAACAGCGTCGCCAATGTGCTCTCCGGCGGTAACGGCCGCGACACGCTCTTTGGCCAGGGTGGCGACGATACGCTATACGGCGGCGCCGGCCAGGATACTCTGCTCGGCGACGAGGGTAGCGACTGGCTCAACGGCGGCGTCGGCGACGATCTGCTGTCCGGCGGGGCAGGCAACGACGTGTTCGCGTTCACCGATCTCGGCGGCCTGGACCGGATCCTCGACTTCAGCATCGGACAAGACAGGATCGACCTGACCGGGATCGATGCGAACAGCGGAACCGTCGCCGACGATGCGTTCACCTGGATCGGCTCGGGCGCGTTCAGCGGCGTGGCGGGCCAGCTACGGACCTATAACGACCAAGGCGAATATTTCGTCGCCGGCGATGTCAATGGAGACGGCATCGCCGACTTCATCGTCGGATTGGGCAACGTCCAGGTCACGCAGAGCGACTTCTTCCTCTAAGGGGAAGCAAGGAGGGGCGGGGCCGGTTTCAACGATCGGCCTCGCCTCATCCAGCATGATTGCGGACATGGCGCCTTCCCAGGGAGGCGCGAACGACTGGGTGGGGCGCTGCATCGGCGTGGCGCATCCTGCTGCCGACCCCCTAATCGCCGCGTCGATGGCGTGCGGCTCTTCTACGTGCAGCACCAGTCCGAACACACCCGTTGGGTCGCCGACGATGGCTGGAAGTTCAACAAGGCCACGCTGCACGGAAGCTCGCATCATGCGCTTCCACCGGAAAGCAGTAGGCGCCCTTCAATTATTACTCCGGATCATGACGTGGCGCAGCTGTTCCGCTAGGGTCAGGCGATGACTGGAAAAACACTGATGGAGCGCGCTTTCGAGCTCGCACGCGCGAGCAACTGCAAGGATGTCGACGAAATCCGGCGGACGCTCAACGCGGAGAATTTCGCCAATGTCGATGCCCATCTGAGCGGAAGCACGGTTCGCAAACAGCTTCGCGCATTGATCCAGGCCCGCAACCTGTCTGCCAGGCCCGCGGACGAAGTCGCCAGCCTTTGAGCAGCCGCGCTTCGGAACCGCTTATATTTTAGCGCGATACGGGGCCCTAAGGCGCTCTGGCACGTTCTCGCTCACCTGCTGCGTTGTTGCGCGGGCGGAAAGACGGGGAGGACGGGACGGTGGGATCGATTGCAGGATGGGTCGCGCCGATCGCGACGATGATCGCCGCGATGATGACCGCCGCCAATCTCGGCGCCCGCGTCACCGGCTGGGGCTTCGTGGTATTCGCGGTCGGATCGGTGTGCTGGTCGATCGTCGGATTCGGTTCCGGTCAGACCAACCTCGTCGCGACCAATCTATTCCTCACGCTGGTCAACCTGGTCGGCATCTGGCGCTGGCTCGGCCGGCAGCGCGCCTATGAGGACGGCGCGAAGACTGCCACGCATGCGAGCCGCCGCTCGTCCGCGCCGAGCCTGTTCACCGCCACCGGGTTGGCCGGAATGCCCGTCGCGGATCGGGGAGGCGAAGTGATCGGCAAGTCGGTTGAGGCGCTGATCGAATGTGCCTCGGGCAGCGTGAGCTATGTGGTGGTTGCTTCGGGCGGTATCGGCGGTGTCGACGAGCAACTGCGCGCCGTGCCGCGTGGCCGGATCGCGTTCAGCGGGGAGCGCCTCGTGCTGGACCTGCCCCGGCAGGCCTTCGAGACATTGCCGGTGCTCGCGCCGGGGGAATGGCCCGCCAGGGCGTCGGGCGCGGAAGCCGCGGCATGAGCGGGCTTGCCTGGATTGCGACGCGGATTGCGCGGACACTGGCGCGCGACGACGTGCTCTACGTGGCCGACGACGATCAGCAGGCGCAAGCGCTGGCTGCGGCATTGCGGGCGCTGGTGCCCGATCATCCCGTCTATTTCATCCCATCCAGTGACGCGTTGCCGGGCGATCTCGCGCCCGCGTCGCCCGCCAATGTCGGTAGCCGGGTCTCGGCGCTGCACGGCTTGCGGCTTGCGCAGCAGGATGCCGCACGACCACGGCTGGCAGCGGTGCTGAGCGGCGAGGCGGCTGCGCGGCGCTATCCGCCTCCCGAGGCGTTCGATCGCGCGCTTCCGCGGTTGGGCATCGGAGAGACCGTCGATATCGAGCCTTTTGCCGAGATGCTGGCCGAGATTGGCTATTTCGCCGACGACCGTGTCGACGAGCCCGGCGAAATCGCGGTCCGCGGCGATGTGGTCGACATTTTTCCGGCCGATGCCGGGCTTCCGGCGCGCATCGATATCGAGGACGGCCGCATCGTTGCGATCCGTTCCTATGACCCGATCACGCAGCGTACTGTCGGCATGCTCGACGCGCTCGAGATCGGCCGAGCGGCCGAGCCGGCGATGGAAAATGCCGGTTCGATCCTGGCGCATTTCACGGCAGGCGTGGTTGCGCTGTCGGAAAAGGCCGAGCATCGTCGGCGCCGCTTCGTGCAATTGGCGTCGGACGCGGCCGGGGGGAGGCAGGCCAGTATCGATGCCGTCACCGATGCTGCCTGGGCCGAGGCGCTGGCGGGGTGGCGCGTTGAGGATTTCGGCAGCGCGCCGGAGGCAATTCCGCGCTTCGCCGAGACGCGGAATGCACTCGCCGCGCTGGTGCGCTATGCCAAGCCGTTGCTGGACAGCCGCAGCTTCGTATTGGCCGGAAGCGAGCGCGACTTGCGCTTCCTGCGGGCACGGATCGCCAAACGGCTCGGCCGCGACCTGCCCGTGCTTGCCGACTGGCGCGAAGCCGAAGCGCTCGCACCCGGCGCTGCGGGCACGCTTGCGCTCCCCGTCGATGCCGGCTTTGCCGACGACGCGATGATGCTCGTCGCGGCGGCGGACTTGCTGGGCAGCCGAGCGCTGGTGGGCGACGCTGCTGCGGCCACCCCCAATCCCTGGCTCGGGGGCGGCGAGATCCGGATCGGCGATGTCGTGGTGCACGAGGATCACGGAGTCGGCGTGGTTGCAGGGCTGGCGCCCGTGCCCAACGGAGGCGCTGCCGGCGGCGAGATGATCGCGCTCGAATATGCCGCGGGCGCGCGCCGGCTGGTCGCCATCGACGAAGCCGACCGGATCTGGCGCTATGGTGCCGACGCGGATGCCGTGACGCTGGACAAGCTCGATGGCTCGTCCTGGATCAAACGGCGCGCGGATATCGATGCGGCGATCACCGAAAGCGCCAAAGGCCTTGCCGCGCTGGCTGCGGCGCGCGCGCAACTGGTCGCGCCGGTGATGGAGCCCGACGCCGCTGCCTATGAGCGCTTCGCGAACAGTTTTCCGTTCAACGAGACCGCCGACCAGGCGCGCGCCATTGCCGCGGTTCGTGCCGATTTGGCGAGCGGCAAGCCAATGGACCGATTGGTCGTCGGCGATGTCGGCTATGGCAAGACCGAGGTGGCGTTGCGCGCTGCGGCGATCGCGGCGCTTGCGGGATATCAAGTCGTAGTCGCAGCGCCGACCACGGTGCTGGTCCGCCAGCACCTTGCCGGCTTCCGCAAGCGACTCGAAGCTTCGGGGCTGACCGTGGCCGGGCTTTCGCGGCTGTCGAGCGCAGCCGAGCGGAAGGCGACCAAGGCGGGGCTTGCCGACGGTTCGATCGACATCGTGATCGGCACGGGTGCGGTGATGGCGAAAGGGGTGCGCTACGCGCGGCTCGGGCTGGTGGTGATCGACGAGGAGCAGCGCTTCGGTGCTGCCGACAAGACCAAGCTGCGCGGCTCGGGGGAGGTGCACCTGCTCACGCTCAGCGCCACCCCGATCCCGCGGACGCTGCAGATGGCGCTGATCGGATTGCAGCAGATCTCGGTAATCACCACCCCGCCGGCGCGCCGCCAGCCGATCCGCACCAGCCTCGACCAGTTCGACGAGGGCCGCATCCGTACCGCACTCCAGCGCGAAAAGGGGCGGGGTGGCCAGAGCTTCGTCGTCGTGCCGCGGATCGAGGACATGGCAGCGTTGGCCGCGAAGCTCCGCCGCCTTGCGCCCGAGCTCAAGCTCGTCGAGGCGCATGGCAAGATGCCGCCTGCCGAGATCGATGCGGTGATGGTGGGGTTTGCCGAGGGGGAGGGCGACATCCTGCTCGCGACCAATATTATCGAGGCGGGGCTTGACGTGCCACGCGCCAATACGATGATCGTCTGGCGCGCCGACCGTTTCGGGCTTGCCCAGCTCCATCAGCTGCGCGGGCGCGTAGGGCGCGGCAGCCGCCGTGGACAGGTCATCCTCTTGACCAGCGAAGAGGACGCTATCGGAGAACGTACCCTGAAACGGCTCCGAACGCTCGCTGCGTTCGACCGGCTCGGCGCGGGTTTCGAGATCAGCGCACAGGATCTCGACATGCGCGGCGCCGGCGATCTGCTCGGCGAAACCCAGGCCGGGCATATGAAATTGATCGGCATCGACTTGTACCAGCATCTTCTCGGCAGGGCGTTGCGTGCGGCGCGGGGCGAAGACGTCGAGCGCTGGGCGCCGGAGCTTAATCTTGGGTCCGCGGGCAGCCTGCCGGAGAACTGGATTCCCGAGGCCGATGTTCGGCTGACGCTATACGTCCGCGCGGCGCGGCTGGTTGGCGATGCCGAAGTCGATGCCTTCGAAGAGGAGCTGGTCGATCGCTTCGGGCCGCTTCCCGAGGAGGCTGCCACCCTCATGGCGAAGTTGCGGATCGGTATCGCGGCGCGGCATGCGAGGGTAGGGCGAATCGACGCGGGTCCGTCGGCGATCGCGCTGACGCCGCGCAGGGATTTCACCGGCGACGCGCGCGTCCACGGCCTGACGCGCAAGGACGACCGGCTGTTGCTCGTCGAAGCCCTCGACGACGGTGCGCGCGTCGAGCGAGTCCAGGCATTGCTGGAATCCCTTGCGGCCTGATCGGAACCGGTGACCCGGTCTCGGGGCAGCGAGGGGATAGGTGCTAACCTGTTTCAAGATTTGTCCTTTTTCTTTTCCGAACGCCGACAGAACCGGAACAGGCGTCATCGCGCATCGTTCAGCTGGAAACCCGAAAATGAGGATCCAGCCGATGGCCGACACGATCGACTCGACGCGCGCCGACGACGCGCCGCTGAGCACTTCGAAGCATCGTTCCGCGGCGGTCGATGCAGCTACCGAGGCGCTGATCGACAAGCCTGGCCAGGGCAATGCCGACACGCTGGTCGGCCGCACCGTGACGATCAATCGCCCTCGCGCCGAGCTGTTCGCCTATTGGCGCGACTTCGCCAACCTCGCGAGTTTCATGGACAATGTCGAACGCGTCGATGTGCTCGACGCCAAGCGTTCGCATTGGGTGGTCAAGGCGCCGGCAGGAAAGACCGTCGAATGGGATGCGACGATCACCGAGGAGAAGGACGGCGAATATATCGCCTGGCGTTCCGAGGAGGGCGCCGACGTCCCCAATAGCGGCCGGATTGACTTTCGCGATGCGCAGGGCGGCCGCGGCACGATCGTCACTGCGACGATCCTCTATGATCCGCCGGGGGGCACGATCGGCAAGCTGATCGCCAAGATGTTCCAGCGCGAGCCGGCGATCCAGGCGCGGCGCGACCTTCGCCGCTTCAAGCAACTAATGGAAACCGGCGAGATCGCCACGAGCGCGCGCACCCGTGCGCAGCTCGACGAGGAGAAGAACTGATGCGCGCACTCGCCTGGCACGGGAAGCACGACGTCCGCGTCGACAACGTCGACGATCCCGAAATCCTCAACCCGCGCGACGCGATCATCAAGGTCACCGCAACTGCGATCTGCGGCTCCGACCTCCATCTCTATGACGGCTATATCCCGACGATGCAGTCGGGCGACATCCTCGGTCATGAATTCATGGGGGAGGTGGTCGAGATTGGCCCCAAGTCGACGCTCAAGAAGGGGCAGCGCGTTGTCATCCCGTTCACGATCGCGTGCGGCAGCTGCTTCCATTGCGGCAAGCATCAATACTCGGCCTGCGATAACGGGCTGCCTGCGGACAACCAGGATATCGGCCAGGAGCTCTACGGCCAGCCGATGTCGGGATTGTTCGGCTACAGCCATTTGACCGGCGGCTATGCCGGCGGCCAGGCGGAATATGTCCGCGTGCCGTTCAGCGATGTCGGGCCGCTGGTGATCCCCGACGGGATCGAGGACGAGAAAGTGCTTTTTCTTTCCGACATCCTGCCGACCGGCTGGATGGCGGCGGAGAATGCCGGGATCGAACCTGGCGACACGGTGGCAGTATGGGGCTGCGGCCCGGTCGGGCTGTTCGCGGTGCAATCGGCATTCCTGATGGGCGCCGAGCGCGTGATCGCGATCGATCACTTCCCGCGCCGGCTCGAACTGGCCAGGAAGTTCGGCGCCGAGACGATCAACTTCGAGGAAAGCGCAACCTATGAGGCGCTGATGGCGATGACCGGCGGGATCGGCCCCGACGCCGTGATCGACGCGGTCGGGCTCGAGGCGCACGGCATGTTCGTCGACAACGTCATCGACCAGATCAAGGCGTCGACCTTTCTGGGCACCGATCGCATTCACTCGATCCGCCAGGCGATCCTCGCCTGCCGCAAGGGTGGCCGGGTATCGATGCCGGCGGTCTATGGCGGCTTCGTCGACAAGTTCCCGCTGGGCGCCTTCATGGAGAAGGGGCTGACGCTTAAGACCGGGCAGACGCACGTCCAGCATTACATGCCCGCGCTGCTCAACGCGATCCTGGAAGGCAAGATCGATACGACCTTCCTGATCAGCCACACGCTTCCGCTCGAGGAGGCGCCCAAGGGCTACAAGATGTTCCACGACAATCAGAACGAAGTGACCAAGGTGGTGCTCAAACCCGGCCTGGCACTGGCGGCGGAGTAATAACGACATGGCAAACAAGCTCGCAATCGTCACCGGCGCCTCGACCGGCATCGGCTTCGAACTCGCCACGCTGGCGGCCAAGGACGGCTACGACCTGATCGTCGTCGCCGACGAGGCATTGATCGATGCCGCGGCGGATGACTTCAAGCAGTTCGGCACCCAAGTGGAATCGGTTCAAGCGGATCTCTCGACGATCGATGGCGTCGATACTCTGCTCGCCGCCGCGCGCGGCCGCACGGTCGATGTGCTGATGGCCAATGCCGGCATCGGCACCGGCGGCCCGTTCCTGGAACAGGCGGTCGCGAGCTGGCGGCATTCGATCGACACCAACGTCACCGGCACGGTCTATCTGCTCCAGAAGGTGCTGGGCGAGATGGTCGCGCGCGGCGCCGGCAAGGTGCTCGTGACCGGCTCGATCGCCGGCTACATTCCGGGCAGCTCCAACGCCATCTACAACGCCACCAAGGCGTTCGTGGACAATTTCACCGAGGCGTTGCGCAACGAGCTCAAGGATGTGGAGGGCGTCACGCTCACCACCCTGATGCCCGGCGCGACCGACACCGAGTTCTTCGCGCGTGCCGACATGCTCGACACGTCGGTCGGCCAGGACGACAATAAGGCTGATCCTGCCAAGGTGGCCAAGGACGGCTGGGACGCGCTGTTTGCCGGCAAGGGCCATATCGTCTCCGGGTGGAGCAACAAGCTTCAGGTCGCCGCGTCGGGTGTCGTGCCGCAGGCCGTCCTCGCGCAGATGCATCGCGGTATGGCCGAACCCGGCTCGGGCACGGAGTGAGTGTGATGGGTGACCTGCAGGAAGGCGGGGTCCCTGCCGAAAAGCCGCGCGACCCGGACTCGACGACGCCCGGCGGCCAGAAACCCGAAAAGGTGGAGGATCGACCCTCGGTCGACACGGTCGATCCGGAGGATTATCCGCTGGACCGGCCGGATCGCTGAGCAATCGGGGCAAGCCCTGAGAAATCGTACTGATCCACAGCAAGTCTGCCGTTCTTCGCGGACCTTCGGTGCTCGGGAGCCGTTAACGTACCGAAACAAAGCGATCGGAACAAGAAATGGCGACCCGCGACAAATCGACCGGAAACGGTGGCGAAGTCCATCAGCACGCGGACGATGAAACCGATATCCTGACCACTAATCAGGGCATTCCGGTTTCGGACAACCAAAACCAGCTCAAGGCCGGCGTGCGCGGTCCCGTCCTGCTTGAAGACTTCATGCTGCGCGAGAAGATCTTCCACTTCGATCACGAGCGCATCCCCGAGCGGATCGTCCACGCGCGCGGTTCGGCTGCGCACGGCTTTTTCGAAGCTTATGAGGACCTCTCGGACCTCACCCGCGCCGACCTGTTCAGCGAGAAGGGCAAGCGGACCCCGGTGTTCACGCGCTTCTCGACCGTGGCGGGCGGTGCCGGCTCGGTCGATACGCCGCGCGACGTGCGCGGCTTTGCGGTCAAGTTCTACACCCAGCAAGGCAATTGGGATCTGGTCGGGAACAACATCCCGGTGTTCTTCATCCAGGACGCGATCAAGTTTCCCGACCTGATCCATTCGGTGAAGATGGAAGCCCAGAGCGGCTATCCGCAGGCGGCCTCGGCGCACGACACCTTCTGGGATTTCGTGTCGCTGATGCCCGAATCGACCCATATGATCATGTGGGCGATGTCGGACCGCACAATCCCGCGTTCGCTGCGCACGATGCAGGGCTTCGGCATCCACACCTTCCAGATGGTCAACGCCAAGGGCAAGGCGACCTTCGTCAAGTTCCACTGGAAGCCCAAGCAGGGCGTGCAATCCACCTGCTGGGACGAAGCGGTCAAGATCGCCGGCGCCGATCCCGATTTCCATCGCCGCGACCTGTTCGAGGCGATCGCCCGCGGCGATTTTCCCGAATGGGAACTGGGCATCCAGGCATTTGACCAGGCGTTTGCCGACAGCCTGCCCTATGACGTGCTCGATCCGACCAAGATCATTCCCGAGGAGGTTCTCCCTGTCCGCCCGATCGGCCGGATGGTGCTCGATCGCTATCCGGACAATTTCTTCGCCGAGACCGAGCAGGTCGCCTATTGCCCGGCGAACATCGTGCCGGGGATCGACTTCTCCAACGATCCGCTGCTCCAGGGGCGGCTGTTCTCCTATCTCGATACCCAGCTCAAGCGGCTGGGCTCGACCAATTTCCACCAGTTGCCGATCAATGCACCGAAATGCCCTGTGATGAACTTCCAGCGCGACGGGCATATGCAGATGGCGGTGCCCAAGGGACGCGCCAACTACGAGCCCAACAGCCTCAACGAGAGCGATCGCGATCCCGAGGGCGGGGGCCCGCGCGAATGCCCGGTGCAAGGGTTCCAGACCGTCTCCGGGCGTAGCGACGAGGGCGAGCAGGGCGACAAGCTGCGCATCCGCCCGGCGAGCTTCGCCGATCACTACAGCCAGGCGCGGATGTTCTTCCGCTCGCTGGCCGCGCCCGAACAGGCGCATCTGGCCTCGGCGCTGGTGTTCGAGCTGTCCAAGGTCGGGCTTGAACATGTTCGCGAACGGGTGGTGGCGAACCTCGTCAATGTCGATGTCGAACTGGCAACGCGTGTCGCCGACGGCATCGGCATGCCCGTGCCCAAGGGCTCGAAGCCGGCCGTGCCGGTGCAGGACTTCGACCTGTCACCCGCGTTGCGGATCGTCGAGGGGCCGCTCGCGCCGCAGGACATTGCCGGGCGCTCGATCGCAGTGCTCGTCGCCGACGGTTCGGACGCCGGTGCGGTCGCCACGCTGACCGAGGCGATCACCGGCGGCGGCGCACGCGCGGTGATCGTCGCACCCAAGGTCGGTGGTGCGACGCTTTCGGACGGCACGCTGCTCAAGGCCGATGCCCAGCTCGCAGGCTACCCATCGGTGCTTGCCGATGCCGTGGCGGTGATCCTGTCTAAGGAAGGCACGGCAGCGCTGCTCAACGAAGGCGCGGCGGTCCAGTTCGTCATGGATGCGTTCGGTCACCTCAAGGCGATCGGGCACACGCCCGAAGCGCAGCCGTTGCTCGACAAGGCCGGGGTAGTGCCCGATGCCGGCGTGGTGGGTATCGACAAGGCGTTCGTAGACGCCGCCGCGCAGCGTTTCTGGGACCGCGAACCCGGCGTGCGGCAACTCGCATGACGCACGGCACGCCCGCCGGTCTCGTCACTGCAGGTATCGAGGATTGGGGCAGGCTGATGCGCGGCGGCCTCGATCTGTGGCACCTGTCGATGGAGCTGGCCGAAACGTTGGTGGCGTCGCAGGCGGTGATCGGCGCACGCATGCAGATGCTCGACGCCGGTCTGCGCGGTGCCGGGCGTATGCCGCATGCCGAATTCGGCGGGTTGATCCGGGAAAAGACCGCCGCGTTCGATAAGGCGGGCACCGCGGCGGCGCGTGTGTGGACGACGCCCGCCCGAGGCGCGAACGGCGCGCCGCGGGGTGCGATGAGCATGCTCGACGGCTGGGAGCGCTCGATCGCATCGTCGCGTGCATGGTGGGCGCCTCTCCACGCCAAGGCCATGTCGAACGCCCGCCGGCTGGCCGCGCGCGGATGAGGCCGGCGGCGATGCAGGCCGGCCTCCCGCCTCGGCTCGGCGCGGGGTGGAGACCGGCCGCAGTTGCCGTGTGCATTCCGGTGCGCAACGAGGAAGCCGAGCTGCCCGTCACCCTCGACGCCCTCGCTCGGCTCGATGTGGAAAGCGGCCTGGACGTGGCATTCTGCTTCCTGCTGGACGGCTGTACCGACCGCAGTGCCGATATCCTCACCGATTTCGCGCGCCGTTCGGCAAACAGCGTCGTTATCGAAGCGGTGCCCGACCGAGGTGCCTCGAACGCTGGCATCGCCCGCGGCCGAGCGATGGCGCTTGGACAACGTGTCCTGGGCGATATGCGTCGGGCGGCGCTGCTGACGACCGATGCGGACACCCGGCCGGCGGGCGACTGGATCGGCAAGACGTGCCAGGCGCTCGCTTTATGCGATGTCGTTGCTGGCCGGATCCTTCGGGAAAGCCCGGGCGATCAACCCGTACAGACCCGGCTCGAGGACTATTTCGATCGGCTTCACGCGCTTCGCCGGGCGCACGACCCGGTGGATTGGGAGGCGCGCCCGGCGCACCATCATGTCGGCGGAGCGAGCCTGGCCTTCCGTGCCGAGGCCTACGCCGCGCTGGGGGGCTTCGATCCGGTTCCCAATGCCGAGGACGCTGCGATCGTCGATGCGGCCCATCGCGCGGGATTGCGCGTGCGGCGCGATCGCGACGTGCTGGTGCGCACCTCCACGCGGCGCGAGGGGCGCGCGCTGCGCGGTTTCGCGGAGCATCTGCGCGCGCTCGCGCCTGACGCGGACCAGATCCTCGTCTCGGATCCGTGCCAGGCCGCATGGCAATATCGCGGGCACGCGCTCGCACGCACCCACTATGGCGCGCTTGAAAATCCGGATGCACTGCGAGAGCTTGCCATCCAGCTGAACGTCGACATGGATCACATCCGTCGTGTCGCCCGGCATGCGCGGAATGCGGAGGCATTCGTCACCCATGTGGTGCCGTCGCCGCCTGGCCCGGACCGCAAACTGTCGCTTCCCGCCGCGGAGCGTGCACTCAAGCAGCTCGAACCCATTGGACATCCATGCGCGGCATGAGCGGGACGCCTGCACGCGCCATGTCATCGGCCATCACGCAAGCGCAGGCGGAGTTGGTATCTTTCGCGGATCCGTCCGACGCCGCCGCACTCCAGCAATTGCTGGAGCTGCTGTATGCGCTCGGTCGCCGAGATTTGCCGCTGGGCCGGCTGTTCGAAGGCCATGTCGATGCGTTGCAGATCATCACCCGCTACGCCGCGCCGGACCTCGCCGATGCCGCCGTCGCCGCCGCCCGGCGGGGCGCGACTTTCGGGGTGTGGAACGCGGGGTTGCCGGGCGAGCCACTGCGACTGGCCGAAGACCGACTGTTTGGCGGCAAGAGCTACGCGTCGGGCGCCGGCATCCTGTCGCACGCGTTGGTGACCGCCGATACCGATGCGGGGCCGCAATTGCTGCTGCTCGACCTCGCCCTAGTACCGCCCACGATCGATGCGGAGTGGTGGGACGTGATCGGCATGGCACGGTCGCAGACGCATATCGTGCGCTGGGACGGAGCGCCGGTCGATGCGGCGGCGCGGATCGGCGCTCCCCAGGACTATATCCGCGAACCCTGGTTCAGTGGAGGAGCGCTGCGCTTCGTCGCCGTCCATGCCGGGGGGGTCGCGGCGCTGTTCGATCAGGTGCGCGACCATTTGAATGCCGCCAGCCGCGCGGGGGATCCGCATCAGCGCGCCCGGCTCGCCGATCTGTTCGGCCTTGCGGATCTTGCGGCATCCGCCGTGCGCGCGACGGCCACGGCCTGGTTCGACGAGCCCGATGCCACCCGCCTGCCGCGCGTTGCGGCGGCCCGGCTGCAGGTGGCGGACCTGGCGCAGCGCGCGATCCTGCTCGCCCAGGAAGCCGTCGGCCTGCCGGGACTGTTCCATGCGCATCCGCTATCGGCTACGCTCACCGATCTGATGGTCTATCTTCGCCAGCCCGCGCCGGACGCTCAGCGCGCAAAGGTGGGTGCCGCCGCTGCCGCGGGCGATCTCGGGCCGAAGCTTTGAGCCCGCTACGGATCGGCAATCCGGCGGTCACGCTGGTCGTCGCGCCGCACGCCGATGACGAGACCATCGGCGCCTATGGCCTGATCCGTCTGCTACGGCAGCGCGGACGCGAAGTACGGGTCGTGGTGGTGACCGACGGTGCGGTCTCTCACCCGTCGAGCCCCGGCTGGCCCCGTGCCCGGCTGGTTGCCGAGCGGCGGCGCGAGACCCGGCGTGCGATGCGCGGATTGGGAGTGCCGGCGGGGAAGATCCGCTTCCTCGGCCTGCCCGATGGTGGGCTAGGCGAAGTATCCGCTCATTTTCGCGCGATCGCGCGCGCCGCGCGCCGCATAGCCGGCCTGCAGTTGGTGATCGCCCCGACGCGGGCCGACGCGCACCCCGATCATCGGGCAACAGCAGACGGGCTGGCGCATGCCTTGCTGCCCGGCGTGCGCCGCCTTTCCTATCTCGTCTGGGGCGACAAGATGCAGGGCCATTCGCTGTTTCTGCGCGAGGGCCGGGCGATGAAGCGTGCCGCGATCCGGCGATATCGCACCCAGATGGGCTGGATCGCGGACGATCCGAGTGGTTTTCAGATCGCGCCACAGGAATTGCGCGCCTTCTCGCGCCCGGCCGAGCTTTTCAGGGAGGAGCGGCCATGCGGCCGATCACGCTAGACGGGTTCGAGGCGAAGTTCGCCGCCGATCCCGATCCCTGGTTCACATTCTCCGACCGAGACGAGGCGCACAAGCGGCAAGCGATCCTGCACGCGCTCGGTTCCGGCAAGCGAGGCCGCATCCTCGAGCTTGCGGCCGGCAACGGCTCGAACAGCGCCACGCTCGCGCGCCGCACGTTGCGCCTCGATGCCACGGAAGGGACGGCGGAGGGGACGGCGCTGGTTGCCAAGGCGATCGCAGATTGTCCCGGCGCGCGCGCGTTGCGCCTTGCGCTTCCGGATCCCTTCCCGAGCCCGCGCTACGATGCGATCATCGTGGCCGAAGTACTCTATTACCTGACCGCGCGGGTCATGGCAGAGACCGCCAGGCGCGTGTCCCGCGCCTTGCCTGTCGGCGGGCGGCTGGTGCTGGCCCACCACCGCATCGATTTTCATGATTTCGTGCAGCATGCTGCCGGCATCCATGCCGACTTCCTGCGCGATACCGGCGCGCGCTGGCATGTTCTGTCCGAAGTCAGGACCGGCCGATGGATCGTCCAGGGCTTGGCGAAGGCGCCTGCGGGCCCATAGCTTTCTTCCACGCTACCGGGGCCGATACACACGCAAAAACGCCGCCCGATGGGCGGCGCTTTCTCGTGTTGCAGATCGCTTATTCGGCGCCGGTGCCCGGCGTCGTCGTCTTGGGCGGCTTGCCGTCCTCGATCCGGCCCTCGTTGCGCAAATCACGGCCTTCTTGCGCCTTTTGCTGGCTTTCGGGTGATTTGCCGTGCTCGAAGGCTTCTTCCTTCACGAAGCCGGCAGCTTCCTTGATCTTGCCCTCGATGCTCATGAGACTCTCCTGGATTTCAAGAACTTGATTGTCCTGCTGTACCAACCAAGGGGACGCGCGGCCGTTCCGTGCCGTGCCGTCGATTTGCTTCCTGATCCCGATGCGATCGGCCGGGCTATGGGCAGCGCACCACCGTCACGTCCGCGTGCATCTCGAGAAAGTCGGATCGATCGCCGAGAAAGCCCCCGATGATCGGCACGATGGAAGCACTGTCGACCCCACAGGCAGTGGCGACGAGCCCCGCGGATCCGATGCGTTGCTGGGTTGGATCGAAGGCGACCCACCCGGCCTCTGGCAGGAATATCTCGGCCCAGGCATGCGTTGCGCCGACGTCGCCTGCGGCCATGCCGGGATCGAACAGATAGCCCGAGACCGCCCGTACGGCGAAGCCAAGACGGCGCGCGACCGCCACGAACAGCGCCGCGATGTCGCGGCATGAGCCACTCGCCAGCGCCAATGTCCGCGATGGCGATTGCGTGCCTTCCTCTTCGCGGACCCGATAGGCGATCGCGCCGCCGATCGCCGCGTTGAGCGCGTTGAGCAATTGCAGCGTGTCGCGCGGCGCCGTCGCGAGAAAGCTATCCGTCCATGCCTCGACGGGATCTCCCGTCTGCTGGCCGGGGGCCATCAGCCCCGGCGCAAGCAGCGCCTCGTCCTCGGGGGAATAGGAAAAGGGATAGCGATGCGCGGCGGGCGCGATCCGGAAGAGGGGATAGGCTGCTGCGCGATGCTCGACTTCATGTTCGGCCAGGATCGAAAGCGACGCCGCCGCCGCATCGAACGTCGCGGTCGCCACCAGATTGTCGAGCACATCTTCGCGCCAGTCGAGCATCGCCCCCGGCGCGATCGAAAGTCGCGTCGACAGCACCGTGATGTCATGGCGCGGCCTTGGCGAAAGCAGCAGCCGATGCTCGAGGAACAGGACCGGCCGTGCGTAGCGATAGATCGTCTCGTGACGGATGCGCAGCCTCACGGCCGGAGGAGGCCGGCGGCCCGCAACGCCGCGTTGATCGACCGCCCGGGATCGAAGCCGTGCGCTTCGCCATGGCGGGCCGGCGCCGCGGCCGGCGTCGCGTCGCTCGCTGCCGATTCGGGTCGCGCCGGCGCGACGGCGGGAACGATCTCCCAGGACGCGGCGATCCGATAGGTCGAGGAGATACCCGCCTCCAGCATATAGGGAGCCGGCACGCCAAAGGCCTCCGGCCCCGCGCTGGTGATCGGCGTACCATGGCCAAGGCCAGGGATCAGATATTCCTCGAGCACCAGCCGGCCCGTGCTATCGTGCCAGCCCCGATAGCGGTGGCGGTCGCCCGACTGGCTCTGATCCGGAAGATCGACGCCGTGGATAGCGCGCCACTGTTCGACGAGCATCGCCGCATTGGCGGGGGCGACCGTCGTATCGGCGGTACCCTGCCATATGGAAACGCTCGGCCAGCGGACCGGGGAGGGCGCTGCGTCGCGGACGAGCGCGCTCAGCCCGGCGCTGTCATAGCCGTGGCCACGCATCCGGTCGAAGGCTTCGGGCACGCTCTTCGCCACGCCGAACGGCAGCCCCGCGATGATCGCTCCGCCGGCGAACAGATCGGGGCAGGTCGCCAGCATTGCCGAGGTCATCGCGCCGCCCGCCGACAGTCCGGTGACGAACACCCGAGCGGGATCGAGCGCGTGGCGCTCGATCACGGTGCAGGCCATCTGGCGTATCGACTCGGTCTCGCCGGCGCCGGCACGCGTGTCGGCCGGCGAGAACCAGTTGAAGCAAAGATTGGGATTGTTGGCGCGCCGCTGCTGGGGAAACAGCACCGCGAAGCCGAACCGGTCCGCCAATGCCGACCATCCCGACCCCTGGTCATAGGCCGACGCCGTCTGGGTGCAGCCGTGCAGGACCACCACCAGCGGGGCATTCTGCGGCAGATGCGCGGGCGCAAATAGAAACGCGTCGAGATCGCCCGGATTGGTCCCGAAGCCGTGCAGGGGCATCAGCCGGGATGCAGCAGCCGGGATGGAGTCGAAAGCGCGTGGCTTGCTTACGTGCTGAAGCCGTCGGATCGTGTCGGAAATCGAACGCATCTTCACTCCTTCGGGACAGTTAGGAGCGTCGACCGGCACACGACTGCCGCGTGCGCCGAATTTGTGCGGTGCACAATAAGTGGGGAGAATGCGCGACATTGCAAGCGGTTCGCGCCCGAAGGGCGGCATCAGGCCGATGCCGCCCTTCGGGCGCGAAGATCAGAAGTTGGCGCGGATGCCCAGCGCGTAGCGGGGCCCGTAGCTTTCGTAGGTGATCACCCGCTCCTGATAGACCGAATAGAGGAAGGTCTTTTCGTTGAACAGGTTGAGCCCCTGCGCGAACACCGTGAAGTGGTCGTTGAGCGCGAAATTGATGCTCGCGTCCCAGATCCCGTACGCAGCGACATTGACCGGCTGGCCGCGATTGCCGCGTGCGGTCTGCTCGTACGCGTCACGATGATTGTAGGCGAGCCGCATCTGCAGTGGTCCCTTCTCGTAGAAGCCGACCAAATTGTAGGTGTTGCCCTCGTCGCCGACAAAGCTGACGTTGCCCTGCACGCCCAGGCCATCGAGCGGCGCGGGCAGGCCGGTAAAGGTGTACTGGCCTGAGAACTCGACGCCGCGGATGCGATCGTCGCCGACATTCTCCGGTCGGGTACGCCTGAAATCGAGGCCGAGGATCTGAACGGTGGTGGTGACCGACTCGCTCAGGTTCTTAAGGTCCTTCTGGAAGACGGCGGCGCTCACGAAGCTCGAGCGGTCGATATACCAGGTCAGCGCGGCGTCGTAGTTCCACCCGACCATCGGCTGGAGACCGGGATTGCCGTCGGTGATCGCCCGCTCGCGCGGTCGCGGGTTGATGTTGCGGATGAGCAGCAGGTCGCTCAGCGTCGCGCGGGTCAGCGTCTTGGCGACCGCCGCCTGGAAGACGACGTCCTTGAACAGGTCGACCTTGACGTTCGCGCTCGGCAGCCACTCGTCATACTTGCCCTTCTCGGTGATCGCCTGGGGGGCGGAGAGGTTGACGATCGGATCGAGCCCGGGCGGCGTGGTGATGCTCACGATCTCCTGCCCGAACCCGCGCGAGGTCACGTCGGTGCGGGTGTAGCGCAGCCCGATATTGCCCGACCAGGCGCGCGAGCCGAGATCGCCGGCAAACGAGGCCTGGACGAAGCCGCCGATCGTGCGCTCCTGTGCCGAGCCGCTGTTGCTGGGCACCAGCGCGACGCCGAAGTCGCCGCCATTGGCGGCGAGCGCGGCGCGCGTCGCGGCGGGGTTCGACGAAGCGTTGATCCCGGCATCGGTGAGCAGATACGCCGCGAGATCGGCCGCGGCATATGCCGGGAAGCCGTTCGGGAACATGTCGATGCCGAAGAAATTGCTGGCGTCGGCCGGCTCGCCGAACACGCTCTGCGGCACCAGCACGCCGCCGAACACGCTCTGCAACGCATCGGGAGTCTTGTAGGAGAAGCGCTCCTTCTTGCGGTCCGAATAGTTGAACCCGGCGGTGATGGCGCGCAGCAGCCCCGTCGTCTCGTATTTGAGCTCGGAATTGATCTGGTAGATCTCGTCGGCGACACTGACGCCTTCGTAGGTCAGATAGCCGACCTTGGCGTTCGATGTGTCGAAGGCGCCGAGCCCGGAATACATGGGTAGCCCGTTCTGCAGTTTGAAGCTGACCCCGACGGGCGAATAGCCCGGCGCTGCGAGATTGCTTTCGAACCAGGCCTGGTTGCCGCCGGTGTCGTCGGTTGCCTTGGACCAGGACAAGTCGAGGAAGCCGGACAGCGGGCCGTTGCCCTTCCACTCCAGATTTCCGCCGACCTGATAGGTCTCGGCGAGGCGCGGGCGGATCTGGTTGGTGAACATCGGCCCGGAAGCGATGCCGGTATAGCTGGTCAGCGTGTTGTTGGCGTCGACCGTTCCCGAGCGCACGTCGCCGGGCCCACCATAGACGAAGAACACCTTGTTATCGTCGTTGACGTCGAGTTTCGAATAGAGCCCATCGACGGTAAAGACGAGCGAGTCGGACAGCCGCGCCTGCGCGGTGAGCAGGCCGGAGAGGCGTTTGCGGTTGGTCTCGTTGACGCCGTATTCGACATAGGTCGGCAGCGAGACGCCGGTGAGTTCGGGCGTGCCGTCGCGGTTGAAGTCGAGGTTCTGATTGGCTTCCCAGCCGTCGGTGAAGATGCGCCGGCCCTCGATCTTGCGGTCGATGTACGAGAAGGCGCCGAGGATGCCGAAATTGCCGCCGCCGAAGGTGGTGCTGAACAGCCCGGAAGCCTGGGGCGAGACCTCGCCGCGCAACTTGTCGTAATTGCCCTGTGCCGAGACGACGAGCTTGGTCTTGCCGAAATCGAAGGGGCGGGCGGTGTACATGTCGACGGTCGAGGCGATGCCGCCTTCGACCTGCGACGAGGTCGGCGTCTTGGAGACGTCGACGCGATTGATCAGCTCGGCGGGCAGGATATCGAAGCTGAACTCGCGGCCCTGGTTTTCGGTCGCGAGGATGCGGCCGTTATAGAGCGCGGTGCTGAACGCCGGACCGAGCCCGCGGACGGTGATGAACTGGCCCTCGCCATTGTCGCGCGAGATGGTCACGCCCGGGATGCGCTGGATCGCCTCGGCGATGTTCTGGTCGGGGAGCTTGCCGATGTCTTCGGCGACGATCGAATCGACGATGTTGTCTGCCGAGCGCTTGATATCGACCGCGCGGCGAAGGCTCTCGCGCAGGCCGGTTACGATAATCTCCTCTTCGCCGGCCTGGGTGCTGTCGGCGGCCTGGCTGTCCTGCCGCTCCGCCTGGCGCTCCTGGGCGAGGGCTGCGGGGGCGGCGAGGATCGTCGCCATTCCGGTCATGGCGATCAGGCGGAATCGTGCGTTGCGCTTCATGAAGCATCCTCCTCTGGGACCCGGCGGTCATGCCCGTCTGCGCGGGCAATTTCTTCCACCGGAACACCTACGTTTAACGATCAACCAAACGTCTATCAAGTCGCGCAATCATCAAACTCTCGGCGCCGTTTCAGCGGGTTGTGGGTGGGATCGCCTGGCCGGCGGCGTCGAACAGCAGGATGCGTCCGGGATCGGCGTAGAGCGTCAGCATTCCAGGAACCGGCACGGCGTGATGTCCGTCCAGCTTCGCGCGGAATTCGCCCGCCTGGTCGAGGTGCGCGTAGATGAAGGTCGAGTGGCCGAGTGCCTCGACTGCCTCGACCGTCAGCGGAAAGGCAATCCCCGCGTCCGGATCGGTGCCAAGATGCTCGGGCCGCAACCCAATGGTAACGCGGTCGCCCGCGCGGACGCCGCCACACGGCATGGCAAAGCGGATGCCGCCGGCGATTTCGAGCAGCGCTTCGTCGCCGCGCCGTTCGATCACGAGCGCGTCGAGCAGGTTGATCCGGGGGCTGCCGATAAAGCCCGCGGTAAAGACGTTGTCCGGGCGTTCATAGATATCAAGCGGCGTGCCAACCTGCGAGATGCGGCCGCGGTCGAGCACGACCAGCCGGTCTGCGAGTGTCATCGCCTCGACCTGGTCGTGCGTGACGTAGATCATCGTGCTGCCCAGCCGCTTGTGCAGCCGCGCCAGCTCGTGGCGCATGCGGACGCGAAGGTCGGTGTCGAGGTTCGACAGCGGCTCGTCGAACAGGAAGATCGTCGGATCGCGAACGATCGCGCGGCCGATCGCCACGCGCTGGCGCTGGCCGCCCGACAATTGGTTCGGCAAGCGGTCGAGCAGCTCGCCGAGTTCGAGGATATCGGCAGCGTGCGCGACCTGCGCAGTGATCTGCGCGCGCGGCATGCGCATGTTGCGCAGTCCGAAGCTCAAATTCTCGCGCACCGTCATGTGCGGATAGAGCGCGTAGGACTGGAACACCATCGCCACGCCGCGCGCGGCAGCGGGGGCGTAAGTGACGTCGCGGTCGCCGATCCGGATGGTGCCGGCCGAAACGTCCTCGAGCCCCGCGATCATCCGCAGCACGGTCGACTTGCCGCAGCCCGAAGAGCCGACAAGCACGACGAATTCGCCCGCTGCGACTTCAAGGTCGATGCCGCGGATCGTCTCGACTCCGTCATAGGATTTGCCAAGCCCCGCAAGCGCCAATGCCGTCATTCCGTACGCAACTCCCATGCTCCAGCGGTGGTGTCGCCGACCACGAACTCGGCCTCGATATCCACTTTGAGTCCTGCCGCGCCGCCTTCGCGCAACAGGATCTCGGCTGCCTTGCGGCCCTTCTCGAATGCGTTCTGGCGCACGGTGGTGAGCCTCAGCGTCTCGGGTTGCCGGCCGGGCGGATCGAGCCCGTCGAAGCCGGTCACCGAGACGCGCTGCGGCACCGACAGCGCATGCGACTGGCAATGCACGATCGCGCCGCGCGCCAGTCGGTCGGAAAAGCACACCAAGGCAGTGAGGTCCGGCCGGCGGCGCAGCAGCCGCTCCGCCGCGCGCTGCCCGCCATCCTCGCTGTTGACCGTTTCGCAAACCAGTATCTCGGCCTGGGCCAGCCCGGCCGCGTCGATTGCGTCACGGCAGCCCTGGATGCGTTCGCGCACGACATGGTTCTCGTCCGGGACATCGCGATCCAGTGCGAAGATCTCGCCATGATCCTCCGAGAAAGGAAAGGTCACGATGGCGATCCGGCGGTGGCCCAGCGCCAGCAGATGGGCGACTGTGGCGCGCATCATCGCGCGGTCGTTGGTCTGCACGCTGGCGAGATCGGGCGCGTCGAAATCGACGACCACCGTGGGCAGTCCCCGCGCCAGCGCCATGCGGATCGTCGGATGGCTCTTGTACGGCGCGTTGAGGATATAGCCGTCGACGATCGCGGTCAGCGTATCACGCTGTTCGGGATGCTTGTCCTTGAGCGGGATGAGCACGAGGTTCGCGCCTTCCTCCTCGCATACCGACGAGATCCCGTGCAGGAAGGTGATGTCGTGCGCGTCGGTGAAGGCGTAGCTCAACTGATCGTTGAACAGCACGCCGATCGCGCCACAGCGGCCTGTGCGCAGCGATCGCGCCGCAGGATGGGGGCCGTCATAATTGACCGATCGGGCATGCGCGATGATCCGCTCGCGCAGTTCCTTGGAGACCTTGGCGGGGTTGTTGTACGCGTTGGAGACCGAGGTGGGCGTGACGCCAAGCTCCGATGCGATCGATTTGAGAGTGGCCCGTTTCGCCCGCACCGTTTCCTTACCTCTCCGTCTGCCTGCTATCGTTGTCGGCGAGTCTAGCCCGCCAGCTTGACACGTACAACCGCGCCTGTTTATCGTTTAACTAGCCACTTGTTAATCAGGGGCAGGAGGGGTCCGCACCTGATGGTCAGCGCGTCCGAAACTTTGCGGCACGATATTTCGGCGGCGCCTTGCACGGCGCGGCGGAGGCGTGCTGCGGCCCTGCTTGCCGCATTGGCATTGTTCGCATGCGCCGCGCCGCAGGGCGCGGTCCCGCCAAGCCCGCACGCAGACGCGGCCAGCAGCGCGCGGCCGATCACGCTCGCCCATTTCGATCATCTTTTCGCCGAGGCCAATGTCGGCGGTGAGCGAGTGGGGGTGGTCAACATTTACAGCACTGCGCCCGACTTCGCCTTCGCGATCGAGCCGCGCGAAGGCTATGCCTGCGTCGACGACGTCGCGCGGGCGATCGTGCTGCTCGCGGCGGAACCGCAGCCGGACGCAAGGCGGCTGCGTCAGATCGAACTGATGACCCGATTCGTGGTACGGATGCAGGCCGAGAACGGCTATTTTCACAATTTCATCTGGGCCGGCGGGCGGATCAACCGCGAGTATCGGACATCGCTTTCGGAGCTCAACTGGTGGTCGCTGCGCGCCTTATGGGGACTAGAGGCGGCACTGCTGCGTCTGCCCGAAGGGTCGCAAACAGCCGCGCGCGCACGCGCCGCCGCGAATCGCGTCGTCGGAAACCTCAAGCGTGACTTGCCGGTGGACCGGCGTGGGTTGGAGACGGTCGAGGGCGTGCAGGTCCCCACTTGGCTGCCCTTCGGCGCAGGTGGAGACGCCGCCTCGACAGCTATTCTCGGCTTGGTACCGCACTATCAGCGCACCCGTGATGCGGGGACGCGCGCGCTGGTCGAACGGCTCGGAGATGGGCTGGTGCAGATGCAGGCGGGCGATGCGCGCACCTTCCCACACGGCGCGCATCTGAGCTGGCGCAACCAGTGGCACGGCTGGGGCAACGCACAGGCCTATGCGCTGCTGCGCGCCGGGGCCGCGCTTAACCGGCGCGACTTCACTGCGAGCGCGCTCCGCGAAGTCGATCTTTTCTATCCCCATCTGCTCAAGCACGGCATGCTTTCGAGCTTCGCGCTGCGGGCGAAGGACGGTCGAATCGAGACGAGCGAAGTCCAGCGCTTCCCGCAGATCGCCTATGGGATCAGCCCGATGGTGCTCGCCGCGACCGAAGCCTATCGCCAGACTGGCCAGGCGCGGTATCGTGACACCGCACGCCGGCTCGGCGCCTGGCTCTCGGGCGCCAATGATGCCGGCCGACCGGTCTATGATCCCGCCAGCGGTCGCGTGTATGACGGGATCAACGGTCCGGGCTCGATGAATCCCGATTCGGGTGCCGAATCGACGATCGAGGGCCTGTTCGTGTTGCGCGCACTCGACGGTGTACCGCTGCCGTGACCGCGCGGCGCGAGGTTCTCCAGCTCGCGCTGGGCGGTGCGGCCCTGCTCGCCGGCTGCTCGTCGCGCCGTGCCGAGAAGCGTACCGACCGGATCCGTCTATGGGTTGCGCCCAACGAGGCCGAGGAAGGGTTCTGGAAAATCGCCGTCGCGCGCTGGAACGGGCAGGGACGGGGCCTGCCCGTGAGCTTCACGACGATCCCCACCGCAGGAGCCTCGGAAGATACCGTTCTGTCGGCGCTGGTCGCCGGCACCGAGCCCGATCTCAGCACCAATATCTTCTCCGGCTTCGCGGTCCAGCTCGCCGCGCTCGGCCAAGTCGAGAACCTTGCCGCGATGCCCGGCTATGCCGAGCTGGTCGCGCGGCGCGACATGGGCGCGATCGTGCCCGGCTGGACCCAAAGCGGCCAGGTCTGCGCGCTGCCGATCTATTCGAGCCCGACCCTGCTGTGGTGGCGCACCGATTTGCTCGAGAAACATGGCTTCTCGGCGCCGCCGCGGACCTATGACGAAGTCTACGCCTTTTGCGAGCGCTACGGCGTCGCGCGGTCGCGCTATGGGATGCAGGTCATCTCGGGCCGCGGCTGGGCGGACCGCTGGTTCGACTTCATCTCGTTCTACTATGCCGCATCGAACGGCGCCCCTTATCTGGAAGGCGGGCACGCGCTGTACGACAATGCGGCGGGGCTGCAGGCGGCGGGGTTCATCGACCGGATGTTCCGACGCGGCTGGACCGCGCTCGATTTCGATGCCGAGGAGCCGCTCGTCTCGGGGCTGGCGGCCGGGGCGGTGCGCGGTCCCTGGGACGTCGAGCGCTTCGCCAAGATCTATCCCGAGACGCTGGCGCGGATCGCGGCCGGGCCGATCGTTTCCCAGACGGCGGGGCAGGGGGCGGGTGCGACCTTTTCGGACAGCAAGGGCGTGGTGATCTTCAAGAGCAGCCGCGTCGCGCGCGAGGCGTTCGAATTCTTGTCCTGGGTGCTCGGGGAGGAAGAATTGAACCTGCTCTGGCTGCAGCGGACCGGGCTGTCGCCGGCGCGCGGTGACCTGCTCGAAAACCCGCGCTTCGCCGATTATTATCGCGGCAACCAGATCGCGCAGGCCTATGCCGAGCATGTCGCGAGCGCGAAGCCCCCCGCGCTTTCGGAGCACACCATCGACATCCAGAAGATCATGACCGCCAAGCTCGTCGAGCCGCTGATGACCGGGCAGCGTACGCCCAGGGAAGCGCTCGCAGAAGCAGCTGCGGCGACCGACCAGATGCTCCGGGTGCGGGCATGAAGCGGCCGAGGCTTTCGCGCGAGGCATGGATCGGGCTGTCGCTCGCGTCGACCTATCTGGTTTTCACGGCGATCTTCTGGGCCTATCCCTTCTTCTGGCTCGCCAAGCTGTCGGTCACCCAATGGCGCTTCTTCGACGACCCCGTATTTACCGGAACGCGCAACCTCGTCCTGACCGTGCAGGATCCGCAATTCCTTCAGGCGCTGTGGAATGTGCTGCGTTTCCTGGCGATGTACGTGCCGATCGCGTTCGGCGGCGCGCTGGTCGTCGCGTTCGGGCTCCAGCATGTCGGGCGCGGCAAGGCGTTCGTCGCGCTCTGCTTCCTGCTCTCGAACGTGTCGTCGGGAGTCGCGCTCTCGCTCGTCTTCACCAAGATCTTCAGCTCGACCGGCCCGCTCAATGCCGTGCTGTTCGACTTGCTTGGCATCCGCATCCCCTGGACCAACCACCCCACGCTGGCGATGCTCGCGATCGCGCTGGTCGTCGCGTGGAAGTTCGTCGGCTATTACGGGCTGATCCTCTATTCGGGGCTGCTTACCGTGCCGAAGGAAATCTACGATGCGGCGCGGCTCGATCGTGCCGGGCCGCTTACTCGACTGGTCCGCATCACGCTGCCGATGATCAACCCGCAATTGATGATGGTGCTGGTCTTCGCGATCCTGGTGTCGTTCGGGTTGTTCACCGAGCCGTTCCTGATCACCGGTGGCGGCCCTGCCGACAGCACCGCGACGCCGCAGATGATGATCTACGAAACCGCGTTCCGCCGGCTCCAGCCGAGCCATGCGGCGATGATGAGCATTCTCGTCTCGGCTGCGACGTACCTGCTGGTCCTGGTCGCGCGGCGGCTGTTCGAGAGGAAAGTTGTGCTCGCATGATTGGGATCAGGGGTTTTCTCGGGTCGCGCAGCCTCGGCGGCTGGGCGGCGACGATCGGGATCTACGCGCTCGCGCTGACCTGGCTTTATCCCTTCGCCTGGATGGTCGCCGCGTCGCTGAAGCCGACCGCGCAGATCTACACCACGGGCTTGTTTGCGGGGAACTTCACCCTCGATAATTTCCGCTTCCTCTTCGCCACCGCCGACAAGCTCGACCGGCCTTTTCTCCAAGCACTGGGGATCTCGGCCATCGTCACGCTGACCGTGACGGTGTCGGTGCTGATCACCTCGGCGTTCGTCGCCTTCGCGCTCGCGCGGCTGCGCTTCCCCGGCCGAAAATGGTTCGGCGATTTCCTGCTGCTGCAGATGGTGATCCCGACGACGATGTTCATCCTGCCGCTGTTCGTGCTGATCAAGGAGCTCGGGCTGCTCAATTCGCTCGGCGCGCTGATCCTGCCGTCGCTGATGTCGGGCTGGGGCATCTACATGATGTCGCAGTCGTTCAAGGCGATGCCGGAGGAGTATTTCGACGCGGCGCGGCTCGATCGCGCGAGCCTGTGGCAGACGGTGATGCGGATCGTCGTCCCGCTCAACAAGTCGATCATCGCGATCGTCGCCTTGTTCACTTTCACAGGTACCTGGGACAATTTCCTGTGGCCGTTGATCGCGATCTCCGACACCGACCGGATGCCGCTGTCGGTGCTGCTCGCCACCTTCAGCAAGCAATATGGCGGCTATGCCGGCCCGGTGATGGCCGGCGCGGTGCTCCAGACGCTGCCGCTCGTCCTGCTGTTCGTGCTGTTCCGCCGCCATTTCCTGCAGGGCATGTCCCTGTCGCTCAAGTAACGAGAGTTTTGACATGCTGAAGCGCTGGCCAGGCAATCCCATCGTCGCGCCCGAAGACGTCCGCCCCAGCCGGCCCGGCTGGCAAGTCGACGGCACGTTCAACGCCGGAGTCGCGCGCCTCGGCCACGAGACAATCATGCTGGTGCGGGTGGCCGAGAGCGTCGCCCGGGCCGGGCCCGGCGAGGTCCGCGTACCGGTGCTGGAGCCGGAAGGCACGGGCTGGCGCTGCGCCACGCGCAGCTTCCGCGCCGACGATCCCGACTATGACTTTTCCGACCCGCGCATCGTCCGCTCGCGCGCCGATCCACGCCACGTCCATCTCACCTCGATGTCGCACCTCCGCGTCGCGCGGAGCGGCGATGGCGTGACATTCGCTGTCGCCGACACGCCGTTCCTGTTCCCGGCAAACGATACCGAACGCTATGGCTGCGAGGATGCGCGGCTCACCGTGATCGAGGGGCGCTGCTACATCAATTATACAGCAGTCTCCGACTTCGGGATCACCACGGCGCTCGCGGTCACTGACGACTTCGTCTCTGTCGAGCGGCTGGGGATCATCCATGCACCGGACAATCGCGACGTCTGCCTGTTCCCGCGCCGGATCGGCGGTAGCTATTGGTGCCTCCATCGTCCCGCGCCGCTCCATTTCGGCGCGCCCGAGATCTGGATCGCGCGCTCGCCTGACCTCATCCATTGGGGCGCGCACCAGCGCCTGGCCGGCTGCACCGCGCACCGTTGGGAAAGCCACAAGATCGGCGGCGGCGCGCAGATGCTCGAGACGGACAGGGGCTGGCTCCAGGTCTATCACGGCGTCGATGCCGAGCAGCGCTACAGCCTCGGCGCGCTGCTGCTCGACCTCGACGACCCGCGCATCGTCAAGGCGCGGCTCGCGCGGCCGCTCGCCAAGCCGGCCGAAAGCTATGAGGTCAGCGGCTTCTTCGACAACGTCGTCTTCGCGTGCGGCGCGCTGATCGAGGGCGACGCGTTGCGCGTCTATTACGGTGCCGCCGACCGGGTTATGGCGCTGGGCACGGTCCCGCTCGCCGATCTGTGGCAGGCGATGGAGGCCTGACGCGCCCACCGGCGCGGCGCGCACATACTTAAAGACGGGGCCTGGACGTGTCTGTTCGTCGATCTTCGCGTACCGCAATCGCGTTGATACATTAAGCGGCGCTCGCCCGACCCGGGCATGCTCCGAACTTGGGCGGAGCTGGCGAGGGCAACTGCGACTGCCGATGGAGCTCGGCAGAGAGAACTCGGCACCCCCATTCGCTCGATCTAGTTGAGATGCCCGATCTATTCGTCGAACATTCCGTCAATATCGAGGAAAAAACGGCGGAGATATCCTTGATAAGCCGACTGTTTTTCATCTCTCTGCTCAGAAGCTGGCCGGCATCCCAAGCGGTGCAACAACGGTTGATCGGATCGCGGGACAAACTGCCAGTCGACAAAGCCTCTAATTGCTGCCGTTCGATCCAGCTTTCGACTCTTGCAGTAGCAAGGTGGACAGTCTCCGAAACGCGCCTCCGTTTGAGCACATGATAGAGTAGTTATACGACTTTGCAGATAAGAACGATCGTTCTGCTATCGTTCTGTCTACATAAATCAGCAAAGGAGAGGCATTCAAGCCAACTTCATAAAGGACCGTCCAGTGATCAATCCAGAGCTGCAAAGCCGACTTGATTTTGCATATTTCACTGCCGAGCAGCGGAGCATCCTCGCCGGGTCGCAATCGCGAATCTCCGAACTTCTGTCGCCTGCTCTGGATCGATTCTATGAAATCGCAGGCCGAACCCCCGAGACGGCGCGCTTCTTCCGCGACCCCGCACACATGGCGACCGCCAAGCAGGCGCAGATGCGACATTGGCAGCATCTGTCGGCGGGCACCTTCGACGAAACCTATCACGCCAGCGTACGGAGAATCGGGGAGCGTCATGCGATCATCGGCCTCGAGCCGCGATGGTATATCGGGGCCTATATGATCGTCATCGAGGACCTCATCCGGGGGCTGGGGCCGTCCGGGGCGTTCCGGCCCGGCACAAAGAAATCGGTGGAGGCAGTGGTCGCCGCGGTCAAGGCTGCGCTGATCGACATGGAACTCTCGGTATCGATCTATTTCGAGAGATCCGAGGCAGCGCAGAAACTGGTGGTTGAGACACTAGAACAGGGGCTCGCAACCCTGGCGAGTGGCGATCTAACGGTGCAGATGACCGAGAAATTCGAGCAAGGATATGAGCCGGTACGCCATAATTTCAACGCCGCCGTGGATCAGCTTCGTGACCTGATCAGCAATGTCTTGCATAGCGCCGGAGAGATCAAGACGGGCGCTCAGGAAATCGCGCAAGCCTCCGAGGACCTCGCAAAGCGGACCGAGGCAAATGCGGCGAGCCTCGAGCAAACCACCGCCGCGATGGCGCAGATGCGCGATCGTGTCGAGAGCACCGCGCAGGGCTCCGCGCGCACCGTGGATCGCGCCAATGGCGCGATGGCAGCCGTCGCGGATGGCCGAAACGTCGCGCAGGACGCGATGTCCGCGATGAACCAGGTATCCGAGAGCGCCAAGGGCATCGACAGCGTCATAGAGGGTCTCGATAAGATCGCCTTCCAGACCCGCGTTCTCGCGATGAACGCCGCCGTCGAAGCCGGCCGCGCAGGGGAAGCAGGTCGCGGTTTCGCCGTCGTCGCCGATTTGGTTTCCGCCCTGGCGATGCGCGCCGAGGAAGAGGCCGGGCGCGCGCGCGATCAGCTTACAGCGACACAGCGCGATATCATCGGCGCCGTCGAGATGGTCGGACGCGTGGATGCGGCGCTGGGAAGCATTTCTGGAGATGTCGGGGAAGTCCATGGGCTGCTGGCGCACATGGCCTCGGACAATCAGGCTCAGTCCGCCGCCATAGGTGAGATCAGCGCCGCGGTGCTGCATATGGACCAGGCCACTCAGCAAAATGCCGCGATGGTCGAGGAAACATCCGCCGCCGCCCGCAATCTTTCGTCGGAAGTTGCCGGCCTCGCGGACCAAGCCGCGAAATTCGCCATTGGGGAAACGCCACCGGCGCAGAAGCCCGCCCGCTCCCACCGGGCGGTTGCACCTCTGCGCGGGCCTGCCCCGCCGCCCGCGGCAGTTGCATCGGTGGAATGGGCGACCTTCTGAAAGCAGCCCGGGCGGAAGGTGGTGGCGACGCATTGTCCACCAGATCGCTTTGAGGTGTCCTTGCCGCGCGCCTACGCCCGGGTGCTCATCCCACTGCCAGCGGCAACCCTGCGACTAGGGGTTCGCGTCCTGCTCGAAGATCGAGGTATCTAGCCCGGCCGCCAGCGCGAACCGAACGGCTTCCGCCGTGCCGCGCACGTTGAGGCGCGTGAGGAGCTTGGCGCGATAGGCCTCTACGGTCCGGGGGCTCAGCCCGAGCTTGAACGCGATAATCTTGTTCGGATGCCCTTGGGCGATCCCGGCGAGGACCTGTTGTTGGCGCCAGGGCAGCCTGCGCAGGGCGGCCGCGGCGGCGTCATCGGGGGCGGCCGTGCGTGGCAGCGGTGACATTTGAAGCGCTGCCTCGATGGCGTGGAACAAGCGCTCGGGGGTGTAAGGCTTCTCGACGAAGTCGGCGGCACCCAGTTGCATAGCCTCGACGGCAATCGGAACATCCCCATGACCGGTCATCATGACGACCGGCGGGACCTCAGTGCGGTTGCGCAGCGCTCTCAGGACGCCGAGGCCATCCGTGCCGGGCATGCGGATGTCCAGAAGGATGCAATCGGCCTCCGCCATATCGTCGGCCGCGAGCAATGCGTCGCCATTTGCGAAAGTGCGGACACAATGGTCCTTACGCAGCAGCAGTCTTTCTGTCGCAGCGCGAACCGCTTCGTCGTCATCGACAATCAGGATCATCTTAGAGGACATGCGCAGTAACTGCGGTATTATCCTTATTGTAGATACTCAGGAACTTTGCGGGTGCAGGAGTTCATCGGTCCAGGGGCAGGCTTACTCGAAAACTCGCTCCCAGTTTTGTCGGCTCGAGCATGATCGTTCCGCCATGTGCCTCGACCAGCCGCTGGCAAACCGAGAGTCCCATGCCCATCCCGTGCGATTTCGAGGTGAAAAACGGTTCGAAGATCGATTGTCGCAGCCGGTCGGGAATGCCCGGGCCGGTATCGGACAGGGTGATGTGAAACTGTCCTGCAATGTCGCTCAAACCGGTAGCGATGCGAATCTTCCTCTGAGCCCCCTTGGGCAGGGTGAGAAGCGCATCGACTGCATTACGTAGCAGATTGACCAGCACCTGCTTAAGCTGAATCGCATCGATAGTGGCGTGAAGGTCCTGCCCGTCGTCCGCCATCTCCACCTCGATGCCATGCGCCGGCGCATCGATCAGCGCAAGGTCGCGGGCCGCCTCGATCAGGGGCGTGATTGCTTCGAGCCGTCGCTCGCCAGTCGTCTTGCCGACGAATTCCCGCAGGCGGCGAATGATCAGTCCCGCTCGTATCGCTTGGTCGGCCGCCGCCTTCATGACGATCCGCGCCTCAGCCGACGCTTCGATGGCGTCGCAGGCCTCGATCGCATAGAGCCCCGCGTTGAGGTTGTTTGCGATCGCGGTCAGAGGTTGATTGATCTCATGAGCGATCGCGGACGCCATTTCCCCCATCTCGGTCACCCGGGCGAGGTGGGCATATTCGGTCTGGAGCGATTGCAGATCATCCCGGCTCTGGAGCAGTGCTGCCTCGGTGGCCCGGCGTTTCGATACGTCGCGCATGGTGCCGGTGAAATAGGTACGGTCGTCATGTGTCCATTGGGCGACGCTCAGGTCCAGCGCGACAAGGGTACCGTCCTTGCGCCGGCCCTCGACGTCCCGGCCCTTGCCGATAATTCCTGGCACGCCTGTCCTTCTGTATCGCTCGAGATACCCGTCATGCTTCGCCGCGATAGCGCGTGGCAGAAGCACCTTGATGTTTCGCCCGACAAGTTCCTCGGGTTGGTACCCAAAGATGCGCTCGACCGCAGGATTGACCGACTGGATCGAGCCTTGATGGTCGATTACCGCCATGGCCTCTACCGCCGCATCAAAAATCGAGCGATACCGGGCCTCGCTCGCGATCAGGTCTGCCTCGAGCGCCTTGGCCCTGGATATGTCGGTGATCAGCGAAATGAAGAAGTCGGGAGCGCCGTCGGGCTTCGAGACGAGGGTGACCGACAGGTTCACCCATATCAGGCTCCCGTCTCTTCGGACGTAGCGCTTCTCCATGGAGTAGTGCCGGCCCTTCCCTGAGAGCAGGCGTTCGATATTCTCCAGATCCGATCCTAGATCATCGGGGTGGGTAATCTCTTGGAACCGGCCCTGGAGCAATTCCTCCTCGGTACAGCCGGTAATCTCGCAGCAGGTGCGATTGACGCGCAGCCATCTGCCGTCGAGGCCGACATGCGCGATGCCAACTGCGGCCAGCGCAAAGGTCGCTACAAAAGGATCGCAGGGTGAATCAGGCACGCCCGCGTCGCTTCCTGCGAGACACGTTGCCCACCCGCGTCACCGACTCCCTCCTGCAAACTCGCTGTCAAAATACGCGAATTGGAGGGTATGCCAATGCAGTAGTCCTACGTTCTCGAACGGAGTGCTAGATATGCTCAAAGTCCGCCCGGTCCCGATGCTGGTCAGCGTATAAATGCCATATCGTACGCTCTGATGGTATAGTGCAAAACCTAGCTGACGGACAGTATCGGAGTGCACGATGAGCACCGCGCGACAGCTGAAAAGGAACCTATATATTGTCGATGACGACGATGCGGTTCGCCACTCTCTGGCGCGGTTGCTAGGCCGTATTTCGGATTGCCTTGTGCAGTGCTTTGCGTCTGGCTCCGAATTTCTTGCGCGGTCACCCGCACTGGCGGAAGGAGTGCTTCTTCTCGACCTCAACATGCGCGGGCACAACGGCATGGCCGTACTTTGCGAGGTGCAGCCCCAGCATAAATATTTGCCCATTATCCTGACGGGTCACGGCACAGTCGGTCACAGCGTCAATGCGATGAAGGCCGGTGCCTTTGACTTTCTCGAAAAGCCTTGCGACCCCGTGCTCCTTCTTGATTGCCTTGCTCGGGGTTTCGAGGCGCGCGCCCTGATGTGTCAGGCAGAAAATGGCAGGAAAGAAGCGCAACTGCGGCTCGCGGTCCTGTCCCCGCGCGAAGCGCAAGTTCTGGACGCCCTGCTCGATGGGCTGATCAACAAGCAAATCGCCCATCGGCTGGGCATCAGCGCTCGGACGATCGAAGTCTATCGGGCCAATATCCTGCGAAAACTCCTTGCCAAGACCCTGGCGCAAGCCTTCCACCTTGTCTTTGCGGCTTACGGTCCCGACGGGCGAGTCTGCCGGGGCGCCGCTAACGGCTAGGGCTGCGCATCAAGCGGGTCTTGGCTGCGTGGCCCGCATCGACCGCTTGCCGACAGATGACGCGAGCGACCACGCGTGCGGTTCCGCGGCGTACCTCGACATAGGCTCCCCGACGAAGCGGCTGGCGCGTTTCAAGCATCAGGCCGTGATGCGATGTTACGTATAACGACATCGTTCGAAGCGTCGCCATCGGAAAAACGAGCGGCAAGCGTGACGGTGTGGCGGTGTTCTCATTTTTTGCATGGTGCATCTCGGCATCCCGTGCGGTGCATATCTCCGGCGCGGGCCTAGGGGGCAGCACGGTATTAGTACTTCGGCACAAATGCTGGAGCGGCGCTTTGCCCGGCGTTTACCCGTTGGAGGGACGATAGGGCATCACATCCTTTGTTTGAGCGATGCCATGAAGATCGACCTAGACTTTGGGGGATCCCCTGCGGCGCGGCGCCGGCGGCGCGATACACGCGAGAGCGAGCTCGAAAACCTGGCGGCGTTCCACCGCGAGGCGCTGGACCATGCCGCCATCGTCGCGGTGACCGACGCACACGGGACGATCACTTCGGTCAACCAGAAGTTTTGCGACCTGAGCGGGTTCAGCGAAGCCGAGCTCATCGGTGCCAATCACCGCATCGTACGGTCCGGCTTTCATGATCGCAGCTTCTTTGTCGATCTGTACCGGACGATCTCGCGCGGCAGGGTCTGGCATGGAACCTTGTGCAATCGGTCCAAAAACGGCGCGCTGTATTGGGTCGACACTACAATCGTACCGCATCGCGACACGCAGGGTCGCATCGCGAGTTATACGGCCATCCGGTTCGATGTGACTCCGCTGAAGGAAGCCGAGCAGAGGCTATGGAACCTCGCGAACGTCGATCCGCTGACGGGTCTGCCCAACCGCCGGCGGGTTCTCGAGCTGATGAGTCATGCCATCGAAGCGGGGGAGCCGCTCGCCATCGCGATACTTGATCTGGACCATTTCAAGGAGGTGAACGACACCGCAGGGCATGATGCAGGCGACGCACTGCTGGTCCATGTTGCGACCCAACTCGGCGATGCCCTGGCGGAAGGGGATGCGATCGGGCGCCTCGGCGGGGACGAGTTCGCCCTGATCGTCCAAACCAGCGGCATTTCCGTCGGCTCCCGCATGGCGGAAATTCTCGAGACACTCGATCCCTCCCGGGAGATCGTGCCGGGTTTCGCGGCGAGCGCCAGCATGGGGTTCGCCTGCTTCCCGGAAGACGGATCTAGCGCGGCGGAGTTGCTGAAATGCGCGGATATGGCGCTGTACGCTGCGAAGCGAAAAGGAAGGAATCGCACGCAGCGCTTCGAGCTCGCCTATAGAACCGAGGCGGACCGGATCGCCGGGCTGCGAAGCAGGGTCCGGCACGCTCTTGCCGCGGGTGAAATGACCTTGCTTTACCAACCGATCATCAGCACCGAGGCGCCGGGCGAGATGAACTTCGAGGCACTGCTGCGCTGGGACGACCCGAAAAGCGGGCGCGCATCGCCGGCTGCGTTTCTAGAGGCGCTCGAAGACGAGCATACTGCGTCTGAGATCGGGCGCTTTGTCGTCAATCGCGCTTTGGGCCAGATTGAAAGTTGGACAGCCGCCGGCATCGACTTCGGCTCGATCGCGATCAATGCGACGCTGGCCGACTTTCGTGCAACCGGATTTATCGAATCCATCCTTGCGGCCGTGAATAGCCGCAGGATCGCGCCAGAACGCCTTTGCGTCGAGATCACCGAAGGAATGCTCCTCGATCGCAATGGCGGCATCGTCAAGCGCGCGGTCGATCGTCTCCACGATGCCGGAATTCGCATTGCCTTCGACGATTTCGGCACCGGTTTCGCATCGCTTACCCATCTGCGGTCGCTTCCGATCGACCATGTGAAAATCGATCGCAGCTTCATCGATGCAGTTTGCCGCGACAGCAAGGATCGGGTGATCGTCGAGAGCGTAATCCGCCTGGCGCATCGGCTCGGCCTGGGGGTGGTCGCCGAAGGCGTCGAAACCAAGGAGCAGCTCGAGGCGCTACGGGATTTTGGATGCGACCGCATTCAAGGTTTCCTGATTGCCCCAGCGCTTGAGGCGGACGAGGCAGTTTCCTTCGGTCGAAGCGTAGATTGGCGCTTAGCCGAACCGGTTGAGTGCCATTCAATCGACTAGCGCAAGGAACGCGTACGCTCACTGACAACCCTCTCTTAAGGATTTGCTTCGTAACGCAGCTGCTCCGCTGACGGGGCGCCGAGGCGGGAGGGGAGCGGGCACTTTGTTAAGAACTGATATGGCGTTCAGTGCGCCACGCGCTAGAGTGACTCTCTGGCTCACCAATCCTGGCCTTGCCGTGCCGAACGATATCCGGATGGCGTTGCTGAGCACGCTGTTCGGCACACTGCCCATCTTCGCCGGCGGCGTCCTCAATACCGTTGCCGTCGCGGCGCTTGTTTCGTTTCGCCAACCAGGACCGCTTTTCCAGTTTTGGTTGTGGCTCGAGCTCGCTTTGTGTGCGGTGCGGCTGGTCGTGCTCGTGCTCAGCTTGAAAGCAGCCAAGGCGGGACGGAAAACACCGACCGACCTCTATCTGTGCCTGGCCGTGCTGTGGGCTGCTAGCGTCGGTTACGGTTGCTGCGTCACGATCGCGAGCGCGGACTGGGTGGCGAGCACGCTCGCTTGCCTCTCTGCCGCCGCGATGGTGGGCGGGATCTGCTTCAGGAACTTCGGAGCGCCCCGTCTTGTCGCGGTAATGATCGCGCTTAGCCTCGGCCCCTGCGCCATTGCGAGCCTGCTGTCGGGGCAGCTGATATTGTTGGTGGTTGCGGCGCAGATCCCCTTTTATCTGATCGCGATGACCAAGGCATCGTACCGCCTGAATCAGATACTGATCACCACCATGCAGGCGGAGCGCGATAACGACCGCAGGGCGCGCCATGACGGGCTGACCGGGCTCGTCAACCGAATGGGGTTGCAAAGGGCGTTCGAGCAGCGACGAGCGACGGGAGGCTCGCTCGGCTTGCTCTATCTCGATCTTGATGGCTTCAAGTCGATCAACGATACGCTCGGCCACGCCGCTGGCGATTTTCTCTTGGTGCAGGTTGCGGATCGGCTCCGCTCCGCAGCCGACGGCGACGCCGTGCTTTCGCGTATAGGCGGCGACGAATTCATCGCGCTGGTTCCGGCTGACGATGCCCAGGCGGCCTACCGCGCTGCGGGCGCCATCGCCTCCGCGCTGAGGCACCGTCCATTCTTGGTCGCGGGGGCGAGCGTGAACCTGGCCGGGAGTGTCGGGGTGGCGTTCGGTCGCTATGGCGAGCAATCGCTCGCGCAGTTGATGCAACAGGCCGACATCGCCCTGTACCAGGCAAAATCGGCTGGCGGAGGCGTTCGGCTCGGCGATCAACCAGAGGCGCTGGAGCACAAGCCCGATTGGGTTACCAATGCCGCTTCTGGGTTTAATCTCGCCGCTTAGGCTGGCGCTCCAATAGCGCGCGAGAGCCAATGGCCCGTGAGTATGCCTGCGCGCGTCGCACGCTGAACCATCTCTTACTTTGCGTCGAGCGCGAGCGGCAGGATATATTCGGTAAGCAGTCGCTCCGACAGCGCGTGCGAATTCGGTACGCCGTAATTGGTCGTGGTGATCACCACGACCAGGTCCAGCGCGGGCGCGATGACAACTTTGTTGCCGCCATTGCCGTACATCGCGGCCGCGTCGATCTTCTGCCCTCTGATCGTGAAGGTCGGCAGCCAGGTGAGGTAGCCATAATTGCCGCGTTGGTCATCGACCTGTGCATGCGGGCTGATCATGGCGGCGACCCAAGCCTGCGGCAGAAGCTGCGCGTGTCCATGGCGGCCCCGGTCGAGCAGAAGCTGGCCAAGCGACAGCAGGTCGCGGCTACGAAGCTCCAATCCGCCGCCTCCCTGAAGGAAGCCCGTCGGCGCGTGCTGCCACCTCTCGCCGGTCACGCCCAGCGGGCCGAACAACGTCTCGCGGGCGAACGCATCCAGAGGTTTACCGGTGGCGCGCTCCAATAGGGCACCGAGCGTCGTCACGCCCGCGGTGCAGTAGCTCCAGGCGCGACCGAACGGCGCGTCAGCAGGCTTGGTGGCCCAGCCTGGAAAGCCTTTAATCGGCAAGTCCAGGGTGAACCGCACCCAGTCCTCGACGAGGTACATCCGCTCCTCGTTGCCGCGGGAGAAGGAATTGTCATCATCGCATTCCAGCAGCGAGCTCATGGTCAGGAAGTCTTCGATCGTGATCGCCGCCTTGCGCGGATCCGCGGCCGCGAACGGTGCCATGTCCGCGAAGAACGGCATCACGCGCGCATCGACGCCCTTCAGCCTGCCGCGCTCGATCGCCGCACCGACGAGCATCGCCGTGACCGTCTTCGTCACCGAACGCGTGTTACGCCGCGCTTCGGCGCCCCCTTCGTCAAAATAACGTTCATGGAGAAGCTGGCCGCGCCGCGCGACCAATATGCTGGTGACCCGCTTGAACGCGCCTTCCCGAACGGCCGCGTCCATCGCGGCAAAGGACAGGGTTTGGGCTTTTTGTGATAGTGCTTCCTGTGCTCCCGCGGGCGCCGTGGCCCAGAATGCGGCCACCGCCGCCGCCCGCAAGCCAGTCCGCCATCGCATCGCCGCGTGCTCCTCAGCCGATCGAGAACCACACGCTAAACCGTCCTTGCGCCTTCTGTCTTGAACGGATGCAACATCGCCGCGAACTAATCGAAGGCTGCGCGAAATGCGGCGGGCGGCACGCCATATGCAGCGCGGAAGCATCGTGTGAGGTGCGCGTGGTCGCTGAAGCCATGCTCGGCGGCAAGCCCGGCCAGCGAGTGGCCCGTGGAAAGCGCCGCGGCGGCTCGCTCCACACGCGTGCGCCGGATCACCTCACCTGGTGAGCAGCCCAAATGCCGACGGAACACACGCGCAAGATGGACAGGGTGCACCCCGGTCAGTTGGGCAAGATCGTGAACCCTTAGCTCTGCTTCGTTCGCGAGATCCGCGAGCGCCTCGACGGCGACACGCAGCCAGGAAGGCAAGGTCCGATTTTCGTCTCCAGCACCCTCCAGGCTGGCCGACACACCAAGAAACGCATCCTGGAGCGCCAGATCCGAGGCCCCAGACAGCATGACCGCAGCAACCCGCATCGCCGCGCTTCTCGCTTCTCCACGGTCTAGAACCACCGCGTTCGCGATGGTCGCTGGCTCGGACCCCGGAGGGAGGTCGATTGAGAGGAATCGCCCCCCAGTAGTCGCGAAGCGATCCCGATGCTGCGTCTTGGGGGGATTATAGACCAGCATCGCCGGAGATCGCCACGCATCCGCGCGACCGCACCGCTCACATATTCGGCATCCACCGCGAGAATTAGATGCGCAGTCTCGTGCACGTGCTCAGGAACCTGTTCAGGCGGCACGGTCGCGCGTCGCAACGCAGCCTTGAAGCCGTGACTTTCGCGCTCGAGAGCGACCGCACCAAGAAACGAGCGGGAAAGGACCAATGGCATGATCCCAACCTACCGATTTTCAAGAGCGGCACTAGTATCTTGGCAATCGAACAACGTCAGCTACAGGGACGGCATCAAATAGAATAAACGGTCTACTCGCAGCCGTTTCACTTCAAACAATCCCTGGCTCCGATCCTCCGCCGGCGCTTCGGCGTGCCGGCTCGGGTGTCCTTATGGCCATGCGTGAGATCCGCCCATCGCCCGGAACGATTCGGGCGAGCATCTCAAGCAGAGGCGACCTCGAAGTTTGGCCGGTGCACCGGTTAAAGCCCTACGGCCAACACTGATGGCTTGCTGCGTTCCCGCCAGCGGCTTGAGCCACCGACCAAGGCCGTATCCCTCGGTCCGAAAGCGTAGAGGCATGGATCAGAAGCAAATCCTGTCGGCGGACCGAAACGGCTCTTTTCCAGCTACGGTTTTCCAGTAAATCTGCACTAAAGTTGCACGATTTTGTAGCTAACCGCCGGCTAAGCCGCTCAAACGCTGGTGACCCCTACGAGAATCGAACTCGTGTTTTCGCCGTGAGAGCGCCGCTCAGAGGGGGTTTCTGGTCCATATGGACGTGTATGTATTCGTGTTTCATCAATCACTTAGCAAAATCGGTCCTTCCACGTCCACACCATTTCTGCTACGGTTTTGCAGTGAATTTGCAGTGAGATCGCGAGGTTCCCGATGGCGCGAATTATCCGCAATCAACGGCTCGACAGCAGAACCGCGCGAGCGCCGCTTGCGAAGCGGAACGCTCCCTACTGGCACGCGCTGACGCGGGGCAGGGCGCTTGGCTACCCGCCACTGCCAATAAAGATGGAATTCGACTCGACTTACCACTTCTGACGCGGAATCATCGACTTCGGGCGATTTGCAGGGGGTTGGGGTGGCGACGAATCTGAATGACGAACAGACGGGCGAAATCCCGTCCGTGTTCCAGAGCAACCTGCCGCTGCGAGAGAAGCTCGATAGGGCGCGCACCGAACTACTGGATCTGTCCGCCAGGAATCGGCTTCTCAACATGCCGCGCTCATCAAAGAGCGTCCGCGCCCTCGAAGTTATCGATGAGGTCAGCGCTGAGGTGTTCCGGCTGCTGGTGCGGGAAAACCGTCCCTTCACCTTCGTTGCGGGCAAGTCAGCGGGTGACGAACAGGCAGCAGACGGGGAACAGGAGGAAGTCGACGAGATCGTCGACCTTGCGCAGCCCGAGGATGATGAGGTCGACGAGCGCGGCGTTCTTGCCCGCCACTCCGACACTAGACTGCAGACCCGGCTGACGCCGAAGGGACTTCAGAAGCGCCTGCTCGACCTTTTCTTCGACGCACGCACTCTGGAAGAGGAGCAGGGCGTCAACATCCTCTATCTGACGCTTGGCGCGCTCAAGTGGATCGATCCTCAGAACGCGGCCAACATCCGCTACGCTCCCCTCGTACTTGTCCCTGTGTCGCTGGAACGCGGAAACGCCGGCGAGAAGTTCAAGCTGCGCGCGCGTCAGGAGGACTACGCCTCCAATCTGTCTCTCGAAGCCTTCCTTGAGAAGGTGCACGGCATCCGGCTGCCGGGGTTCGAAGCGAGCGACGCCTTCGATATCACATCTTACTTCGACGAGGTCGCGGAAGCGATCTCCGCGAAGCCGGGTTGGGAGGTGATCAGCGACAACATTGTCCTCGGTTTCTTCTCCTTCGCCAAGTTTCTCATGTATCGCGACCTCGACCCGGATGTCTGGCCGGAGGGTCGCAGGATTGTAGACCGCGATCTGATCAGGGGCCTCATCTCGGATGGGTTCGAGGGATCCGACGCGATGATTCCCGAAGATTCGAACATCGACCCGTTCATCCCGCCCAGCGAAATGCTCCATATCGTGGATAGCGACAGCTCGCAGGCGCTGGCGGTGCACGAGGTCCGGCGGGGCAGGAACCTCGTCATTCAGGGTCCGCCCGGAACCGGCAAGAGCCAGACCATCGCCAATGTGATCGCCTCGGCCGTGGCGGACGGCAAGACGGTCTTGTTCGTCGCCGAGAAGATGGCGGCGCTGGAGGTGGTCAAGCGGCGCCTCGACGCGACCGGCGTCGGCGACGCCTGTCTCGAGCTCCACAGCAACAAGGCGAACAAGCGCGCCCTTCTGGAGGAGCTGCGCCGGACGTGGGAACTGGGCGCTCCGCGCGGCCAGGCTCCGGGGACGCTGAACGCGAGGCTCACCGAGGCGCGCGATCGTCTCAACGCACATGTCCAGCGAATGCACGCTGCCCACGGCACCTCCGGTTTGACGCCGTTCCAAGTCGTCGGTCAGCTGAGCCGTCTGCGGCTCGACGGCGAGAAGCCTTCCGACTTGGAGCTTGAAGGCGCCGCAGATTGGACTGCCGACGATTTCGCAGAGCGCCATTCCCTGCTTGCGGATCTTGCCGAGAGGGTTGTCACGCTGGGACGACCGGACGAACACCCTTGGCTGGGCGTCGGCCTTTCATCCATCCTGCCGACCGACGTTGAGCGACTCATGGTGCGGCTGTCGGACCTGGTAGCGAGGATCGGCGTATACGATGCCGCGCAGGGGGATCTTGCCGCCAAGGTTGAGACCGATAAGCCCAGAACGCTCGCCGGCCTGTCGTCGCTCACCAACCTAGGAGCGCGAATTGTCGCGGCTCCGGCGATAGCGGCCGAGGCCCTGTCCGCGGCCGTCTGGGAGGCGGATGCGGCCCGCATCGATGACCTGCTCACGGTCGGTGCCCGGCATGCCGGCCTGAAGCTCGAGCTAGAGTCGGCGGTTTACGATGCGGCATGGGCCGCCGACCTCGACGAGACCATCAACGCGCTGTCGCTGCTCCCAGGTTCCTGGTCGCTAGAGGCGTTCGACCGGATGGCAGCATCCGCCGCCGACCTGCCTCGTCTGATCGCGGACAGCGCGGCACTCGCCCGCGCGCTCGGCCGCGATGCGCCCATCACACTCGCCGACGCCGGGAGGCTGGCGCGCGTGGGCGAGCGGGTCGCGGCGGCCCCCGACGCCAGCCCCGAAGCCTTCGCCGCGGATCTGTGGGACAATGGCGTCGAACGCGCTGCAGATCTCGCCCAGGCGGTCGCCCTCCTCGAACGTTCGCGGGTGGAGATCGACGGGCGGCTATCCGATGCCGCGTGGTCCCTCGACCTCGGTGAAGCGCGTGCCGTCCTGGCCTCGCATGGGAGCGGCCTCTTCAGATTTCTCAGCGGCGAGTGGCGGCGCTGTAACCGCTTGGTGAGGTCCGTCCTGACGCGGTCCGACATTCCGCTGGGCGATGTCCTGTCACTTCTGGATTCGCTCGCAGCGGGGCGGAAGGCGATGCGAGCAATCGAGACCGACGAGGAATTCGGCCGGAGCGCGTTCGGCGTTGATTGGCGCGGCGAGCGCTCCGCCTCGGCTCCGCTGCTGGCGCTGGTCGAGTGGATGCGCTCGCTGCGGGGACTCGGCGCCGAACCACGGCTGATCGCGGCGAAGCGCCCGGAGAAGCCGGAAGTAGCGAACCGCGCCGCCCGCGTCGCCGAATTCGAGGCGGGCCTTTCCGCTATCGTATCGCGGCTGTGGGACGATCTGGCAGATATCCGCGGGCTTGCCTTTGGCGATGCCGACGACGCCAGACGGGCAAACCTCGCCGCAGTTCTCGCGTTCGCCGACCGGATCGCAACAGCCCGGCGGGTGTCTGCGAGCCTACTGAAGGCTGAGCCGGGCGAGATCGAGGCGCGCATCCGTGTGCTGCAGACGGTCGTCGCTGGGCAGCGGGCTGCCGCCTCGATCGAGGAAGGCGAGACGGCCGGCCGCTCTGCTTTCGGCGAGCGCTGGAGCGGGCAGGCGTCGGACTGGACGTTTCTGCGCGAGGTCGCCGACTGGATCCGGCGGAACGGCGACATCCGTCTGCTCGTCGGCCGGATCGAAGATCGGGGCGAGCCGTTGCGTAGGGCACGTCAACTCGATGAGGAGCGCGCGACGCTATCCTCTAACCTGTCCGCCCTCTTCGATCTGCTGCAGCTTGATCGCCAGCTGGCGCTCGGTTCGGCCGATCCCGAGGCGACCGAAATCTCGGCTCTGCAGGCCAAGCTCACCCTATGGGCGGCGTCCAACGAGAAGCTGTTCCAGTGGGTCGCCTATCGCGACCGAACCGGACGAGCCGCTGCGCTAGGGTGCGGTGAGGTGGTGCGGCGGCTCGCCGACGGGCGCTTGGCGCCGGATGCTGTGATCGGCGCTTACGAGATGGCCTATTACGAGGCGGTCTATGCCGATCAAGTGCAGTCCGATCCCGAGCTCGGCACGTTCGACGGAACGCTGCATGGTCGTCTCGCGCGCGAGTTCGCCGACATGGACCGCCAGCGCATCGCCGCGGCGAGCTACGAGGTCGTGAAGGCGCACCATCAGGCAGTGCCGCCGCGCGACGGCGGCTCGGTCGGGCCGCTCGGCGTTCTGCGCGCCGAGATCGCGCGCAGGCGCGGACACATGCCGATCCGCAAGCTCATGGAACGGGCCGCTCCTGCGGTGCAGGCACTGAAGCCTGTCTTCATGATGAGCCCGCTCTCGGTCGCCCAGTTCCTTGCGCCCGGAATCTTCGACTTCGACCTTCTCGTCATGGACGAGGCGAGCCAAATCCAGCCGGTCGACGCACTGGGCGCAGTGGCGCGGGCCAAGCAGGTCGTTGTGGTGGGCGACCCCAAGCAGCTGCCGCCCACGGCCTTCTTCTCGAAGATGACCGGCGCGGCGAACGACGAGGACGACGATGCCGGCAGCAGGGTCGCCGATATCGAGAGTGTGCTCGGCCTGTTCACCGCTCGCGGCTTGCCGACGCGAATGCTGCGCTGGCACTACCGCAGCAAGCACCAGTCCCTGATTGCCGTCAGCAATCGCCAATTCTACGAGAACAAGTTGTTCATCGTGCCGAGCCCCTACACGGCGGAGGCCGGCATGGGTCTGCGCTTTCACCAGATTCCGCAGGGTATTTGGGACGCCGGCGGCACGCGGACCAACGCGGTCGAGGCCAAGATGGTGGCGCAGGCGATCGTCGCGCATGCGCGCGAGCACCCGAACCTCTCGCTCGGCGTCGCAACCTTCTCGACGTCCCAGCGCCGTGCGGTCCTCGACCAGCTCGAAGTGCTGCGCCGGTCCCTGCCGCCGGAGGTCGAAAACTTCTTCCAGTCGCACCCTTCCGAACCGTTCTTCGTCAAGAACCTCGAAAACGTGCAGGGCGACGAGCGCGACGTGATCTTCATCTCGGTGGGCTATGGACCGACGGTTCCCGGCGGCCGCGTGCCCATGCGCTTCGGACCGCTCGGGACCGAGGGGGGCGAGCGTCGCCTCAACGTGCTCATCAGCCGCGCGAAGCAGCGCTGCGAGGTCTTCTCTTCGATGACGGACGAGGATATCGAGCCCGACTTCGCGCAGACCCGCAAGGGGGTGTTCGCCTTCAGGCTCTTCATGCACTTCGCGCGCACTGGGCAGATGACGATGGCGGAGAGCACCGGCCGGGATCACGACAGCGTGTTCGAGGAACAGGTCGCCAAGGCGCTCCAGGCTCGTGGCTATCAGGTGAGCCGGCAGGTCGGACTGGCAGGCTTCTTCATAGACCTGGCCGTGGCGGACACGGAACGGCCGGGCCGATATCTGCTCGGCATCGAATGCGACGGCGCCTCCTACCACGGAGCACGGTCCGCCCGCGACCGCGATCGGCTCAGGCAGTCGGTGCTGGAGAGCCACGGCTGGAACATCCATCGAATCTGGAGCACGGACTGGTTTCAGCGGCCGAACGAGCAGTTGGACCTCGTCATCGCGCGGATCGAAAGCGCTAAGGCGGAATACGACGCTCAGGCCGAAGGATGGCGCTCGACCCGTGCGGTCCCGATCGAGATCGTATCGGTAGAGCGCGAGGGGCTCACGGAGATCGGCCTGGTCGCCAACGACGATCAGCCGGAGGTCTCCATCTATCAGGAGGCGGCGCTTACGATACCCGCCCACGTGACCACCGAACTCCACAGCACGCCGCGCGGCATCCTGTCCTCGCTGGCCGAAGAAGTCGTGGCCGTCGAAGGCCCGATCCACATCGACGAGATCGTGAACAGGATCCGGGAAGCTTGGGGCCTGAAGAGGGCGGGCGGTCGCATCCAGGAGGCGATCGAACGGGCGGTCGAGATCTCGGTTAAGGTCGGTCGATTGTCGGAGGACGGCGACTTCCTCTCGATTCCGGGCAGCAAGCTGAAGGTCCGGGATCGCGGTGCCGTCCGGTCGGCGACGCTGCGCAAACCGGACATGTTGCCGCCGGCCGAGATCGAAGCCGCCGTGATGGACGTCGTTCGCGCGAATTTCGGAGCGACCGAGGAGGAGGTCAGCACCGTCGTCTGCCGCACGCTCGGCTTCAAGTCGACCAGCGCGCAACTGCGCAAGGTCGTTGCCGACGCTTGGACGAAGGCGATTGCTAAGGACTGGCTGGCACGACGCGACGACCGGCTTGTCCTAGGAGCGTCGGCCCCGGTCGCAGAACCGCCGCGCTCCGCATCGCCGATCCAGGTGCTGATCTCCGAAGGAGAACACGAACGACTCGAGTTCAAGGAGACGATCCGCTGGGATGTTCGGCTGGGGGGTGAGAATAGGAAGCTCGAGGACATCGTGCTGAAAACGCTCGCCGGCTTCGCCAACCGGGTGGGCGGCACGCTTCTGATTGGCGTCTCGGACGAAGGCGAGGCGAAGGGCCTCGAGCGCGACTTCTCATGCCTCGGCGGAAATCGTGACAAGTTCGAGCTCCACCTCACAAACCTCTTCGCCAAGCATTTCGGACAGGCCTGCCGGGCCTCGAAAATCAGGATCACCTTTCCTGAAGTCGACGGGATGGCCCTATGTCGCGTTGACATGGACGCGTCGGCGCAACCGGTGTTCATCAACGTGGCAGACCGTTCTGGTAGCGTGGCCGAGCGCTTTTATGTTCGATCGGGAAACTCCACCCAGGAACTGAAGCTCAGCGAGGCGACAGGCTATATCCGCGACCATTTTCGGACTGCTTGAAATTTTCGTTGCGAAACTGGTCCGCGCGAACACGGCGACCGCGCGGTTTCAGTCGACCGCCTATTGGCTGTCGGCTTTAGCGCTGTTTGAGTTTGGAAGCTGCCAGTCCGCTGACGGCCCAATTCCGGCCATGGCCTAGCGCCTTCGAATCGCCTCCCCAGGGAGGCAGGGCAATGCTTCGCGAAATGCCAATTTTGTCCGCGCGAGGCCGCGCGCATCCGCAGAAAGATATTTGATGAATATTTGACACGCGGGTTACTGAGATAGCTAACCCATTGAAATCATTGGTGACCCCCACGGGAATCGAACCCGTGTTTCAGCCGTGAAAGGAGAGGGGGAAGGCGGCTATTGGGCCAGCTGCGGACTGGCAGATTCCGACCAAACAAGGACGACAGCGGACATCCCCCTTACGTCAGTGAGAGAACGGAGCTGCTTTCTTGCGCGCTATTGCGCGTAGCCCACCAGCAACTTTCGCTGGTCGGGCTGCTAGAATTTGCCCGGCTCGCCCGTGCCGGCTTGCCCTTTCCCTTCGACGCGAAACTAGGTCGCGGACGGACCATCGTTCTTTTCGAGGAAGGCGCCAAAAGCTCGCGCCTGTTCGACCATCTGCTTCAAATCCGGGCGCCGTGCATACTCGGCGATCTCCCTTTCGAGGTCGACCTGCCGCGGCCCGCTTCGTGGACTAAATAGTGTCACGACGGCGCCTGTGCCGATCGGGTATTGCGAGTTTGCTACCTCGCCCCTGCGCGAGCGCATAAGCTCGGCGGTGAGATCCTGAACGATGTCCTGGTATGGCTCGGAATCCAGTCTTGCGAGGACCGGTGCCGCGCAGGCGCATACGGCCTTTCCAAATTTGATAGCATCCGGTCGGCCCGCGAGCTTACCGCCATGGACCACGTCATTGCGCAGCTTGACCAGTTTCTGATCGAGCAGATCTGGGGCCTCGCCGACTTCAAACATATAGGCCGTGACAAAGGCGCCGAGCTGCCGCTCGGAGAGTCGGAGGCTCTTCCTGCCCTTGTCGGTCGCTGCAGCTTTTACGCCGTGTTTGCGAAGGGTGGCGGTCGTGAAGAAATCATAGAGCCGCTCAAGCGAGGCTGCGAAATTTGAGATAGCCCCCCGATAGTCTTCCTCGACCAACGCCCTTATCGCCATGTCGGCCAGCAACTCGAACTTGGTGTTCTGCACGACTGTGAAGGTCTGATGCCCGCGGTTGCACCGGTGCTCGAAGATTCCGCCTTCCGGAACCTGCACCACCGCCATCGACGCGAGATTGGGGGAGCCGTCTTCGGCCAAGCATTGCATACAGCTCGCGAGTGTTTTCATCGCGCGATCTTAGTCGGTAACAGCGACAGCCAAAAGAGATCGACCGATTTCGCCTCCCTGCGCGGCCGCCCTGATGTTGAGAAGTTGTTTCCCTGCGGGGAATCCTGGTCCGTCCGCGGGGCCGCCCCCGCCTTATTAGCCGAGCGCCGCTACCCAGCGCTCGTTGTACGGCTCCGGCAGGATCGCCGCATTCGGCGTGAAGGACGCGCTCATCATTGTCCCATCCCAAGCCATGTCCGAGGCGCGCAACCCGACCCAGAACAAGGCGAGGTTGCGGTCGCCGGTACAGAGTTGCGTGTTGAGATCGGGAGCCAGTGCGAAGCAATAGATCAGCACTTTCAATGTGTTGAGGTCCGACAGGGCGTTATAGGCGTCCGCGTCGGTGTAGGCCGCGTGGAACTTAAGAAGCTTGCGTGCTGGGCATGCCCCTGAATTGGCCACCGTGCTGAGTGCGGCGATCACTGCCAGCGAGTCCATCGGCACGCCAGTCTCCCGAGCCGCTTCCAGCACCTCGTCCCACCGGGCATCGACCTTATTTCGAGCGATCTGGTTCGCCAGCATTGGAGCCACCCGCCGCAGGAAAGCCTGCTCTCGCATCATGATCGGCCGAATGTCTTCGATCAGCCCGAGTAAGCCCTTCAAAGATTCAGGCCCCACCATCAGCGTCGCGGTGGGCAGCGCCTTTCCTAGCTTGATTACGGCCTCTTCCAGTTGCGACGTAGCGAGCGTTGCGTCAGGCAATGATCGGCCGTTCCCTTCTAGCGGAAAGAGCATCGGGTTGATCTGTACCTGACTGTTTTCGAATAGGTCGAGGAAGTCGGGATCGCGGCCGGTCTTCTTGCCATCATCGAAGCGTCCAACGATCTCCGAGACGATATTGCGATCGGGAAGGACTACCGAATTGCTCCGCGATGCCGCGAGGCCGGAAGGTAGCCAGCCTCCGCGCACCAGCCCGATGGCCTTTGCGGTGAACGGACTCTCGAGCTTCGCCTTCAGGTTGGCGTATTTGCTGACGTCGATGCCCTCGATATTGGTCTCAAGGATGCGGCCATTGTACATCTCCAGCGGGATCGAGATCGCTTGGTGAAGCTTGGCAGACGCTAGTTCCTCATAGCTTCGCGGTGCGATATCGACTTCCGTGAAACCAATCCTACGTGACTCTCCGCCTCCCGGATTCTCGATCTCTTGGAAGACGAAAAGCGTACTGCCCGGTGGTGGCGCGGAGACATTCGGCTCAACTGTTTCGTTCATCTAACGAATATAGGTTGCGTGCTGCGCGGAACCAGACCGCCTGATCGTACGACCAACGCACTATTTGCGCTTGTCGCGATAGGCATCGTTCCCCGGCATGGCGTTCAAGATGCGCGAACGACAGGTTTCGTGGTAGCGCTCCCTCAGGCCGAACGGCGACAATTGGGGCGCGTTGCGGCCCATCAGGCCCCGTAGCGTCTAGTGTCGCCGGAAACCATAGCGACGGACGCAACAGCGCTGATCTTGTCCTTTGCGCGATTGTCCAGCAACTTGCTGACAGGTAAGCAGGATCAGGCACTCAAGGGGGAAGCGTGACACGGACGCCGGGAAGAACCCACTCGTTCTCGGTCGAGGGGGTCGCGAAGAGCTTCAGGTCCGACTGGCAGTTCTTGATTGGGGCGTCGCGCATGAGCAGCGCCCTCTCCTTGGCGACCCTGTTCTCCGTCATCGCCATCGTCACCAAGTTCGCCGACTTGGTGAACCTCGGCGTATATGCGCTCGGTTGCTTCATCGCCGCCGTCGTCTGCTACGCGGTGGCAATCGGCATCATAAAGTTTCGCGCCCCACCGATTCTCCAAGAGTATCCCGACTTCAAGTCCTACGACGATAAGAAGCACTCGCACCGCTGGGTGCTCTGGCAGTTCTACCATGCAATCCAATCGCTCGAGCACGTGTTCAAGCTGCTGGAGGAGACCGTCGCGAAGAAACTCAGCAAGGACGTCGCCGCCATGTCGCGGTCGAGGCTGCCGCTGACCGCTTCATTCAAAGGCAGTTACCTCGCCAAGAGGGTCGAGATCACGCAGCCCGACGGATCGACCCCGACCTACGACTTCTGCGTGCACGAGCCCGTCAACTTCGACCGCGACCTGATCATGGGCTTCACCGTGAAGTCGAGCGCGGACGGGATAGAGAGAAAATACGTGCTGCCAATCCGCGAGAGTGACGAGAAGCTCGACCTGAAAGTCAAGGAACTCTTCTGGATCGTCCTCACCGAGGCGGCGAAGGAGAACCCGGTGTCGCGCTGGATCGCATGGTCCTTGGTGAGGCTCGCCGGCGCCCTGCTAATCCTCGCCGTCGGGCTGGCGGTCGGCCATGTATTGCTGACTCCGAAACCGCAAACGCCTTCGCCCTGCTGCTTCCAGAATGTGTAGCAGGAGCGGGCGGACCAGGCGGACTGGCGCGAAAGAGGGATAGGCCGACGATGCCCACAGCGCAGGGAACCTACAAGCACGCACTCAGCGTAACGGGACAGATATTCTTCTGCGCCGCGCCCATCCGGCTGGACTCATACGATACCTGCCAGTTCGGCTGCACCTACTGCTTCTCGCGCGATCGCTCGCGGGCCTGGGCGTCGAAGGGCATCCATCAGGCCAACCCCAAGGCGCTGGGGCTGAGGCTCGAACGCGTGGCGCGCGGGGACGTGCGGTCCGCAGTCGATGAGTTCCTAGCCCGGCGAGTGCCCTTGCAGCTGGGAGGCCTGCAGGATCCGTTCACCCCGATGGAGGCGGAACTCGGCGTCACCCGCGAACTGCTCGGCGTCCTCCGAGACCACGGCTATCCGACGCTCATCAGCACGAAGGGATCGCTCCCCGTCAGCGAGCCCTACCTCTCTCTGCTGGAAGGCATGAACGTCGTGGTGCGCCTCTCGGCGGCCGGCATTCCGGAGCCGCTGCGCCGCGCCATCGAGCCCAAAACCGAAGGGTTCGCAGCGACAGAGCAGGCGCTTCTAGCGCTGAGCGCGCGCCGCATCGTCACAGGACTACGGATCCAGCCGATTTTCCCCGGCCACGAGGAGGAGGCCCTCGCGATGGCGGAGGCCGCTGCCAGAGCCGGGGCGCGACAGCTCTCGTTCGAGTACCTGAAAATACCGGGAGAATCGATGGATACCGAGATGGCCGCCGCCAGCAGGGCGCTGGGATACGACATCATCGGGCGGATGCGCGGGCTCGGTGTTGTCCGGTTGGGCCCCGACTGGTCGCTGTCAAGGGATGCGAAGCGTCCCTTCGTCCGGCGCGCAAGGCAGCTTTCCCATACCCTTGGCGTCAAGTTCGGCGCCGGCGACACGGAGTTCATCCCGTGGAGCGACGGCAACGGCTGCTGCGGCGCTTCCGAGCTTACCCTAGACGGGGCCAACCACTTCACGGGGAATTTCGTGGGCGCCATCCGGGCTTCCCTTGAGCGTACCGACAAGCGTGTGACCTTCGACATGCTGGAAGAGCTCTGGTCTCCGGCGCAATCGGTCGGCAACTACATGGACTGGCGCCGCCGAATCCCCGCCGACCAGCGCGAAGGCCGCACCGACTGGCTCGCGCTGATGAGCCGGCGGTGGAATGGTGGGAAGAGCCCTTACTCGCCTGCCTTCTTCGATGGAGTGCGGCCGACGGGCGAGATCGACGAGACCGGCTTCAAGATCTACGAGTCATCGGAACTCGCCCAAGAACTCGCCGCCTGAGCTAGCCGCGGCCGCCGACGCGTGCGTCGGTCCCTAGAATGTTCAGCGCCGCCTCACAGCCATCTTCGAGCGATGAAGTTACGACACTGGCGATCGCATTCAGCATCGCATGATCGTGGACGTTGCCCGATTGTTCACGGACGATCACGATCGGGATACGGAAGGCGTTTGCCCAGAAGAGTTCGCCAATCGAGCCGATCGACGCCCGGTCGCTACGCAGCAAGTTCGCCAGCACGACGTCGGACGACTGGATGATGTGCTTGTTGCGGTCGACGACCAGACGCCCGTGCATAAGTCGCGCGAGCGCGGCAGAAGGCGTCTCCGGCGCGTCGCTCGCGAGTTCTGCGTCGTATGGCGAAGATGCCGGATCGTAGACATCCACGCCGGCCGGGAGCATCGCCGCGGCCTGCACCCGCCAGTCCGTGATCTCCTCGCACGATGCGCCGGTGATCGGTCCAGACAGGTAGATCCTCATGTGTCCCCATACCATGTGGCAACCGCCACTCCAACGGTCAGATGGCTTTGCGCATTCAACAGCAGGTAACGCGCAAGGTCCCGATGCCCCGTCAACATTCTGCCTCTTCATTGTCCGGCCAATGTCACTCGATAGCGTACAGACGGCTCTCCACCGTTCGGGTCAGGCGACTCGACCTGAACGAATGTCTGCTTTTGGGATCGCCATGACCAGCGCCGAACAACGGCTATTGGGGCGCGAATCAGACATTGGCGACGCGCCAGCGCACCAACTGCTGTGCGGAACAATCCGAGAAAATCCGCCGATTTCCAGCTACGGTTTTGCAGTAAATCTGCAGTAAATTGCATGAACGTGCAGCTATCGGGCAACTAAGTGCCTGAAAACGCTGGTGACCCCTACGAGAATCGAACTCGTGTTTTCGCCGTGAGAGGGCGACGTCCTAACCGCTAGACGAAGGGGCCGTGCAGCGGAAGGCGCAATTAGGGGGCGCTTGGCGGATCGTCAAGCGCGTATCTGCGCAAACGTTGGCGAGCGCGCCATGGAAGGTCGAGATGGCAGCTCCGGGCATTTGCATGCCCGGGGGCCGCCGCCCCTTCAGAACGTCGCGCGGACCCCGCCGAAAATGCTCCGCCGCTCGACCGGATAGAAGATCGCGCTCGCCGGCGTGTGGGCGATCACCGCGGAGATATCGCCGATCGCCTTGCGTCCGCCCAGGTTGCGCGCATCGGCGAACAGCGTGAAGCGTTTGTCGATCTGGGCCTCTGCACGAACGCCGAACAGCACATAGCCGTCGGCGCGGAAGCGGTTGGCGTAGTCCGCCCAGGCGCCGCGCGGCATCCATTCGAGATTGGGCGCGACGTTGAGCGACGCGCCGCCCAACCGCAGTTCGGCACGATAGAGATGCTCGGGGACCACCGGCAGTCGATTGTCGCCGAACTGGATGTCGTCGTGGAAGCGGAAGTCGCTCCATAGATAGACCTGCCGCAGGCGGGCCCATCCCGCCAGGTCGAGGTCGAGCCCGGCTTCGATGCCCTGGTGCCGCGTCCGGCCGGCGTTGAAGGTCGCTGCGGGAATCGTCGGCGGTGCGAGATTGTACTGGAGAAGCTCGCCGTCGAGATCGGCGCGGTAGTAGCTGATGTCGAAGCGCACGGGCCCGATCGTGCCGCGCCCGCCGATCTCGGCAGTCCAGGCGCGCTGGGCGTCGAGCGGCACGAAGCTCGCCAGCTGCGCCAGCTCCGAATAGCCGGGAAGCTCGTGGCTGCGGCTGTAATTGACGTAGAGCTGGACGTTTGCGATCGGCTCGTAGAGCAGGCCGAGCTTGGGGGAGAGCTGGTCGAAGGTCGCGCGGCCCGCAGTCACGGCCGGAAAGATCTGGTCCTGCCGCCGCATCCCCGAGCTGTGGATCGCGCCGGCGATCAGGGTGAGGCCGGGCAGGGGACGCACCCGGCCTTCGGCATAGGCATCGATCGTGCGCGCCTGGAGCCGGGCGTCGAAGGTGCGTGCGCCGCGATTGCCGTTGACGTTGACGAAGCGCTTCGAGGCGACACTGCCGAAACGCGCGGTCACGCCGGCGGTGAATCCGAACGCTCCGAAATCCTGATCGAGCCGGGCATAGCTGCCCCAATCGGTCGAGTTCTGGTCCACCACCTGGAAGATCGGGTGATAGAGCTGCTTGGCGTTGAGGAATATGCCGACATCGAGCCCACCATTGCCCAGCGCGAAGCTGGTGCGGTTCTGCAGGCGCATCGAGTCGATGTCGCGTGCCTGGTCGCCGACGAAGTTGCCGGTCCAGGGTTGCGACAGCGCGGCGGCCTGCGTGAGTGCGCCGGGCAGCTCCTGGCGGATGTGCTGGGCGCTGGCGTAAAAGCGGGTCTCGATGTCGTCGCTCAGCCGCAATCCGACATTGCCGTTGACCCGCAGCGCCCTGCGGCGGGCATGGTCGCGGTCGCCGTCCGAGCTGTCGAACCCCACCCCGAGCCAGGCGTCCCCGCGCGCATCGGCATGGCCGACACTGGCGAGCGCGCGGATGGTGTCAAAGCTGCCGCCGTCGATGCGCAGCCGCGCGCCGCTGGCCGAGCGGCCGGTGGGCGTGACGCCGTTGATCGCGCCGCCCAGCGTGGAGGCACCGAAACGCAGCGCGTTGGCACTGCGGAACACTTCGAGGTGCTGGAGGAAAGCGGGATCGAGTTCTTGGAAGTCGCCATTGTCATCGGCGAGGTTGATCGGCACGCCGTCCTGGAGCAGCGTCAGCCCGCGCATGTGGAAGCCGCGGCTGATCCCCGATCCGCGGATCGACAGGCGCACCTCCTGCCCGAAGCGCGGCTGGGCATAGACGCCGGGCGAAAAGGCGAGCGCATCGCGCAGCGAGACGGCGAGCTTGCCCTGATATTCTTCGGCAGAGACGACATTGGCGCCGCCGGGAGTCTCGCCGACGCGCTGGATGGCCTCTTCGACCAGCCGCTCGGCAGTGACAATGATCTCGTCACGCGGGTCGGCGGCCTGGGCAAAGGCGGGAAGGGCGGCGAATAGCAGTGGCGCGCCGAACAGCGCGCGGACGGTCTTGGACATCAGGATTCCTCGGTAAGATGAGCAAATGGCGCGCGTTGCGCCGTCAGCGTCAGCCGAGGAGGGGAGGGCCGGTTGCGAGTGGGGGTGGGGCGGCGAGGCCGCGCCCGGGCGCGGGTTCGAGGCGGGCGTGGCGAACCGGCTCGGCAGCGGGGAGCGGGTGGGGCAGGGCGACCGGATCGGCAGGCGCGAGCGGCTGCGCGGCCATCGCGAAAGCGCAGGGCTGATCCTTTGTCTTGTCGTGCTTGGGCTGGCCTAGCGCGTCTGCGAGCAGCGCCTTGGCCTCGGCGAGCGCGCTGGGGCCGCTGAAACCGCTATCGGCGCACCAGGACAAGGTGACATGGCTGCCGGAAACCTGCGGCATCCAGCCAGCGGGGACCGCCACGCGCAGCAGCAGCGCGCAGCCAACGAACAGCAGCGCAAGGCGCTTCCAGCTAGTACGGTGAAAGGTGTCGCTGCGGGTCACGCGCTTGGCCTATGCCCAAGCGGGGTGCACGGGCAAGCGGACAATTTGTCCCGGCTCAGCCCGCCACCGGCAGGCGCAGGCTGCCATCGGGCTCGTAATGGACTTCGCTGTACGCGATCACGGCCCCGAGCGGCAGTGCGGCGTAGAGATGCGGAAAGATCTGACCGCCGCGCGACGGCTCCCATTTGACGCTTTCGTCGAGCGCATCGACATCGATTGCGGCGAGCCACAAGCCCTCCTGACCGGCGAAATGCCTTTCGAGCGTTTCCTGGAGCTGTGCGGCGGTGGAAAGGTGGATGTATCCGTCCTGCAGATCGACCGGCGCGCCGGCGAAGCTACGGTCGGTTTCGAGCGCCTTCATCTGCTCGGCGGTGAGAATTTTATAGGCAATGGGATCGGGCATAATGTCTCTCTCACCGAATGCTGAGGCGATTACCCGTCCCCCCCCCCCGACATCGTTCCCCGGCCTTGACCGGGGAACAGCATTATTACTGCCCGTCCTCGGGCCCGGCCGCGAGATCCTCGCTGGTCGTGCCGTCCGGGGTCGGGTCACCCGCAACCGCGCCGTCAGCCAAATTGACTTCGGCCTCGTCCTCGCTTTCCTCGATCCGTGCGGCCGAGACGACATGCTCGTCCTTTGCGACGCGGAAGAGGATCACGCCCTGGGTGTTGCGCCCGGTGACGCGCACCGAGCCCACCGTAGTGCGGATCAGCTTGGCCTGATCGGTGACCAGCATCAGCTGCTCGCCATTATGCGCCGGGAAGCTCGCCACCACGGGGCCGTTGCGGTCCGAGCTGACGATGTTGGTGATGCCCTGGCCGCCGCGATTGGTGCGCCGATATTCGTATGCCGAGGTGCGCTTGCCATAGCCGTTGGCGGTGACGGTTAGGATGAACTCCTCCGCCGCCTCGAACTCGGCCATGCGCTCGGGGGTGAGCGTGATTTCGCGATCGCCTTCCTTCCAGGGCGCGGCCTTGAGGTAATCCTCGCGCTCCTGCGGCGTCGCATCGAAGCCGCGCAGCACCGACAGCGAGATGACCTCGTCGCCCTCGGCCAGCCGCGCGCCGCGCACGCCGGTCGAATCGCGGCTCTGGAATTCGCGCACGTCGGTCGAAGCGAAGCGGATCGCCTTGCCCTGCTTGGTGGCGAGCAGCACGTCATTGTCCTCGGTGAGCAGCGACACGCCGATCAGGCGGTCCTCCGATCCTTCCTCGAACTTCATCGCAATTTTGCCGTTGGTGCGGATATTGGCGAACGCGTCCATCGAATTGCGGCGCACCGAACCCTTGGCGGTCGCGAACATGACGTGGAGCGAACCCCATTCATTTTCGTCCTCGGGCAGCGGCAGCACGGTCGAGATCGTCTCACCGGCGGCGAGCGGCAGCAGGTTGATCATCGGCCGCCCGCGCGTGGCCGGGCCGCCCTCGGGCAGGCGCCAGACCTTCATTCGATAGACCTTGCCATGCGTCGAGAAGAAAAGAACCGGCGTGTGCGTCGAGGTGACGAACAGATGGGTAACCGCGTCCTCGTCCTTGGTCGCCATGCCGGCGCGGCCCTTGCCGCCCTTGGCCTGGGCGCGGAAGGTATCGAGCGGGGTGCGCTTGATATAGCCTTCCATGGTCACGGTGACGACCATGTCCTCGCGCTCGATCAGGTCTTCGTCCTCGATCCCGTCGGCAGCGGCGGCGATCTCGGTGCGGCGTGGGGTCGCATAGGCGTCGCGGACTGCGGTCAGTTCCTCGACGATGACTTCGTAGAGCTTGGCGCGATTGCCGAGAATCTCCAGCAATTCGGCGATCGTCTCGGCTAGCTTGGCGAGTTCCTCGCCGATCTCGTCGCGGCCGAGCGCAGTGAGGCGGTGCAGGCGCAAATCGAGGATCGCGCGGACTTGGATGTCGGTCAGGCGATAGCTCTCGCCCGTGACTTCGGTGTCGATCGCCTCGACCAGGCGGATGTAGGGCGCGATCTCGGCGATCGGCCATTCGCGGGTGAGCAAGCGGTCGCGTGCAACGGCAGGGCTCGGCGACGAGCGGATGATCTTCACCACTTCGTCGAGATTGGTGACCGCGATCACCAGGCCCAGCAAGATGTGCGCGCGGTCGCGCGCCTTGGCCAGCTCGAACTTCGAGCGCCGGGTGATGACCTCCTCGCGGAACTTGACGAAGGCCTCGATGATGTCGCGCAGGTTGAGCAGTTCGGGGCGGCCGCCGCGGATCGCGAGCATGTTCGCCGGGAACGAGCCCTGCGCGGGCGTATTGCGCCAGACCTGGTTGAGTACGACTTCGGGAGTCGCGTCACGCTTGAGGTCGATGACGATGCGCACGCCTTCGCGGCTCGATTCGTCGCGGATGTCGCTGACGCCTTCGATCCGCTTTTCCTTGGCGGCCTCGGCGATCTTCTCGACCAGCGCGTTCTTGCCTTGCTGGTACGGAATCTCGGTGAGCACGATCGAACGGCGCTCGCCGCGCTGCTCAAACGTGTGGCGGCTGCGGACGATGATCGATCCGCGGCCGGTCTGGTAGGCGCTGCGACAGCCCGAGCGCCCGAGGATCACGGCGCCGGTCGGGAAGTCCGGCCCAGGCACGATCTCCATCAGCTCTTCGATGGTAACAGCTTCGCGCTTGCCGAGCATTCCGTCGATGTAAGCGAGGCAGGCGTTGATCACTTCGCCGAGATTATGCGGCGGGATGTTGGTCGCCATGCCGACCGCGATGCCGCCAGCGCCGTTGACGAGCAGGTTCGGGTAGCGCGCGGGCAGGACCGTCGGCTCGCTTTCCGAGCCGTCATAGTTATCCTGGAAGTCGACGGTGTCCTTGTCGATATCGTCGAGCAGTGCCGACGCGACCTTGGCGAGGCGCGCTTCGGTGTAGCGCATCGCCGCGGGCGGATCGGGATCCATCGAGCCGAAGTTGCCCTGGCCATCGATCAGCGGCACGCGCATCGCCCAATCCTGGGCCATGCGCGCCATCGCGTCGTAGATCGAGCTGTCGCCGTGCGGGTGGTACTTGCCCATCACGTCGCCGACGAGGCGCGCCGACTTGCGATAGGCGCGGCCGGCAACATAGCCGCCCTCCTGCGCGGCGTAGAGGATGCGGCGATGGACGGGCTTCAGACCGTCGCGAACGTCGGGCAGTGCGCGCGCCACGATCACGCTCATCGCGTAATCGAGGTACGAGGTCTTCATCTCGTCGACGATCGAGATCGGAGTAATGTCGGAAGGGTCGGCGAGGATGGTCTCGTCGGTCAAAGGATCACGCTTTCGGAGTTTGTTACGTTACGATGGCTCTAACGCCCCCGATACCACCTGCCAACCCCGCGCGCCCGCGCGTGTACGCGCGAGAGGCCTGGTTGGCCGTCAGCTCAGGCTGACCCCACAGGCTGCCGCCAGGGTCAGCGGATTACCGCTGGGCAGCGAGGCGAGCATCTCGTCTCCCAGCACCTTGATAAACGCATCGTCGCCACCGAGGCCGCGCCGCTTGAGCTCCTCGTCGGTCAGCTTGTCGAGCAGCGGCTTGAGCCCAGCCTGGATTTTGGTGAGGCCCCCGTCCGTGCCGCTCTTGGCGATTTCCTCCGCTGCGCCCTGCAGCACCGAAAGCATGCCGAAGCACAGCACGTTGCGGCGGAACGAGTCGCTCGGCAGCTTGGCAGGCGCGGTGCTGGCCGCGATCGGAAAGCGTGCCTGGCACGCCGGCGCCAGCGCTTTCGCCTGCTCGGGCGCCATCGCGGCGCCGCTGCTCGCGGATGCGGAGAGCTTGTTGAGTTGATCGAAGAAGCTGCCCTCCGGCTTGGCCTTGGCCGACTGCATCATCAGATGCGTGAATTGCGAGGTCAACTGCATCGGCGACTTGGTGCTCGCATGCGCGATGGTGAACGCTTGCGCGCAGGTCATCGCCGCCTTCGCGGTGTCGGCATCGAGCGTGGTCGTCTGCAGCATCAGCGCGAGCACGGTGAGCATCAATTTAATCTCCCCCGAGGATAGAATTCGAGCCTAGACGGTTTTGTGTGCGTGTCGCCAGTCACTGCGTGCGGAAAATACGTTCAATCGCCGTTCAGGGCGCACTTGCCATCGCGTCTTCGAACGCGTCCGCTTGAACGGCACGCGGCGGCCATTTAGAGGACCGCTAAATCGTCTGCCGTTCCCACGAGGAGAGTAGTTAATGACGTTCGTTTCGAAGCTCGCGCTGGCTGCCGCGCTGACGCTGGGTACCTCGGCGCTGGGCACCGCGCCGGCGTTCGCGCAGAAGAACAAGGAAGCCGCCGGCCCCGAGCTCAAGGTCAGCGATGAATTTCGCAAGCCCGCCGCGGCAGCGGACGTTGCGCTCAAGGCGAAGGATCTCGCCACCGCCGATGCGCAGATCACTGCAGCCGAAGGGCTCGCCAAGAACGACGACGAAAAGTTCTACTCGGCGCAGCTTCGCCTGCAGCTCGAACTCGAGCGCAAGAACGAGGCAGGCCAGATTAAGGCGCTCGGCGTTCTTGCCAGCAGCCCGAAGGTGCCTGCCGACCGTGCGAAGCTCTACGGCGCCCTTTACAACTATATGCTCGGCGATTCGCTGATCAAGCAGAAGAAGCCCGCCGAGGCGATCCCGGCGCTGCTCAAGGCACGTGAGCTCGGTTCGACCGAGGCTGACCTGCCAGTGTTGCTAGCCAACGCCTATTCCGCGACGGGCAAAGCCACGGAATCGATCGCCGAAGTAAACCGCGCGATCGAAGCCAGCAAGGCTGCCGGGCGCAAGCCGCCGGCCGATTGGTACAAATTTGCGATCCCGCGCGTGAATGCCACCGGCGATCGCGCGGCGATGGCCGACTGGCTCAAGCGCTACATCGCCGAGTATCCGACGGTGCAGAACTGGCGCTGGGCGATCCAGGTGTTCCGCCAGGGCAGCCCGGCGGCCGCCAAGAACGAGAAGATCAACCTCTATCGCCTGATGCGCGCCACCAATGCGCTGGCCGATCGCAGTGATTACAACGACTATGGCTTCGCCGCGCAGCAGGCCGGGCTCCCCTGGGAAGCCGTGTCGGTGATCGACGAGGGGCGCAAGTCGGGCAAGGTTCCGGCTAGCGATGCCGAGGTAAGCCGCACCTACACGGCGTCGCAAGCCGCGGTGAAGTCGGAGGGTTCGCTCGACGGGCTCGCCAAGCAGGCGGCGTCGGCGAAGGACGGAAACGCCGCGCGGCAGACCGCCGATGCATTCCTCGCCTCGGGCAATTATGCCCGCGCACTCGAGCTCTATGATCTGTCGCTCCAAAAGGGCGGCGTCGATGCCGGTGAGGTCAACCTCAACCGTGGCGTCGCGTTGCGCGCGCTCGGCCGCAAGGACGAGGCCCGCACCGCGTTTCAGGCGGTCACAGGCGCGAACGCCAATCTGGCGCTGCTCTGGCAGGCTTCGGTGGACTTCCCGCCGCTCGCCTGAGCCGCTCGCGAGACTTCGGGAAAAGGAGAGGGGCGGCACCGGGCCGCCCCTTTTCACATCCCGGGAACGGGAACCCCGGGCAGCGCCTTCGACGTGCGGATCGTCAGCGACGTCTTCACGTGCTCGACATTGGGCGCGGTGGTGAGCTTGGTGGTCAGGATCTGCTGGAAGCTCTGCAGGTCCGGCGCGACGATCTTGAGGATAAAGTCGATCTCGCCATTGAGCATGTGGCACTCGCGAACCTCGGCAATGTCCGCTACGAGCTGCTCAAAGGCGCGCAGGTCGCTTTCGGCCTGGCTCTTGAGGCTGACCATCGCGAACACGGTGAGGTTGTAGCCGAGCGCCGCGGGATCGAGCGCGGCGTGATAGCCGCTGATCGCACCCTGCTGCTCGAGTGCGCGGACGCGGCGCAGGCAGGGCGGTGCAGTGAGCCCGACGCGCTCGGCCAATTCGACATTGGTCATCCGGCCATTATCCTGGAGCAACCCCAGGATTCGCACGTCGATCTCGTCGAAGCGCATCGATTCGTCTCTTTCTGTATTGATTCGTTGCATGGCTGGGTTGCTAGACTATAAGATAATTACAAAGCAACGCAATTGTCCCACAATGCGACGTGCCGAAATGGCATGTTTCGAGCCCGCTCTTAAGACGTTAATAAATTATTGAAGACGCGCTTCCGCGTCGCGGGGAAATTTAAGGCGCGTGCGCTTCGACGATACTCTGGAGACGGTGCTCGCGGCCGATCTGAGCACTCCTTATGGGGTGCATTCGGCCTGGCGGCAACTCGTCGACCTGATCGGACGCCGTCGCGTGCCGCCCGCCACTCGCGCGATGGCAACGCTGCGCGCGATCCGCGTCGACGTGCCGCCGCCGATCCGAGCGGCCAGCGCCCGCGCGCTCGAATTCGCCAACCCGCCCGCGCCTTTGGTCCGGCTGTTCGCGCAGGACGATATCGGGATCGCAATCCCCGTGCTGCGCAGCGCGCGGATCTCCGCGACCGAGTGGATCCAGCTGCTTCCCGATCTCTCTCCCACGGCGCGCAGCGTGCTGCGCAATCGCCGCGATCTTGGCCCCGAAGTCGAGCGTGCGCTGGAGAGCTTCGGATCGATCGATCTGGTGCTTCCCGATGCGGCGACGGGCGCCGCACCGACAGAAGCTGTGGATAGATTGGCCGGACTGGTTGCGGAGGCAGCTCCGGATGCGCACAACCCGGATATGGACCAGAGCGACAGGATCGCGGCCTCGATGCCGTTGCAGCCGGTCGCGCCTGCGCCGGAGGGCGACGGGACGGGTCCGTTCGAGATCGCCGAGGTGGTCGCGCGGATCGATGCCTTCTGGCGCCATCGCGAGGAAAATGGTGCGGCCGCACCGCCTGCGCCGCGGCTGGTGCATGAATTCCGCTTCGAGACCGACGAGAAGGGTGTGATCCGCTGGGTCGACGGCGTCAGCCGCGCGGCGGTGATCGGACTGTCGCTAGACCTGTCGAACGCCAATGAGGGCTCGCAGGTCGACGGCGTCGCCGCGGGTGCCTTCCGCCGCCGCGCGGGCTTCTCGACCGCTCGGATGATGATCGAAGGCGGCTCGGACGCCGCGGGCGACTGGCTGATCTCGGCCGTCCCCGTGTTCGATCCCGCCAATGGCCGCTTCACGGGCTATCGCGGCACCGCGCGCCGCCCGCGTACGGACGAGCGTGCAGAACCGGCCCGCGTGCCAAGCGGATCGCCGGCCGAATCGCTGCGCCAGCTGGTGCATGAGCTGCGGACGCCGACCAATGCCATCGCGGGTTTCGCGGAGATGATCGAGACGCAGATGCTCGGGCCGGTATCGGACGTGTATCGCGAGCGCGCAGGCGTGATCCGTAGCGAGGCGCGTGAATTGCTCGGTGCGATCGACGATCTCGATCTCGCCGCGCGGATCGACAGCGCGGCGCTGGCGCTTTCGCCCGGGCGCGTGCAGCTTCGCCCGCTGCTTGCCACGATCACCGAGGATCTTGCGCCGCTGCTCGAGTTGCGCGGGTCGATGATCGCACTGCCCGCCGAGGACCAGGTCGTCACCGGGGACCGCCGCGCGGTAGAGCGGCTACTGGCGCGGCTGATGGCGACGCTGGCTTCCGCCAGCGGTCCGGGCGAACGGATCGGCGTGACCATCGCGCTGGAGAGCGACCAGCGCGTGGCGGTGTCGATCGATCGCCCCAAGGCACTGGCCGATTATCCCGGCGATTCGGTGCTCGGGATCGACGACGAGCGCGAGGATGCGACGCTGCTCGGCACCGGCTTCGCGTTGCGTCTTGCCCGCAATCTTGCTCGCGAGCTGGGCGGCGCACTGGTGATTGGGCCTGCGAGCTTGACTTTGCGGCTGCCGGCGGCGGTAAACAGCAGCGTGGGACAGGCGATCTAACTGACCGTGGGGGGACGGAAAACCGTCAGCGGCTATCGGCCGCCAGCCCCCGCGCCCGCGTCATTCGTCGATTGGCCGCAAGACTTCGGGACGCGCTTCACGGTCTTCGTCGATACCGAGGAGGAATTCGACTGGGGCGCGCCGCTACGCCGCGACGCGCGCGGCACCGGCCATATGGCGGCGATGCCCGCGGCGCACGCGCGCTTCGCCGATCACGGCGTACCGCTCCTTTGGCTGATCGACTATCCGATCGTGACGTGCCCGCGCTCTGTCTGGATCCTGGGCCAGCTGATCGGTGACGGGCGTTCGTCGATCGGCACCCAGCTGCATCCCTGGGTCAACCCGCCGCTCGATGAAGAAGTATGCGTCCGCAACAGTTTCACCGGTAATCTTCCGGCTGAATTGGAACTGCGCAAGCTCACCGTGCTTACCGACGCGATCGCCTCCGCTTTCGGCGCGCGCCCGATCGCCTATCGCGCCGGGCGTTACGGCGTCGGCCCGAATACGCTCGCAGCGCTCGTCGCGCTCGGCTATCGGATCGATACCTCGATGCGCTCGGCCTACGACTATTCGAGCGAGGATGGCCCTGACTTTTCCGCGATCCCCAACCATGCCTTCCGGACCGGGCCCGACCGCGCGATCGTCGAGCTTCCGCTGACCACCGTCTTCACCGGGCACCTGCGCAACGGCGGCGCGGCCTTGTATCGGCGGCTAGGCAAGCTGCCGCGCGGGCGCGGCGCGGCATCGCGGCTCAAGCTGCTCTCGCGCGTCGCGCTCACTCCGGAGGACATGCCGCTCGAGGAGGCGCTCGAAGCCGTGCGCGTCGCGGTGGGCGAGGGGGTGAAGTTGCTCAATTTCAGCTTCCATTCGCCTTCGATCGAGCCGGGTCATACGCCCTATGTCCGCGATGCCGCCGATCTCGCCGCCTTCTGGCGCTGGTGGGACGCGGTGTTCGCCGAATTGGCGCGGTTGGGCGTCGCACCCGCATCGCTCGGCGAGATCATCGACGCGGCTTGCGGCGCGGCCCCAACCTCCGCTAGTGCCACGGGCGCTGGGGGCCTGTAGCTCAATGGTTAGAGCTGGCCGCTCATAACGGCTAGGTTGCGGGTTCGAGTCCTGCCGGGCCCACCAGCGGTTCAAAAGGTGACGGTTTTGTGCCATTTTTACCTGGAAGTTAGACGAATTCGGGCTCTCCCGGTCGCCACTCCCCAAGGTGATCCTTCCACGTTAGACGTCCGAGATTGGGTGGAAAGCAGTCATGCCTCGCCGCCGGCTTAGTTTGGAACAGCGCACCGCTTGCCGACCCAGACTGACGCAAGCCAAATACAGAGCAGCAGAAGAGCGCTAGCTAGCTGCCATGTTCCCAGGGATACGATGGGTAGAACACATCAGGTTGTTTCCTCGGCCCGCTCGGATCAGCCGCGCCACCTCGATTGCGCAATCGCCGACAGGTTAGGGGGTGCCCGCACTCTCCAAAAAGCCCACAGGGTAGGGAAGCGCCGCATGAGGCCCGCGGAAAGGCGGCTGACGCTTTGACAGGAGCTCTTCCGAAAGCTGCGAAAGGCGTCAAGTTGGCGGTTGCTGCTCGAGCAGGCGGTCGAGCTCGATCGCAGCGGCGCTCGATCGCAACGTGATGAGTGAGTCACCCGGCTCGCCAAGCAGGACCTTTCTACCGATCTCGCGATACATCGCCCGATATGCCGAAAGCGGATTTACGCGGATTCTGCGGATTGTTCGCAGCTTGTCGACTGCAGTGTAGAGCGCGCTGTCGCTTACAATCGCGGTACGGCCTTCGACGCTGACTTCGACATGGTCGCGCACGCCGAAGGGGCTACCTCCGATCTCGCTAAGATGCAGCGACATCTCAGCCCCATTAGCGAGACGCAGCCAGCCGAGGCAGTTCTGCCCGACACCACGCACTGCAGTGTGCGCTACCACCGGCGAATAGTCGTTCAGCAGCATGAAATGGTCGATCCAATGACACCCATTAGAGATCATGCGGCTGCGCGAGTTCGGCCATGAATACCAATGATGGCGCGAGATTGGGATATCATAAGAGATGCAATTGTAGTGGACTGGCATACCCGGCTCAAGTTCGAGATCTGCACGGATCCAGGCGTTGTAAGCGACGTAGCGCCTATGGAAGCAGGCAAAGAAGCGGTTGGATGCACTCTCACTCACTAGCGCCTCGATCGAACTCAGCCCCTCCCGAGTGGTTGCGATGGGCTTCTCGACGGCGACAGCCCCCCCTCGCCGCATCGCCTCCACAGCGATGTCGCTGTGCGTGTGGTGGAATCCGGCGATTAGCCAAAGATCGTAGTGCTCGTCATCCCGCGGAAACGGTGCGGTGTCCCGCCGACGCACGGCGCGCGGCCATGACTCCAGCTGATCGGGGTCAATCTCGTGCACCGCCTCGATAGCGAAGGCCCGCGGCAGGTTAGGCACGATAATGTGCTTTGCATAATGTCCGAGCCCGAAAATTACGGCGGTCGACCGGCCACTTCGCCTTTTGCTGATGTCGATGGCCTGTTCTGCGATGTGAGCCAACGGCACCTGCGCCGCCTGCCCATCGTTCGTCGCGCGCAAACGCTTCGCCAATGCGCTGAGGTCGGAGCGGACACGGTCTTTATTGAATGCAGCACCGGAATAGTGCGACCACCCGGCCATCTCGGCCAGCGCCGCCGACGGCCTCGCACCTTCAGGCGATAGAAGCCCATCGATCCTCAGAGCAAGGTCAACGTCGATAACCGCGCGCGAGGCATCGGGATTGATGCTGGGCGCGTAGAAAAGTACGAAGTCGCCCACGCGGACCCCGCCTTCCATAGTATCAGGCACCTCGATCGCTAGGCCAACGCCAATAGCCGACACTTTTCGGTTCCGACGCGCCTCCGAAACGCGAGAGCGGACCTTGCGGACGACCTGAACCAGCCCGACGCGCTTCAGATAATTTAGAATAAGGCGAAAACTGCGTGGCGGCAGCACATATTGCTCGGTCATGTTCTGATCCGGAACAAGCCAAGAGATCTCGATTCGAACATCGCGCGCGGGCCGCCGATATTCATCCAACATTCTGGTCGATCGCTTCGACATCATTTTTCTTGACGCCCCCTGGCCTCCGCTCTCATTTTAGAGACGCCTCCTCCGCCGCGCGGCCACAGACACGTCTCGTTGAGAAGCACGTGAGGTATGATACCGCGCCACGCCCACCGGGCTACCCCCAGCACATCTCGCCGCGTCATGAATCGCCCGCTCCAGTCTGAACGTTCTCACCATTATCGAGCTTGTGCGAATGTCCGCTATTGGGACTATTCTGTTGAAAAACTCTTATGGGCCCGCTCGCTGGGTTGAACCGAGACACATTGCTGCACGATTCTGATGATTCGCACAGCAATCATGCTGGAACATACGATTTCGTGCACGGATTGCTGCTTTAGAGCGCTTTCGGACCCCATCCGTAGTTTTTCAACACAATAGGGGCGAAAGCTGCCGGAACGTTGCAACCACAGGGAAGAGTGAAGATCACCCGGAGAGGCTAGACAAATTTTATCGTCCAGCAGAGGCATTTCTCACGCTTTAGGTGCAGGTTAGACAAGCTAAGCCATTGTAGTGGCGTGGTTCATGGACTTCTGCCGGGCCCACCAGCTCTCTGATCGAAGGGCGGCATTGCGTAGCTCGGGGGAGCGCGCGACAAGCGCTGCATCGACAGGAGATTCCGATGCGCGCCGTTTACGCCTTGATGTTGTTGCCCGCCGCGCCGCTGCTGCAGGCGAACGCGCCGTTGCCGGTTCAGGCTGCTCCGGCGGAGACGCAGGATGCGGCGCTGATCGCGTTCCTCGACGCGGCTTATGATGCACAACTCGCGCTGAGCCCCGAGGCGCAGACCCAGCTGGGCTTCAAGACCAAGTACGACCGGCTCGACGACTATACCGATGCGACGCCCGTCCGGCGGCGCGACCTGGCCGAGCGCCAGCTCAAGGAGATGCGCGCGCGGTTCAAGCCTGCGCAGTTGGGCGCGAGCGCGCGAGTGAGCTATCGCCTGTTCGAATATGAGGCCGAGCGTGGTCGCAGTGCCTTCCGTTTCCGCAAGCTGCGCTTTCCGGTCTCCACCAATGGCAGCCCGGCAGGGGCGATCCCCGTGCTGCTGATCAACAACCACAAGATCGATACGCCCGAGGACGCCAGCGCCTATATTGCCCGGCTGCGCGACACCGAACGCGTGATGCGCGAGGTCGCGGCGCACATGCGGAGCCAGGCGGCGGCGGGCATCGTGCCCAACAAGGTCAATTTCGCACCCGCGCGTGCCGACGCCCGGAAAGTGATCACCGGCGCGCCATTCGATGGCGGGCCCGATTCGACGCTGATGGCCGATTTCCGCAAGAAGGTCGGTGCGCTGGAGGTGCCCGCGGCTGTGCGCGAGCAATTGCTGGCCGATGTGCGGGCGGCGCTGACCGGGCCCTTCCGCCGCGGCTATGACACGCTGCTCGCCGCGCTCGACGAGATCGAGCCCAAGTCCAAGGGCGATTTCGGCGCGTGGAGCCTGCCCGACGGCGCGGCCTATTATGCCGATCGGCTGAAGAGCTCGACCACGACCTCCCTCAGCGCCGACGAAATCCACACGCTGGGACTCAAGCAGGTCGCAGCGATCCGCGCGGAGATGGAGGCGATCAAGCGCGAGGTCGGCTTCGCCGGCACGCTGGAGCAGTTCTTCGATCACATCCGCACCGATCCGAAGTTCAAATATCCCAATACCGATGCCGGGCGTGAAGCCTATCTGAGCGACGCCCGTGCGGTGATCGCGTCGGTGATGGAGGTGGCGCCGCGCTATTTCCGTGTGCTGCCAAAGGCGCCGCTGGAAGTCCGGGCCGTGGAGAAGTGGCGCGAAGGCACCGCCTCGACCGCCTTCTACAACCGGCCTTCGGCCGACGGGACGCGGCCCGGCATCTATTACGTCAATCTGGTCGACATGAACCAGACGCAGAAGGTGCAGGTCGCTGGGATCGCCGCGCATGAAGGCGCGCCGGGGCATCATTTCCAGATCGCCCGCCAGCAGGAGCTCGCCGGGCTGCCCAAGTTCCGCAAGTTCGGCGGTTATGGCGCCTATACCGAGGGCTGGGGACTTTATTCGGAGCGGCTGGCCCAGGAGATGGGAGCGTACAAGGATCCCTATGCGCGGTTCGGGATGCTGTCGCTGCAGGTGTGGCGCGCGATCCGGCTGGTGCTCGATACGGGCATTCACGCCAAGCGCTGGGACCGGGCGCGGTCGATCGCCTATTTCCGCGCGAATAGCTCGGTTTCGGAGACCGACATCGCGCGCGAAGTCGATCGTTATTTCAATTGGCCGGGCCAGGCGACCAGCTACATGGTCGGCCAATTGCGGATAGCCGGGTTGCGCGAGAAGGCAGAGCGCGTGCTGGGCGCGCGGTTCGACATTCGCGACTTCCACGAGGCGGTGCTGGCACAGGGCGCGCTGCCGCTCGACGTGCTGGAAGAGGAAGTCGACCGCTACATTGCTGCGCGCCAACGCTCGGCTGCGACGACGAGCAGCGCACCCGCGGCATAGGCGGCCAGATCCTTCAGCTCGAAGCCATAGCCGAGCACGATGCGGGCGATCCTGTTGTGCTCCAGCCCGAGCATATCGAGCAGGCGAATGAGTTGCGCGAGCTCGATCGTGACGGCGATGGACAGGGCGATCGCCACTGCTCGCAGGACATCGATGCGAAAACCGGCGCGCAGGGTCGCATAGACGAGGATGACGGCGAGCGTGTCGCCGAGATAGGGACGGACGAAGCGATCGCGCACGAAGAGGGCGATCCCGACTTCGATTAGGAAGAGGGCTAGGGCGAGCAGCGCATAGCCGCGGTGAAGGCGCATATCCTCACCCGGCGACGTGTCGGACGGCTGCCTTCCAGCCTGAAAGTCGTTGCCGGCGCGCATCATCGTCGAGCTTGGGTTCGAATGTCGTTCCCTCGCTGCGCATGCTGGCGGCCTCCTCGAGCCCACTGAACAGCCCACAACCCACGCCCGCAAGCATCGCGGCACCGAGCGCAGTGGTCTCGGCGAAGGCGGGGCGGTCGACGGGGAGGGCGAGGATGTCGGCAAGGTCCTGCGCCATCCAGTCGTTGGCGACCATGCCGCCATCGACGCGCAGCCGTGCCCAATCGGCGCCGTCGGCGGCGAAGGCGGTCTTCAGGTCATGGCTCTGATACGCCATCGATTCAAGCGCAGCGCGGACGATGTGCGCGCGGGTGCTCGAGAAGCTGAGCCCGGACAGTGCCCCGCGCGCCTCGGGTTCCCACCAGGGTGCGCCGAGGCCGCTGAGCGCAGGGACGAGATAGACGCCGCCAGTGTCGGGCACCGATCGGGCTAGCGTCTCGGTCTCGGGGGCCGTCCCGATCAACCCGATCGAGTCGCGCAGCCACTGGACCAGGCTGCCGGCGACGAACACTGAGCCCTCGATTGCGTAGGTGCGCCGACCGTTCAATTGCCATAGCACCGTGGCAAGCAGCCGGTGCTTAGAGCTGGGCGGGGTGGTGCCGGCATTGGTAAGAATGAACGCGCCGGTGCCGAAGGTCGCCTTGGTCTCACCCTTGGTGAGGCACGCCTGGCCGATCGTCGCCGATTGCTGGTCGCCGGCGAGGCCGCAGATCGGGATCTCGCCGCCAAAGACCTTGGTGGTGCCCAAGCGCCCGGCGCAGTCGACGATCTCGGGCAGCGCGTCGCGCGGGGCGGAGAACATGTCGAGCAGCCCGTCGCTCCAGCCGCCGCTGCCCAAGCCCATCAGCAGGGTGCGCGAAGCGTTGGTGGCATCGGTGATGTGGAGGCCGCCGGTCAGTTTCCAGACCAGCCAGCTCTCGATCGTCCCGATCGCCAGCCTGTCGCCCGCCTGCTTGAGCTGCGGCCAGTTGGCCATCGCCCAGGCGATCTTGGTGCCCGAGAAATAGGGATCGAGCAGCAGCCCGGTGCGCGCCTGGACGCCGGGTTCCTCGCCGGCCTCGCGCCACGCACGGCACATCGCGGCGCTGCGCCGGTCCTGCCAGACGATCGCGGGGGCGAGGGGCTCGCCGGTGGTCTTGTCCCAGAAGACGATCGTCTCGCGCTGGTTGGTGATGCCGATCGCCGCGATCCGATCGGCGCCGCCGGCCCGCTCGATCGCCTGCTGGGCGCAGGCGAGGGTGCGCTCCCAGATCTCGGCGGCGTCATGCTCGACAAGCCCCGGTCCCGGATAATGCTGGGTGAGGTCGGCGGCATGGGTGGCGACGCATGCGCCGCCCGGCTCGAAGATCATTGCGCGCATGGAGGTGGTGCCCTCGTCGAGGACCAGCAGGAGTTCGCCCATGCCCCAGCCTAGCCCGGATTGCAGGCCGCGCAACCGCCCCCTAGTAGAGAGATGAAGGAGAGCTTCGGGTGGACGAGCAGCCGCGGGCATCAGGCGGGGGCAGCGAGAGCGACGGGGGGATTCCGCCGGGGGCGCCGCGCGAGCCGATCCTGTCGGCCGAGCCGCCGGAGACATTGGGCGACGGGCAGAAACGCGACCGGCTGATGGCGGCGCTGGCGCTGATGATCGGCGTCGGGCTGCTCTTCGCGATCCCCTTTGCCCTTCGTGAGGGTTCGCCGTTTTTCCTGCCGCTCACCGCCGCGTTGGTGATCGCGATTGCGATGGTGCCGATGCTCGAATGGCTCGAGCGGCACCGCGTGCCGGCGCCGTTGGCGGCGTTGATCTGCGTGCTGCTGTTCCTGATCGCAGCGAATATCGCGCTGGCGTCGATCGTCGTGCCGGCCTGGCAATGGATGCAGCGGCTTCCCGAGAGCATCCCGCAGATCCAGCACAATCTCGAGCCGCTGATCCAATTCTATTCCAACCTCGAGCGCTTCGTCGACAAGACGCTGACCAACTTCGCCTCGACCCCGGTCCGCCAGCCCGAGACGATCGCGGTGGCGCCGCCGCGTTCGCTGATCGACCTGTTCACCACCTCGGCGCCGTCGGCGCTGCTCGAAATGTTCTTCGCGATATTGGTGATCTATTTCTTCCTCTCGGGCTGGACCCGGCTGCGGCGCAACGCGATCACGCGGCGCGCGAGCTTCGGCGGCGCGATGGCGACCGCGCGGGTGATCCAGGACGTCGTCGACGATACGTCGGCCTATCTGGGCACGATCACGCTGATCAACGTGACGCTGGGACTGATCGTGGCGGGCGCGCTCTATGCGATCGGGATGCCGACGCCCTTGATGTGGGGCGGGCTCGTCGCGCTGCTCAACTATATCCCGTATATCGGGCCCGTGGTGGCGGCGCTGCTGCTCGCGGTGGGCGGGCTGATGAGCTTCGCCGACATCTGGTGGGCGCTGCTGCCGGCCGCGCTGATGATCGGCGCGCACCTGATCGAGGCCAATGTCGTGACCCCGCTGATCGTCGGGCATCGGCTGACGATCAGCCCGATCCTGATCCTGATCTCACTGAGCTTCTGGGGCTGGGTATGGGGCACGCCGGGGGCGCTGCTCGCGGTGCCGCTGCTGATCATCATCCAGACCGTGCTCAATGCCGCGGGCAAACCCGATATCGCGGGATTCCTGTTCGAGCACGGCACCTTGGTGGGCGATCCGGGCGACACCCGCACGCATCGGCGACAAAGTCGCGACCAATCCGGTTGACACCCCCGAACACCGGGGTTAGTGGCCGCCTCCTCGCTTCGAGAGCGGGTGTAGCTCAGTTGGTTAGAGCGCCGGCCTGTCACGCCGGAGGTCGCGGGTTCGAGCCCCGTCACTCGCGCCACGCGGGATCCCCCTGGGGCTCCCATGTGGTTCAATCGCAGCGGTTTCCAGATTGCGGCATGCGTCGCCTCGCTTGGATCAAGCGGGTGTAGCTCAGTTGGTTAGAGCGCCGGCCTGTCACGCCGGAGGTCGCGGGTTCGAGCCCCGTCACTCGCGCCATGCCCCCTCACCGCGAAAGCGTTTCTCCTCATCGCGGGCACTCGGTCTGCACGCGACCGTCCGTGGGCTACGGTAGTCCTACGGCATCGTTCCTAATCTTGCGGTGAGATGTCGCGGCGTACGGGAACCGATCGGCGGCGGGGTTTGCAGGTAGATGGCTTGCTTGCGGTCGCGCGTGCCAGGAGTTCGCATGACGGAGACCCACAGCAAGAGATCGAAGGCCAGGCATACCGACTGGCTCTTTCTCGCTTTCCATCCGCTTTACTGGCGAACCCGCACCCGGCGCCTGTTCCTAATGGCGTCGCCGGTGGCGATCCCGCTCTGGGCGTGTGGGGCCTGTGTGCTGTTGATCCACGCAGTGCTGCGCGAACCTGCCGCGATGCTGCTCAAATTGTGGAACGCCAAGCCTCGGCGGCGCTACAGCTATAGCGATTACGAATATTGCCGCTCGCGACGTGCCGCTGCCAAAGAGGTGGCACGGACGCCGCCGGTCCTCGAAGGTGCGCCGCCTCGCCTGCAGGTCGTGCCGCCCGCGGAGGATGCAACCATGCCGTTCCGATGGGGCGCCTCAACGCCTGAAGCCGCCGAGCATCGCGTCGATCGAATAACGGCCCGCGCCAAGCGTGGCGAACAGCAGCCCGAACAAGATCAGGCGGGTCGCCGGGAACGCGCCGCGAATGCCGAGTTTGGCATCGACCATAGCTACCGCCACCGCGAAGTTCACCGCGCAAACTACCCGGCCCAGCGGGTGAGAAAGCCGGCGACAAAGGCCACGCCGCAGGCGAATTGTGCCCAGACCGAAAGCGGGGCGAGCCATTTGGAATAGGGAAAGCCGTGGCCGGCGAGGAAGCGTGCGAATTCGGCCATGCGCGGGCTGTTCTGGATATTGTCCCAAACGCTCCAGACCAGGAAGGTGCCGATCACCAGTCGCGCCAGCAGCAGCGCGGCGTCCGAATAGCCTGCCAGACCCGATCCTCGACTGCGCCTGAAAGCCATTTTTCCTCCGTTCGTTACGGAGGTTAGGCTAGCGGGGTTTGGGGCGCTGGCGACCGCTCAGTTGGGCAGGCGCCACTGCCCGGTCTCCATCCAGCGCAGCAGCGGCTTCAAGGGCAGGATCCAGGCAATGCCGAGCACGACATAGACCAATGCCTGGACCAGGACCGGCAGCGTGCCGATCGGCCCGGAAAAGCTGGCGACGAGCACCACCCAGACGAGGATCAGCAGCAGGATCGCGAGCGCGCCGGCGGGCTTGCGCCAGCTCGCCTTCACGTCTCCGCGTGCCATAGCATGCCTTTCTCGGTGATGATCGCGTGCAACGGCACGTCCCAGATGTCGGCCGGGATCGCGGGGATTTCCTGCACCGACCAGGCGACGCCGACGCGCCACGCATCCTCGTAGCGGGCGAAGGCGCGGTCGTAATGGCCCGCACCCTGGCCGAGCCGGTTGAGCCGGCGATCGAAGCCGACGAGCGGCGTCAGGATCACGTCGGGCGCGACTTCTGGGCTCGCGGGATCGGGCTGGCGCAGGCTAAAAGGGCCTTCGACCAGCGGCTCGCCGAGCTGCCAGGCGAGGAAACGAATCGGCGCGGCGCGATCGACGACGAAGGGCAAGGCAAGCTTGCATCCGGCGGCGGCAGCCGCGGCCGCGAGCTGGGTCGGATCGGCTTCGCTGGCGACCGGGCAATAGGTGGCGATCGTCGTGCCGGCGCGGAGCCGTTCGACAAAAGCCTCGGGCGCGAGGATCGCGGACGAGGATTCCGCCGCGAAAAGATCGCGCGTGGCGCGCAGCTTCGCGCGGAGGGCGGGTTTGTCGAGGATCATGCGGGAAGAATGCGGTGGCGGGACCGCCATGGCCGTTTGCCAGAATATCCTCTGACGCTCGGTACGTCAGGTGGGAACCATGTGCGACAGACCTGGATCTGCACAGGGACAGCTCCCATGGATGATGAATAGCCTCAGGGATATGCAGAGGCTCGTACCGGGCAGTGCCCGCCGCTGACGCATGTAGGGTGGTGGAGGGCGGGACGCAACGGGTAGGTTCCAAATCCTCGCCCAGGCAGCTCGGGAAAGGATTTGTGACGTTACGCCTCCGCTGCATCCTCTTCGAGCGCGGCGGCAACTGCCTCGAGCCGGTCGGCAATACGATCGAGCAGCACGGGGGAGACGCCTGCGGGCGGATTGCGCTGCACTTCGTCGACCATGTCGGCGAGGATCAGCGAGAGATACACCAGCGTGCGCTCGGCATTGAGCCCACCCGAAGCGCGCTGCGCGGCGGGGGCGTGCTCCTGGAGGATCGATTCGAGGTGGCGCAGATGCGGCTCGTCCCCCTCGCGCGCGGCGACCGAATAGCTGCGGCCGGCGACGGTGATGTCGATCTCGGCCATCAGTCGGCCTCCACCGGCGCGCTTTCGCGCGCGATCAGCGCGTCGAGCGACGTCACCGCATCCTCAATGCGGGCACGCAGCTTGGCGTGGCGTGTGGCGAGGCGAGCGGAGGCATAAGCGCGCGCGGCGGCGGCGGTCTCGATCCTTGCGAGCGCCTGTTCGATACGATCTTCCGGGCTTACGGCCATATCCATCGATTAGGCACCATGCAGCGACGCGGCAAGAGTCGATGCGGTCAACCGCCCATCGAATTTCCGAGGCGGGCGAATGGCTTCGTCAAACCGGGGCGCCGATGCGGTTGACGCGCGGGCGCCTGCGTCCCAAAGGCGTCCGCGATCAGCAGGGGAGTCCACGTGTCCGCATCCTTCAGCGACTGCGCCAACGCCATCCGAGCGCTCTCGATGGACGCCGTGGAGGCCGCCAATTCGGGGCATCCCGGCATGCCGATGGGCATGGCCGATGTCGCCACCGTCCTGTTCCAGCGTTATGTGAAGTTCGATCCCGCCGATCCCAAATGGCCCGATCGCGACCGCTTCGTGCTCTCGGCCGGCCATGGATCGATGCTGATCTACTCGCTGCTCAATCTCACCGGCTATGCGCGACCGACGATGGAGGACATCCGCAATTTCCGCCAGATCGGCAGCCCGTGCGCGGGGCATCCTGAGAATTTCGAGCTCGCCGGTGTCGAGGCGACCACTGGCCCGCTCGGCCAGGGGCTGGCGATGGCGGTGGGCATGGCGATGGCCGAGCGCCATTTGAACGCCACCTTCGGTGACGATCTCGTCGACCACCGCACGTGGGTGATCGCCGGCGACGGCTGCCTGATGGAAGGCATCAACCACGAGGCGATCGGGCTTGCCGGGCACCTCAAGCTCGACCGGCTAATCGTGCTGTGGGACGACAACAAGATCACGATCGACGGTTCGGTGTCGCTCTCCTCCAGTGAGGACATTCCCGCACGCTACGCCGCGACCGGCTGGCACGTCGTCGAATGCGATGGGCATGACGAGTTCGACATCGTCTCGGCGATCGAGGAAGCGATTTCGGACGACCGCCCGTCGCTGATCCGCTGCCGCACCATCATCGGCAAGGGCGCGCCCAACAAGCAGGGCACTTCGAAGGTCCACGGCGCCGCGCTCGGCAAGGACGAAGTCGCCGCGGTGCGCGCGACGCTCGGCTGGAACCACGCGCCGTTTGAGATCCCCGCCGACATCCGCGAGGCCTGGCTCGCCGCCGGCACACGCGGCGCCAAGCCGCATGCCGAATGGCGCGACCGGCTGGCTGCCCATCCGGACCGGCTCGGCTGGGAGCGCCGTGGCGACGTGCCGCAGGAGTTGCTCAAGCCCTATATCGAGCAGTTGCTCGCCAACCCGCAGAAGGTCGCGACCCGGAAAGCGTCCGAAATGGCGCTAGAGGCGATCAACACGCTGCTGCCCGAGACGATCGGCGGCTCGGCGGACCTTACGGGATCGAACAACACGCTGACCAAGGGCCTCGTGGCGCTGACTGCGGGCAGCTATGCGGGCCGCTACGTCTATTACGGCATTCGCGAGTTCGGCATGGCCGCGGCGATGAACGGCATGGCGCTGCACGGCGGGGTGATCCCCTATGGCGGCACCTTCCTGGTCTTTTCCGATTATGCCCGTGGCGCGATCCGCCTCTCGGCGCTCCAGCGCGCACGCGTCGTCTATGTGATGACGCACGATTCGATCGGGCTCGGCGAAGACGGCCCGACGCACCAGCCGATCGAGCATCTGATGAGCCTGCGCCTCATCCCCAATCTCGACGTCTATCGCCCGTGCGACACGGTCGAGACCGCCGAGTGCTGGGAACTGGCACTGCAGAAGGAGGACGGTCCGGCGCTGCTCGCGCTCAGTCGCCAGAACCTGCCCCAGCTTCGCACCGAGGCAGCCGAGAACCGGTCCGCGCGTGGCGCCTATGCGCTGTTCGAGGCCGAGGCGCCGCGGAAAGTGGTGCTGATCGCCACCGGCTCCGAAGTCGAAATCGCGGTCGCCGTACGCGATGCGCTCGAGGCGCAGGGGATCGGCGCCGATGTCGTGTCGATGCCGTGCTTCGAGCGCTTCGAGGCGCAGGATGCGGCGTACAAGCGCGATATCCTGCCGCACGATGCGCTCAAGGTGTCGATCGAGGCGGGCGCGACCTTCGGCTGGGAGCGCTACACCGGAAACGATGGGTTGAACTTCGGTGTGGATGAATTCGGCGCCTCGGGCCCCTATCTGCGGCTGTACAAGCATTATGGTCTTTCCGCCGACGCGATCGTCGCGCGGGTCGTCGCTAAGTTGAACGGAGAACAGGCATGACGAAGGTTGCGATCAACGGTTTCGGACGTATCGGCCGGCTGGTGGCACGCGCGATCCTCGAGCGCCCCGACAGCGGGCTCGAGTTGGTCACGATCAACGACCTCGCCGACGCCAAGTCGAACGCCTGGCTGTTCTCGCGCGACAGCGTCCACGGCAAATATCCCGGCACCGTCACTGCCGAGGGCGATGACCTCGTCATCGACGGCAAGCGGATCAAGGTGACGAAGGAGAAGGATCCGGCGAACCTTCCGCACGCTGCCAACGGCGTCGAGCTGGTGCTGGAGTGCACCGGCTTCTTCACCAGCCGCGACGATGCGCAGAAGCATATCGATGCCGGCGCCAAGAAGGTGTTGATCTCGGCGCCGGGCAAGAATGTCGACCTGACCGTCGTGTTCGGCGTCAACCACGACAAGCTCGATGGCGGGCACACGATCGTCTCGAACGCATCGTGCACGACCAACTGCCTCGCGCCGGTGGCCAAGGTGCTCAACGACGCGATCGGCATCGAGCGCGGGCTGATGACCACGGTCCACGCCTATACCAACGACCAGAAGATCCTCGACCAGATCCATCCGGACCTGCGCCGCGCCCGCGCCGCGGCGATGAACATCATCCCGACCACCACCGGCGCCGCGCGCGCCGTTGCCGAAGTGCTGCCCGAGCTCAAGGGCAAGCTCGACGGCAGCGCCATTCGCGTGCCGGTCCCGGACGGGTCGCTGGTCGACCTGACCTTCACCCCGAGCCGCGACGTGACGCGCGACGAAGTCAACGCGGTGCTCAAGAAGGCGTCGGAAGAAGGCCCGCTCAAGGGCGTTCTCGTCTATTCGGACGAGCCTTTGGTCTCGATCGACATCGTCCACACGCCCGCCTCGTCGACCATCGACAGCCTCGAGACCGCAGTGATCGACGGCAAGCTGGTCCGCGTGGTCAGCTGGTACGATAATGAATGGGGCTTCTCGAACCGTATGGTCGACACGGCCTCGGCGATGGCGAAGCTGGGCTGAGCGGCGCGCGGCGGAGGGGGTTTTCCCTCCGCCGTCATGCTGAACTTGTTTCAGCATCCAAGCCTCTACGGGCCCTGTCGCCGGTGGAGAGTTGGACCCTGAAACAAGTTCAGGGTGACGAGAATGCAGGGGCGTGTGTCCCTTGGACGACGGATAGGGATCGATATGGCGCGCAACTTCAAGACGCTCGACGATATGGGCGATGTCACCGGCAAGCGGGTGCTGGTCCGCGAGGACCTCAACGTGCCGATGGCCGACGGTCAGGTCACCGACGACACGCGGCTGCGCGCCACGCTCCAGACGGTGACCGAGCTCGCCGATCGCGGGGCGATCGTGCTGGTCCTCGCGCATTTCGGTCGTCCCAAGACGCCGTCGCCCGAATTCTCGCTCGCGCAGATCGTCAAGCCGTACGAAGCGGTGCTGGGCCGTCCCGTCCGCTATGTCGACTGGGAAGGTGATGCTGCGAATGTCGCGACGCTGCAGCCGGGCGACATCGCGGTGCTCGAGAACACCCGCTTCTTCGGCGGCGAGGAAAAGAACGATCCCGCCACGGTCGAGCGCTTCGCCAAGCTCGGTGACCTGTACGTCAACGACGCCTTTTCCGCCGCGCACCGCGCGCACGCCTCCACTGAGGGGCTGGCGCACAAGCTGCCGGCGTTCGCCGGCCGCCAGATGGAAGCCGAACTCGACGCGCTCGACAAGGCGCTCGGCAGCCCGGAGCACCCGGTCGCGGCGGTAGTCGGCGGCGCGAAGGTCTCGAGCAAGCTCGACGTGCTTAAGCACCTCGTCGCCCAGGTCGATCATTTGATCATCGGCGGCGGCATGGCCAATACCTTCCTCGCGGCGCGGGGCGTAAACGTCGGCAAGTCGCTGTGCGAGCATGACCTGACCGGCACCGCCGAGGAGATTCTCGACGCGGCGGAGAAGGCGAACTGCACCGTCCATCTGCCGTACGACGTGGTGGTGGCGAAGGAATTCAAGGCCAATCCGGCGACGCGGACCGTAAACGTCCATGAAGTCGCCGAGGACGAGATGATCCTCGATGTCGGCCCCGCCGCGACCGAGGCGCTGGGCGACGTGCTCAAGAACTGCCGCACTTTGGTGTGGAACGGCCCGCTCGGCGCGTTCGAGACGCCGCCGTTCGACGCAGCGACGGTGGCGCTCGCCAAGACCGCGGCGGCGCTGACCAAGGAAGGCTCGCTGGTCTCGGTCGCCGGGGGCGGGGATACCGTCGCGGCGCTCAACCAAGCCGCCGTGGCGGACGACTTCAGCTTCGTCTCGACCGCGGGCGGCGCGTTTCTTGAGTGGATGGAAGGCAAGGAGCTGCCGGGCGTCGCCGCGCTGCAGCAATAGATCGCATCTTGGGCTCGTGCCAGCGCTGTCAGGGGTTCCCCGTGCCGTAGCCGCTCGATAGAGCCGGCTGAACCACAAAAGGGGGCACGATGAACACCGCCGACATGACCGCCAAGATCGCCCAAGGCAAAGGCTTCATTGCCGCGCTCGACCAGAGCGGGGGATCGACGCCCAAGGCGCTCAAGGGGTACGGCATCGCGGAAGATGCCTATTCGGGCGACGAGGCGATGTTCGGGCTGATCCACGCAATGCGCAGTCGCATCATCAGCGCACCGAGCTTCACGGGCGACAAGGTGATCGGCGCGATCCTGTTCGAGAAGACGATGGACGGCCAGGTTGGCGGTAAGCCGGCGCCGCAGGCGCTGATCGACAAGGGCATCGTACCCTTCCTCAAGATCGACAAGGGGCTCGAAGCCGAGGCCGATGGCGTCCAGCTGATGAAGCCGATGCCCGGGCTCGACGGGCTGCTGGCCCGCGCGCGCGGGCTCGGCGTGTTCGGCACCAAGGAGCGCTCGGTGGTCAACCTCGCCAACCGCGCGGGCATCGCCGCAGTGGTCGCGCAGCAGTTCGAGATCGGCCGCCAGGTGCTCGCTGCGGGGCTGATGCCGATCCTCGAGCCCGAGGTGAACATCAAGAGCGCCGAGCGCGCCGATGCCGACCGGATGCTGCTCGACGAATTGCGCAAGGCGCTCGACGCACTGCCTGGCGACGACAAGGTGATGCTCAAGCTCTCGATCCCGGCGACGCCTGGCCTGTTCGACCCGCTGGTCGATCACCCGCGCGTGCTGCGCGTCGTGGCGCTGTCGGGCGGCTATGCCCGCCCCGAGGCGTGCGCCGAGCTCGCCAAGAACCGGGGCATGATCGCGAGCTTCAGCCGCGCGTTGCTCGAGGACCTGCGCCACCAGATGAGCGACGCGGAGTTCGACGCGGCGCTCGGCGAGGCGATCGACGCGATCTACACGGCCTCCACCGAGAAGGTGGCGGCCTGACATGACGGCGCGCCGCCCGGTGCTCGCGGGGCTTGCTCTCGCGATGCTGGGCGGTCCCGCGCTTGCCGGAGGGTTTGCGATGGAAGACCAGGTGCCGTTCGGGATGATCGGCAAGATGAAGGCGCAGCCCGGCAAGCGCGCCGAGCTGATCGCGATCCTCGCCGCCGGCACCGGCACGATGCCGGGCTGCCGCGTCTATCTGATCGCCGAGGATGCCAAGGATACCGACGCGATCTGGATCACTGAGGTCTGGGATGATGCCGCGAGCCACAAGGCGTCGCTTGAGCTCCCAACGGTGCGCGAGGCGATCGCCAAGGGGCGGCCGCTGATCGCGGGTTTCGAGATCAGCGTCGAGACCAAGCCGGTCTCGAGCCACCTCCGGCACGGCTGATGGCGAGCGGCGAGGCAATCGACGTCTATATCGAGGCCAAGCTGCTCGGGCCCGATCCGGTGCTGGCAGCGGCATTGGCAGCCAACCAGGCGGCCGGGCTCCCGGCGATCGACGTCTCGCCGGCGCAGGGCAAGATGCTCAATCTCCTCGCGCGGATCGCGGGAGCAAAGCGGATCCTCGAGATCGGCACGCTCGGCGGCTATTCGACGATCTGGCTGGCACGCGCGCTGCCCGAAGGCGGCAGGCTGGTGACGCTCGAGCTTGACGCGCACTATGCCGAGGTCGCGCGCGCCAATCTCGCCGCGGCTGGGCTTGCCGATAGGGTCGACCCGCATGTCGGGCCGGCGGTCGATACGCTCGACGCACTGATCGCGGCGGGCGAGGCGCCATTCGACTTCGTGTTCGTCGATGCCGACAAGCCGAGCAACGTCGCCTATCTGAGCGCTGCGCTCAGACTGGCTCGCCCAGGCGCCACCCTGGTGTTCGACAATGTCGTGCGCGAGGGCGCGGTGACCGACGGGGCAAACCCCGATCCGCGGGTGCAAGGCACGCGCGCGCTGTTTGACGCGATCGCCGCCGAGCCGCGCGTCGACGCCACCGCGATCCAGACGGTGGGCGCCAAGGGATGGGACGGGTTCCTGCTCGCCATTGCGGGCGCCCCCGCCGCAGCCTAGAGGGCGCGGATGACCGACCATGATGACGACGGCCTGCCGCCGCTCGGCCCCGAATTCGCCGCCCAGTTCCAGCGCGACGAGCGGCGCCCGGCCTGCCAGCTCTATTTGATCTCGCCGCTCGACGTGACCGGCGGCTTCGCCGACCGGCTCGCGCGCGCGCTCGATGCCGGGCCGGTCGCGGCGTTCCAGTTCCGCGTCAAGGATGTCGACCAGCACGCCGCGGCGGCGCTGGCCGAGCCGCTCCAGCGTATCTGCAGCGACCGCGACGTGGCGTTCCTGGTCAATGACAGTATCAGCCTGGCCAAACGGCTCGGCGCCGATGGCGTGCATCTGGGGCAGGGCGACGGCGACCCGCGCGAGGCGCGATCGGTGCTCGGGCCCAATGCGCAGATCGGCGTGACCTGCCACGACAGCCGCCACCTCGCGATGGAAGCCGGCGAGGGCGGGGCCGACTATGTCGCCTTCGGCGCCTTCTACCCGACCACCACCAAGGAAGTGCGTCACCATCCCGATCCGGCGATCCTCAGCTGGTGGACGACGGTGTTCGAGATCCCCTGCGTCGCGATCGGCGGGATCACCCCGGCCAATGCACGGCCGCTGATCGAGGCCGGCGCCGATTTCCTCGCGGTCTCGGGCGCGGTGTGGGGCGGTGACGAAGCGGCGGCGATCAAGGCGTTCGGGGCTGTTCTCGCCAGCTAGGAAACAAGCACGCGCGCAATCGTTCTCCTGCCGACACGTTGGTCAGGAGTTTGTCTTTGCGTACTATTTTCTGTGCCGCCGCCGGGCTCGCGGCAATCGTGTTCACACCCGTTTTCGCCCAGAAACAGAATGCGCAAGCCAAGCCGCCGGTCGACTGGACGGTGATGCATGCGCAGGTGATCCTCGATTCGCTCGGCTTCTCGCCGGGGATCGTCGATGGACGCGAGGGGCAATCGTTGACCGCGGCGCTCAAGGGGTTCCAGTCCACCCGCGGGCTCAAGACGACGGGCACGCTCGACCGCGCGACCCTGAGCGCGCTCCACCCATATCGCGAGCGGCGGCCGGTGACGCGCGTGACGCTCGATCCCGCGATGCTCCAGGGACCGTTCTTCAATCCGCTGCCCAAGGATCCGCAGGACCAGGCCAAGTTGCCCGCGCTCGGCTATACCCGGCCGCTCGAGAAGCTCGCCGAGATGTTCCACACCACGCCCGAGGTGCTGGTCGAGCTCAACCCCGGCGGTGCGGCAATCGCCCCGGGCGCGACCTTCGTGTTTCCCAATGTCGTCGCGGGATCGCGCGAGTATCAGGGCGAGCTCAAGCCCGAATGGCGCCAGACGCTTACCGACCTCAATGTCGATGCGCGCCAGCCCGCGGGCGACCATCTCGTCGTCGACAAGTCCGAGAAGGTGCTGAAGGTGTTCGACGCCAACGACAAGTTGGTCGCGCAGTTCAGCGCGTCGATGGGCAGCCAGCACGATCCGCTGCCGATCGGCACGTGGAAAATCAACGTGATAGATACCAATCCCAAGTTCCATTATAACCCGGACCTGTTCTGGGATGCCAAGCGTGACGATGAGAAGGCGATGCTGCCGCCGGGACCGAACGGGCCCGTGGGCGTGGTATGGCTCGATCTCTCCAAGGAGCATTACGGCATTCACGGCACGCCCGAGCCGCAGAATATCGGCCGCTCGCAGAGCCACGGCTGCATCCGGCTGGCCAATTGGGACGCCGCGCGGCTGGCGCTGATGATCAAGCCCGGCGCCGAAGCGGTTTTCCAGGAGTAGGACGATGCGCAAGCGGCTGACCTGGGGGGTGGGGATAATACTGCTTCTGGGGTTGGCCGCCATGGCGTCGATGATCCGCATCGTGCCCGGAGACGCTCCGGCTGCGGCGCCCCCCGTCCAGGCGGCGCAGGCACCGCCCGCGACGCCGACGGGCGCGTGGAGCCATCCGCTGCTCACGGTGCCGGTGCAGGGCGTCGAGCGGTCGCAGATCGTCGATACTTGGGGCCAGTCGCGCGCCAACGGTGCCCGTACCCACGAGGCGACCGATATCCTCGCACCGGGCGGCACCCCGGTGATCGCCGCGGCGCCGGGCACCGTCGAGAAGCTGTTCTACAGCGAGGGCGGGGGCGGGATCACGCTGTACGTCCGCTCGCCGGACAAGCAGTGGAGCTATTATTATGCGCATCTCCAGCGTTATGCGCCCGGCATCGTCGAGGGCATGCAGGTCAGGGCCGGCGAGGTGCTCGGTTTCGTCGGCGACACCGGCAATTCGGGCGCGGGCAACTACCATTTGCACTTCGGTATGGCGCATATGGCCCCGGGGGAGCGCTGGTGGCAGGGGCAACCGGTCAATCCGTTTCCCCTGCTTGCCGGGCGGCGCTGATGTTCGTATTATGTTCCCGGAATAGGGGGCGGGATGATGCAGGGCGGCTGCAATTGCAGATATATACGGTTTCGGTTGACCTCGGCGCCGATCTTCGTCAACGGCTGTCACTGCCGCGTGTGCCAGCGCGAGACCGGATCGGCGTTCGCTATCAACGCGATGATCGAGGCCGATCGCATTGAAATGCTTACCGAAACAATGCCAGAGCGATATACCGTCCGGGCTGGCACCCAGCCGCCGACACGCGGCGCGCGCTGCCCGCGTTGCGCGGTGGCGCTATGGGGCACGCATCCCGATTTCGGCGAGGCGATCCTGTTCGTGCGCGGCGGGACGCTTGACGAGCGGGTGATTCCCGACGCGCATTTCTTCACGGTGACACGGCATCCGCTGGTCACGGTGCCAGACGACGTGCAGAGCTTTGCCGGGCTGCCCACGGCAGAGGACTGGCCGATCTGGAACGTGGAGGTTCAAGCCCGGATCGATGCGGCGATGGCGGCGCGCTTGCCGGAAGCGTGATGCGCCGCTAAAGGCCCGGCCTTCGCTCTTTCTCAGCTTACAGGTCTCGATCCCATGAAGATCAGCGGCGTGGACATCCGTCCCGGCAACATCATCGAATATGAAGGCGGCATCTGGCGCGCAGTAAAGATCCAGCACACCCAGCCCGGCAAGGGCGGCGCGTACATGCAGGTCGAGCTCAAGAACCTCCGCGACGGCCGCAAGAACAATGTTCGCTTCCGCTCGGCAGAGTCGGTCGAGCGCGTGCGGCTCGATACCAAGGACTTCCAGTTCCTGTTCGCCGAGGGCGACATCCTGACCTTCATGGACAAGGAAACCTACGACCAGACCACGCTGCCGCGCGACCTGCTCGGCGATGCCGCCGCCTTCCTGCAGGACGGCATGGACGTGGTGATGGAGCTGTATGACGAGGAGCCGATCAGCGTGCAGCTGCCCGATACGATCGAAGCGACGATCGTCGAGGCCGACGCGGTGGTGAAGGGCCAGACGGCGTCGTCGTCGTACAAGCCCGCGGTGCTCGATAATGGCGTGCGCATCATGGTCCCGCCGCACATTGCTTCGGGAACCCGGATCGTCGTCGACGTGTACGAGCAGACCTACGTCCGTCGCGCGGACTAACCTTCTTCGTTTCCCTTCCGCTTGCGGGAGGGGCTAGGGGAGGGCGTGAACGGAGCCTCACGCCTTCCGCCTCGATGAACTTGCAGGCCCTCCCCCGACCCCTCCCGCAAGCGGGAGGGGAGAAGAGAAGTACATTGGTTTCCCACTCCGGCATCATCACCGTCATCGAGCGCGCCGTCCGCAAGGCGGGGCCGCGGCTGCGGCGCGACTTCAACGAGGTCCAGCACCTCCAGGTGAGCCGCAAGGGGCCGGCCGACTTCGTATCGATCGCCGACCAGCGTTCCGAGGACACGCTGATCGAGGAACTCCAGAAGGCGCGGCCCGACTGGGGCTTCCTGGTCGAGGAGCGCGGCGAGATCGCCGGCAATCCGGACAAGCCGCGCTGGATCATCGATCCTCTCGACGGCACGAGCAATTTCCTTCACGGCATCCCGCATTTCTGCATCTCGATCGCCGTCGAGGATCCGCACGGCAGCCAGGGCAAGCCTGAGATCACCCACGGCTATATCTACCAGCCGATCACCGACGAGGGTTTCTGGGCCGAAAAGGGCCGGGGCGCCTGGCTTCAGGACCAGCGGTTGCGCGTCTCCGCGCGGCGGGATCTGTCGGACGCGCTGATCGCGACGGGCATCCCGTTCCTGGGGCATGGCGATTTCGTCGAATGGAGCCGGATCTTCGGCGCGGTGGCGCCTGAAGTGGCGGGAATTCGTCGGCTCGGCGCCGCGGCGCTCGACCTCGCCTGGGTCGCCGCGGGGCGGTTCGACGGCTATTGGGAGTCGAACCTCAAGCCGTGGGACGTCGCGGCGGGGATGCTGCTCGTCAAGGAGGCCGGCGGCTACGTCACCGACTTCCGCGGGCAGGATCTGCCGCGCGAGCGCAACCAGTTCCTCGCCGCGAACGACGTATTGCACAACAAGCTGCATAAGCTCGTCGCGAGTTCGCTCCGCAACAAGTAATCCGCGGTCGCAAGCGCTTGCCGGTGCCGGCCTTCGCCGGGTGGCGGCGCATGCCCGAAAGACAGCGTCGCTGCGATTTTATTGCGAGTGATTCTCAGGGGTTCCACCCCTTGCCGCACATGGCCCATCGGCCTAAAGCGCCCCCAAGTTTCCGCATCCGCGAGAAGGCACCTTGGTCGATCTAATTGAATATCTGCCGATCCTGCTGTTCCTCGGCGTGGCACTGGTGCTTTCGAGCGCCTTCGTGTTCCTGCCGATGCTGGTAGGCCGGCTCACCGGCACCCACCAGCCGACGCCGGAGAAGCTCACCGAATATGAATGCGGCTTCCCCGCGTTCGAGGATTCGCGCAGCCAGTTCGACGTGCGCTTCTACCTGGTGGCGATCCTGTTCATCATCTTCGATCTTGAGGCGGCGTTCCTGTTTCCCTGGGCGGTTTCGGTGTTCGATCTCGGCTGGACCGCCTGGATCTCGATGATGATCTTCATTGCCGAGCTTGCGCTCGGGCTTGTTTACGCGTGGAAGAAAGGTGCGTTGGAGTGGGAGTAGAGCTCAGCCCTCCGCCAGCAGGTACGCTGCCGAACGTCGCGTTCCTCGACGACATCAATGCCGAGGTCGGCGATAAGGGTTTCCTCGTCACCTCGACCGAGGAGCTGTTCCAGTGGGCGCGTACCGGCTCGCTGTGGTGGATGACCTTCGGGCTCGCCTGCTGCGCGGTCGAGATGATCCACGTCAACATGCCGCGCTACGACATGGAGCGCTTCGGTGCCGCGCCGCGCGCGTCTCCGCGCCAGTCGGACGTGATGATCGTCGCGGGCACCCTCTGCAACAAGATGGCCCCGGCGCTGCGTCGCGTGTACGATCAGATGTCCGAGCCGAAATATGTGATCTCGATGGGCTCGTGCGCCAATGGCGGCGGCTATTACCATTACAGCTACAGCGTCGTGCGCGGCTGCGATCGGATCGTGCCGGTGGACATCTACGTCCCCGGCTGCCCGCCGACCGCCGAGGCGCTGCTGTATGGCGTGATGCAGCTCCAGCGTAAGATCCGCCGGATCGGGACGATGGAACGGTGAGGGCGCCTGCACCCCGTACCATGCCCAATGACGGCGTGATCGATGCGGCCGCGGCCGTGCTCGGCGACATGCTCGTCGAGAGCAAGGATGCCGTGGGCGAGATCTCGCTGACCGTGGTGCGCTCGCGCCTGGTCGAGGCGATGCTTGCGCTCCGCGACACGCCGGGACTCGAATATCAGCAATTGAGCGAGATCGCCGGCGCCGATTATCCGGCGCGGCCCGAGCGCTTCGACGTGGTCTATCAGCTGCTGTCGTTCACCCAGAACCGCCGCATTCGCGTCCGCGTCACCACCGACGAGGAAAGGCCGGTCCCGAGCGTGACGGGCATCTGGCCGGTCGCCGGCTGGCTCGAGCGCGAAGTGTACGACATGTACGGCGTGCTGTTCGACGGGAATACGGACCTGCGCCGCATCCTTACGGACTATGGTTTCGTCGGGCATCCGCTCCGGAAAGACTTCCCGCAGACCGGCTATGTCGAGCTGCGCTATTCGGAAGAGGCCAAGCGTGTGGTGTACGAGCCGGTCAAGCTCGCGCAGGACTTCCGCAGCTTCGACTTCATGAGCCCTTGGGAAGGCGCGCAGTACGTGCTGCCGGGCGACGAGAAGGCGGCTGCGCCGCCACCGCCGCCTGCTCCGGCACCTGCGCCCGCTCCGGCGCCGGCGCCCGTAGCCGCGCAGCCCCAGGCAAAGGGTGCCCCCACGCCGCTGACCGCCGACGAAATCGTCAAGGCCGATGCGCCCGCGGCAAAGGCGACCAAGTCGCGCGTCGCGAAGCCCAAGACCACCGACGACACCAGCGAGAGCGGTGCCGGCAAGTCCGGTCCCGAGGCGGGCCCGGCGCCCGCCGATCCGGACGTCGTCAAGAAGCCGCGCAAGTCGCGCGCGAAGAAGTCGCCCGAGGGTGAAGCGTAATGGCTGAGTATCTGGACGAGATCGAAGGCCGCACCGATTCCGGCAAGCCGGAACTGGGCGATACCGAGATCGCCAACTATACGATCAACTTCGGCCCGCAGCACCCGGCTGCGCACGGTGTGTTGCGTCTGGTGACCGAGCTCGACGGCGAGATCATCGAGCGAATCGATCCGCATGTCGGCCTGCTCCATCGCGGCACCGAGAAGCTGATCGAGTACAAGACCTACACCCAGGCGCTGCCCTATTTCGATCGCTTCGATTACTGCTCGCCGCTGGGCATGGAGCATTCGTACGTGCTCGCGGTCGAGAAGCTGCTCGACCTCGAAGTCCCGCTGCGGGGCCAGTATCTCCGCGTGTTCTTCGCCGAGCTGACGCGCATCTGCAATCACATGCTCAACCTGGGCTCGCACGTCATGGACGTCGGCGCGATGACGCCGAACCTGTGGCTGTTCGAGATCCGCGAGGACTGCCTCAACTTCTTTGAGCGTGCCTCGGGTGCGCGGATGCACTCGAACTATTTCCGCGTCGGCGGCGTCCGCCAGGACGTGCCGCTCAAGCTGCTCACCGACATCGCCGACTGGCTCGATACGCGTCTACCGCGGCTGTTCGAGGACGCGATCAGCCTCGTCGCCGAGAACCGTATCTTCAAGCAGCGCAATGTCGACATCGCCACGGTGAGCCGCGAGGATGCGATCGCCTGGGGCTTCTCGGGCCCGATGATCCGCGCCGCGGGCATCCCCTGGGATATCCGGCGCCAACAGCCATACGATGTGTACGACCGCATGGAGTTCGACATCCCCGTCGGCACGCGCGGCGATTGCTATGACCGGTTCATGGTGCGCGTCGAAGAGGTCCGCCAGTCGGCGCGAATCATGAAGCAGTGCCTGAGCGAAATGCCCGAAGGACCGGTGCTGAGCCTCGACCGCAAGGTGGCGCCGCCGAGCCGCGGCGAAATGAAGCAGTCGATGGAAGCGCTGATCCATCACTTCAAGCTGTTCACCGAAGGCTATCACGTCCCCGCGGGCGAGGTTTATGTCGCGACCGAGAGCCCCAAGGGCGAGTTCGGCGTCTATCTGGTAAGCGACGGCACCAACAAGCCGTATCGCTGCAAGGTCCGCCCGACTGCGTTCAGTCACCTCCAGGCGATGGACTTCATGTCGAAGGGCCATATGCTCGCCGACATCACCGCGATCCTGGGTGCGATGGACATCGTGTTCGGGGAGTGCGATCGGTGAGCGAGGCTCGTATCGCCACCGCGCACGAGATGATCGCGCACTACAATGCGCAAGACGCCGACGCTTACGTCGCGCTGATGACCGATCGCGCATGCGAGGCGACCTATCGCGGCGCGGTGCTGCGGGAGGGGCGCGAGGGCGTGCGCTCGGGGCTCAAGGCGATGTTCGCCGAATATCCCGGCAATCGTGCGGAAATCCTCACCTCTTATGCGCTCGGCGATACGGTCGTCCTGCACGAGAAGGTCGCACGTTCCCCAGAGGCAGAGCCTTTCGAGGTGATGTCCATCTATTCGTTCTCCGACGACAGGGTCGATCGGGTGGAGTTCATTCGCTGATGGCTGACGCCCCACAACTTCCCGACGAGGCCGAGACCCGCGCGCGCTGGGGCGCGTTCGCTTGGGATCCCGAGAGTGCCGAGAAGGCCAAGGAAATCCTGGGCCGCTATCCCGCGGGCCGGCAGATGTCGTGCACGATCCCGTTCCTCGACCTCGCCCAGCGTCAGGTCGGCGCCGAGACCAACACCCAGGGCTGGCTGCCTGTGCCGGTGATCGAGTTCGTCGCGCGCGAGCTCGAGATGCCGTATATCCGCGTGTTCGAGGTCGCGACCTTCTACACGATGTTCAATCTCGTCCCCGTTGGCCGCTATCATGTGCAGGTCTGCGGCACCACGCCGTGCATGCTGCGCGGGTCGGACGACGTGATGGCGGCGTGCAAGTCGCGCGGCATGAAGAAGGGCCACACCACTGCGGACGGGCTGTTCACGCTCACCGAAGTCGAGTGCATGGGCAATTGCTCGTCGGCGCCGATGGTGCAGATCAACGACGACAATTACGAGGACCTGACCTTCGATCGGACGGTCGCCATCCTCGATGCGCTGGCAAAGGGCGAGAGTCCCAAGACCGGCACGCAGGAGCCCGGCCGCCACACGGTCGAGCCGCTCGGCGAGCCGACCAATTTGGCCGCGATGGTCACCGAAAATCACGATTACCGCCCGGAATGGGGTAGCGCGGCATGAGCGGCAGCAACAAGAACCTGATCTTCACGATCCTGGCGATCATCGGCGGCATCGTCGTGCTCGGCTGGCTGCTGCGCCTCACCTTCGCGCTGCTCGGCCCGCTGCTGCTGATCGGCGTCGCGGTGGTGCTCTACATGATGTTCGCGAAGAACAAGGGGGGGCGTCTCTGATGCTCGCCGACAAGGACCGGATCTTCACCAACCTCTACGGCTATCAGCCGTGGAACCTCGACGCGGCGATCAAGCGCGGCGCGTGGGACAACACCAAGGCGCTGCTCGAGCTCGGCCAGGACACCATTATCGACCGCATCAAGGCCTCGGGCCTGCGCGGGCGCGGCGGGGCGGGCTTCCCGACCGGCATGAAATGGTCGTTCATGCCCAAGAACCCGACGTCCGAGCGTCCGAGCTTCCTAGTGATCAACGCCGACGAGTCCGAGCCGGGCTCGTGCAAGGACCGCGAGATCATCCGCCACGATCCGCATCTGCTGATCGAAGGCGCGCTGGTCGCGGGCTTCGCGATGCGCGCGCGCGCGGCGTATATCTACATCCGCGGCGAATATATCCGCGAGGCCGAGACGCTGTTTGCGGCCGTCAAGGAGGCGTACAACGCCGGCCTGATCGGCAAGAACGCGTGCAAGTCGGGCTACGACTTCGACGTGTTCGTGCACCGTGGGGCAGGGGCTTACATCTGCGGCGAAGAGACCGCGATGATCGAGAGCCTGGAGGGCAAGAAGGGCCAGCCGCGGCTCAAGCCCCCGTTCCCGGCGGGCGCGGGGCTCTATGGCTGCCCGACCACGGTCAACAATGTCGAATCGATCGCCGTCGCGCCGACGATCCTGCGCCGCTCGCCCGAATGGTTCGCGAGCTTCGGCGCCGAGAACAACAAGGGCACCAAGCTCTTTCAGATCTCGGGCCATGTCGAGAAGCCGTGCGTGGTCGAGGAAGCGATGAGCATCCCGTTCCGCGAGCTGATCGAGAAGCATTGCGGCGGCATCCGCGGCGGCTGGGACAATCTGCTCGCGGTGATTCCTGGCGGTTCTTCGGTCCCGCTTGTCCCCGCGGCGCAGATCATGGACTGCGCGATGGACTTCGACGGGCTCAAGGCCGTCGGCTCGGGCCTCGGCACCGCGGCGGTGATCGTCATGGACAAGTCGACCGACATCGTCCGCGCGATTAGCCGGCTTTCGTACTTCTACAAGCATGAGAGCTGCGGCCAGTGCACCCCGTGCCGCGAAGGCACCGGCTGGATGTGGCGCGTGATGGAGCGGATGCGCACCGGCGACGCCGACATCAGCGAGATCGACACGCTGCATCAGGTCACCAAGCAGGTCGAAGGCCACACGATCTGCGCGCTCGGCGACGCCGCGGCGTGGCCGATCCAGGGCCTGATCAAGCATTTCCGCCCCGAAATGGAGCGGCGGATCAATGAACGCAACGGCACCGGCGCTCAGCCGATGCAAGAGGCTGCCGAATAATGCCAAAGGTCAAAGTAGACGGAATCGAAGTGGAGGTACCTGCGGGCGCCACCGTGCTCCAGGCCTGCGAGGCCGCGGGCAAGGAGATTCCGCGCTTCTGCTATCACGAGCGGCTGTCGATCGCCGGCAATTGCCGGATGTGCCTGGTCGAAGTGAAGCCCGGGCCGCCCAAGCCGCAGGCTTCGTGCGCGCTGCCCGCTGCCGACGGCCAGGAGATCCGCACCGACAGCCAGATGGTCAAGGCCGCGCGCGAAGGCGTGATGGAATTCCTGCTGATCAACCACCCGCTCGACTGCCCGATCTGCGATCAGGGCGGCGAATGCGACCTGCAGGATCAGTCGGTCGCCTATGGCAAGGGCCATAGCCGCTACACCGAGAACAAGCGGGCGGTGACCGAGAAGTATATGGGTCCGATCATCAAGACGATCATGACCCGCTGCATCCAGTGCACCCGCTGCGTGCGCTTCGGCGAGGAAGTCGCCGGAGTCGACGAGATCGGCGCGATCTATCGCGGCGAGAACATGCAGATCACGACCTATCTGGAAAAGGCGTTCAAGAGCGAGTTGTCGGGGAACACCGTCGATCTCTGCCCGGTGGGCGCGCTGACGCACAAGCCGGTGGCGTTCGAATATCGCCCCTGGGAATTGAAGCGGAACCTTTCGATCGACGTGATGGATGCCGTGGGCACCAACATTCGCCTCGACAGCCGCGGTCGCCAGGTGATGCGCGTGCTCCCGCGGATCAACGAGGACGTCAACGAGGAATGGGCGCACGACAAGTCGCGCTACCATGTCGACGGGCTCGTCCGCCGGCGGCTCGATCGTCCGTTCGTCCGCAAGCAGGGCAAGCTGGTCGAGGCGAGTTGGGACGAGGCGTTCGATGCGATCGCCGCAGTCAACGCGGGTTCGAGCGTCGCGGCGATCGCCGGCGACCTGCTCGACGCCGAGACGATGTACGCCGCCAAGGCGCTGCTCAAGGGCCTCGGCTCGGAGCTGATCGAGAGCCGCCAGACCGGGATGGACTATGACGTTTCGAGCCTCGGCGCGGTCGCGTTCAACCCGACGATCGCCGGCGTCGAGGATGCCGATGCGATCCTGCTGATCGGCAGCAACCTCCGCTGGGAAGCGCCGCTGATCAACACGCGCGTGCGCAAGGCGATCAAGAAGGGGGCGAAGGTCTTCGCGATCGGCCCCGAGACCGATCTCACCTACAAGCTCGAATGGCTGGGCAACGATCTGGCGCTGCTCGGTAAGCTGCCCGACCAGGTCGTGCAGGCGTTCGATGGCGCCAAGCAGCCGCTCGTCATCGTCGGCCCCGGTGCGCTGGGTGCGGGCTTCGGCGCGGCGCTCGCTTTGGTCGAGCCGATGAAGCTGATCCGTACGCTCGAGGACGGCAGTGCCTGGAACGGCTTCGGCGTGGTCCATATCGCCGCAGCCCGGATGGCGGCGCTGATGCTCGGCTTCGCGCAGAAGGGCGGCATCGCCGACGTCGTCGCGGCCAACCCCAAGCTCGCGTTGTTCCTTGGCGCCGACGAAGTCGACTTCGCCAAGTTCCAGGGCAGCTTCAAGGTGTTCATCGGCCATCACGGCGATCGCGGCGCGCACCATGCCGACGTGATCCTGCCGGGCGCGACCTATGCCGAGAAGCCGGGCACCTATGTGAACCTCGAAGGCCGCGTCCAGCGCGCCGACCGCGCGGTGTTCGCGCCGGGCGACGCGCGCGAGGACTGGTCAATCCTTCGCGCGCTCTCCGACAGGCTCGGCCGCACCTTGCCGTTCGACAGCTTCGACGAACTGCGCGCGGCGATGGCGGCGGACGTGCCCGTGCTGGCCGAGGAAGGCCTTGTGACCTTCGAATGGAAGGTGCCGAAGCTTTCCGCCGTCGCAAGCGGTCCGGTCAACTATCCGGTCGCCGACTTCTATCTGACCAACGCGATCTGCCGCGCATCGCCGACGATGCAGCGCTGTTCGGCCGAACTCGTCCACGGCAAGGAATTCGCGGAGGCCGCGGAATGACCGCCTTCTTCCAGAACACCATCGGCCTGCCGTTCGGCTGGGCGTGGTTCCTCGCGACGATCGTTGGTATCCTGGTGATCGCATTGCCGCTGATGCTGGCGGTGGCGATGATCATCTATGCCGATCGGAAGATCTGGGCGGCGATGGCGCTGCGCCGCGGCCCCAACGTCGTCGGCCCGTTCGGCCTGCTGCAGAGCTTCGCCGACGGTCTGAAGGTGTTCCTCCAGGAAACGATCATCCCGTCGAGCGCGAACAAGACGCTGTTCCTGATCGCGCCGATCATCACCTTCACGGTCGCGCTGATCGTCTGGGCGGTGGTGCCGTTCCAGGCCGGCGTGGTGCTCTCTAACATCAATGTCGGCCTGCTCTACGTGCTCGCAGCGTCCTCGCTCGGCGTGTACGGGATCATCCTGGCGGGCTGGTCTTCCAACTCGAAATACCCCTTTTACTCGGCGATCCGCGCCGCGGCGCAGATGGTGTCGTACGAAGTTTCGATCGGCTTCGTGCTGATCTCGATCGTCCTCTGGGCCGGCAGCTTCAACCTCGGCGTGATCGTCGATGAACAGCAGGGCCATGTCCTCGGCTTCCTCAACGGCTTCGGGTTCAACCCGCTGCTGTTCCCGATGGCGGTGGTGTTCTTCATTTCCTCGCTCGCCGAGACCCAGCGCGCGCCGTTCGACTTGACCGAGGCAGAGTCCGAGCTCGTCGCGGGCTATCAGACCGAATATTCGTCGATGAGCTTCGCGCTCTACTGGCTCGGGGAATACGCCAACGTCATCCTGATGTGCACGCTCAACGCCACGCTGTTCTGGGGCGGGTATCTGCCCCCGGTCGATTGGGCGCCGCTTTATGCCGTGCCGGGCATCCTCTGGCTGTTCGCCAAGATCCTGTTCTTCTTCTTCTGCTTCAGCTGGGTAAAGGCCACCGTCCCGCGCTACCGCTACGACCAGCTGATGCGGCTGGGCTGGAAGATTTTCCTGCCGCTGTCGCTGATCTTCGTTTTCCTTGTTTCCGGGTATCTCATGCTGACCCGGGTTGGAGTGCCCGCATGAGCGTTGCCCAGCTAATCCGTTCCTACACGCTGTGGGAGTTCATCAAGGCGCACTGGCTGACCTTGCGGTACTTCTTCAAGCCCAAGGCGACGATCAACTATCCGTATGAGAAGAACCCGATCTCGCCCCGCTTCCGCGGCGAGCATGCGCTGCGCCGCTATGCCAATGGCGAAGAGCGCTGCATCGCGTGCAAGCTGTGCGAGGCGGTGTGCCCGGCGCTGGCGATCACGATCGAGGCCGAACCGCGCGAGGACGGCAGCCGTCGCACCACGCGCTACGACATCGACATGACCAAGTGCATCTATTGCGGGCTGTGCCAGGAAGCGTGCCCGGTCGATGCGATCGTCGAGGGGCCGAACTTCGAATTCTCGACCGAGACGCGTGAAGAGCTGATCTACGACAAGAACAAGCTGCTCGCCAACGGCGACCGCTGGGAGCGCGCGATCGCCGCGAACCTTGCCGCCGATGCACCGTACCGTTAAGCGCACCGCAATCGACAGGGGCCGTCAGATTCCGTGATCCAGCTCATAGCCTTTTACCTGTTTGCCATCGTCGTCATCGCCTCCGGGGCGCTGACGATCCTGGCACGCAATCCGGTGCATTCGGTGCTCTGGCTCATCCTCGCCTTCTTCAACGCGGCGGGGCTGATGGTGCTCGTCGGTGCCGAGTTCATCGCGATGCTGCTCGTCATCGTCTATGTCGGCGCCGTCGCGGTGCTGTTCCTGTTCGTCGTGATGATGCTCAACATCGACTTCGCCGAGCTGCGTGCCGGGGTGATGCGCTATGCTGCGATCGGGCTGCTGCTCGCGCTGGCGCTGGTCGCCGAGATCATCGTCGCGATCGGCGCGTGGAGCGCGGGGGGGCTGCAGCTTGGTCGTCGCATCGCCCCGATCGACGCCGGCGTCCCCAATATCGAGGCGATTGGCCAGCTGCTCTACTCGCGCTACCTGTTCGTGTTCGAAGGCGCCGGCCTGGTGCTGCTCGTCGCGATGATCGGTGCGATCGTGCTGACATGGCGCCAGCGCAGCGACGTTCGCCCGCAGAACATCAGCCGTCAGATCAACCGCCGCTCGAAGGATGCGACGCGCAACATGAATCCACCGGTTGGGCAGGGGGTCGAGCTGTGATCGGCATCACCCATTACCTCGTCGTTTCCGCGATCCTGTTCACGCTTGGGGTGCTCGGCATCTTCATGAACCGGAAGAACCTGATCGTCATCCTGATGGCGATCGAGCTCATCCTGCTCGCGGTGAACCTTAATCTCGTGGCGTTCTCGGCGTTCCTCGGCGATCTCGTGGGCCAAGTGTTCGCGATGTTCGTGCTGACCGTCGCCGCCGGCGAGGCCGCGATCGGGCTCGCCATTCTCGTTATCTACTTCCGTAGCCGGGGCACCATCTCGGTCGACGACGTCAATCGGATGAAGGGCTGATGTCGCCGATTCTCCTCATCGTATTCCTGCCGCTCGCGGCGGCAGTGATCGCCGGCTTCGCGAACAAGTCGTTCGGAAGCACCCTCCCCAAGATCGTCACCACGGGGGCGCTGTTCGCCGCGTGCGCGCTGTCGTGGACGGTGTTCCTGCCGTACCTGCATGGTGCGGAGAAGACCGTTGTCCCGGTGCTCAACTGGATGACCTCGGGCGACCTGCAGATCGCATGGGCGCTGCGCGTCGACTCGCTGACCGCAGTGATGCTGGTGGTGATCACCAGCGTCTCGGCACTCGTCCACCTTTATAGCTGGGGCTATATGAGCGAGGAGCCGGACCAGCCGCGCTTCTTCGCGTACCTCTCGCTGTTCACCTTCGCGATGCTGATGCTCGTGACCGCCGACAACCTCGTCCAGATGTTCTTCGGCTGGGAAGGCGTGGGCCTCGCCTCGTACCTGCTGATCGGCTTCTGGTTCCGCAAGCCGAGCGCCAACGCCGCGGCGATCAAGGCGTTCGTCGTGAACCGTGTGGGTGACTTGGGCTTCATGCTCGGCATCTTCGGGACCTTCCTGGTGTTCGGCACCGTGCAGATCGACGCGATCCTCGCCGCCGCGCCCAACATGTCGGGCTCGACGATCGGGTTCCTCGGCGCGCGCTTCGACACGATGACCGTGCTCTGCCTGCTGCTGTTCGTCGGCGCGATGGGCAAGTCGGCGCAGCTCGGGCTCCACACCTGGTTGCCCGATGCGATGGAAGGCCCGACCCCGGTGTCGGCGCTGATCCACGCGGCGACGATGGTCACCGCGGGCGTGTTCATGGTCTGCCGCATGTCGCCGATGTTCGAGACGAGCCCGGTGGCGATGGGCGTGGTGACCTTTGTCGGCGCCGCGACCTGCCTGTTCGCCGCGACCGTCGGACTGGTGCAGACCGACATCAAGCGCGTGATCGCCTATTCGACCTGCTCGCAGCTCGGCTACATGTTCTTCGCCGCGGGCGTCGGCGCCTACGGCGCGGCGATGTTCCATTTGTTCACGCACGCCTTCTTCAAGGCGCTGCTGTTCCTGGGTGCCGGCTCGGTTATCCATGCGATGCACCACGAGCAGGACATGCGCTTCTATGGTGGGCTGCGTAAGCACATCCCGTTCACCTTCTGGACGATGATGTTCGGCACGCTGGCGATCACCGGCGTCGGGCTGCCGGCAGTGTTCGGCAACCATCTCGCGATCGGTTTCGCCGGCTTCCACTCGAAGGACGCGATCATCGAGGCGGCCTGGGCTGCCGGGGTGCCGAGCGCCTTCTGGGTTGGCGTGTTCGTCGCGTTGCTCACCAGCTTCTACAGCTGGCGCCTGGTGTTCCTGACCTTCTACGGCAAGCCGCGCTGGGCAGGCTCGGAGCATATCCAGCATGCGGCGCACGATGCGCACGGCCACGGCCACGATGCGCATGGCCATGACGCGCATCACGACGATGCGCCCTCGGCCGAAGATGCCGGGCACACGCCGGACGCACATCATGCCGCACACGACGATCACGCTGTCGAAGGCACGGCCGGCTATCATCCGCATGAGAGCCCCTGGGTGATGCTGATCCCGCTGACCTTGCTGTCGATCGGCGCGATCGTCGCGGGCTTCGTCTTCCACGGCTTCTTCATCGAGGCCGAAGAGGGCGCGCACTTCTGGAACGGCGCGATCGCGTTCGACACGCATCTGATGCACGCGATGCACGAGGTGCCGACCTGGGTGAAGCTCTCGGCGACCGCCGCGATGCTGCTCGGTCTTGGCGGTGCGTGGTTCACCTATATCCGCAAGCCCGGCTTCGCGGCTGCGGTGGCGGGCCACTTCCGGGTGGTCTACACCTTCCTGCTCAACAAATGGTACTTCGACGAGCTCTACAACTTCCTGTTCGTCCGCCCCGCATTCGCGATCGGCCGGCTGCTCTGGAAGGCGGGTGACGAAGGCACCATCGACCGCTTCGGCCCCAACGGCATCGCTCGTCTGGTCCAGCTCGGCTCGGCCGGCGCGGTCCGCCTGCAATCGGGATATCTCTACACCTATGCGTTCATCATGCTGATCGGCCTGACCGCGGCACTCACCTGGGTGATCGCAGGATGACCGGCTTCCCGATCCTCTCCATCATGCTGGCGATCCCCGCGGTCGCCGCCGTGGCCTGCCTGTTCGCGGGTGCGCAGGGCGCGCGCTGGATCGCGCTGGGGGCAACCCTGGTCGATTTTGTTCTGGGCATCTGGCTCTGGGCCAATTTCGACATGAGCGCTGGCGCCGCGCAGTGGCAATATGTCGAGCATGTCCGCCTGTTCGGCATCGGCGGGGTCGACTTCGCCTGGGCGCTCGGCATCGACGGCTTCGCGCTTCTGCTAATCATGCTCTCGGTCTTCCTCATGCCGATCTGCATCGGCGCGAGCTGGGTCGCGATCGAGAAGCGCGTACCGGAATATATGGCGGCGATGCTCGCCACGCTGATCCTGATGATCGGCACGTTCGCCGCGCAGGACCTGCTGCTCTTCTACGTCTTCTTCGAAGGCGGCCTGATCCCGATGTACCTGATCATCGGCATCTGGGGTGGCGCCAACCGCATCTACGCGTCCTACAAGTTCTTCCTCTACACGCTGTTCGGCTCGCTGCTGATGCTTGTGGCGATGATCGCGATGCTGCTCAACGCCGGCACGTCGTCGATCCCCGAGCTGATGGCGCACGACTTCCCGTCGCAGTGGCAGACCTGGCTGTGGCTGGCGTTCTTCGCGAGCTTCGCGGTCAAGATGCCGATGTGGCCGGTCCACACCTGGCTTCCCGATGCGCACGTGCAGGCGCCGACCGCAGGGTCGGTGATCCTGGCGGGCGTGCTGCTCAAGCTTGGCGGCTATGGCTTCCTGCGCTTCAGCCTGCCGATGTTCCCCGAGGCCTCGGCCCAGTTCATGAACCTGGTATTCGTGTTGTCGTGCGTCGCGGTGGTCTACACCTCGCTCGTCGCGCTGGTGCAGTCGGACATGAAGAAGCTGATCGCCTATTCGTCGGTTGCGCACATGGCGATCGTGACGATGGGGCTGTTCGCCTTCAACCAGCAGGGCATCGAAGGCGCGATGATGGTCATGCTCGGCCACGGCCTCGTCTCGGGCGCGCTGTTCCTGTGCGTCGGCGTCATCTACGATCGCCTGCATACCCGCGAGATCGATCGCTATGGGGGCCTCGCGATCAACATGCCGCGCTACGCTGCGCTGTTCATGCTGTTCACGATGGCCTCTGTCGGCCTGCCGGGCACGAGCAACTTCGTTGGCGAGTTCCTCGGCCTTGCCGGTATCTACCAGGTTTCGACCTGGACCGCGCTGATCGGCACCAGCGGCATCATCCTGGGCGCGGCGTACATGCTGTACCTTTATCGTCGCGTCGTGTTCGGCGACCTGACCAAGGACGATGTCCGCGCGATGCCCGACCTCAACGCGCGCGAGATCTGGCTGCTTGCCCCGATCGCCGCGGCGGTGCTGTGGATGGGCGTGTATCCCGAGAGCTTCCTCAAGCCGATGCGGCCCGATGTCGAGCGGCTGGTCGAGCGGATGAGCCGCGCGGCGCCTGCGGGTGACTCGCAGCCGACCCCCGGCAAGCCTGCGCCTGCTGCGGCGCATGGCGAGGAACATGCTGCCCCCGCCGCTGCTGCGCACGGGAGCGCCCACTGATGAGCTATTCGATGCAATTGATGATGGTCCTGCCCGAGCTGGTGCTCGCGGGGGGCGCGATCCTGCTGATGCTGGTCGCCGCATGGGGCGGCCAGGCCTCGACCAAGCTGGTGAGCTGGGCGGCGATCGCCGTACTGATCGGAGCCGGAGTCGCGCTGGCGGGCCCGGCTTCGGCCGGCGGCGATGCATTCGACGGTCTGTATCGTGCCGACGCGTTTGCGGCGTTCGCCAAGGCGCTGATCTTCGTCGCCGCCGCGGTCTCGATCTTGATCGCGCCGCGCTTCTTCGGCGGCACCTCGGGCGACGACCTACGTCCCGAATATCCGGTGCTGATCCTGCTCTCGACCTGCGGCATGGGGATGATGGTCTCCGCCGGCGACCTGATGAGCCTCTATGTCGGCCTCGAGCTGCAGAGCCTCGCGGCCTATGTCCTCGCCAGCTTCATGCGCCGCGACACGCGCTCGGCCGAAGCGGGCCTGAAGTATTTCGTCCTCGGCGCGCTGGCTTCTGGCATCCTGCTCTACGGCATCAGCCTGGTATATGGCTTCTCGGGCACGACGTTGTTCGATGGGATTGCCGACGCCTATGCACAGGGTCGCTCGACCGGGCTGCTGTTCGGCCTCGTGTTCGTCTTTGCCGGCCTCGCTTTCAAGATGAGCGCCGTGCCGTTCCATATGTGGACCCCGGACGTTTATGAAGGCGCGCCTACCCCGGTGACCGCCTTCTTCGCCTCGGCGCCCAAGGTCGCGGCGATCGCGCTTGCTACCCGCGTAGCGATCGAGGCGATGGGCCCGGCGATCTCCGACTGGCGCCAGATCGTGATCTTCGCGGCACTCGCCTCGATCATCTTCGGTGCGGTCGCGGCGATCGGCCAGACCAACATCAAGCGGCTGCTGGCATATTCGTCGATCAACAATGTCGGCTTCGCGCTGATCGGCCTCGCGGCCGGCGGCGAGGCGGGCGTGTCGAGCGTGCTCTATTACATGGCGATCTACGTCGTCATGACGCTCGGCTCGTTCCTGATCGTGCTCCAGATGCGCGGTCCCGATGGCCAGCCGATCGAGAGCATCGCCAGCCTGTCGGGCATGTCGCGCACCCGGCCGGGCTTGGCATTGGCCTTTGCGATCTTCATGTTCAGCCTGGCGGGCATCCCGCCGCTGCTCGGCTTCTTCGCCAAGCTGCAGGTGTTTGTCGCGGCGGTCGATGCGGGACTGTTCGTGTTCGCGGCGGTCGGTGCCGCGGCCTCGGCGATCGGCGCCTTCTATTACCTCAAGATCATCAAGACGATGTACTTCGACGAGCCGGCCGATGCGCTGGCGGGCAAGACCGATCCGGTCGAGGGTGCGTTGCTGGTGGTCTGCGCCGCGGTGATCTCGCCGCTTGGCTGGCCGCTGCTCGGCTATCTCGAGATCGCCACGGCATCGGCGGCAAAGGCGCTGTTCTGACGCCGACGATCCGGACCGTCGCGCAGACGGGGTCGACCAACGCCGACATGCTGGCGCTCGCGCGCAGCGGCACTGCCGAAGGGCTGTGGCTGCGCGCCGAGCGCCAGACCGGCGGCAAGGGACGGCAGGGCAGGGCCTGGGCCTCGCCCGAGGGCAATCTCTACATCTCCACGCTGGTGCGCGTGCGACCCGGTGAGCCTTCGCCGGCGACCCTCGCGCTGGTCGCTGCGGTGGCGCTCGACGATACCGCGCGTGTGTTCGGGCTCGAGCCGCTGCTCAAATGGCCCAATGACCTGCTGGTCGACGGCGCCAAGCTCTCCGGCATCCTGCTTGAGCGCGCCGACGACGCCGTGGTGATCGGCTTCGGCGTCAATCTGGCGCACCACCCCGACGATCTCGGCCGCGCTGCCACCAGCTTCGCGGCGCATGGCGCGGCACCCGATCCCAGCGTCTTCGCCGAGACACTGGCCGAGGCCTTCGCGCGCTGGCTGTCGCGCTGGCGCGATGGGATCGCCCCGGTGCGCGACCGTTGGCTGGCACGAGCGCATCCCAAGGGAACGGCGCTGACCGCGCGGCTTGCCGACGGTAGCGCCATCGACGGGCTGTTCGACGGCCTCGATCCGCAGGGGGCGCTCATCCTGCGCTTGGCCGATGGCTCGGCGCGTGTCATTCACGCCGGCGACGTGTTCCTGCTCTGAAGGGAAGCCAGATGCTGCTCGCCGTCGATGCCGGCAACACCAATGTCGTCTTTGCGCTGCTCGAGGGCGGCGAGATCAGGGCGCGCTGGCGGATCGCCACCGATCCGCGGCGGACGGCCGACGAATATGCGGTGTGGCTGAGCCAGCTGCTGAGCCTCGAAGGCTATGACCGCGCGGCAGTGACCGGGGTGATCGTCGGCACCGTGGTTCCGCGCGCGCTGCACAACCTCCAGGTGCTCAGCCAGAAATATTTCGGCACCGAGGCAGTTATCGCCGGGCAGGGGAGCGCCGAATGGGGTTTCCCGCTCGATGTCGAGGAACCCGGCAGCCTGGGCGCCGACCGCGCGCTCAACATGATCGCGGCGCATGCTCGGCACCAAGGCGACCTGATCGTCATCGATTTCGGCACCGCGACCACCTTCGAGCTGGTAGACTATAGCGGTGCCTACAAGGGCGGGATCATCGCGCCGGGAATCAACCTGTCGCTCGACGCGCTGTTCACCGCGGCCGCCAAGCTGCCCCGCATCGCGATCTCGGCGCCTGAGAGCACGACGGTGGTCGGGCGCAATACGGTCGACCAGATGCACATCGGCATCTATTGGGGATATATCGCGATGATCGAGGGTCTCGTTGCCCGGCTCAAGGCCGAGGTGGGGCGCCCCCTGAAGGTTATCGCCACCGGCGGACTGGCGGTGCTTTTCGAAAAGCATACATCGGTCTTCGACACGATCGAACCAGACCTGACCATCCAGGGTCTGGCCATGCTGTGGGAACGCAGCCAGCAAGGAAATTAAGTGACTCCAGGCAACGAACTCCTCTTCCTCGCGCTTGGCGGCTCGGGCGAGATCGGCATGAACGTCAATCTCTACGGCACCCAGGGCAAGTGGCTGATGGTCGATTGCGGCATCACCTTCGGCGACGCCAACTATCCCGGCATCGACGTGCTGCTGCCGGACCTGCAGTTCATCGAGGAGCAACTCGACAATTTGGTCGGCATCGTGCTGACTCACGGCCACGAAGATCATATCGGTGCGCTGCCCTATCTCGCCGCCGATCTGGGCGTGCCGCTCTACGCCAGCCCGTTCACCGCGGGGCTGATCTACGGCAAGCTCGAGGAAGAGGGCATCACCGACCAGGTCGAGCTCAACGTCATCAAGGAAGAGGGCTCGTTCAGCGTCGGGCCCTTCACGCTGACGATGAACCGGCTCGCCCATTCGATCCCCGAGGGCAATGCGATCCTGATCGAGACGCCGTATGGCAGCGTGTTCCACACTGGCGACTGGAAGCTCGACGAATCGCCCGCGTTGGGTGGCGCCTCGACCGCGGCGGAGCTGACGGCGATCGGCGACAAGGGCGTGCTGGCGCTCGTGTGCGATTCCACCAACGTGTTCAATCCCGAGCCCTCGGGCTCGGAGATCGACGTCCGGAAAGGCCTCGACGAAGTCGTGGCGGGCATCAAGGGTCGGGTGCTGGTCACCACCTTTGCGTCGAACGCGGCACGATTGCAGACGCTAGGCGAAGTTGCGCAGGATTGCGGGCGGAAGGTGTGCGTCGCGGGGCGCTCGCTCGATCGCATCCTAAAGGTTGCCCGGGCGACCGGCTATCTGCGCGAATTCCCGGAGACGATCGACTTCGACACCGCGATGACGCTGCCGCCCAGCGACGTGATGATCATCGCGACGGGCGGGCAGGGCGAGGCGCGCGCCGCGCTCAACCGCATCGCCGAGGATACCCATGCGCTGAAGCTGCATGCGGGGGATACCGTGATCTTCTCGTCGCGCCAGATCCCGGGCAACGAGATCGCGATCGGCAGGATCATGAACACGCTGGCGCACAAGGGCGTCGAGATCATTACCGACCGTCAGGCCTTCGTCCACGTCTCGGGGCATCCGGGGCGGCCCGAACTCGCCGAGATGTATCGCTGGATCCGCCCGCAAGTGCTCGTCCCCGTGCACGGCGAGCTTCGTCACCTTCACGAGCAGGCGCGCTTCGGCAAGGAGCAGGGGATCCCGACCACGGTCACGCAGACCAACGGCGAAATCTGGAAGCTCGCGCCGGGGAAGCCCAAGCAGGTCGGCAACGCGCCGGTGGGACGGCTCGTGCTCGATGGCGACGTGATCCTGCCGGCCGACGGCACGACGATCAACGAGCGGCGGCGGATCGCCCTTTACGGCCAGATCTCGGTCGCGGTGGCGATCCAGGGCGGGCGGCTCAAGGGTGCGCCGCAGATTCGGGTGCAGGGCGTTCCCGTCGAGGAGGATCGCGACGCATTCCTCGAGGAAGCCGCGCAGGCGGCGGCGGACGCGGTCAAGAAGGATGGCCGCGACATCGAGAAGCTGCGCGAGAGCGTCCGGCTGGCGGTTCGCCGCGCGGCGGTGCGCTTCACCGGCAAGAAGCCGGTGGTCGACGTGCTGATCGTGGAGCTCTGACGCCATGCGCTGGCAGTCGATGCTCGCGATCTACATATTGTTCTGGACGCTCGCGGTGTTCCTCGTCCTCCCCTTCGGGGTGCGCACCGCGCAGGAGGCGGGGGCCGAACTGGTCCCCGGCCAGGCGGAAAGCGCGCCCCACGGGTTCAGCGCGACGAAGATCCTGATACGCACGACGATAGTGGCGACCGTGCTTTTCGTCCTGTTCTACCTGAACTACGTCTATGGCTGGGTCACGCCGGAAATGCTCGACTGGACGGCGCGGTAGGATTCGCGGCGCTTAACTTCGCACTTTGCGCATTTTTTGTTTTCGAAAGTTGCGTGACGAAGCAAGGATGTGTCGTCGAGGGAGTCGCCTGGTTTTACCGTTTCAAAGAGCCAGCGCGAGGCTGGCACGGGAAATCCTACATTGGAAGAGTGTATGCGTAGGCTCTCCATCGTTCCTCTGCTTGTCGAAGCACCGGTCTTCTAACTCAAGGAAAACGGCGCTCGACAAGCTCAGAGCGAACGGGCGGAGGTTGCCTTCTGGCTGATCAGCGCAGCCGTTCGATCGCCTGGGCGAGGGCGACGTAGAGCTTGCCCATGTCCGACGAGAGCAACGTGACGCCCAGCGCCGAGCCGTCGCGGAGCGCGAGGATGTGGCGGAGCATCGCCTCGAAATCGTGGATGTAGCGGTTGACGTGTTCGCGGAACGCCTCGTCGGCGTCATAGAAGCGCGCGATCTCGCGCATGTCGCCATTGTCGAGCAGGCGGACCGCGCGGCGCGTGAACACGCCGCGATCCCCCTTGAGATACGCCGCCCAGGCGCTGTCGGTGACTTCGGCCGAGAAGGCCTTGGCAATGTCGATCGACGCCGAGTTGAGCGCTTCGATCAGCAAGGTGGTACGGCGCGCGAAATTGTCGGTATCGGCGCGCTCGCGATCGACGCGCTCCTCTTCGATCCGGGCTTCGAGCCGCGCTGTGGTGTCGGCGAGCGCGACCATCTGCTGGGTCAGCCGTTCGGACGCGCGGGTAGCGGCAGTGACTGCGGCCTCGGTGCTGTCGGCAAGCTCGACCATCTCGTGGCGGATCGTGGCATCGACCGCGCGCTTGAGCGCCGTGCCGCTGGCCTCTTCGAGCGCGGCGGCGGCGCCGGGGACGATCGTGGCGAGCGCTTCGCGGGCGTGGTTCGCGGCGGCGCTGGCGGTCTCGCGCACGCTGACCAGCGCGTCGACCAATTGCGGTGCGGCGGTCTCGGCGAAGCGGCGGGTGGTCTCGATCGTGTCGTCGACGATGTGACCAAGCGAGGCAGCCTGCTCGCTGCCCGCCGCGAGCGTGTCGAGCAGCGAGGCCTGGGTCTTGGCGAGCGTGTCGCGCTGCTTCGAGACGACATCGGCGATCGCCTCGATCGCGTCGTGGGTGCTTTCGGCGGCGGTGACCAAGGCGAGCAGCTCGGGCTTGGCGCCGGCGACGATCTTGCGGCTCGCGCCGATCCGCTCGTCGAGCCGGGCGAGCGCCTCGGGCAGGGTCTCGTCGATCTCGCGCGCCGAGGCGTCGAGCGCGGTGAGCAGGTCCTCGGAGGTGCCGATTGCCTTGCGTGCGAGCTGGTCGCCGGTGCGCAGTGCTTCGGACATCGCGTCCATCGAGCCGTGGAGCGCGCTGACCGAGGCGGCGAGCGACTGGGTGCGATCGGTGCCGGTGGCGTGGAGCACCTGGAATTCGCGGTCGAGCCGGTCGACGCCGGTGAAGAGCCCGGCGAACAGCGTGTCGCTGCGGCCCTGCTCCTCGGCGAGGCGCGCGCCGATGCGGCCGATCGCTTCCTCGATCACGGCCATGCGCTCGCCCAGCGCCTCGGCGCTGTCGCGGCCCGCACGGTCGAGCGCGGCCTGGTTGGCGCCGAGCATTGCGAGGATCGCCTCGCCCTGCGTGGCGATGCCTTTCCGCGCTTCGTCGACGGCGCCCGCGGCGCGATCGAGCACGGCATCGACTTCGACCGACATCTGCTCGGTGACCTGTTCGAGCCGATGGCTCGCGGTCTCGCTGGTGGCTTCCATCCGCGCGATGTGCGCGGCAAGGCGCTCGGCGGCGCCGCCGGCGAGCTGGTCGGCTTCGCGGCCGCGCTCGGCGAGCGCGGTGATCTGGGTGTCGAGCGACGCGGCGCGCTGGCTGGCGAGCAGCCCGGCGGCATCGATGCGGCCGGCGAGGCCCTGCATCTCGGCATCAGCCTTGGGCAGGGTGGTGAGGATGATCTCGAAACGCTTCTCGGCCTGATCCATCGCATCGCCGAAGGTGCGGATGCCGCCGTCCATCCGATTGGCCTGGCGCTCGACCATGCCGGCCGCGCCCTCGACGCGCTCGGCGGCGCGTTCGCCGAGGACGGTCATCGCATTGGTATGTTCGGCGAGCGCGGCGTGGTTCTCGGCGACCTTGGCCGAGATCGTGGCGAGGACGCGTTCGAGCGCGGCAGCCTCGGCGCGCATCGCGCGGGCAGTGGCGCCGAAGCGGCGCGCCTCGGCGCGGCTGGTGCGCAGCGCGAGCAGATAGAGGATGCCGACCAACGCGGGTGGCACGCAGAGTGCCGCGATCAGCTGGATCAGCGCGACGGGCTCAAGCCCGCGCTGGAAGGCGGGCCAGGCGAGCCACGCCATGCCGGCGAACCAAGCGGCCACGGCGACCCAGGCGAGCGTAGGCGCGATCCAGCCGAGACTGTGGCTTTCGTCTGTGTCCTCGTCGAGATCGAGCTCCTCCAGCGGGGCGGGAAGCGCCGAATTGTCGGAAAGGACGAACTCTTCGTTGCCGTTGGAAGGCTCGAAAGCGGCTTGTGCTGGTTTTCCCCCGTTCATGCCCGAACTGTACCATGTTTGGACAAAAGGCCAAACGCCCGAAACCATCGGTTAACCCCGTTCGGATAGCGTTCGGCGCATGGCGTATGATCCGGGTGCAATCGATGCGACGCTGGCGGCGGCGGTGGGTGACGAGCCCGCGCTGATCGCCGAGCTGCGCGAATCCTTTCTCGACAGCGTGAAGCGCGGCGTGGCGGCGATGAAATCGGCCGAGACTCCCGACGCCTGGGCGACCGCGGCGCTGCGGCTCAAGGGCCTCTCGGCGAGCTTCGGCGCGGTGCGGCTGATGGCGCTGGCGGGCGAAGCGGTGAGCGGCCCGGCGCATGACGGCGCGGTGCTGCGCCGGCTGCAGCGGGCGATCGACCGGCTCTGACACCATTTGGCTTTGCACGAAGCGCGAAGTGTGTTAGTTGTATCACTCACCTGATGCGGGGGAGTGTGGTGATGCGTAGCGGATGGTTCGGGCTGGCAGTGGCGGGATCGGTTTTCCTTGCCAGCGGTGGGGCCGCCCAGGAAACTCCCGGAGACGATATCACGGTGACCGGCCAGCGCGAAGTTCCTCGCGCTGAGGCCAGTCGCTTCGTCCGCGACGTGGCTACGACGGTGGATGGGCAGTTCGCGCGGTTTCATGAGCCGGTGTGCCCGATGGTCATCGGTATTCCCGAAAATTATGCCGAGGTGGTGACGGCACGCGTGCGCGCCGTTGCGCGCGACGCGGGCGTACCGCTGGGGGGTAGCAACTGCGCGCCCAATATCCTCGTCATCGTCGCGAACGACGCGGACCAACTGGTGAAATCGATGCGCAAGGATGCGCCCGGACTGTTTCGTGGATTGGAGCTGGACGATATTCGCAAGGCGATGCGCGAAGGCCCGGTGCATGTCTGGAGCACGGTGGAGACGCGCAACGAAGATCGCGTCGGCGCGAGCGCCAAGGGATCGGACGGAGGCACGCCCGGCGCGCCGGGCGGCCCGCCGACGGCAGGCGCGAGTTCGATGCTGGTCCGCAAGGCATCGATCCTCGAGCTTTCGACGATGCAGGCTGCCGTCCAGTCGGTGGTCGTCATCGACGACGATGCAGTGCTGGGCAAGACGCTGACCCAAGTGGCGGACTATGTGGCGATGCGCACGCTGGCTGGGGCGCGGCCGCCCAAGGTCGGGGCGAAGTCGGACACGATCCTGACGCTGTTCGAGCCGGGCGTAACCGCACCGCCGGGGCTCACGCTGATCGATGCCTCGTACCTCAAGGGCGTGTACGACACGCGGCCGCAGGGGAAAGGGGTGAGCCAGGCGAGCACGATCGCCCGGACGATTACCGAGGACTCGCGCGAACGATCGGGGATGCGCTAGCGTTTGCGGCTGAGCTCGCGCATCGCGTCGTCGAGGCCGGCCAGGGTGAGCGGGTACATGCGGTCGTGCATGAGTCCGCGGATGATCTGGACCGACTGGGTGTAGCCCCAATGCGCCTCGGGGAGGACGTTGAGCCAGACCGCGGCGGGATAGGTGTTGACCAGGCGCTGCATCCAGACTGCGCCGGCTTCCTCGTTGAAATGCTCGACCGAGCCGCCGGGGTGGCTTATCTCGTAGGCGCTCATCGAGGCGTCGCCGACCAGGATCAGCTTATAGTCGTGGCCGTATTTGTGCAGGATGTCCCACATCGGCGTGCGCTCGGTAAAGCGGCGGCGATTGTCCTTCCAGACGCCCTCGTACGGGCAATTGTGGAAATAGAAGAATTCGAGGTTCTTGAACTCCGAGGTCGCGGCCGAGAATAGCTCCTCGCAGAGCTTGACGAACGGGTCCATCGAGCCGCCCACGTCGAGGAAGAGCAGCAGCTTGACCGCGTTATGGCGTTCGGGACGCATGCGGACATCGAGCCAGCCCTGCTTGGCGGTGCCCTCGATCGTCGCGTCGATGTCGAGCTCGTCGGCGGCGCCTTCGCGGGCGAAGCGGCGCAGGCGGCGTAGCGCGACCTTGATGTTGCGGGTGCCGAGTTCCCGGGTGCTGTCGAGATTCTTGAATTCGCGCTGGTCCCAGACCTTGAGCGCGCGCTTGTGCTTGCTCTCCCCCCCGATGCGGACGCCTTCGGGGTTGTAGCCGCCATTGCCGAAGGGGGAGGTTCCGCCGGTGCCGATCCACTTGCTGCCGCCTTGGTGGCGGGCGTGCTGCTCCTCGAGCCGCTGCTTGAGCGTCTCCATGATCTCGTCCCACGAGCCGAGCGACTTGATCGCTTCCATCTCCTCGGGGGTGAGGAATTTCTCGGCGACGGCCTTGAGCCAGTCCTCGGGGATGTCGGCGGGGGCGACGCCATAGTTGGTGGCGATGCCGCGGAAGACCTTGGCAAAGACCTGGTCGAAGCGGTCGAGCAGGCCCTCATCCTTCACGAAGGTGGCGCGGGCGAGATAGTAGAAGGCTTCGGGCGTGTGGTCGATCACGTCGCGGTCGAGCGCTTCGAGGAGGATCAGATGCTCCTTGAGGCTGGCCTGGATGCCCGCGGCGCGCAGCTCGTCGAGGAAGTTGAAGAACATGGCGCCCTTCTAGGGCTGGCGCTCGTAGAGCGTCCAGTGGGTGCCCGACATGCCGCGCGCGCGGGTGCCGGCGATCGGGGCATAGCGCGCGCCGCAGAGCGCGATCGCGGCAGGCGGTTGCTCCCCGCGGAAGCGATCGGCGAAGAAGAAGCGCGCGGCACTGCAATCGGCGATCTGGACGGTCAGCGGATAGTGCGCCGAGGCGGCGGCGGCCTCGAGCGTGGCAATGCCGGTCTCGCGGTCGAGCAGCAGGCGGGCCCCCTGCGGCGCGCGCGCCTGCATCGCCCGGATCGCGGCACCGACATCGCCGCGGCGGTTGATCGCGAGATCCACGTCGCAGGCGAGGCTGGCGAGGGTGATCGCGGCGAGGGTGCAGCCGGCCAGGATGCGTTTCCAGCCGCCAGCGCGCAGGCCGAGCCAAAGCAGCTCGGCAAGCAGGACCAGCAGCGCGATGCCGACGAGGAGGTAATAGCGCGGGTGCGCGACATTGCCCGCCTGGAGCAGCGCCAGCGTCAGCGGAAAGGCTAGGATCGCGAGTCGGTGAAAGGCGATGCGCGACACGCCCGCCGAGGGGGCGAGGATGACGAGCGCGGGGACGAGGACGAACCACCAGATGCTGACCACCGGGAAGCCGAGCGTGTATTCGACCATCTCGGAGACGCCGTGGAGCAGCTCCATCGTGTCGTACGGATCGTAGCGGCCGAACTTGAAGCCGGTGCGCGCCTCTGCAGCGCCGAGGATGATCGCAACGACGAGGCCGAGCGCGATGCCCGAGGGCAGGAACAGCCTGAAGCTGGCGACGAAGGCGGGCTTGAACCCGTCGCGCTGCCATAGCGTGAAGAATACCCAGCCGGCGATCGCGCAGAAGGCGAAGAACATGGTGAGCTGGGCGAAGGCGCCGAGGAAGAAGCAGAGCGCAAGCGCGGTGGCGGGGCTGCGCTCGGCCCGACCGGCGAGCCAGCGGTCGACGAGCAGGATCGCGGCGAGCAGCGCCAGCGTCATCGGCGCATAGCCGCGGGCCTCGGACCCCAGGGTGACCAGCGCGGGGGAGACGGCGAAGAGGAGCGCGGTGACCAGCCCGAGCGCCAGGCTGCGGCGCCGGCCGATCGCAGCGGCAACGAGGATTGCGGTGGTGCCGGTGACGATCGAGAGCGCGCGGGCGAGCGGAGGCGGGGCGTCGAAGCCGACGAGCAGCAGCCAGAGCGAGTTCAGATGGTGGTTGTTGTCGTGGTTGATGTTGAGGAACACCGCCAGCGGCGTGCCGGCATCATGCGCCTGCTTGGCCGACCAGGCCTCGTCGAGCCAGAGCGCGCCCTGGGCGCCCGCGATGCGCAGCGCGAGGCCGAGCAGCACGAGCCAGCCGAGCAGCCACCAATATCGCCTCTCGGCCGTTCCCCCCTGCATGCGCGCAGTAATGCGTCAGCGCCTCAGGTCGCACAAGTCAGCGGGCATAGGCATCGATCAGCGAGCCGACATAATCGGGCTGGCGGCTGGTCAACTCGGCGGCGGGGCGAGCGGCGCGGACCGCCTTGCCCGCCGACGGATCGGGCGTGCCGTAGATGAAGCCATGCGCCGGGTAGATCGAGCTGCCGAGCCCATTGGTGTCGCGATACCAGACCTTGACCAGGCTCCAGTCGCCGCGCTCGGAAACGTCGAACAAGGTGACGTCCTGCTCGGCATGGCCGCGCTTGCCGTTCTGGCGCGACCAGTTGGCGTGGGTGATCATCAGCACGCGCTTGTCGACGATGCGGCTGACCACCGCGACATGGCCGAGCTGGAGCTTCGAACTCTTGGCGAAAGCGAGGACGGCGCCGACGCGCGGCTTCTGCCCGCGCTGGTAGCGGCCGTCGGCCTGGTCCCACCAGGTCCAGGCGTCGCCATAGATCTGGATGCCCGACGCCTGGCGGGCGAACGGGACGCACTGGCCGACATATTCGAGGAGCGATTGCGCCTGCGCGGGAACGGCCGCGCACGGCGCCGCAAGCAGGAGAGAGAACGCCAGGAAACGCATACACGGGTACCGATACAGATACCCCCCCAAGCGCCGCGTATCGGGAAACGGTTAAATTTGGGTTAACCCTGTTTTCCGTCGTTCAACTGTGCGGGATCGGTGACTGCGGTGCGCGCGCAGGCCAACCGCTCCTCGAGCAGGCCGAGATAGCGCTTGCCCCAAGCTTCGCGCCGGGCGGCGGTCAGTGCCTGGCCGAGCAGCGCGGCGTCCTCCTGCGGCGCGCCGAGATAGAGATAGGGCATCTCGTGCTGGCTATAGGCGACTCCGCGCAGCACCGCGCGGACGAAGACTTCGCTCACCACCGGGTTCGCCGGATCGAGCGCATGCGCGGCGCGATACTGGTCGAGCGGCGAGGGCGTACCGGGATCCACGGCGTTGCCGAACAGCCCGAGCAGCATCCGCGCCTCGGCATCGGCCGGCACCTGCGCCGCTTGCGCCGCGACGGCGGGCTCGAGCAGGTCGCGGACCAGCGGATCGGGCGTCAGCGGCGTATTGCGTTCGAAGTCGGCGGCCTCGGCCAGCCAGCGCGTGAAGGCGAAGCGATCGGCGAGCGGCCAGACTGCCGCTTCGGCGACGAAGCCGGTCAGCGCGGCGAGCGCCGCATCGCGAAGGCCCTGCGCGCGCAGCCCGCAATAGGTGCGATACCCGCCATGACGGGGATCGCCGTCCGCGGCGCCGCCGATCCGGGTCAGCAGTTCGAGGGTTTCGGGAAGCAGGTTCAATTGCGTTGCGGCGGGGGTGGCGGCTGGCGCGGGAAGCGTTCGAGCGCCGGATCGATCACCGCCCAGGGGGGAGCATCTTCGGTCCAGATCGTGACTTGCGGGGCAAGGTCGTTCGGCGCGTCGATAAAGCCCAGGCGGATCGTGCGGAACTGGGGGCGCGCCGAGGACTGGCCCATGACCTGGGTACCGCAGGTGCCGCAGAAGCTCTGGGTGAGCGTGTTGCCGCTCGCCGCGACATAAGACGTGGTAGCGAGGTCGCCCTGCAAGGCGATGGCATCGGTGGCGAACATCGCGTTCGTTGTCGGCGAGCCCGCGGCGATCTGCTGGCACTGACGGCACCAGCACTGCCGCACGGTTAGCGCCTCGCCGGCGATCGTCGCGGTGACCGCCCCGCAGGCGCAACGGCCGGTATAGCGGCTCATTTGCCCTGCCGCCGGCTCATGAATGCCAGCCGCTCGAACAGCATCACGTCCTGCTCGTTCTTGAGCAGCGCGCCGTGGAGCGGGGGAATCGCCTTGCTGCTGTCCTTCGACTGGAGCACCTCGAGCGGCATCTCCTCGTGGAGCAGCAGCTTGAGCCAGTCGAGCAACTCGGAGGTGCTCGGCTTCTTCTTGAGCCCGGGCACGTCGCGGATATCGTAGAAGATATCCATCGCCTTGCTCACCAGGATTTTCTGGATGCCGGGGAAATGGACGTCGACGATTCGCCCCATCGTCTCGCGATCGGGGAACTTGATATAGTGGAAGAAGCAGCGGCGCAGGAACGCGTCGGGAAGCTCCTTCTCGTTGTTCGAGGTGATGACGACGATCGGGCGCTCGGCCGCGCGGACGGTCTCCTTCGTCTCGTAGACATGGAATTCCATGCGATCGAGCTCCTGGAGCAAGTCGTTGGGGAATTCGATGTCGGCCTTGTCGATCTCGTCGATCAGGAGGACGGGAAGCTTGGGTGCGTTGAACGCCTCCCACAATTTGCCCTTGCGGATATAGTTGGCGATGTCGTGAACGCGTTCGTCGCCGAGCTGGCCGTCGCGCAGCCGGGCGACGGCGTCATATTCGTAGAGGCCCTGCTGTGCCCTGGTGGTCGACTTGACGTTCCACTCGATCAGCGGAGCGCTTACCGCCTTGGCGATCTCATAGGCGAGGACGGTCTTGCCGGTGCCGGGCTCGCCCTTGACGAGCAGCGGGCGGCGGAGCGTGACGGCCGCGTTGACGGCGACCTTGAGGTCCTCCGTCGCGACATAGCTTTGGGTGCCTTCGAAGCGCATATGAGCTTGGTAGAGGGTGCCGAGGGCGTGAGGCAAGCGCGTTCCCCTCCCGCTCGCGGAAGGGGAGAAGATCGGCCTCAGCCGCGGGCGCCGGCGCGGGCTTCGAGCAGGTCCCACAGGCCGCGATGCTGGGCGAAGACCTGTTGCGCGCCGAACAGCATTGCGCGTTCCATCGCGCTGGCGCGGGCGAGCGCATCGACGACGCTGACCGTCTCCTCGGCGAGCGGCAGGGTCGAGACTGGAACCTGGAGCCCGAGGCGGCCGGCGACGGCGTCGAGCACCGCGCGGATCGTCGCCCAATCGATCGCCAGCGCGAGTGCGGCGCCGGCGGCGCAACCCGCGCGGTCGGACTGGGCGAGCATGTCGAGGGCGTGGCGCTGCGCCTGCGCGGCGGCTTCCGATTCGGCATGGCCGGGCGTGCTCGGCAGCGGGCCGGCGGCGGCGACGATGCGGACGAGATAGGCGCGCTCGGTGGCGAAGGCGCTCGCCGCGGCTTCGAGCCAGTCGCGCTCGAGCGAGACTTTCGCGCTGCCGAGCGCGTGCTCGATTACGCCGGGATGGCGGCCGTGGAGGACGCAGATGAAGTGCGCGGCATCGGCGAGGTCGCGCAGCGGCTCCAGAGTCCCGGCGAGGCGCTTGAGGTAGGGATGATTCGCGCTGCCGTCGGACGCAACGAGCGAACCCATCGCGCCCCAGGTGCCGCCGAGCCGGGCGATCTGTGCAGTATCAAACGGCATATGCCCCCAAATCCCTGGAACGCCGGGTCGCGCCGACCCGGGCTTCTTGCAACCCAGGTATATACCGAAGCACGTAAAGACGTGGTTGACGGGAATTTAACCGTCCGGTGGGGGATTGTGGAAAGCTCGGCAATCCAATTTCCCCTCCCTGCAAAGGGGGGAGTAAATGGCGTTACCAGTTGAACATCGTCCCGTCCTCTAGGCGGTTCACCGGCAGATAGGCGCGCTTGTATTCGTACTTCGCGGCGAGCGCTTCGTCGATGTCGACGCCGAGGCCGGGCTTGTCGCCCGGGTGCATCAGGCCGCCCGCGATCGAATAGGCGTGCGGGAAGACGTCATCGGTCTCAGGCGTGTGGCGCATATATTCCTGGATGCCGAAATTGGGCACCGACAGGCCGAAATTGAGCGCCGCGGCCATGCTCACCGGCGACAGGTCGGTCGCGCCGTGGCAGCCGGTGCGGACCTGATGGAGGTCGGCGAGGGCGGCGATGCGGCGCAGATGGGTGATCCCTCCGGCATGGACGACGGTTGCGCGGATATAGTCGATCAGCTGCTCCTCGATGAGCTGCTTGGCATCCCACACCGAATTGAAGATCTCGCCGACCGCGAGCGGGGTGGTGGTGTGCTGGCGGATCAGGCGGAAGCCGGCCTGGTTCTCGGCGGGCGTCGCGTCCTCGAGCCAGAAGAGGCGATAGGGCTCGAGATCCTTGCCGAGCCGGCCGGCCTCGATCGGGGTGAGGCGGTGGTGGACATCGTGGAGCAGATGGACGTCCCAGCCGAGCGCGTCGCGCGCCTTGTCGAACAATTCGGGGACGTGGCGGAGATATTTGGAGGTCGACCAGACCGTCTCCTCGGGAAGCGAGCCCTTGGCCGGCTCGTAATAGAAGCGCTCGCCCGATACGCCATAGGTGGCGGCGAGGCCGGGGACGCCCGACTGGAGGCGGACCGCCTTGTAGCCCTGCTCGACATATTCGTGCGCGCGCTCGATCGTCTCGGCGATGTCCGACCCGTTGGCATGGCCATAGACCATGCAGCCCTCGCGGCTCGCCCCGCCGAGCAACTGGTACACCGGCAGCCCGGCGAGCTTGCCCTTGATGTCCCACAAGGCCATGTCGACCGCGGCTATCGCGGTCATCGTCACCGGGCCGCGGCGCCAGTACGCGCCCTTGTAGAGATACTGCCAGATGTCCTCGATCCGGTGCGCATCGCGGCCGATCAGGCAGGGGATGACATGGTCCTCGAGATAGCTCGCGACAGCCAGCTCGCGTCCGTTGAGCGTCGCGTCGCCGATGCCATAGACGCCCTCGTCGGTCTCGATCTTGAGCGTCACGAAGTTGCGGCCGGGGCAAGTGACGATTACGCGTGCGGAAGTGATGCGAGGCAAGGCAGGGTCTCTCGTTTAAATTGGTCAGGCCAATATTCGCTTGTGGTGCCAGCGCTGTCAACCTAGGGTGTAACACGTGAGGGCGCGATGAAGATTACCGGCAACAAGCTGTACCAGCGCGTCGCGGCGTCGATCACCGCGGCGATCGAGGAAGGGCGTTGGGCGACCGGCACGCGGCTCCCCGGCGAGCGCGACCTCGCCGAAGAATATGGCGTCAGCCGCCCGACGATCCGCGAAGCCATGATCGCGCTCGAGATGAAGGGCTGGATCGAGGCGCGGCACGGATCGGGGCTGTATGTCACGCCGCGCGACCACGGCACCGGCCAGCCCGAGGATTCGCTCAACTTCGACATCGGCGCGTTCGACCTGACCGAGGCGCGGATCCTGTTCGAGGGCGAGGCAGTGGCACTCGCCGCGGTGTCGATCACCGACGAGCAACTCGCCGAGCTCGACGGATTGCTCGCCGAGATGGCGGCGGACGATTCGAACGAACCCTCGGTGATGGACGCCGACCATCGCTTCCACCTCGCGATCGCCAATGCGACGGGCAATGCGGCGATCCGCAGCGTGATCGAGTATCTCTGGGAGCTCCGGACGCGCTCGCCGCTCGCCGCGAATATGTTCGCGCGGGCCAAGCGCGGGGGGATTACGCCAAGGGTGGAGGAGCACCGCCCGATCGTCGCAGCGCTGCGCGCGCGCGACCCGCACGCCGCGCGCAACGCGATGCGGCGGCACTTGCGCGGGGTGGTCGACGATTTGCTAGAGGCGACCGAGCTGGAAGTGATGGAGCGCGCGCGGAACGAGCTGGATGCGCGGCGGGATAAGGTGGCGAGAAGGTTGAAGATCGGGTCGGCCTAAGGAGCGCGGACTTCCTCATTCCTTCCCCGGAGGGGGAGGGGGACCGGCGAAGCCGGTGGAGGGGTATTCTCCGCGGGCGATGACGACGATGTGACGGACGACCGCTTCCAAGTCTGACAACACGGCTTGCGCAGGTATGCGCAAGACACGGACACCTCGTTTGTAAAGCCAGTCATCGCGCGTGGAATCTCGCTGCGGCTGGTCTCCACGCGCATGCACTTCACCATCGACCTCGACGGCAAGCTTGTACGCGGGACAGAAGAAATCGAGGACATATCTGCCTGCCGGATGCTGACGGGGAAAGCGCAGTCCCGCCGGACAGGTTCGAAGAGCCTGCCACAGAAGCACCTCGGGTAGGGTCATCCGCCGGCGCAACTGCCTGGCGAAGTCTTGTGCCTTCTTCGGGACGTGGAGCATGCGGAGACTACCCCTCCACCAGCCTGCGGCTGGTCCCCCTCCCCCTCCGGGGGAGGAATGAGGAGACCACCATCCGTGCGATTTGGCAACGGTCGCTTGCATAAAGCTTGCCTGTCTGGCGGAGAGGGTGGGATTCGAACCCACGGTGAGCTTGCACCCACGGCGGTTTTCAAGACCGCTGCCTTAAACCACTCGGCCACCTCTCCGCGCAGGCCCCCGCTATCGCGGTCCGCGACGGTTCGCCACAAAATCTTGCTCGGTTGCCCAATTCCGGGGGTTCATGCCCGCGCCCGGCTGTGGCACAAAACCCGGCATGTTGGCTTTGCGTGCGATGTTCGGGAAAGCGGCGGTCTTGGCCGCGGCGGTGGTGTTGGCGGGACCGGCGGCGCCGGCAGTCGCGCAGGACGAGGCTGGGTTCCAGGCCTATCTCCAGACGCTGGCGCGGCAGGCGCGCGCGCAGGGCGTGAGCCAGCGCACGATCGACCTCGTGATGCCGGGGCTCACCTATAATGCCCGCGTCGTCGAGCTCGACCGGCAGCAGCCCGAGACGCGGCCCAATGCGCCGATCTCCAATTTCGAGCCCTATCGGGTGAAGCACGTCGATGCGGCGCGGATCGGGCAGGGGCGTGCGGCGTATCAGCGCGTGCGCTCGCGGCTCGAGCGGATCGAGCGCGAGACCGGGGTGCCGGAATCGATCATGGTGGCGATCTGGGGGCACGAAACCGCGTACGGCAAGGTGATGGGCGGGTTCGACCTGCCGCGCGCGCTCGCCAGCCTGGCCTATGAGGGGCGGCGGCGCGATCTGTTCGCGGGCGAGTTCATCGCGACGCTCAAGATGGTCGATCGCGGGGTGCCGCGCTCGAAGCTGGTCGGGAGCTGGGCGGGCGCGTTCGGCGGGCCGCAATTCCTGCCGAGCGTGTATTTGCGCCTCGCGGTGGACGGCGACGGCGACGGGATGGCCGATATCTGGACGAGCGAGCCCGACACGCTCGCCTCGATCGCGAATTATTTCGTCAATGCCGGGTGGCGCAAGGGACAGCCCTGGGGCGTCGCGGTGCGCGTGCCGCCGGGGTTCAACCGCGCGGCCGTGGCGGGGCGGACCAATCCGCCGCGCTGCCCGCGGGTCCACGAGCGCCACAGCCGGTGGAAGAGCATCGCCGAATGGCGCGCGCTGGGGATCACCCCAACCGGGCGGGCGCTGCCGGCGGACACTGTTCAGGCGACGCTGCTCGAGCCCGACGGCCCGGGAAAGACCGCGTATCTGCTCACCGGCAATTATCGCGTGATCCTCGACTATAATTGCTCGAATTTTTACGCTTTGTCGGTAGGCCTGCTCGCCGATGAAGTCGAACGCTAGCGCCATCGCTGCCCTTCTTGCCCTCGCCGGTGCCGGCGCGACGCAGGCCCTTGCCAACCAGACCGCGCCGGGCGCGGGCTATCCGGTGCCCGGCGCCGCGCCGCCGCGTGGCCAGGCTGCGGCGCCGCGGATCGAGCCGGTAGCGGAGGCCGATCCCTTCGCGGGCGTCGAGGGGCCGCGCGGCTCGTCGCAGCGCGCGCCGGGCGAGCAGCGCTACGACGAAGTAGGCTATGCCGCGGTCGAGGATCCGAGCGAGGGCGTAACCGGGGTGCATGCGACGCTGCCGGTGGGGACGCTGGTCGAAGTGACCTCGCTCGATACCGGCCGGACGATCGTGGCGCTGGTCAATGCGACCGATCCCGGGGCCGCCAAGCCGATCACGCTTTCGGCAGGCGCCGCGCGCGAACTCGGCAAGGCGGGCAGCGAGCGGCTGGCGGTGCGTGTCCGGAAGGTGGCGGCGGCGCCGGGCGACCTGCTCGCGCTGCAATCGGGGCGTCCCGCGCCGGCGCGGCCGGATACGCCGCCGGTGCTGCTCAATGCGCTTCGCAAACATCTGGGTGCGGCACCAGTGGCCGCCGCGCCGGTGCCGGTGCGTCCGAATGCGACGCGTCGGGCCGTCGCGCGCCCTGCGCCGACGCCGCCGCGCGCGGCACGGCCGGCATCGGGTTCGGGCTTTTATGTCCAGGTCGCCGCACTTTCTAACGCCGCGAACGCGCAAGCGCTTGCGCGGAGGATGGGCGGGTCCGTAAAGCAGGGCGGCGGGCTCCACCGCGTGCAGCTCGGCCCCTTCGCGACGCGAGGACAGGCGGATGCTGCGCGGGCCGGGGCCGCACGCGCGGGTTATGGGGACGCGCGCGTGATCGCCGTCAACTGAGTAACCCGGGGACCCGGACGTCATGAAGAAGCTTATCGCCGCATCGATCCTGGCCCTAGCCGTCGCTTATCCGACCACCGCGCAGAACCCGCCTTTCGACACGCCTGCGCCGATTGCGTTCCTGGAGGACCTTTCCTCCGGCGCGGTGCTCTATGCCAAGGATGCCGATCGCCGCATCCCGCCGGCATCGATGGCCAAGATGATGACGGTCTATGTCGCGTTCGACCTGATCAAGAAGGGAGAGCTCAAGCTCACCGACACTGCCGAGGTGCGCCCCGAGACCTGGAAGAAGTGGCATTCGCAGGGCTCGACGATGTTCCTTGCGGTGGGCGAGACGCCCAAGGTCGAGGATCTGCTCAACGGCATCGTCACGCTTTCGGGCAACGACGCGTGCGTCGTGCTCGCCGAGAAGATCGCCGGCACCGAAGAGGCGTTCGTCAATCTGATGAACGTCCAGGCCAAGAAGCTGGGGCTGAGCAACAGCCAGTTCGGCACCTCGAACGGCTGGCCCGACGAAGGCCGCACCTTCGTGACGGCGCGTGACTTGGCGCATCTCGCCAAGGCGACGATCCAGGATCATCCGCAGCTCTACAAGCAATTCTACAGCCGCACGTCTTACACCTGGGGCAAGACCCTGGGCGCGGGTGCCGCGATCACCCAGGGCAATCGCGATCCGCTGCTCGGCCGCGTCGCGGGCGCCGACGGGCTCAAGACCGGGCATACCGAGGAAGCGGGATACGGCTTCACCGGATCGGCCGAGCAGAATGGCCGGCGGCTGGTGATGGTCGTCGCGGGGCTGACTTCGTACAATGGCCGCGCCGAGGAATCGGTGCGCTTCATGGAATGGGGCTTCCGCTCGTGGAAGCCGCTGCCGATCGCGTCGAAGGGCAAGAAGATCGGCGATATCGAGGTGCAGGGCGGTGGATCGAGCACCGTGGGCGTGGTTGCGCCGCGCGATCTCAACGCGACGGTGCCGGCGGGAACGTCGCCCAAGATGACCGGCAAGCTCGTCTATCTCGGCCCGGTGAAGGCGCCGATCAAGGCGGGGCAGCATGTCGCCGACCTGATCGTCGAGACGCCGGGTATGCCGACCCAGACGCTGCCGGTGGTGGCGGATGCCGACGTCGGCGAGGCGGGGTTCTTCCGCCGCGTGTGGCTGGGGCTGACGACGCTGTTCGGCTAATCTAAACCCCTCCCTGCTTGCAGGGCGGGGCAGGGGGTGGGTGCGTGGGTCTGCGCGCTCAAAAGCTCTCCCGCCAAGCATCCAAGCGCCGGCCGAGGCATCGAGCCTCGCCCGGCGCTGAACCCACCCCTTGCCCCTCCCTTTCAGGGAGGGGATAGAAGGTATGATGGCTCTGATCGGCAACCAACCAGCCCGCGATGCCCTCGCCGCTGCAATGGCCAGCGGCGTGCTGCACCATGCTTGGCTGATCGCCGGGCCCGAGGGGGTGGGGAAGGGGGCGTTCGCGCGTCAGGCGGCGGCACGGATGCTTGCCGAGGCGAGCGAGCCGCAGAAGCTTAGCCCGGGCTGGGACGTACCCGAGACCGCTCAGACCGCGCATCTGATCGCGGCGGGCGCGCATCCCGATTATCGCGAGCTGGTGCGGCTGCCCAAGGATGCCGCCAAGCCCGACGAAGCGCTGGCGCGGTCGATCACCATCGCGCAGGTGCGCAGCCTCCAGCCCTTGTTTGCGACCAAGCCATCGCTGAGCAGCCGCCGGGTGATCGTGATCGATTCGATCGACGATCTGGAGCGCGGCGGCGCCAATGCGCTGTTGAAGAATCTCGAGGAGCCGCCGGCGGGGACGATCTTCCTGCTGGTCAGCCACGCGCCGGGGCAGCTTCTGCCGACGATCCGTTCGCGCTGCCGGTTGCTGCGCTTCGATGCGCTGGCTTCCGACCAGGTCGCATCGATCCTGCGCGTCGAGCTCCCCGAGGCGAGCGCGAGCGAGATCGAAGCGCTGGTGCGCGCGGGCGAGGGTTCGCCAGGACGGGCACTGGGTTTTGCCGGACTGGACCTGGCGGCGCTCGAGGGCGACATGGCGGCATTGGCGGAGACCGGCGATCCGTCCAATGCCGTGCGTTCTCGGCTCGCCAAGCTGCTCGGGCCAAAGGCTGCGCAGCCGCGGTACGAAGCTTTCCTCCAGCGCTCGCCGAGCTTCATCGCCGAGCGCGCGCGGACGCGATCGGGCGAGGGGCTGCGCGTCGCGATCGACGCCTATGCCGAGGCGCGAGAGCTGGCCGGCGCGGCGACCGGACTGTCGCTCGATGCCGGCGCGACGGTATTCGAGATGTCGGGTTTGATCGCGAGACTGTCGCCACGGTGATTGGTTGACGTTCACGTAAAGGGAAGGTATAGAGCCAGGAATGCCTACTGCCTTTCCCGACGAGGCCCTGGCGCCTATCGAGCCGCGTCCTGAGAAGGACGCCTTCTCCATCTCAGACCTGTGCGCCGAATTCGCGGTCACCCCGCGCGCGCTGCGCTTCTACGAGGATGAAGGGCTGATCGCCCCCGAGCGACGCGGCACCCAGCGGATCTATTCGCACGCCGATCGCGCGCGGATCGCGTGGATCCTGCGGGGCAAGCGCGTCGGTTTCAGCCTGGCCGAGATCAAGGAGATGATCGATCTCTATGACGTCGGCGACGGCCGGCAGGTGCAGAAGCAGGTGACGCTAGAGCGTTGCCGCGACCGCATCGAGCTGCTCGAGAACCAGAAGCGCGACATCGACGCGCACATCATCGAGCTCCAGCAATTCATACAGCTGCTAGAAGGCAGCGACGCGCACTGAGGAACCTGACATGCCGCAATATACGCCCCCGGTGCGCGATACGCGCTTCATCCTCGATTCGGTGATCGGGCTCGATCGCTACGCCAATCTGCCCGGTTTCCAGAATGCGACGCCCGACGTGGTCGAGGCGGTGCTCGACCAGGGCGGCCAGTTCGTCGCCGATGTGCTGTTCCCGCTCAACCATTCGGGCGACCAGCAGGGGTGCACGCGCCATGACGACGGCAGCGTCACCACGCCCGACGGGTTCAAGGAAGCGTACAACGCCTTCGTTGAGAGCGGCTGGGGTACGCTGAGCGCGCCGGCCGAGTTTGGCGGGCAGGAGATGCCGCACGTCGTCTCGACGGCGTTCCAGGAGTTCATGATCTCGGCCAACATGGCGTTCGCGATGTATCCGGGGCTGACCCACGGCGCGATCGCGGCGCTCCTCGCCAAGGGCTCCGAGGAGCAGAAGGCCAAGTATGTCCCCAAGATGGTCTCGGGCGAATGGGGCGGCACGATGAACCTCACCGAGCCGCATTGCGGCACCGATCTGGGCCTCATTAAGACCAAGGCCGAGCCGCAGGCCGATGGCTCGTACAGCATCACCGGCACCAAGATCTTCATCTCGTCCGGCGAGCACGACCTGACGAGCAACATCATCCATCTGGTGCTGGCCAAGACGCCGGGGGCCCCCGAGAGCAGCAAGGGCATCTCGCTGTTCGTGGTGCCCAAGTTCTTCGTGGGTGACGACGGATCGCTCGGCGAGCGCAACGCGGTGTCGTGCGGCTCGATCGAGCACAAGATGGGCATCCACGCCAATTCGACGTGCGTGATGAACTATGACGGCGCGATCGGCTGGCTGGTCGGCGACGAGATGAAGGGTCTCGCGGCGATGTTCATCATGATGAACGCGGCGCGATTGGGCGTGGGGCTCCAGGGGCTGGCAGTCGGCGAGACGGCGTATCAGAACGCCGTCCAGTACGCGCACGACCGCCGCCAGGGCCGCGCGCTGACCGGGCCGGCCGAGCCGCAGGAAAAGGCCGACACGCTGTTCGTCCATCCTGACGTGCGCCGGATGCTGATGGAAGCAAAGGCGCAGACCGAGGGGCTGCGCGCGCTGTGCCTGTGGGGCGCGCTCCAGGTCGATCTCGAGCACGCCGCGCCGAGCGAGGAGGAGCGCCAGCTTGCATCCGACCTGATCGGCTTGCTCACCCCGGTGATCAAGGGCGTCGGCACCGATATCGGCTACAAGGTCGCGACCGACGCGCAGCAGGTCTATGGCGGGCATGGCTACATCGCCGAATGGGGCATGGAGCAATATGTTCGCGATGCGCGGATCTCGATGATCTACGAGGGCACCAACGGCGTCCAGGCGATGGATCTGGTCGGGCGGAAACTCGCGCAGAATGGCGGCCGTGCAGTGCAGGCTTTCTTCAGGCTAGTGGGCGAGGAAGTCGCCGCCGCCAAAAGTAACGAGGCGCTTAAGAGCTTTGCCGAGGGGCTGGAGAAGGCACTGGGGCATCTCCAGGGCGCGACGATGTGGCTCGCGGCAAACGGCTTCCAGAACCCCAACCATGTCGGCGCGGGGGCATACCCCTATATGCAGCTCACCGGGACGGTGGCACTGGGGCTGATGTGGCTGCGCATGGCCAAGGCGGCAAGCGAAGCGCTGGCGGTGGGCGGCGACAACGCTAGGTTCCTCGAAGCCAAGCTGGTCACCGCGCGCTTCTATGCCGAGCGCTTCCTGCCTGAAGCTGGCGGACTGCGCCGGAAGATCGAGGCGGGCAGCGACGCCGTGATGGCGCTCGATCCAGAGATGTTCCGCGCCGCCTGATCGGGCTTGAGCGCAGCGGGACGGCATAGCATGGTCGGGCGATGAGCCTGACCATCGCCCTTCAGAATATCGAGCGCGGCCAGCTGCGCGTGATGCATGTCCGCGGGGCGATTTCCGCGCTGGCCCTGATCGTTGCTGCGCTGATCGTCGAGATCGTGTTTGGCGACGCGTTGCCGGTGCGCGGCGTGCTGGGTGGGGTGGCGTTGCTGCTGGGGATCTGGCTCGCGGTGATCGCGCCGCCGCGGCGGTGGCGGCATTGGCGCTATGCGTTCACCGGGACCGAGCTGCATGTCGCGCATGGCTGGTGGACCCAGGTCCATACGATCGTACCAGTGCTGCGCGTCCAGCATATCGACGTGGCGCAGGGGCCGCTGGAGCGCAATTTCGGGGTGGCGCGGCTGGTGCTGCACACTGCCGGCTCGGACAATACGATCGTGACGCTGCCGGGAATCACGCGCGAGACGGCGGAAGAGATTCGCGACGCGATTCGCGCCCGGATCGGCAGCGCCGCGTGAGCGAGGAGGCGCCGCGCCGGGTGCATCCGGTGACCATGTTGATCGGCGCGCTCAAAACGGGGCCGTCCACGCTGCTGATGATCCCCGCGCTATATGCTGCCGGGACGAGGTTCGGGCTGCTGGTCAGCGCCGCGTTGATCTTGGCCGGGCTGGCTACGCTCGCGGCGATCGCCTGGCTGAACTGGTGGTTCGCGACCTATCGGCTGACTGACGATGCCTTTGTAATCGAAAGCGGCGTGCTCCACCGCAGCCGGCGAGAGATCCCGCTCGAGCGGGTGCAGGACGTTTCGTTCGAGCAGAAGCCGCTGGCGCGGCTGCTCGGGCTCGCGCTGGTCAAGATCGAGACCGGCGGCGGCGGCGAGGACGAGGCGGTGCTCGACAGCGTGACCCTAGCCGAGGCGCAGCGGCTGCGGCTGGCGCTGCGGCGATTGCCGGCGGCCGCCAGCGAGGATGAGGAACCCGCGGGGCGGACCGTGTTCGCGATGTCGCCGGGCCGGGTACTGCTCCAGGGGCTGTTCGGCTTCTCGCTGGTATGGATCGCGGGCATTTTCGCGGTGCTGCAGACAGTCGACCAGGCAATCGAGCTCGACTGGCGCGAATTGTTTGGCGCTGCGCGGAGCGAAGTCGCGAGCCACTTCACGATCGGTGCGGCACTGGCGGTGCTCGCGGCGGCGCTGGCGCTCGGGGTGGTCGCGGGCGTGGGGCGCACCTTCGTGCGGGACTATGGTTTCCGGCTCGACGAGCGCGGCGGGCGGTTCCGGCGCATTCGCGGGCTGCTGACGCGTAGCGAAGTGGTGATCGTCAAGGATCGCGTGCAACTCGCGCTGGTCCATCGCGCGCCGGTGCGCGGGCGGTTCGGCTGGCATAGCCTCGAGATGCAGACGCTCGGCGGCAGCGACGATGCCGGTGGCCGGCAAGCGATGGCGCCGTTCGCGCGCGCCGAGGAAGTGGCCCGGGTGGTCGATGCCGCGGGGTTGCCGCGCTTTGAGGCGGATGCGCTGACGTCGGTGTGGCGGGGGCATGTGCTGCGCTGTGCGCTGCGACACGGTGTGCCGGTGCTCGTCGTGTTCGCCGTCGCCGGGTTCTTCGTGCCGCTGCTGTGGCTCGGGCTTGCGCTGGCGCCGGTCCCGGCCGGTATCGCGTTGCTCCAGCGGCGCCATCATCGCTATGGGCTGCGCGCGACCAGCCTGCAGGTGACGCGCGGGGTGCTATCGCAGCGCGACTGGATCGTGCCCTATCCCGCGGTGCAGGTCGTCGCAGTACGGCGGAGCTGGCTCCAGCGACGGTTGGGGCTGGCGACGGTGCTGGTCGATACGGCGGGCGGGAGCGGCTGGGCAAGGCCCGACATCGCCGATGTCGCCGAACCAATCGCGTTCGAGGTTGCGCAGGCGCTCGCTATTTGCCCGGCGTCGGGGTCGGCGAGGGCGTCGGCAACGGCTTGACCGCCGGAAGCGTCAGGGTGACAGGGCGGACCGGCGCCGCGGTGTCGGTCTTGCGGCGCACGCCGGTGAGGACGGGCGCGCCGGCCTTGGCATCGGGCAGTGGCGACGCGAGCGGTGCCGGCGCTGCGGCGGCCGGCGGCTGGACGCGCATGCACTGGATCGGGCTGGGGCGCTTATACTGCTGGCAGTTCCACAGCGCCTTGGCATAGCCCTGGGCCTGATCGCGCAGATAGCTGAACGAGAGCGCTGCGGTCTGCGGGGGGGTGGCGGGGAGCTTGGCGGGCTTCTGCGCCGGATCGGTCCACGCCATGAACTTGCAGTAGAGCCGCTCGCCGCAGGTCTTGATCGCCAGCGCGGCGAAGGCGTCGGGGTTCATTTTCCGGTCGAGCACGACGAGGAAATGGTTGGCGTCGAGCCCGGTGCCGACCGGGTCGGGCACCGCCTTGTCGGGGATCGTCGCCGGATCGATCAGCGAGCCGTCGCCTTGAAGCGCGGTTTCGAGCGGGTTGGTCTTGTCGCCGACATGGACGGGCGAGAGGCGGGCCATCTGGGGCACGTTGGGCTCGACCCCGGCATAGCCGCGCGTGAAGGCGGGGGGCGTGCCCCACCAGCCGGTCCAGCGGAAGAACAAATGCGTGTCGACCGCGGTGATCTTCTCGAGGCTCGCGCTCCAATAGGGGACGACCCAATTGGTGTGGTAGTGCGTGGCGTGGCCGACCGGGCGATAGACGCTGCCGGTGAGCGCCAGTCGGGCGACGTCGCGCGCGCGCTGCCAGGCGGCGGCGCTCGGCGTGTAGCGGAGCATCGCGCCGTCGCAGGTGAAAGTGAACTGGCAGCCGGTGCTGCGCTCCGAGCCCTGGAACACCACGCCGCAGATCGTCTTGGGGAAGGCGGGGTGGCGCATCCGGTTGAGGATGACTTGATCGACTGCGCGCTGGCCCTTGGCATCGTCGCCCGCCTCGTAATAGCCGGCGGCGGCGAGGCAATCGATCGCGCGCGCCTGGCTGTCTGCGGCGCCCGAGAGGTTAAAGGCGCGGGCGGCGGGGTTAGGCAATGTTGAGAAGGGGATCGACGCGTTGATTTCGCGGGCGTCGTCGGGCGTCACGGCCTGGAGCTTGATCGGCTCGACCGGGGGGAGTTCCTGCTTGGGCACGACGCGCTTCGAGATCACCACCGGCGCGCGATTATGCACGACGACGCGGGGCGCGGTGGCGACCAGCAGCACGGGAATGGCGATCGCGGCGAGCGCGAACAGCGCGAGGAGAATCTTGAGCCACGGCGCCAAGGGGGCAGCCGGCACCGCTATCGGTGCATCGGGACGCATCAGCATGGCGTGAGGGTCCGTTCAGCCCAGCCGCGCGCGGCAGCGCGGGGAAATCGAGGAGGACGGACGTGCGGACAAAAGAGCTGCTCCAATCGCGGGGTCGCCGCCCATAACGCAGCAGGGGCCGATTTGGAACCATTGCGACGCCGAAACGCCGCTGGGAAGGGATGGTCGGGGCAAGTCCCCTCCCTGCTTGCAGGGAGGGGTAGGGGTGGTTTCAGCGTCGGGCAGGGCTCGACTCCCAGACCAGCGCTTCGGTGCTGGGCGACGAGTCTCTTGGGCGCGCAGACGCGCGCACCCACCCCCGACCCCTCCCTTTCAGGGAGGGGAGTTTTTTGCGATCAGCTCTCCGGCAGGAAGTCCGGGACGCTGAGATACCGCTCGCCGGTGTCGTAGTTGAAGCCCAGCACGCGAGCGTTGTCGGGCAAATCGGGCAGCTTCTGGAGGATCGCGGCGAGCGTGGCGCCCGACGAGATGCCGACGAGCAGGCCCTCTTCGCGTGCGGCGCGGCGCGCCATGTCCTTCGCGACGCCGGCATCGACCTTGATCACGCCGTCGATCGCGTCGGTGTGGAGGTTGCGCGGCACGAAGCCGGCGCCGATGCCCTGGATCGGGTGCGGGCCCGGGGTACCGCCCGAAATCACCGGCGAAAGCTCGGGCTCGACGGCATAGACCTTGAGGTTGGGCCAGCTCTTCTTGAGCGTCTCCGCGACGCCGGTGATGTGGCCGCCGGTGCCGACGCCGGTGATCACCACGTCGATCGGGCTATCCGCGAAATCGTTCAGGATTTCCTGGGAGGTGGTGCGAACATGGATGTCGATGTTCGCGGGGTTTTCGAACTGCTGCGGCATCCAGGCGCCTTCGGTCGATTCGACGATTTCCATCGCGCGCTCGATCGAGCCCTTCATTCCCTTCTCGCGCGGGGTAAGGTCGAAGCTCGCGCCATAGGCCAGCATCAGCCGGCGGCGCTCGAGGCTCATGCTCTCGGGCATCACCAGGATCAGCTTGTAGCCCTTGACCGCGGCGACCATCGCCAGGCCGACGCCGGTATTGCCGCTGGTCGGCTCGACGATCGTCCCGCCGGGCTTGAGATCACCCGAAGCCTCGGCCGCCTCGACCATCGCCAGCGCGATGCGGTCCTTGATCGAGCCGCCCGGGTTCGAGCGCTCGGACTTGATCCACACCTCAGTGCCCGGGAACAGTTTCTGCACGCGGATGTGCGGGGTGTTGCCGATCGTCTCGAGGATCGTGTTCGCCTTCATGTCGTCATCTCCTTGGGAGGCACTTCGAGATTGGCCGGAGGATCGAAGGTGCGAGCCCGCCTCAACTCGGGGAATAGCTTGGCCCATAGTAACGTGACAAGCACTGCTCCGATCCCGCCGCCGATCACCGCGGCGACCGGGCCGATCGCTGCGGCGAGGAAGCCGGACTCGGCTTCGCCTAGTTCGTTCGATCCCGAGATGAACAGGGTCGAGACCGCGCCGACGCGGCCGCGCATCTGATCGGGGGTGTAGAGCTGGATCAGCGACTGACGGACATAGACCGAGACCATGTCGGCGGCGCCGAGCACGAACAGGGCGACGAGCGAGAGCAGTACCGCGGGGGCGAAATCGCTGCCGATCGCGCCGGGACCGATCAGGCTGGTGAAGAAGGGAGCGGAGGCGCCGAACACGACCGTCGCCAGCCCGAACACCGCGACGGCGATCAGCATCTTCATGCCGACCTCGGTCTTGAGCGGGCGCCATGAGAAGAACAGCCCGACGAGCACTGCGCCGAGTGCGGGGGCGGCGCGGAGGTGGCCGAGGCCCTCCGAGCCGACCTGGAGGATATCGCGCGCATAGACCGGGAGCATCGCCGTCGCGCCGCCGAGCAGGACGGCGAACAGGTCGAGCGAGATCGCGCCGAGGACGAGGCGGTTGCGCCGGACATAGTGAAGCCCGTCGATCATTTGCGCCCAGGGGCTTCCCGTGAACTTGGTGCTGGTGCGTGGCACCGGCGAGATCAGCAGCAGCATGCAGAGCGCGAGGCCGAACAGTCCCGCGGCGGTGAAATAGGGCACCGAGGGGCCAGCCGCGTAGAGATAACCTCCCATTGCCGGGCCGATCACCGTGCCGATCTGCCAGGCGGTCGAACTCAACGCGATCGCGGTGGGCAGGCTTTCCTTGGGGACGAGGTTGGGCGCCAAGGCGCCGAGCGCCGGTCCGGCAAAGGCGCGCGCGACGCCGAGCAGCGCGGCGATGCCGAACAAGGCGGGCAGGGTGATCGTGTCGGTATAGGTGAGCGTGGCGAGGCTGAGCGCGCAGCCGACTTCGAGGCTGACGGCGCAGCGCGCGATCCAGCGCCGGTCGATGCGGTCGGCGAGCCAGCCGGCGAACAGCGACAAGCAGAGCAACGGCAGGAACTGCGCTACGCCGATCAGCCCGAGCTGGAATGCGGCTTCCTTGATCGTCATCGTCTCGCGGGCGATGTCATAGACCTGCCAGCCGATGACGATGACCATCGCCATCTGGGCAAGCGTCGCCGAGAAGCGCGCCACCCAATAGGCGCGGAAATTGGCGACTGCGAAGGGGTGGACGGTCATGCCAGGCTCTTGGCGCGTCGCGGGGCGCGCCGCAACGGCGAATCCGCCGCTGCTCGCGGGGCGGAACCCGCGCGGGCCATGAAGGTTCTTACGCCACCGTAATCAGCCGAACAGGAGATGGTCGATGGGCAAGGGCATATTGTTGTGGCTGCTGGGAATTCCGCTGCCGATCATCATCCTGCTGCTGCTGTTCTGGCGCTGAGGCACCCTCTCAGCGCGGAAGCTTGGTCCCCTTGAACAATACCCCGCGGATCTCCCAGGCCTCGGCGGCGTAGCTCTCGCGGGTGGGGCCGCCCCGGGTGCCGTCGGGCTGGACGGGGAGGAGTGGGACGATCTCGGCCGCTTCCTCGTCGATCCGCGCACGGATCCGCTGCATCAGCTGCGTTACCGCACGCCCATAGGTGTCCCACTGCGCCGCGGGATGCGCATCGGTCCAGCGGGCGACATGCTCGCGAAACTCGCGCATCAACGTCGCGGTCTCGACGCTCGCGCGTGCCGCGGCCCGCTGCGCATGGTCGCGGCGGTCGTTCATCATCGGACCATAAACGGTCGATTCCATCTTGGCGAAGTGGAGCAGCAGGTCACGCGTGAAGCACCACCGGCGATCGGCGAAATTGTCGTTCTGCGCAGGCGGGGGCCCCTCCGAGAAGCGCTCGACGGACTCCACGTTGGCAAGGATACGCATGTGTTGGGCAAGCAGACGGTCGACGGACATTCGGGGGGGTGTTCTCCTCGCTCCCCTCTGCCCCAGACGTAGCTGATCCGCGGTAAATCGGCGGCTCCGGTGAAGGCCGTAATGGTGTTGGTACGGAAGTTGGAGCAGCCGAAACCGCAGGGCTGATGCAGGTTAGTGTGGCGCGGCGCGCTTGCTATATGCAGGTGAATGCTAACGTCATTCTGTGGAACGATTTTTTCAAGAAGGGCCATGTCGGGGGAATGCAGGCGGGGGGTGCCGCTCTAGCGAGAATGGACGGCGGCGCGATGGGCATCGCGGTGCGCGAGTTCGCGTGGGAGAAGACGGCGCTCGGTCCCGCCGGGCAATGGCCGCCCGAGCTTCACTCCGCGGTGGCGCTGGTGATCGAATCGCGTTTCCCGATGGCACTGGTCTGGGGCCACGAACGGGTGACGATCCACAACGACTCCTTTCGCGCGATCCTCGGCGGCAAGCCCGCGGCGCTCGGCCGAGGGTTCGACACGGTCTGGGCGGAGGCGTGGGATGCGATCGGCCCGCTGGTCGGGCAGGCCTATGCGGGGATCCCGAGCTTCTTCGAGAACTTCCCGCTTGAGGTCGATCGCGGCAACGGGCCGGAGCGGGCATGGTTCACTTTCTGCTTCTCGCCGCTCAGGCGCGCCGACGGCACCATATGCGGGATGATCGACACGGTGATCGAAGTTACCGACGCGGTACGCGCACGCGAAGCGGCGGAAGTGATGCGCGACGAGCTGGCGCACCGGCTCAAGAACACGATGGCGATGGTCCAGTCGCTCGCCAGCCGGACGCTGCGCGGGGTTACCGAGAAGGACGCGGTGAAGGCATTCGAGAAGCGTGTCGTCGCGCTGGGGCATGCGCATGACGTGCTGGGCCGCGGCGGATGGCAGAGCGCCTCGCTGGCTGAGCTCGCCGACGGGCTGCTCGCAATGCATGGCGAGCGGTTTGACGTGAAGGGCCCCGAAGTCGCACTCGGGGCCTCGGCCAGCGTCCGGCTCGCGCTGGTGCTCCACGAATTGGCGACCAACGCCGCCAAATATGGCGCGCTCTCGGCCGAGGCGGGGCGCGTCGCGCTGCACTGGCGTGTCGAGCCCGGCGGGCGGGGCGACGAGCTGGTGGTGTGCTGGCGCGAATATGACGGGCCGGCAGTATCCGAGCCGGCGCACACCGGGTTCGGGACCCGGCTGATCGACATGGGGCTGATCGGCACCGGCAGCGTCGCGCGGCGCTATCCGGCGAGCGGAGTCGAAGTTGATCTGCGGGTGCCGGTCGCCGATCTGGCGGAGCGCTGACCCGCATCCGTATCTGCACACTCTTGCTGCACTGCGGCGGAAGGCGTATCCGGCCGCGATGTCCTCTAGCCCCAACGAAGCCCAGCCCGCTACGGCGGTCGCCCTGCCGATCCTGTTCGAAGCGATCGTCCACACCAAATGCGTCGAAGCGACGTACAATGGCGGGCATGTGCTGCTCGCGCCGCATGTCGCGTTCACCCGCCACGGCGAGGTCTATGTCGGCGCCACCACGATCGAGCGCGACGGCGTGCCGCCGCGCGAGGAGAAACTCGGGCTGTTCAAGCTCGTCGGGCTGGCCGGTTTCGCGCTGACCGACCGCACCTTCATCCCCAGCAGCGTGTTCGACCCCAAGGACGCACGCTTTGCGGCCGAGACCATGATCGCGGTGGAAACCCGCCAGGCCTGATCCCGGCCGCAGGGCCTTAGCGGCAGCGGACCTGCTGCTGGTTTCGCTCGACCGAGGATCCCAGTGCACCACCCGCGATCGCCCCGAGCAGGGTGCCCACGGTGCTCGAGCGGCGGCCCGCGATGACGTTGCCGAACAGCCCGCCTGCCGCCGCGCCGACGATCAGCCCGGTGGTGCCGTCGCTACGACGGCAATAATAGCGCCCGTCGTCGCCGCGATAGACGCGCTCGTCCTGGGTGAGCACACGCTCCTGGTAATTGCCCTGGCGATAATAGCGCGACGGCTCGTAATTCTCGTCGTCCTGATAGCCGCGGTCGTCATAGGCGGGGCGCGCGGAGGCGCGGTAGCGGCGATAGCGGTCGAGCGCGGCCTGGAATTGCTCATACTCATTGTCGAAGCGGCGCTGCGCGGCATCGAAGCGCGCATCCTCGTCCTGATACGAGCTGCTGCCGGCATAGCGCGTGCCGGTCTGCGCGGCGGCGGGGCTGGCGACGACGAGCGCCGCGGCGAGCGCCGCGAGGCCGGTGATGGTCTTCATGATGATTCTCCTCCTCATCCTGCCGTGCGATACGGCCGGCAACGCGGAAACGTTCCGGCAATGCGCGTGAAGCGCGGCTGAACGCGGTCAGGCAAGCCCGATGAACCGCTCGCGGGCTACGCCTGGCCGGGCACCTCGCTTTGCCTGATCCGCCGCAGCCGCGGCTCGCGATCGAGGTTCGACGCCGCCTTGATCGCCTTGCGCATCTCGTCGCGCTTCTCGTGGATCGATGCGATCACCGGCCCCACCGCGATGCCGATATCGACGAGCACCGCCTCGGAAAGCTGGAGCGAGCTTTCGAGCGTCTCGGGCACCGCATCGGTCGCGCCCGCCTTGTAGAGCTCGGCGGCGTGGTCGGCATCGCGCGCACGGGCGATGATCGGCAGATCGGGCACCCAGCCGCGGACGCGCTTGGTAAGGCGCACGGTCAGCACCGGATCGTCCATCGTCAGCACCAGCGCCTTGGCGTGGCCGAGCTTGAGCTGGTCGACCAGCTCCCCGCGGGTGACGTCGCCGAACAGCACGGGATGGCCGTCGCGCCGCGCCGCGGTGACGTTGTCGATGTCGGCATCGACGCCGAGATAGGGCAAATCATGCCGCCGCAGCATGTCGGCGACGGTACGCCCGACCCGGCCGAAGCCGATCACCACCGTCCCCGGCCCGGCCGCGTCGGTTATTGCGGGCGTGTCGTTCTTTTCCTGCCGCTCGATCTGGCGGGAGAAGAACTGGCCCGCCTTGGCGAGTAGCGGCGTCGCGGTCAGGCCGATCGCGGTCACGGTGGTCCAGAAGGTCGCGGTGCCCCCGGTGATCAACCCGGCGGCGCCCGCGACGCCCAGCACGATCAGCGTGGTCTCGGACGGGCTCGCCATCAGCACCCCGGTTTCGGTGGCGGTGCCGGTGCGCGCGCCCGAGAGCTTGAGCAGCCCGGTGGTCACTGCGACCTTGACTAGCATCACCATGACGGTCGCGCCGAGCAAGGGTGCCCAATGCGCGAGGACGAAGCCGAGATCGAGGCGCATGCCGACGGTGATCAGGAATACCCCGAGTGCAAGTCCCTTGAACGGCGCAGTGATCGACTCGACCTCGCCATGATATTCGGTCTCGGCGATCAGCAGCCCGGCGATCAGCGCGCCGACGATCGGCGACAGCCCCGCTGCGGTGGTGGCGAGGCTCGCGGCGATCACCACGAGCAGGCTGGCGGCGAGGAACAGTTCGGGGCTCTTGGTCCGCGCCGCCTGCGCGAACATCCGTGGCAGCAGCAGCCGCCCGGCGACGAACAGGATCGCGATCGTCATCACGCCCAGGCCCAGCGTGTTGAGCAGCACCCATCCGCCGTCGCTCGCCGCTGCGGGCGCCAGCGCGCCGAGCATGAAGATGATGGGCACCAGCGCCAGATCCTCGAACAGCAGCATCGCGAACGCCGCGCGTCCGACTGCGCTGGTCGTACCGGCGATCGGCACCACGAGCGCGGTCGAGGAGAGCGCCAGCGCCAGTCCGAGCCCGATTGCACCGCCGGTGCTCAGCCCGGTCAGATAGAGCGCGGCGGCCAGGATCAGCCCCGCGCCGAACAGTTCGGCGGCGCCGACCCCGAACACCAGCTTTCGCATTGCCCACAGCCTTCGGAACGAGAGCTCGAGCCCGATCGAGAACAGCAGCAGGATGATGCCGAACTCGGCGAACGGCTCGATCGAGTGGCTGTCCGAGATGGTGAGGTAATAGAGCCAGGGATACTGGCCGACGAGCGTGCCCAATCCCGCGGGGCCGACCAGCGCGCCGACCAGGATGAACCCGATCACCGGGCTGATCCGGAAGCGCGCGAAGGCGGGGATGACCAGCCCCGCTGCCCCCAATATCACCAACGTGTCGCTGAAGCCGGTATTGGTGAGATTTAGCATGCGCCCATTAAAGCGGCGCGCGCCGTACTTGTCAGCCCGTTGGGTGGGCCTGTGCGAAATTAAATAGGCCCGAAAGCAATTCGCCGCCCCTGCTCGGAAGCGGGGGCGGCGAACGGTCTAGTGAAAAGGACGGGTGGAGATCAGTTCCACTTGCCCATTTCGGTCTCGAGGTTGACGCGGATCGCTTCAAAGAACTGCTCGGTGGTCATCCAGGCCTGGTCCGGGCCGATCAGCAAGGCGAGATCCTTGGTCATCGCGCCGCCCTCGACCGTCTGGACGCAGACCTTCTCGAGCGTCTCGGCGAAGCGCACGACCTCGGGAGTCTCGTCGAACTTGCCGCGATACTTGAGGCCGCCGGTCCAGGCAAAGATCGACGCGATCGGGTTGGTCGAGGTCGCCTTGCCCTGCTGGTGCTGGCGATAGTGGCGAGTGACAGTGCCGTGCGCGGCCTCGGCCTCGATCGTCTTGCCGTCTGGCGACATCAGCACCGAGGTCATCAGGCCGAGCGAGCCGAAGCCCTGGGCGACCTGGTCCGACTGGACGTCGCCGTCATAGTTCTTGCAGGCCCAGACGAATTCGCCGTGCCACTTGAGCGCCGATGCGACCATGTCGTCGATCAGGCGGTGCTCGTAGACGATGCCAGCGTCCTTGAACTGCGCGGCGAACTCGGTTTCGAACACTTCCTGGAAGATGTCCTTGAAGCGCCCGTCATAGGCCTTGAGGATCGTGTTCTTGGTGCTGAGGTACACCGGCCAGCCGCGGCCCAGGCCGTAGTTCATCGACGAGCGCGCGAAGTCGCGGATCGAATCGTCGAGATTGTACATCGCCAGCGCGACGCCCGCGTCCTTGAACTTGTAGACTTCGCGGTCGATCGTCTCGCCATTGTCGCCTTCCCAGACGAGGCGGAGCTTGCCGGCGCTCGGCACCTTGAAGTCGGTCGCGCGATACTGGTCGCCGAACGCGTGGCGGCCGACGACGATCGGCTTGGTCCAGCCCGGGATCAGGCGGGGCACGTTCGAGATCACGATCGGCTCGCGGAAGATCGTCCCGCCCAGGATGTTGCGAATCGTGCCGTTGGGCGACTTCCACATTTCCTTGAGGCCGAATTCCTCGACCCGCGCCTCGTCAGGGGTGATCGTGGCGCACTTCACGCCGACGCCATACTGCTTGATCGCCTCGGCCGAATCGATCGTGATCTGGTCGTTGGTCTCGTCGCGCTTCTCGACGCCGAGATCATAATATTTGAGGTCGATGTCGAGATAGGGGAGGATCAGGCGCTCGCGGATCCATTCCCAGATGATCCGCGTCATTTCGTCGCCGTCGATCTCCACGACCGGCGTTGCAACCTTGATCTTCGCCATGTGCTCGCTTCCTTTTTGAAGGTTTGGGCGAGCGTCTAGGGATATGGGGGAGGGGGATCAAGCGCCGTCGGGCGCGCTCACTTCTTCCAGGCCCACCAGAGCTGCGCCGGGGGCAGGTTCCACAGTTCGACCTCGTGATCGATATGCTCCCAATAGGGGGTGAGGAAGTTCTTCACCTTGGGATTGTATTGATAGACGAGGAAGGCGCCGTCCTTGCGCAGCACGTCGTGCGTCGCGTGCGCGATCGCATCGCCCACGCCCGTCGGCAGCGTCGAGAAGGGCAGACCCGAGGCGATATAATCGGCATGGTCGAAGCCGTGATCGGCGATGATCCGCTTGATCTCAGAGGCCGATTCGTTGAGCGCGATGAAGCGCGGATCGTCGATCGTGTGCTTGAGATAGCGGATGAAGTCGGGATTGGTGTCGATCACGATCAGCTTGGCGTCGGGCGCCAGCCGCTTGAGGATCGGGCGGGTGAAGGTGCCGACGCCGGGACCGTATTCGACGAACAGCTTGCAATTGTCCCAGTCGACCTTGTCGAGCATCCGGTTGACCAGTTTCTGCGACGAGGACGCGATGGCGCCGACCATCACCGGATGCTTAAAGAACCCCTTGAGGAACATGACCCAGGGCGAGGACACTCCGGCGGCGCGCATGCTTTGACGGCGCTGCTTGGCGGAGACGGTCGATGCGGGCATTGGGATCCTTTGCAGGTTTCGTGGCAACCGGGGCGCACGCGCTTTGGCCAAAACGAACGAACATTCAAGCGCGGTAGTTGCATTAATCGGGGATAACCGTCCCCGCACTCGAACGGCTCGACGGGCAGATACACTAGCCTTGCGCCGCCGCAAAGCCGATCTGCGACAAGCGGTTTGCTGCCGTGCAAATGCGGCGGGGCCGCGGAAGGTTAGTAAAGGTTAGGCGAAAAGCATTTCACGCGACCAATGCCGGCGGCGTCCAGGAACCGGACAGGCACGCGATCGGCCACCAAAGGCAAGTAGAGCAAATCCTACATTGCAAGCAGGGAATTCGAGGCGCGCGAACCTCGCGCGAAGGATCACATGATTATCGCACCGGTGTCTAGGAAAGCGCGCACCTTGCCGCTACACCGCCCGGCATGGCATCGCTCGACAAGCCCCCCCTCGGTACTTCGACTGTAAAATGGCGGTTTCCCGACATCCATCCCGAGGGCCGTAAATATACCCTGATCGCCGCCGCCATCGCACTGCTCAGCCTGTTCGTGTGGGATTTCATCACCTGGCCCCTGGTGTTCCTGACGATTGGCGTCGCGGCGTTCTTCCGCGACCCGGTCCGCGTGACGCCGCAGGGCGAGGGGCTGATCGTCTCGCCCGCCGACGGGCTGATCACGATGGTCGAGCGCGTCGAGCTGCCGCCCGAACTCGCCGGCCCGCAGGCGCTGGGCGAGGGCAGCATGCTGCGCGTTTCGGTGTTCATGAGCGTGTTCGACGTGCACATCAATCGCACCCCGATCACGGGCACGATCCGCCACGTCATCTATATCGCCGGCAAGTTCATGAACGCCGATTTCGACAAGGCGAGCGAGGAAAACGAGCGTCAGCACATCATCGTCGAGGACAAGGACGGCCAGCGCATCGGCTTCACCCAGATCGCCGGCCTGGTCGCGCGCCGCATCGTCAGCTTCGTCAAGGCCGGCGACATGGTCGTCGGCGGGCAGCGTGTCGGGCTGATCCGGTTCGGCAGCCGTGTCGATGTCTTCATTCCCGAAGCCTATGGCGTCGAAGTCGCGCTCGGCCAGCGCGCGATCGCCGGCGAGACGATCCTGGCGCGCAAGGGAGCGCCGCGCGCAACCGGCATCGCGCAATGAGACCGCCGCGGGCGGGCCGTCGGATATCCCGATTTCCCCGCGAAGGCGGCATCCCGCTGCGCGCGGTGCTGCCCAATACGGTAACCGCGCTCGCGCTCTGCTCGGGATTGACGGCGATTCGCTTTGCGATCCTGGGCAATTGGGAAGTCGCGGTGCTGATGGTGCTTGCCGCCGCGGTGCTCGACGGGATCGACGGCAAGATCGCCCGGCTAGTCCGCGCCGAGAGCCGCTTCGGCGCCGAGCTCGACAGCCTGTCCGACGCGATCTCGTTCGGCGTCGCGCCGGCGCTGATCCTGTATCTCTGGTCGCTCAACAGCCTGGGGCGGTTCGGCTGGATGATCGCGCTGCTGCTCGCCCTGTTCTGCGCGCTGCGGCTGGCGCGATTCAACGCCAATATCGATCGCGAGCACCAGCCGCACAAATCGGCGGGTTTCCTCACCGGCGTGCCCGCGCCGGCAGGCGCGCTGCTGGCGATGGCGCCGCTCTATCTCTGGCTGTGGACGGGCGAGCTGCTCCGTCCACCGGTGCACGACCTGACGCCGGTCGCGCTCGTCGAAACCGCCTATCATTGGCTGCGCACGCCCGCAGTGATCGCACCGTGGACGGCGTTCATCGCCGTACTGATGATTTCGAGCATCGCCACCTATGCGCCGACGATCCGGCTCAAGGAGCGGCTGCGCTTCGAAGCGCTTGCGGTGCTGGTGGTGCTCGTCGCCGCCCTGGTATCGGCGCCGTGGCCGACGCTGGCACTGCTCGCGCTGGCCTATCTGGCGGCAATCCCGTTCAGCGTGCGCAGCTATCGTCGCATCAGGCAGCAGCGCGGAGCTGCTTCCGCGTCGGCAGCCGTGCTGGAACGGCGCGAACCGTAACCCGGCCGAACCGCGGCGGCAGCGCGGGCAGTTCGACGACCGAGCCGAACAGTTCGGTGAAACGATGGAGCTGCGGACGGATGCTGGCGTAGAGCGTCCAGGCGGCGGCCACGAAGGTAGCGCCGAACAGCATGGTGATCGCGAATCCAGTCATCGTTCAGCTCCTGTCCGCACGCGAACCGGCGGGAATTCAACAATTCCAACCACTTGGCGTAGCCGGGCGTTCCATGCCCCGCTTCTGAACCCCGTATGTTCCGTTAACGTTCCGTCGTCAATGGGGTGTTCCAAATTTGTTCTTCTTGCGTGTCCGATGCACTTCGGCTAAGCGCGCCGCCTCAACCCCGCATGGGAAGCATCATAAACCGGTGCCACGGCGACAGCCTGGTCACTCGCTTCCCAGAGGCTTAACCGGAAGGATATATCCCTATGGCGGCTCCTGTCGTCTCCATGCAGGCATTGCTCGAATCGGGCGCGCACTTCGGCCACCAGACTCACCGCTGGAACCCGAAGATGAAGCCCTACATTTTCGGCGATCGCAACGGCGTCCACATCATCGACCTCTCGCAGACCGTGCCGCTGTTCGCGCGCGCGCTCGAGTTCGTGTCGTCGACCGTCGCTTCGGGCGGCAAGGTCCTCTTCGTCGGCACCAAGCGCCAGGCGCAGGAGCCGATCGCGGAGGCAGCCCGCCGCGCGAACCAGCATTTCGTCAACCATCGCTGGCTGGGCGGCATGCTCACCAACTGGAAGACCATCAGCAACTCGATCAAGCGCCTCAAGACGCTCGAAGAGCAGCTGTCGGGCGACACGCATGGCCTGACCAAGAAGGAAGTGCTCCAGCTCACCCGCGAGAAGGACAAGCTCGAGCTCTCGCTCGGCGGCATCCGCGACATGGGCGGCGTTCCCGACATCATGTTCGTGATCGACGCGAACAAGGAGGAGCTGGCGATCAAGGAAGCCAACACGCTCGGCATCCCCGTCGTCGCGATCCTCGACTCGAACGTCAGCCCCGACGGCATCGCCTTCCCGGTTCCGGCAAACGACGACGCTTCGCGCGCGATCCGTCTCTATTGCGAAGCCGTGGCGATCGCCGCGACCCGCGGTGGACAGGAGCAGCAGCGCAACCAGGGCTTCGACTTCGGCGCCGCCGAGCAGCCCCCGGTCGAGGAGGCACTCGTTGCCCCGGCACCGGCACCGGCCGCTGAAGAGGCGCCTGCCGCCGACGCACCGGTCGTCACCGCCGAGGAGTTCGAGGCGCCCGCCGCCGCGACCACGCCGGAGCAGGCCGAAGAGGGCGAACGTCAGATCGACGCGTGAGTTGAAATCGATTGTCTCCGAACTGACATGGGGTGGCACTAGGCGCTCGGTCAGTTCGGAGCGTCGATCCCATCCCCGTTCGGGCTGAGCCTGTCGAAGCCCCGTACTTCTTCTCCCGTGCTGGGCCAAAGAAGAACGGCCCTTCGACAAGCTCAGGGCGAACGGGGATTTGATTATCTGGCCGGGATTGCGTCCTGGCCGCCAAGCTAGAGGAAAGAAACATGGCCGAGATCACTGCAGCAGCCGTGAAGGAGCTCCGCGAAAAGAGCGGCGCCGGCATGATGGATTGCAAGAAGGCGCTGGCCGAGACCAATGGCGACATGGAAGCTGCAGTCGATTGGCTGCGCACCAAGGGCCTTGCCGCCGCTGCCAAGAAGTCGAGCCGCACCGCCGCCGAGGGCCTGGTCGGCATCGCCGTCGCCGGCACCAAGGGCGTTGCGGTCGAAGTCAATTCGCAGACCGACTTCGTCGCCAAGAACGAGATCTTCCAGGGCTTCGTCCGTGACGTGACCGCGGTTGCGCTCGAGACCGGCGACGACATCGACGCGCTCAAGGCGGCCAAGCTGCCCCAGGGCGGCACTGTCGAGGAAGTGCTGACCAACAACATCTCGACGATCGGCGAGAACCAGGTCCTGCGTCGCGCCAAGAAGGTCGAAGTGACCAAGGGCGCAGTGATCCCCTACGTCCACAATGCAGCGGCGCCGGGCCTCGGCAAGATCGGCGTGCTCGTCGCGCTCGAATCGGATGCCGGCGTCGACGTGCTCGAGCCGCTCGGCAAGCAGATCGCGATGCACATTGCCGCCGCGTTCCCGCTGGCGCTGTCGGTCGAGGATCTCGATCCCGAGGTCGTCGAGCGCGAGGCTGCGATCCTGCGCGAGAAGAACGCCGACAAGATCGTCGGCAAGTCGGACGAGGTCGCGCAGAAGATCCTCAACGGGCCGGTCGAGAAGTTCAAGAAGGAGAACGCGCTGCTCACCCAGGCGTTCGTCATGGACGGCAAGACCCCGGTGCAGGACGTGATCGCCAAGGCCGGCAAGGATGCCGGCGCGACGATCACGCTCACCGACTATGTCCGCTTCCAGCTCGGCGAAGGCATCGAGAAGGAAGAGAGCGATTTCGCCGCCGAAGTGGCTGCCACCGCCGGTCTCACCAAGTAAGGTCTTCCCGGACCTGAATGGCGGGCGCTGTCACCCTTGGGTGGCGGCGCCCGTTTTGGTTTTCGGTTGCATCGGTTCGCATCGTGCTGGCCTGGCACGTAGCCGGGCTGATGGAGTTTTGCGTGGGATGAAGCGGCGCGTTCTGCACAGCTTCTTGGCTTGTCCGGTGATCGTGCCTCCTCTAGGGTCCGCGCCGCTTCCCGTATCCGCTGTTACCGACAAGGTTTTCATGACCGCTCCCCGCTTCAAACGTATTCTTCTCAAACTCTCGGGCGAGGTCCTGATGGGATCGGGCCAGTTCGGCATCGATCCGGCGACCTGCGACCGCGTGGCGGCCGAGGTGAAGGAGGCAGTCGAGACGGGCCTGGAAGTCTGCATGGTCGTCGGCGGAGGCAATATTTTCCGCGGGCTGGCGGGGGCGGCGCAGGGGTTCGACCGCGCCAGCGCCGACTATATGGGCATGCTCGCGACGGTGATGAACGCACTCGCGATGCAGAATGCGCTCGAGAAGGTCGGCGTGCAGACTCGCGTCCAGTCGGCGATTCCGATGGCGAGCGTCTGCGAACCCTATATCCGGCGCCGCGCCGAACGCCACATGGAGAAGGGGCGCGTGGTGATCTTCGCCGCCGGCACCGGCTTGCCGTTCTTCACCACCGACACCACCGCCGCGCTGCGCGCCGCCGAGATGGATTGCGACGCGCTGTTCAAGGGCACTTCGGTCGATGGCATCTACGACGCCGATCCCAAGAAGGTGCCGACGGCAACGCGCTATGATTCCCTGAGTTACGACCGCGTCCTTGCAGACAATCTGAAGGTGATGGACGCGTCCGCCGTGGCTTTGTGTCGCGACAACAACATCCCGATCGTGGTGTTCAACATCCGCGACGAAGGCAATCTCCTGGCCGTGCTGCGCGGCGAGGGCGCCTCGACGATCGTCCAGAACGAACCCGTTTCCGCATAAGAGGAGAGCCGTAAATGGCCGCTTACGACAAGGCAGATCTCGAGCGCCGCATGGCCGGCGCGGTCGAGGCGCTCAAGCACGACCTCCAGGGCCTGCGCACGGGCCGGGCATCGACCACGCTGCTCGATCCGGTGACCGTGGAGGTCTATGGCTCGCACATGCCGATCAACCAGCTCGCCAGCGTCTCGGCGCCCGAGCCGCGGATGCTCTCGGTCCAGGTGTGGGACAAGACCAATGTCGGCCCGGTCGACAAGGCGATCCGCTCGGCGGGGCTCGGGCTCAACCCGATCGTCGACGGCCAGACGTTGCGCCTGCCGATCCCCGACCTGACCGAGGAGCGCCGCAAGGAGCTCGCCAAGCTCGCCAACCAATATGCCGAGAAGGCGCGGATCGCGGCGCGCAACGTCCGCCGCGACGGCAATGACAGCCTCAAGACCGACGAGAAGAAGGGCGTGTTCGGAGAGGACGAGCGCAAGCGCCACGAGACCGAGGTCCAGAAGATCACCGACGCCACGATCGCCGACATCGATGCGGCGGCAGCGGCGAAGGAAAAGGAAATCCTGGGCAAGTGACGGGCTGCGCCTCTCCGATGCTCCGGCGCCCGTGCGCCCTGAGCCTGTCGAAGGGCGGTTCTTTCTTCGCCGGCCGGAGAGAAGAAATACGGTGCTTCGACAAGCGCAGCACGAACGGTCGGGGTTGATCGGTGGCGACTAGACCGGCCCCCGACCTGCCCAGCGGCACGCCGCCGCGCCATGTCGCCATCATCATGGACGGCAATGGGCGCTGGGCGAAGAAGCGCTTCCTCCCGCGCATCGCCGGGCACAAGCAGGGGGTCGAGGCCGTGCGCCGCGTCGCGCGCGCCGCGCGCACGCTCGGGGTCGAGGTGCTGACGCTCTATGCCTTCTCCTCGGAGAATTGGCGGCGACCCGAAGAAGAAGTCCGCGACCTGATGGGGCTGCTGCGCCATTTCCTGGCGAGCGAGCTCGACGAACTCGTCGAGGAAGGCGTGCGGCTGCGCGTGATCGGCGACTGGCGCGGGCTGTCGCCCGATCTGGTGAGCATGATCGATGCGGCGATCGCGCGTACCGCGAACAATCCGGGCCCGACCCTGGTCATTGCGCTCAATTATGGTGCGCAGGCCGAGATCTTGGGGGCGGCTCGCCGGCTCGCCGAGCAGGCGCGCGATGGCACGCTCGACCCCGCGACGATCGACGAGGCGCGCTTCGACGCCGAGCTCACTACCGCGGACTTGCCGCCGCTCGATCTGCTGATCCGCACCTCCGGCGAGCAGCGCCTGTCGAATTTCCTGCTCTGGCAGGCGGCCTATGCCGAATTGCTGTTCGTCGACACGCTGTGGCCCGATTTCGACGAGAAGGCGCTCGCCAGCGCGCTCGATCATTTCGGGCAGCGCCAGCGGCGCTTCGGGGGCCTGTGAGCAGCCGAAATTCCGATCTCGGCAAGCGGCTGATCGTCGCGATCGTGCTGATCGCGGTGACGTTCGCGGCTTTGTGGTTAGGCGGGTTCGTGTTCTGGATGCTCGTCGCGATCGGCGGGGTGCTGATGATGGGCGAATGGGCCGATCTTGCTGGCGCGAGCCCGCGGCAGAAGCGCCTCGTGCAATATGCGCTGACCGTGCCGCTGGCGATCATGGCGCCGGGGCTGGCCGCGGGGCCGGGCTTCCTGGCGCTGGGACTCGTCTTCGCCGCCGCCTTCTTCCTCGGCGCGGTGACGCGGAAGCCGCAGCTCGCCTTGGGCGCGCTCTATGTCGGGCTGCCGGTGCTCGGGTTGCTGGTGCTGCGCGCGCACGCGGTGCACGGTTTCCTATTCACCTTCTGGGCGATGGCCCTGGTCTGGGCGAGCGACACCGGCGCCTATTTCGCTGGGCGCGCGATCGGCGGGCCCAAGCTCGCGCCGGCGATCAGCCCCAACAAGACCTGGGCGGGGTTCTTCGGCGGACTGGTCGCGTCGGGCGTGTTCGCGGCGGTGCTGGTCGCGGGGTTTGGGCTGCCGTTCGTCCTGGCGTTGTGCACCCCGGTGCTCGCGGCGCTGTCGCAGATCGGCGACCTGTATGAGAGTCACCTCAAGCGCCGCGCGGGGGTGAAGGATTCGGGCAATCTGCTGCCCGGGCATGGCGGGGTGCTCGATCGGCTCGACGGGCTCGTCGCGGTAGCCCCGGTGGCGGCATTGCTGGTATTGGCGTTCGCCTAATGAAAAGCGTGACGATTCTCGGCGCCACCGGATCGGTGGGAAGCTCGACGCTCGACCTGATCGAGCGCTCGCCCGAGGCGTTCGAAGTGGTCGCGCTGACGGCGCATCGCGATGTCGCCAAGCTCGCCGCCGCGGCGATCCGGACGCGCGCCAAGCTCGCGGTGGTGGCGGACGAGACGTGCCTGGAGGCACTGCGTGCGGCGCTTGCCGGGAGCGGGGTCGAGGCGCGGGCAGGGGCCGGTGCGGTGTGCGAGGCGGCGCGGATGGGCGCCGACTGGACGATGGCGGCGATCGTCGGCACCGCCGGGCTCAAGCCGGTGATGGCGGCGCTCGAAGCTGGGGGGACGGTCGCGCTGGCCAACAAGGAGGCGCTGGTCTCGGCGGGCGACGTGATGACTGCGGCCGCGCGCAATCACGGCACGACGCTGCTGCCGGTCGATTCCGAGCACAATGCGGTGTTCCAGTGCCTCGACAGTACGGCGCCCGATCGCGTCAGCCGGATCATCCTGACCGCCAGCGGCGGGCCGTTCCGCGACTATAGCCATGACCAGATGGGTGCGATCACCCCGGCACAGGCGGTGGCGCACCCCAATTGGTCGATGGGCGCCAAGATCTCGGTCGATTCGGCCACGATGATGAACAAGGGCCTCGAGCTGATCGAGGCGTTCCACTTGTTCCCGTTGCGCGCCGACCAGTTCGACGTGGTGATCCACCGCCAGTCGGTGATCCATTCGATGGTCGAATATGTCGACGGATCGGTGCTCGCGCAGCTCGGCTCGCCCGACATGCGCATCCCGATCGCCTATGCGCTGGCCTGGCCCGATCGCATGGCGACGCCGTGCGAGCGGCTCGACCTAGTCAGGGTCGGCCGGCTCGACTTCGAAGCGCCGGTCGACTGGCGCTTCCCGGCGCTGGCACTGGCGCGCGATGCGCTGAGCGCGGGCGGTGCGCGCCCGGCGATCCTCAACGCGGCCAACGAAGTCGCGGTGGCGGCCTTCCTGGAGGGGCGCGTCGGATTTCTTGAAATTGCCGCAATCGTTGCCGATACGCTGGCGCGTTACGACCCCGCTGCCCCGGAGTCGCTGGATGCCGTGCTGGCGATCGACGCCGAAGCACGGGCCTATGCGGGCGAGCGTGTGAAGGACTGCGTTCTTTGATCCAATCTCCCGGCATCCTGATCTATCTCCTGGCGTTCCTCATCGTCCTAGGACCGCTCGTGTTCCTGCACGAACTGGGACACTATCTCGCCGGGCGCTGGTTCGGGGTGAAGGCTGAGGAGTTTTCGATCGGCTTCGGCCGAGAAGTTGTCGGATTCACCGACAAGCGCGGCACGCGGTGGAAATTTGGCTGGCTGCCGCTCGGTGGATATGTCCGTTTCGCCGGTGACATGAATCCGGCGAGCCAGCCCACGTCGGAGTGGCTGGCGTTGCCCGCGAAGGAACGCGCCCGAACGTTCCAGGCCAAGCCATTGTGGCAGCGTGCGATCATCGTCGCTGCCGGGCCGATTGCCAATTTTATCGTGGCCATCGTTATTCTCGGCGCTTTCGCCTTCGCTTACGGCCAGCGTATCACGCCGCCTGTGGTGGGTACGGTCGTGCCGGGCAGCGCGGCGGCGCAAGCTGGCCTTCAATCGGGCGATCGCATCCGGGAACTAGGCGAACGCACGATCGACGCGTTCGACGATATGGCCTTCTACACCGCGATCCGCGCTGGAGAGACGGTGACCGTCACCTATGAGCGGGGCGGTCGGACGCAGACCGTGCAGACCGTCATCGGTAGCGACTCGTTCAAGGACCGGTTTGGCAATGTGACGCAGCGCGGCATGCTGGGGATCGGGCCGGCCCAATCGAAGTTCGAGCCGGTTTCCCTTATCGAGGCGCCGGTCGTGGGAGTGGTGCGGACCTGGGGCCTGGTCGTCATGACTGCCGAGGGGCTGAAGCAGCTTATCCTCGGCCGCGTTCCGCTCTCGCAAATGGGCGGCCCCTTGCGTATCGCCAAAATGTCTGGCGAGAGCTTCTCGCTGGGGCCGGTTGAGCTGATCGGCTTCATCGCACTCATTTCGATTAATCTCGGATTCATCAACCTGTTGCCAGTTCCAGTGCTGGATGGCGGGCATCTTCTGTTCTACGCAGTCGAAGCCGTACGCCGCCGCCCGGTCGAGCCAAAGGTGATGGAATGGGCCTTCCGGGGTGGTCTGATCGCAATATTGGCGCTGATGCTGCTGGTGACGTTGAACGATCTGGGCGCATTCGGCGTGTGGAGAAATCTGGCCGGGTTGATCGGCTGATGCGGTTGAGGCAGGGCGGTTGTTCCGGCGTCGCGTGGGCAGCGGCAATTACTCGAAATCCGACTTGGGGTGGGATGTGACGATCAAGGTTTATCATTTCGGCGCACGCGCCACTGCGACGCTGCTCGCGGGCACCATGCTCTCGGGCCTCGCATCCGCGCAGACCGCGCCTGCCCGGAGGGTGATGCCCGTCCCGGCGCCCGCGCCCCAGGCCGCGGCACCTGTGGTTGTTGCACCCGTCCCGGTGCAGCAGGCGCGCACGATCCGCTCGCTCCGCGTCCAGGGTTCGCAGCGCCTCGAGCCCGAGACGGTGCTGTCCTACACCAGGCTGCGCGCCGGCGAGGCCTTCACCAACGAGACGATCGACCAGGCGATCAAGGATCTGCTCGCCTCCGAGCTGCTCGCCGATGTCGAGATCGACACGACGACCGACGACGTGGTGATCCGCATTCGCGAGAACCCGGTGATCAACCGCGTGATCTATGAGGGCAACAAGCGCCTCAAGAACGACAAGATCCAGAAGGAAGTGCGGCTGGCCCCACGCCAGATCTTTACTCGCACCGCGGTCCGCGCCGACGTGGCGCGGATCGTCGAACTCTATCGCCGCCAGGGCCGCTTCGCCGCGAACATCGAGCCGAAGATGGTCAGCCTGGACCAGAACCGCGTCGACGTGATCTTCGAGATCGACGAGGGTCCCAAATCCAAGGTCCGCCAGATCAACATCATCGGCAACGAGGTGTTCTCCGACGGCAAGCTGCGCGGCGAGATGGCGACCAAGACGTCGAGCCTGATGAACCTCCTGAGCTCGAACACGAGCTACGACCAGGATCGCCTGGCGTACGACCAGCAGAAGCTGCGCCAATTCTACCTGACCGAAGGCTATGCCGATTTCCGCGTGATCTCGGCAGTGGCCGAGCTGACGCCGGACAAGCGCGACTTCATCATCACCTATGTCGTCGAAGAAGGCCCGCGCTACAAGTTCGGCCCGGTCACGGTCGACAGCGCGATCCGCGATTTCGACGACAAGCGCCTCGCCACGGCGCTGGCGATCAAGGAAGGCCAGTTTTACAACGCCAAGGCGGTCGAGGACACGATCGAACAGCTGAGCGAGACGGCCGGCGCGTTCGGCTATGCCTTTGCCGACGTCCGTCCCGAATATCAGCGCGACCGCGAAGCGCTGACCATGTCGATAAACTTCCACATCGGCGAGTCGAACCGCACCTATGTCGAGCGGATCGAGATCACGGGCAACCGCCAGACCCAGGACAAGGTCATCCGCCGCGAGTTCCGTGTTGCCGAGGGCGACGCGTTCAACACCTTCCTGGTCAAGCGCTCGCAAGATCGCATCAATTCGCTCGGCTATTTCCAGGACAAGTTCGAGATCGAGCGCAAGGAAGGTTCGGCGCCCGACCGGATCGTGCTTGCTGCGAACGTGGAAGAGCGCCCGAATGGCGAACTGACGCTGTCGGCCGGCTTCTCGAGCCTCGAGCGTTTCATCGTCCAGGCGTCGATCCGCCAGCGCAACTTCCGCGGGATGGGCCAGACCGTGTCGGCGTCGGTCGATTATTCGAGCTATTCGAAGTCTGTGGAACTCGGCTTCACCGAGCCGTATCTGTTCGACACCAATATCGCGCTCGGCGGCACGCTTTTCCGCCAGGACTATAACGCGTTCAACTATATCGGCAGCGATCGCAGCACGACTTACAGCCAGGTCGCCACCGGCGGCCAGCTGGTGGCGGGCCTGCCGCTCACCGAATATTGGACGCTGTCCGCGCGCTATACGCTGCGCCAGGACAACGTGACGCTCGACCGGGGCAGCTTCTATTCGGACGTCGATGGCGACGGCGATCTCGAATGCGATCCGCTCAAGGCCGGCCGCTATTATTGCGAAGCCGTCGGGAACCGCATCACGTCGCTGGTCGGCCTGTCGCTTATCTACGACAGCCTCAACAGTCGCCTGCGCCCGACCCGCGGCCAGCGTCTCAGCGTCGGCGCCGACTTTGCCGGCCTGGGTGGCGAAGTACGCTATGCGCGCGCCCGCTTCGAAGGCGCCAAATATTGGAACGTCGGCAGCGGCTTCATCGCCTCGCTGACAGCCGAGGGCGGCTATATCCACAGCCTCGAAAAGCGCGCCGACGGCATCGAGCCCGTCCGCATCACCGATCGCTTCTATCTGGGCGAGCCGCAGTTCCGCGGCTTCGACATCCGCGGCGTCGGGCCGCGCGTGCAACGCATCGGCTATACCGGCACGGTGGCTGGCGGTAACCAGGCGCTCGTCACCGATCGCGACCAGATCATCGATGACGCGCTGGGCGGCAAGGCTTATTACCTGACCAAGGCCGAGCTCGAGATTCCGCTGGGTGCCGGCGCGCAGGAGCTCGGGCTACGGCCGTCGATCTTCGTGATGGCGGGTAGCCTGTTCGGTATCCGGCGGCCGGGCAAGACGATCGAGTTTGCCCAAGCGACTGACTCGGCAGGCAAGTTGCTATTCAATGCCGACGGCTCACCGTCGCTGCTCCCCAAGGACAATTTCCTCAAGGATGCCAACGGCAACCAGCTTTATCTCTATACCGATCCGTCGACGGGCGTTCAGAGTGCGACGCCTTGTACCGTCGGGTTCGGCACAGCGCTTACCAATTGCGTCGGCACTTCGATCAATCCGATCGCCAATGCCCAGACCGCGCCTTTCTTCGAGCGCTTCGTCGGCGATTCCGCCAAGCCGCGCATCTCGGTGGGCTTCGGCGTCAACTGGAATTCGCCGTTCGGACCGCTGCGCATCGACGTCGCCAAGGCGCTGGTTACGGTCGATGGCGACGACGACAAGCTTGTGACATTCAACGTAGGGACCCAGTTCTGATGATTACGAAGAAAGCACTCCTGGCCGCGACGCTCGTCGCTCCCGCGGCGCTCGTGTTCGCCACTCAGGCCAACGCGCAGGCTGCCGGCATCGCCTATGCGAACCCGACCAGCGTCGTCGCCAGCTCGAAGGCGTTTGCGGCTGCCAACCAGCAGATCTCGACGACCTACAAGGCGGCGTTCGATCAGATGCAGCAGCGCCGCGCCGCACTCGAGAACGAGCTCAAGCCGCTGATCGCGCAGCTCGATACCAACAAGGACGGCCGGGTCAGCGAAGAAGAAGGCAAGGCCGCGCAGACCGCCAAGAACCCGGCGGTCGAAAAAATCCGGACCGCCCAGACCAACGCGCAGAACGACATGGCGCGTCTGAGCAATCCCGCTGCGCGCGCCGAGCTCTTCGCGATCGAATCGGTGCTGCGGCAGTACGAGGCCGCCCAGCTTCGCGTCGTGAATGCGCGCAAGATCAGTGTCGTGCTGTCGCCGGAAGTGTTCATGTACGCGCCCGATTCGGCGAACATCAGCCAGGCGATCGTTGCCGAGATCGACAAGACGACGCCGACCGTGAGCATCCAGCCGCCGGCCGACTGGCAGCCTTCGCGCGAGACGCTGGCGATCCAGCAGCAGATTGCCCAGGCGGCGCAGCTTCAGGCCTATCAGCAGCAGGCCGCCGCGCAGCAGCGCCCGGCCGCAGGTGCTGCCCCGGCTCCGGCAGCCGGCACTGCGCCGCAGGCTGCGAAGCCGGCTGAGCCTCGGTGAGCGAGACCGACACCGGCAGCACTTCCATCGGCCCGCTGGATATCCAGCGGGTGATGGCGGCGCTGCCGCATCGCTACCCGATGCTGCTCGTCGATCGCGTCGAGGAACTGGTGCTCGACCAGCGCATCGTCGCGATCAAGGCAGTGTCGATGAACGAGGAGTTCTTCCAGGGGCATTTCCCCGGGCGTCCGATCATGCCCGGCGTGCTCCAGGTCGAAGCGCTGGCGCAGGCCGCCGGCGTGCTCGCGGTCGAGAGCCTCGGCCTCGCCGGCTCGGGCAAGCTGGTCTATTTCATGTCGATCGACGGCGTGAAGTTCCGCAAGCCGGTCGAGCCTGGCGTATTGCTCAAGCTCGAAGTCGAGTTCGTCCAGAAGCGCTCGCGCGTTTGCAAGTTCGCCGGCAAGGCGATGCTCGATGGCGAAATCGCCACCGAATGCGAGTTCACTGCGATGATCGCCGACCCGCCCAAGGCCTGACTGCGCGGGCAGGGCGGTTGCCATCGTGGCGCACCTCTGCTAACCGCGCGCGTCCGCTGCCGGTCGGAAACCGGCGGCTTTTCCAAGGAATTGATCCGTGAAGAACGACACGCATCCCGATTACCACATGATCAAGGTCCAGATGACCGACGGCACCGTGTTCGAGACTCGCTCGACCTGGGGCAAGGAAGGCGATCTGATGACGCTCGACATCGATCCGCTGGCGCACCCGGCCTGGACCGGCGGCCGCGGCCAGATGCTCGACCAGGGCGGCCAGGTCGCGCGCTTCAACAAGCGCTTCGGCGGTCTCTCACTCGGCAAGAAGTAAGCCGGGCCGCTGCGGCGGCTGTGGTTTCGCAAAATCCCGGCAGGGCCGGATCGCGCGGAAGCTCCGCTGCGGTTCGGCAGTGCCGGGATTTCGTCGTTAACGGGGCCTTAGCCAAGCCGGCGTAGCGTCGTGGCATGGCGACGCAGCTTCATCCCGCATCCTTCGCAGCAGAATTCGAGCCGGCGGAGAGCCTCGGCCGGCGCCGGGTGCCGCGCGCGCCGGTCTCACTCGATGCGCGGCTAGGGCGTGGCGGGCTCGACCGGACCTTGTGCCGCGTCACCGATCTCTCGATCCACGGCGCGCGGCTGCAGACCTATTCCGAGTTGCGTGCAGGGGCGATGCTCTGGCTGACCCTGCCCAAGGTCGGGCCGTGCGCGGCGCGCGTCGTCTGGGCGCATGATTTCGAGGCTGGGCTGGAGTTTCAGGCACCGCTCGCGCCCGAGGATTTCGATACGCTCGCGGCGCGCTGAGGGCGCGGCGCGGCGGAACGATCAAAAGGCGCGTTGCGTTACGAAGGCTTACGAGTCACTCTGCCTGAACTTCACTGGTTTGGGGAAACGGTGATGCTCAAGACGGTGCTTTGTTGTGCATGTGCCTGCGGATTGTCCTGCCCTGCCGTGGCGGGGGAGCGTTCCGGCGTGGCGGCCAGGCCGCTGATGGTTGCCGCCCTGATCAAGGATCCCGCGGCCCGCCCTCCCGCATCCGGCGGCGAGAGCGCGCTTCCCCAGCGCTTCATGCTTCCCGCCGGCAGTGCCCGGCTCGAACGCATGCCCGAGATCGGCCGCGCAGACGAATCGTCGGTTTCCGTGGAGACCCAGGTCCTGGACGCCGAGGCCGAGCCAGAAGTCACTGCGCGTGCCGGGGGACGCTATGCCGTCTACGATATCCTGCGCAATCAGCCGCGCCCGCGCTTTCGGGGCTCGCCGCTCAGCACCGCGCTGGTGCTCAAGCTCGACGGCAATGACGAGAGCCCCGCATTCAGCGTCGGCGGCGGCGGCGTCGCCGCGGTGATGTGGAAAGCCGTTCCCCGATAATCCCCATTGGGCGATTTCATCCCGGTTCCCGATAAATCTATCGCCTGACACCGGCGCGCAAGCGGGCGGGACGGGCGTTCAATGCGGATCGGCGGCGATAGGCTATCGGAGTCCCAGCACTCGCAGTTGCTGCTGATCGCCGGGGGGTGATCGAGCGCGACCAGAGATCGGTTTTCGATCCGGGGGGAGGAGCGTTCGCCAGGCCGCGAACACGGCCAGGAAGACGTTAGGACGGGCGCAGTCACAGCGGCGCCCGTTTCGAAAACCAGAACACCCCCGGAAGCGATTCCGGGGGTGTTCTTTTTGCCCTGGCTGTCGCCCCGACCTTACTGGTCGAGGAACGACCGCATTTTCCGCGAGCGGCTCGGATGCTTGAGCTTCCGCAGCGCCTTCGCCTCGATCTGGCGGATGCGCTCGCGGGTGACCGAGAACTGCTGGCCGACTTCCTCGAGCGTATGATCGGTGTTCATGCCGATGCCGAAGCGCATGCGCAGCACGCGCTCTTCGCGGGGCGTCAGGCTGGCGAGAACACGCGTAACCGTTTCCTTGAGGTTCGCCTGGATCGCGGCGTCGACCGGGATCACCGCGTTCTTGTCCTCGATGAAGTCGCCGAGATGCGAATCCTCCTCGTCGCCGATCGGCGTTTCGAGGCTGATCGGCTCCTTGGCGATCTTCATCACTTTCCGCACCTTCTCGAGCGGCATGCTCAAGCGCTCGGCCATTTCCTCGGGCGTGGGCTCGCGGCCCTGCTCGTGGAGGAACTGGCGGCTGGTGCGGACCAGCTTGTTGATCGTCTCGATCATATGGACCGGAATACGGATCGTGCGCGCCTGATCGGCGATCGAGCGGGTGATCGCCTGGCGGATCCACCAGGTCGCGTAGGTGCTGAACTTGTAGCCGCGGCGATATTCGAACTTATCGACCGCCTTCATCAGGCCGATATTGCCCTCCTGGATGAGATCCAGGAATTGCAGCCCGCGATTGGTATACTTCTTCGCGATCGAGATCACCAAGCGCAGGTTCGCCTCGACCATCTCCTTCTTGGCGATGCGCGCCTCGCGCTCGCCCTTCTGGACCATGTTGACGATGCGGCGGAACTCGGCGAGCGCCATGCCGGTCGCCTGGCTGATCTCGCTGATCTCGATGCGGATGCGATCGACAGCGGCCGCCTCGTTCTCGGCGAACGCCTTCCACTTCTTGTCGAGCTTCTCCACCGTGGCGATGAAGTTCTCGTCGAGCTCGTGGTTCACATAGCGATCGAGGAAGTCCTTCCGCGGCACCTTGTGGCGCTCGGCGAGGCGCAGCATCTGCCCGCCCAGCGCGGTCAGGCGCCGGTTGAAGCTGTAGAGCTGGTCGACAAGATACTCGATCTTGGCGTTGTGGAACTGGACGCTCTCGACTTCGGCGGTCAGCTCCTCGCGCAGCTTGTGATATTCGCGCTCCTTGGCCCCTGGCAGCTCGCCGCCTGCCGCCATCGCATCGAGCCGGGCCTGCTGGATCTTCGAGAACTTCTTGTACACCGACGTGATGTTGGCGAACTTCTCGAGCGCCTGCGGCTTGAGAGTCTCCTCCATCTGCGCGAGGCTGAGGGTGTTGTCCTCTTCCTCGTCGTCCGAGATCCGAGGGGCGCGACGCTCGGTCATCGAGTCCTCGTCCTCCTCCTCGGCGACTTCTTCGGGCTCTTCCTCTTCCTTGAAGCTGGCGCCCGCGGTCTTCTCGCTGATCTCGCCCGAATCGTCGTCCTCGGCGTTCTCGACCTGCTCGGCCGACGGGCCCTTGGAGAGCATCGCGTCGAGATCGAGGATCTCGCGCAGCTGCATCGTGCCTTCGTTGAGCGCGTTCGACCAGCCGATGATCGCGTTGAAGGTAATCGGCGACTCGCAGAGCCCCAGGATCATCGTGTCGCGGCCGGCCTCGATGCGCTTGGCGATCGCGATCTCGCCTTCGCGCGATAGGAGCTCCACGGCCCCCATCTCGCGGAGGTACATGCGGACGGGATCGTCGGTGCGATCGACCGTTTCCTTCTTCTTCGCGATCTCGAAGGCAGGCTCGTCGCCGCTGCCGTCTGACGACGCATCGACTTCGTCGGGCGTATCGTCCTCGGCTTCGGCGTCCTCGCCGCCTTCCTCGTTCTCGACGACGTTGATGCCCATGTCGTTGAGCGCGGACATGACGTCCTCGATCTGCTCCGAGGTCATCTGATCCTGGGGGAGCATCTCGTTGAGCTGGTCGACGGTGATGTAGCCGCGCTTCTTCGCACGGGCGACAAGCTTCTTGAGCGTGCCTTCGTTGAGATCGATCAGCGGAGCGTCGCCCACGTCGATCGTGGTGTCGTCGCCATTGCCGCCGCCATTAGCCTTCGCCATCAATAACCCTCGGAAATCCAGATGGCGGCTATTATACGCCGCCTCTAATCATCGAAATCTTCTTCGTCCGCAAGCATCAGATTCGCAAGGCGCGCCTGAAGCTCCTGACGCTTGCGCGAAAGGGCCACCTGGCGGGTGAACGCCTCTTCCGAACCGTCCCGAACCAGTGCCGCGGTCGCCTCGGCCAGCGCCGCGTCGACCGCGGGCTGTGCCACCATAACCGCGATCGCCTCGTTCAGGTCCTCGCGCGCCCTCGCTTCGTCCGCCTGATTGCGGGTGAAGGAGAAAGGCAGCGTGTCGGCTCTCAAGAGATCGCTCGCCACAGAATCAAATCCGGACCTCGCCAATATGGTGAGGACTTTGCCGCTATCAAGCTGCCGGTCCTCGAGCGCGACATCGATCACCGCCTCGAACAATTTGCCAAGCGCACCCGAGGCGCTGCGCAGGCTGCCGAGCACCTCCATGTGCCGCGCGATCTCGGCCGGGTGACGGATCAGCCCGGCGAGCACTGCCTTGGCCAGGATCGGATCGAGCCCGGCGGCATTCACCCCGCGCATCGTCGCGCCGGGCATCGCCTCGGGCGGCAGCCAATTGCCCCTTTTGTCGCGCTTGCCGCGGGCAGGGGCGGGGCCGCTGCGCTGGCTTCGCGCCTCGAACGCGCGCTGGCCGCGACCGAGATGCGTGTCGATCCGCTCGCGGAATTCGGCGATATATTCGTGCTTCACGTTCGGATCGGCGATGCCGCCTGCCAGCTCGGTGAGCCGGCGCTTGAGTCCGGCGCGCTGCTCGGGAGTGTCGAGCGGCTCGGCGGCGACTTCGCTCTCCCACAGCCGATCGACCAGCGGCTGCGGCGCCTTGAGCAGCGCCTCGAACGCGCCGGGCCCCTTGCTGCGGACCATGTCGTCGGGATCGAGCCCGTCGGGCAGCGTCACGAAGGCGAGGCTGCGGCCGGGCTGGAGCATCGGCAGCGCGCGGTGCGCGGCACGCAGTGCCGCCTTCTGCCCGGCCGAATCGCCGTCGAAGCAGAGCAGGGGCACGTCGGAAATGCGCCACAGCCGCTCGAGCTGGTGTTCGGTCAGCGCGGTGCCGAGCGGCGCCACCGCCTCGCCGAACCCGGTCTGGGCGAGCGCGATCACGTCCATATAGCCCTCGACCGCGATGATCCGGTTCGCCTTGCGCGCCGCCGCCTGGGCGCGATCTAGATTGTAGAGCGTGCGGCCCTTGTCGAAGAGCGGCGTCTCGGGCGAATTTAGGTATTTGGGCTCGCCATCGCCGATGATCCGCCCGCCGAACGCGATCGTCCGGCCGCGAACGTCGCGGATCGGGATCATCAGCCGGCCGCGGAAGCGGTCATAGGGCTCCTTCTCCTCGACCTGGATCAGCATGCCGGCCTCGACCAGCATCGCGTCGCCATAGCTCTTGAGCGCTTCCTTGAGCTTGCCGCGCGAATCGGGGGCGAATCCGAGCCCGAAACTCCGCGCGGTTTCCTCGGTCACCCCGCGGCGCTTGAGGACGTTGCGCGCCTCGGCGCCTTCGATCCCGTTCAGTTTCTCAACGAACCAGGTCGCAGCATCGGCCATCGCCTCGTGCAGCCCCTTGGCACGCTCGGCCTTTTCCGCCGATCGCCGGTCCTGCTCGGGCATTTCCATCCCCGCGGCCTGGGCAAGCTCCTTCACCGCATCGATGAAGGGCAGCCCACGCTGGTCGGTCATCCAGCGGATCGCGTCGCCATGCGCCGAGCAGCCGAAGCAGTGGTAAAAGCCCTTGTCGTCGTTGACGTAGAAGCTCGGCGTCTTTTCCTGGTGGAACGGGCAGCACGCGCGGAACTCGCGCCCGGCCTTCTGGAGCTTCACCGTCTTGGCGATGAGGCCCGAGAGGAGCGTGCGCGCGCGGAGCTCGTCGAGGAATTGGGGGGTGAGGCTCAAGAGTTCCCCTCCCGCTTGCGGGAGGGGTTAGGGGAGGGCCTGTCCCCAAGCACGCGCTCGATTTCGGCCACGACGCCGTCGATCCGTTCCATAACGTCGTTGTTCCAGAAACGGATCACTTGGAAGCCCTGAGATTGGAGATAGCATGACCGAGTCGCATCCCGGTCACTTTGCCAGTCGTGCTGGCCGCCATCTACTTCGATGACGAGCATCGCTGACCGCGATACGAAGTCGCAGATGTAGGGGCCTATCGGCACCTGGCGATTAAATCGAACGCCGAGCCGTTGGCGGGCGCTGAGACGCAGCCACAATGCACGCTCGGCATGGGTGGCATTATTGCGCAGATCGCGCGCTTGGGAAGTGGGGCGCTTATAGCCCTTGTCCAACAAGCCCTCCCCCGACCCCTCCCGCAAGCGGGAGGGGACTTTGCCATCAGCTCAACGCCGCCTTCACCGCCGCGCTCGCCTTGCTCATGTCCAGCGTCGTCGCATGCCGCGCCTTGAGCTCGGCCATCACGCGGCCCATGTCCTTCATGCCGGACGCGCCCAGCTCGGCCTTGATCGCCTCGATCGCCGCGGCGGTTTCGGCTTCGCTCATCTGCTGCGGCAGGAAGCGTTCGATCACCGCGACTTCGGCGGCTTCGGCATCGGCGAGCTCCTGGCGCCCGCCCTTGGTGTACATCTCGATCGATTCGCGGCGCTGCTTGACCATCTTCTGGAGCACTTCGACCACCAGCGCATCGTCGTCCTCGGGCGCCTTGCCGGTGCGCGCCTCGATGTCGCGATTCTTGATCGCGGCCTGGATCAGGCTGATGGCGCCGCGCGCTGCCTTGTCACCGGCCTTCATGGCGGCGATCTGCGCGGCCTTGATGTCGTCGCGAATCATGTCGTCTCTCGATAATCGGAAAGCGATCAGCCCTAGCCGACAACGGCGCATCCGTGAACCGGTTGACGGATGCCGGACAGGGGTCTAGCCGCCACCACTTAGCGACATCGCCGCAACTTCTAATGGAGCGCCACCCTTACATGGCCGAAGCCAAACCCATGTCTGTGCCCGCCGGAGCCACCGGTGTTTTGGTGCTCGCCTCCGGCGACGTCGTGTGGGGCAGGGGATTCGGCGCCGAAGGGCAGGCCGTCGGCGAAGTGTGCTTTCACACCGCGATGACGGGCTATCAGGAGATCATGACCGACCCGTCCTTTGCCGGGCAGATCATCAATTTCACCTTTCCGCACATCGGCAATGTCGGCGCCAACCCCGACGATGTCGAAGCGGACAGCCCGCACGCGCTGGGCATGATCGTCCGCGAGGACGTCACCGAGCCGAGCAATTTCCGCTCGACCGAGCATCTCGAAATGTGGATGAAGAAGCACGCCCGGATCGGCCTGTCGGGGATCGACACGCGCGCGCTGACCAAGCGCATCCGCGCCGGCGGGGCGCCCAACGGGGTGATCGCGCATTCGGCTGCGGGCGAATTCGACATTCCGCTGCTGCTCGAAATGGCGCGGGCGTGGCCGGGGCTGGAGGGGATGGACCTCGCCATTTCGGTGACCGCAGAGACTCATTTCGGGTGGGAAGGCGGCGCCTGGCAGCTGGGCGCCGGCTATTCAAAGGTAAGTAAAGGTGAGGCGAACGCGCCAAAACGCCCACACGTCGTTGCGATCGATTATGGCAGCAAGCACAATATCTTCCGGAACATTGTTAACGCTGGGGCTGAAGTAACCGTCCTGCCCGCGACGGCGACGTTCGAGCAGGCGATGTCGTTCGCGCCAGACGGCTTCTTCCTGTCGAACGGCCCGGGCGACCCCGCCGCGACCGCCGAATATGCCGCACCGGTGATCCGGCAGATGCTCGACAGCGGCAAGCCGGTGTTCGGCATCTGCCTGGGCCACCAGCTGATGGCGCTGGCGGTGGGCGCGCAGACCAGCAAGATGTTCCAGGGGCATCGCGGCGCCAACCACCCGGTCAAGCGGCTGAGCGACGGCGCGGTCGAGATCACCAGCATGAACCACGGCTTCGCGGTGCTGAGCGAGACGCTGCCGGCAAACGCGCGCGAGACGCATGTGTCGTTGTTCGACGGGTCGAACGCCGGCTTCGAGCTGACCGACCGGCCGGCATTCGCAGTGCAGTATCATCCCGAGGCCAGCCCGGGGCCGCAGGATAGCCTGTATCTGTTCGAGAAGTTCGTGGGGATGATGACGCGGGGCTGATGCGTTTGTCATTTGGGAGGTTTGCTGTGATCAAGTGCAATATTGGGTTGCTCAGCGCCACGATGGCTGCCGCGTTGTTTTCAACAACGGCCTACGCGACGGATATTCAGGTCAGCGTGAACGAAACCGGCTCTTCCTGCGTCACCAAATATCTCTTTATGGTCGAATTCGAACATGCGGAGAAGCCGGGCAGTCCGATGTATCGCATTGCGCGTGAAGCGGCCCGCTTTGCCAAGCCCAATGCGTTGCGACTGGATCCCAGCCGGGGTCTGGAAAGCATGATGATCGATCTGCGCGACGTCACCGACAAGCGCAAGTTTATGGCATATCTCAAAGCGATCCCCGAGGACCATTGGTCGGATTTCGATCTTTTCACGGCCGAGACTCTTCAGGCCGAATGGTTCGACGAGACCTATCCGGGGAACGTCGTCGAAATCTCCAAGATCCGTTGCTGAAAGCGATTCCGAACTAGATGCCCAAACGCACCGACATCTCCTCCATCCTCGTCATCGGCGCCGGTCCGATCGTCATCGGTCAGGCCTGCGAGTTCGACTATTCGGGCACGCAGGCGATCAAGGCGCTCAAGGAAGAGGGCTATCGTATCGTCCTGGTCAATTCGAACCCGGCGACGATCATGACCGATCCCGAGCTCGCCGACGCGACCTATGTCGAGCCGATCACCCCGGCGATCGTCGCCAAGATCATCGAGAAGGAGCGCCCCGATGCGGTGCTGCCGACGATGGGCGGGCAGACTGCGCTCAACACCGCGCTGGCACTCGCCAATGACGGCACGCTGGAGAAGTTCGGCTGCATCATGATCGGTGCGGATGCCGAGGCGATCGACAAGGCCGAGGACCGGCTGAAGTTCAAGGATGCGATGACCAAGATCGGGCTCGAAAGCGCCCGCTCGGCGATCGCGCATAGCGAGGCCGAGGCGCTGGCGGCGCTCGAGCATGTCGGGCTGCCGGCGATCATCCGCCCGAGCTTCACGATGGGCGGATCGGGCGGCGGCATCGCGTATAATCGCGAGGAATTCATCGCGATCGTGCGCAGCGGGCTCGACCTGTCGCCGACCACCGAAGTGCTGATCGAGGAATCGCTGCTCGGCTGGAAGGAATATGAGATGGAGGTGGTCCGCGACCGCGCGGACAACGCCATCATCATCTGCAGCATCGAGAATATCGACGCGATGGGCACGCATACCGGCGACTCGATCACCGTCGCCCCAGCGCTGACGCTGACCGACAAGGAATACCAGATCATGCGTAATGCATCGATCGCGGTGCTCCGGGAAATCGGCGTCGAAACCGGCGGTTCGAACGTGCAGTTCGCAGTCAATCCGAAGGACGGTCGCTTGATCGTCATCGAGATGAACCCGCGCGTATCGCGCTCGTCGGCGCTGGCTTCCAAGGCTACCGGCTTCCCGATCGCCAAGGTCGCGGCCAAGCTGGCGGTGGGCTACACGCTCGACGAGATCATGAACGACATCACCGGGGCGACCCCGGCGAGCTTCGAGCCGACGATCGATTACGTCGTTACCAAGATCCCGCGCTTCGCGTTCGAGAAGTTCAAGGGCGCCGAGGCGACGCTCGGCACGGCAATGAAGTCGGTGGGCGAGGTCATGGCGATCGGCCGCAACATCCACGAATCGATGCAGAAGGCGCTGCGGGGGCTGGAAACCGGGCTGAGCGGCTTCAACCAGGTCGACCGGCTGGCCGGCGCGCCGCGCGACGTGATCGAGGCGGCGCTGGCGGTGCGCTCGCCCGACCGGCTGCTGATCGCCGCGCAGGCGCTGCGCGAGGGCTTCACCGTCGCCGAGGTGCAGGCGCTGACGGCGTATGACCCGTGGTTCCTCGAGCGGATCGCGGAGATCGTCGCGGCGGAGGAGACGGTGTGCCGCGGCGGTCTGCCGCAGGACGCGGCGGGGATGCGCAAGCTCAAGTCGATGGGCTTCAGCGACAAGCGCCTTGCCTATCTCGCGCTCAAGTCCATGAACATGCGGGAGGGCACCGCCGCGATGGCACGCAGTTCGGGGCTGATCGGCGAAGTCGCGAAGATGATGACCGGCGGCGTGACCGAGGCCGACGTCCGCGCGCATCGGCAGAAACTGGGCGTGCGCCCGGTGTTCAAGCGGATCGACACCTGCGCGGCGGAGTTCGACGCCAAGACGCCGTACATGTACTCAACCTACGAGGCGCCGAGCTTCGGCGAGCCCGAGAACGAGTCCAATCCCACCGATCGCAAGAAGGTGGTGATCCTCGGCGGCGGGCCGAACCGGATCGGGCAGGGGATCGAGTTCGACTATTGCTGCTGCCATGCCTGCTTCGCGCTGGCGGATGCGGGCTATGAGACGATCATGGTCAACTGCAACCCCGAGACGGTGAGCACCGACTATGACACGTCGGACCGGCTCTATTTCGAGCCGCTCACGGCCGAGGACGTGCTCGAGATCCTAGAGGTCGAGAAGTCGAACGGCGAGCTGCTGGGCGTGATCGTCCAGTTCGGCGGGCAGACGCCGCTCAACCTCGCCAAGGCGCTCGAGGATGCAGGGATCCCGATTCTGGGCACCTCGCCCGACGCGATCGACCTCGCCGAGGACCGCGAGCGCTTCGCCGACCTGGTCGCGAAGCTGGAGCTCAAGCAGCCGGCCAACGGCCTCGCGCGCAGCCGCGACGAGGCGGTGGCGGCGGCCGAGCGGATCGGCTTCCCGGTGCTGATGCGGCCGAGCTACGTGCTCGGCGGGCGGGCGATGGAGATCGTCGATACGCTCCAGCAGCTCGACGATTATATCCAGACCGCAGTGCAGGTCTCCGGGGACTCGCCGGTGCTGATCGACCAGTATCTGCGCGATGCGATCGAGGTGGACGTGGATGCCATTGCCGATGGCGACGACGTCGTGGTCGCCGGCGTGCTCCAGCATATCGAGGAAGCCGGGGTCCATTCGGGCGACAGCGCCTGCTCGATCCCGCCCTATTCGCTGTCGGCGGAGATCGTCGCCGAGATCGAGAAGCAGACCGAGGCATTGGCGCGCGCGCTCAAGGTCAAGGGGCTGATGAACATCCAGTTCGCGGTCAAGGACGGCGAGGTCTACCTGATCGAAGTCAATCCGCGCGCCAGCCGCACGGTGCCGTTCGTCGCCAAGGCGATCGGGACGCCGATCGCCAAGATCGCCAGCCGGGTGATGGCCGGCGAGAAGCTCAAGGACCTGCCCAAGATCGATCGCGACATCGACTATATCGCAGTCAAGGAAGCGGTGTTCCCCTGGGCGCGCTTCCCCGGGGTCGATCCGGTGCTCTCACCCGAAATGAAGTCCACCGGGGAAGTGATGGGGATCGATAGCGATTTCGCCACTGCCTTTGCCAAGGCGCAGCTCGGGGCGGGGACGGTGCTGCCAGCGTCGGGCACGCTGTTCGTCAGCGTCAAGGACAGCGACAAGCCGGTGGTCCTGCCCGGCGTGAAGATCCTCGCCGGGCTCGGCTTCGGGATCGTCGCGACCGGCGGAACCGCCGACTATCTCGAGGCCGCGGGCATCGCGGTCGAGCGCGTCAACAAGGTGGCGCAGGGCCGGCCGCACATCGTCGACCGGATTGCGGACGGCGGCATCGCGCTGATCTTCAATACCACCGAAGGCTGGCAGTCGCTCAAGGACTCGTCGAGCATCCGCGCGACCGCGATGGGGCAGAAGATTCCGTATTACACCACCGCGCCGGCGAGCGTGGCGGCGGCGCGGGCGATCGAGGCGATGGGCGAACGCAGCCTCGACGTGAAGCCGCTACAGGCATTCTACGCCGGGCGATAGATACGCGACCTTCAAGTCCCCCTCCCGCTTGCGGGAGGGGTTAGGGAGGGGGCCATGGGGAGGATCTTTCCGACCCATTCACGTCAGGCCCTCCCCCCGACCCTTCCCGCAAGCGGGAGGGGAACGGCTGCGGCAGGCGTCACGCCCTGTAACGAATTGCGGCGGCAATCGGGCGGGCGCTTGATGTTTGGCCCTCGCAGTCTTATTATTCGCAATCGCACAATTGATCTCCCCCAACTGATGTTAATGTGCGGGCGTGCCCTTTGTGGGACGCTTGGGGACCGAGGCGTTTGAAGGACGAGTGGAATGGCTACGGTCGAAAAGATGCCGATGCTCCAGGAAGGGTATGAGAAGCTCAGCACCGAGCTGAAGCGCCTCAAGGCCGAGCGCCCGCTGATCGTCGATGCGATCGAGGAAGCGCGCGCGCACGGCGACCTCTCGGAAAACGCCGAATATCACGCCGCCAAGGAGCAGCAGGGCCAGAACGAGGCCACCATCTCGGATATCGAGGGCAAGCTGAGCCGCGCCCAGATCATCGACCCGAAGGACCTTTCGGGCGACAAGGTCGTGTTCGGCGCGACGGTGACGCTGCTCGACGAGGACGACAAGCCGATCCGCTATCAGATCGTCGGCGAGACTGAGGCGGATGCGAGCAAGGGCCGCATCTCGTACAATTCGCCGATCGGCCGCGCGCTGATCGGACGGAAGGTCGACGAGGAAGTCGAGGTCTCGGTGCCCGCGGGCGACCGTTACTATCTGGTCTCCAAAGTCGAATTCATCTGAGAGCCGCGATGCGCCGGAGCACGGCGACTGCAGCCCTGATCCTGCTGACGGTGGCAGTGAGCCTCGTCGTCACGCTGGGTGGCGGCGACGGCTATGCCGCGAGCATGCGTGCGGGGTTCATCCCGGCGCGGCTTAGCGGGATCGAGACCGACTATCTCGCCGTGCCGGCGCTGCTGACCCCGCTGAGCTGCACCTTGCTCCATGCCGGGCTGCTCCATCTGGCGATGAACATGCTGATGCTGGGTTTCACCGGGCGCGAGACCGAGCGCGCGGTGGGGCCGTGGGGCGTTTTGGTGCTGTACGTCGTCGGGGCCTATGCCGCGGCGTTCGCGCAATGGCTGCCCGATCCGCAATCGGTGACGCCGATGATCGGCGCGAGCGGCGCGGCGTCAGCGGTGGTCGGGGCCTATTCGCTGTTGTTCGGGCGTTCGCGCGCGCAGGCGATCGGGCCGATCCCGGCACAGGTGGTTCATGTCGCCTGGCTCGCGGTGGCGTGGACCGTGGTCAATCTGATGATCGCCTATGCGTTTCTCGGCGCCGGTGTCGCGGTGGCGGCGGCGGCGCATATCGGCGGGTTCTTCGCCGGGCTGGCGCTGGCGCGGCCGCTGCTGATGTGGCGCTGGCGGCGGGCTTAGAGCGCTACCGTTCGCCCTGAGCTTGTCGAAGGGCAGGTCCTTCTACGCCAAGAAAGAACAGGGCTTCGACAAGCTCAGCCCGGACGGGGGAGCCGTTCGGGATGGAGCCTCAAGCGGACTTTTCGAGATCGGGCTCGAGCAGGCGGTGGAGGTGGACGACGACATAGCGCATCTCGGCGTCGTCGACGGTGCGCTGCGCGGCAGCGCGCCAGGCCTTTTCGGCGGCGGCGTAATCGGGGAACACGCCGACGACGTCGAGCTTGGACGGATCGGCGAAATCGAGCGTCTGGGGGTCGGTCACGCGACCACCGAAGACGAGGTGCAGCTTGCTCATGGATACTCCTGGGGAGAGCGGTTCGGCGCTGCCCTTACCGGGCAAAGCCTTAACCGCTCAACCCCGAACTGATCCTTAGGCCTTTTGTCCCGCGCCCTTGGCCGCATCGAGGATGTTGCCGAACAGCGCGGTGACCTTCTCCTTGGTGGCGTCGCGGCCGGGGAGCAGCGAGTCGAACTCGGCCTTGCCGGCGTCCTTCACCGCCTGCGCGGTGGTGGTAACGCGGTCGGCGAGCTGGCGGCCGACCGGCGCGAGCAATTCGCGCTCCTTGGCGGCGCGGGGCAGCAGCACGCCGACCAGTGCGCCAAGGGCGACGCCGCCGACGAGCAGCGCGACCGGATTGTCGCCGATGCCTGCGCCGCTGGTTTCGCGCGTAGCTGTGCCGGACGGGGCGGTGCTGTTGGCGGTGGTCATTTGGAAGGTCCTTTCTTCGCGGGCTTCGCGGATGTCTTCTTGTTCAAACCATCGGCGGCGGGGGCGGTTTCATTGCGCCGGCGCAGCAGGTCGCCGATCCAGCCGCGCGCGAAGACGAGGCCGACGGTTCCGGCGATCGCCGCGGCAGCGACGGGACGCGAGCGAACCGCCTCGGCGCCCTTGCGCGCCGTCGAGGCGATGCCCTGCGCGGCAGTCTCGACGGCGTCCTGGGCGAGATTGGCGGGCTTGAGGCGCTGCTGGACTTCGCCGAGCGTGGCGAACAGTCGCGCGCGGGAAGCACGGACATGGGCTTCTGCGGCCACGAGTTGGGGATCGCTGCTCATGACTCGCCGCCGAACAGGCGCTGGATATGCCGATAGGCCAGCCAGCCCAGCAGGCCCGACAAGGCCAGCGCGCCGACGATCACGATCAACGTCGCCCAGCCGGGACCGACCAGCGGTGCGAGGCTGAGGATCAGCCCGACGAGCAGCGCAGTGACCGAGCAGAGCGCGATCACCAGCGCCGCAGCGCCGAGCACCAGCCCGGCCTTCGCCTCGCCAAGCTTGCTCGCCGCGAGCGTGCGGTAATAGCCGAGTTCGGCGCGGGCATAGGCCTTGCCGTCTTCGGCCAGCCGCCCGATCAGCGCGCCGATGCTCTCTTCCTGGACTTCCGGTTCGGCCACCCCCCGCTATCCCGTCAGGCGTCGCTGGTTTCGGAAGCTGCATCGACCCCCGACTTGATCAGCCGGGCGAGGACGAAGCCCACCGCGGCAGCGGCACCGACCGCGATCACCGGGCTCTTCTTCACCAGCTCGGTGGCGTCGGTGATCAGGTCGTCGACTTCCTTGCCGCGCAGCGAGTCAGCGAAGCTCGAGATGCCCTGCGCCGCGGAACGGGCATATTTGCCATATTCCTCGCCGAGCCGCGCATCGACGTCGAGCGCCGCGCCCTCGAACATCTTGGCGACCTCGTCGAGCGCGTTGGTCGCCTTTTCCTTGCCCTGGCCGGCATATTCGCGGGCGCGATCGGCTGCCTGGGTGCCGAGCTTGGACGCTTCGTCCTTGAGCTGCTGGGTCGCGCCGGGCTTGGCGCTGGCGCCTTCGTCGAAGCGGATCGCGGGATTGTCGCTGCCGGTCGTGCTCTCGATCGCGGGATCGGGGGTGGTGCCGCTCGGGGTGTTGGAATTCTTCGCGTCAGCCATGGCATGGGCCCTTTCTGTGTATCACCGCAGAGAACCAAGCCCGATTGCGCCGGTTCCATCCTCTGCGTTGCCCGGGGGCGTGCAAGCGGTTAGAGGCTCGCGCGCGCCTTCGGGCAATCCCGATCGTTCCTAAGTAGGGAGACCATTACGTGACCGCAATCATCGACATCCACGCCCGCCAGATCCTCGACAGCCGGGGCAATCCCACCGTGGAGGTCGATGTGCTGCTCGAAGACGGCAGCTTCGGCCGCGCCGCAGTGCCCTCGGGCGCTTCCACCGGCGCGCATGAGGCGGTCGAGAAGCGCGACGGCGACAAGTCGCGCTGGCTCGGCAAGGGCGTCGAAGCGGCAGTCCAGGCGGTCAATGGCGAGATCGCGGAGGAAGTGCTCGGGCTCGACGCCGAGGACCAGGCCGACCTCGACCGCGCGATGATCGAATTGGACGGCACCGAGAACAAGGGGCGGCTCGGCGCCAACGCGATCCTGGGCGTCAGCCTTGCCGCGGCCAAGGCGGCCGCCGATGCGCGCGGGCTGCCGCTCTATCGCTATGTCGGCGGCGTTAACGCGCACCTGCTGCCGGTGCCGATGATGAACATCATCAATGGCGGCGAGCATGCCGACAACCCGATCGACTTCCAGGAATTCATGATCGTGCCGGTCGGCGCGGAGAACATCGTCGAGGCGGTGCGCTGCGGCTCGGAGATCTTCCACACGCTCAAGAAGAAGCTGCACGAGAAGGGCCTGGCGACCGGCGTCGGCGACGAGGGCGGCTTCGCACCGAACATCGCCAGCACCACCGAGGCGCTCGACTTCATCATGAGCAGCATCGAGGCGGCGGGCTACAAGCCGGGCGACGACGTGATGCTCGCGCTGGATTGCGCCGCAACCGAATATTATCGTGACGGCGCGTACAAGATGGTGGGCGAGGGCAAGACCTTCAGCTCGGCCGAGAATGCCGGCTTTCTCGCCGATCTCGCCGCCAAATACCCGATCTTCTCGATCGAGGACGGCATGGCCGAGGACGACTGGGAGGGCTGGAAGGCACTCACCGACGCGATCGGCGACAAGGTCCAGCTGGTCGGCGACGATCTGTTCGTGACCAACCCCAAGCGGCTCCAGCGCGGCATCGACGGCGGCTATGCCAACTCGCTGCTGGTCAAGGTCAATCAGATCGGCACGCTGACCGAGACGCTCGAAGCGGTGAGCCTGGCGCAGCGCTCGCGCTACACCGCGGTGATGTCGCACCGCTCGGGCGAGACCGAGGACGCGACGATCGCCGACCTGGCGGTCGCGACCAATTGTGGGCAGATCAAGACCGGCTCGCTGGCGCGTTCGGACCGGCTCGCCAAGTACAACCAGCTGATCCGCATCGAGGAAGAACTCGGCGACGCCGCGCGCTATGCCGGCCGCTCGGTGCTGAAGTAAGCCGATTCCCCTCCCGCTCGCGGGAGGGGAGCAATCGCGGCGTGCTTCCCGCCTTACGTGAAAGTGCGACCTTGCCTAACGAACGTGGTTACGCGAGAATCAACACCATGGCGCGTACCTCTCCGATCCGTACCTTGCTTCGCCGCGCGGGCCTTCCCGCCGCGGTGCTGATCGCCATGGGCTTTTTCGGCTACAATGCCGTGCTCGGGCCCACCGGCGTCGTCGCGGCCAAGGAGTTCAAGGCCGAGGCGGCGGTGAAGGACAAGGAATATGCCGCGCTCGCCAAGAAGCGCGCCGAGCTCAAGAACCGCGTCGACCTGCTCGATCCCAAGCGCGGTGCCGATCCCGACATGGTCGACGAGCTGGTGCGCAAGCAGCTCAACGTCGCGCGCCCCGACGAAGTGATCGTCCCCCTCGACAAGTAAATGGATGGACAGGGCGGAGCCGCTCCGTGCGACCGGGGCGGTCGAGTCGTGCCTGGCGTTCTTGCAGGGGCGCGAGGCCGTTCGCTTTGTTACACTTCGTTGCCGCGCGGGGACCGGCACCCCCGCATTGCGCGTTGACGTTGCGTCCCGGCCATTAACGCGCTTATAGGCGCCCCATTCACCTCCCCCGGGCATGAGGATTTCCTGTGGCCAAAGCACCGGCACGAAAAGCGTCCACCGAACCTGCGGTACCGAACCGCGAACGACCGAACGAACCAGAGCGGTACAGCGCCTCCAAGGAGGAGCTGCTCGAATTCTACAAGCAGATGCTGCTGATCCGCCGCTTCGAGGAGAAGGCTGGGCAGCTTTACGGCCTCGGCTTCATCGGCGGCTTCTGCCACCTCTATATCGGCCAGGAGGCCGTTGCGGTCGGCCTGCAATCGGCGCTGGACGGGGACAAGGATTCGGTGATCACCGGGTATCGCGACCATGGCCACATGCTGGCCTATGGCATCGATCCCAAGGTGATCATGGCCGAGCTGACCGGGCGCGGCGCGGGCATCAGCCGCGGCAAGGGCGGCTCGATGCACATGTTCTCGACCGAGAAGAAGTTCTACGGCGGGCACGGCATAGTCGGCGCACAGGTCTCGCTCGGCACCGGCCTCGCCTTTGCGCACAAATATAACGAGGACGGCGGCGTCGCGATGGCCTATTTCGGCGATGGCGCGTCGAACCAGGGGCAGGTCTACGAATCGTTCAACATGGCCGAGCTCTGGAAGCTCCCGATCATCTATGTGATCGAGAACAACCAGTACGCCATGGGCACGAGCGTCAATCGCTCCTCGTCCGAGGACCAGCTCTACAAGCGCGGCGAAAGCTTCCGCATCCCGGGCATCCAGGTCGACGGCATGGACGTACTCGCCTGCCGTGGTGCGGCCGAAGAGGCGCTGGCCTGGGTCCGCGCGGGCAAGGGCCCGATCATCCTCGAGATGAAGACCTATCGCTATCGCGGCCACTCGATGTCCGACCCGGCCAAGTATCGCAGCCGCGAGGAAGTCCAGTCGGTTCGCGACAAGTCAGACCCGATCGAGGCGGTCAAGCGCGAGCTCGACACGCTCGGCGTCAAGGAAGACGAGCTCAAGGCGCTCGAGCAGGAAATCCGCAAGGTGGTGAACGAATCCGCCGATTTCGCCGAGCAGACCCCCGAACCCGACCCCGCGGAACTATACACCGACGTGCTGGTGGAGACCTATTGAGATGGCGATCGAACTCAAGATGCCGGCACTCTCGCCGACCATGGAAGAGGGCACGCTCGCCAAGTGGCTCGTCAAGGAAGGCGATGTCGTGAAGTCCGGCGACATCCTCGCCGAGATCGAGACCGACAAGGCGACGATGGAATTCGAAGCCGTCGACGAAGGCACGATCGCCTCGATCGTGATCGCCGAGGGCACCGACAACGTGAAGGTCGGCACCGTGATCGCGACGATCGCCGCCGAGGGCGAGGACGCGTCCTCGCCGGCGCCGGCGCCCAAGGCCGAGGCTCCCGCCGCCGAAAAGGCGCCCGAGCGCGAGCTCGGCAGCGAGGATGGCGGCCCCAAGAAGGCCGACAGCGGTACCAAGCAGCTCGCCAGCGACAAGGCGGCGACCGTCGCCGATCCCGCGATCCCCGCGGGCACCGAGATGGTCAAGACCACCGTCCGCGAAGCGCTGCGCGACGCGATGGCCGAGGAAATGCGCAAGGACGAGCGCGTCTTCGTGATCGGCGAGGAAGTCGCCGAATACCAGGGCGCGTACAAGGTCACCCAGGGCCTGCTCGAGGAGTTCGGCGCCAAGCGCGTCATCGACACGCCGATCACCGAATACGGCTTTGCCGGCGTCGGCACTGGCGCGGCGATGGGCGGCCTCAAGCCGATCGTCGAGTTCATGACGTTCAACTTCGCGATGCAGGCGATCGACCACATCATCAATTCGGCTGCGAAGACCAACTACATGTCCGGTGGCCAGATGCGGTGCCCGATCGTGTTCCGCGGTCCCAACGGCGCGGCGTCGCGCGTCGGTGCACAGCACTCGCAGAACTATGGCCCGTGGTACGCCTCGGTGCCGGGCCTGATCGTGATCGCGCCCTATGACGCGGCCGATGCCAAGGGGCTGCTCAAGGCGGCGATCCGCAGCGAGGATCCGGTCGTGTTCCTCGAGAACGAGCTGATGTACGGCCGCCACTTCGAAGTGCCCAAGCTCGACGATTACGTCCTGCCGATCGGCAAGGCGCGGATCGTCCGCGAGGGCAAGGACGTGACGATCGTGTCCTATTCGATCGGCGTCGGCGTCGCGCTCGAAGCCGCCGAGACGCTGGCGGGCGAGGGCGTGGAGGCGGAGGTCATCGACCTGCGCACGCTGCGCCCGCTCGACACCGCGACGGTGCTCGAGAGCCTCAAGAAGACCAATCGCATGGTCGTGGTCGAGGAAGGCTGGCCGGTCTGCTCGATCGCGTCGGAGATCATCGCGGTGGCGATGGAACAGGGCTTCGACGATCTCGACGCCCCGGTGCTGCGCGTCACCAATGAGGACGTGCCGCTGCCCTACGCCGCCAATCTCGAGAAGCTCGCGCTGGTCGATGCCGCGCGGGTGGTGACGGCGGTGAAGAAGGTCACCTACAAGGGGTGAGTCTCACCTCGAATTCGAATGCCAAAAGGCCGGGGGAAACCCCGGCCTTTTTCTTTCCGTTGCTGAGCGTGCCTGTCAGCAGGTGGACGCAGTGACGCCGGCGACCTTGTACACGCCGTTGGGATGCTGCGGCGTGGGATTGTTGTTCCCATTGGCCAGCTTGCTGTCGTCGCTCGTATCGCGCCGGTCGCGGACCATCATCGATGCGATCTCGTCCATCTCCGTCGAGGGCGATAGCGAGGTCTTCACCAACGGTTGATACTCGTAATAGACCTCGACGAACATCGTTACGCCATCTGCCGGGGCGGTGATCTGCGGGGCGGGGCCCATGCCCGTGAGATTGTCGGCGCCAGCTGCCCCATAGCGCGAGGCGTGGCCCGTCTTGGCTCCTCCGCAACGTTGCCAGCGGATACGATACTTGCCAGCATTGTTCGGATCTGGCTCGAGTGAGGAGATGATCACGCGTCCGCGCGTCATCAGGCCCAACTCGCCAGCCTGCATCCCGGAACCGATCAGCAGGTCGTTGATGTCGGCTTCAGAAATTTTCTTGGCTTCGAGCTGGCTTCCCGATCCGATCCGCGCCGCATTGTCCGCCACCTGGAGCGCAATCTGACTGACTCGCATGCGCGTAATGATATAGTTGGTCAATTCCGCGCCGGCGAGCGACATGGTCAGGAAGATCGGCAAGGAGAAGGCGAACTCGAGCAACGCCAGGCCGCGCTGATCGCCAGCCAGCCGATGCATCAAGGATCGGATGGTCATGTGCAGTTCCCCACCTTCGGCGTGCCATAGGTGCTTTGCTCCGCATATGGCTGGTTTCGCAGGACGGTCTCTGCACTCACCTTGGTCGTGTCCGATCCGCCGATTATCTTGTAGATCGGAAAGAAGCGCGGATAGCTCACGTTGACGGTGTAGACGGTCGAGTCACGCGCGCCGCCCTGTCCGCCATCGCCGCCATCGGCGTCCCATCTGTTATTGAGGTTGCGATCGACATAGGGTTCGCCCTCGTCGCACTTGCCGTTGCTGTTGCTGTCGGTCCAACCTTCCGCCAGTGCCGCGGAGGCATCGGTGAAAGTGCGATAGTAGCGGCGCTTGATCTCGATCGTCGCGTTGCTGGCGAGCGTCGCCACCCGTTCCTTGATCTTGTTGTCTATGATCAAGAGCTGGGCGGCGCTGCTCCCGGTTTCCAAAGCGGAGTCGCGCGCCGCTTTTTGCAGTTCCCCCTGGAGTACGGCGCGCATGTAGAGAGTGTGACCGACATCGAATGCGCCAAAAAGCAGCATGCCAACGACCGGCGCAATGATTGCGAATTCGACGATCGTCGAACCGTGCTCGTCTGCATGCAGCCGAGACAGGAATGATCGCCGCACCATCAGTTGGTCAGCCTGAGCGCGGAGATCTGATTGGCGATCGATCGGAATGCGGTCAGCAGGGTCGGCTTGTCGGGCGCATCAAAGAAGTAGGTTGTCGAGGTTGCGCAATTCTTCATGCGCGTCTTGGTCGCCTGATCGACGTCGGTGCCGAAAGAGATGACCCACAAGGTGACCGCCACCTTGTCATTCTGATCCCGCAGGTTCTTGATCGACGTGCAAAGCGCAGCGAAACGCATGTCTACCTGATCGTCGAGCTCGTCCTTTGAAGGGACATTGTTCGGGTCGGTCTGGCGGCGGTCGAACCAAGGGAGACCGTAAGCGGCGTAGTCGGTCGCGTTGGCATTGGTAGTGCCGTCGGTCATAAAGACGATGTGGCGTTCTATCTCGCCCCCTCCCGGAGTGAGTGCGTTTTCCGATGCGAACAAGCCGGTCGGCGAAATCAGCCGCGCACCCCAGAGCAGCCCGATATCGTGATAGGTCGCCCCCGATGCAGTAAGATCATCGACATAGTCTTCGAAATCCGGCGCGTTCCACACGTCGAGCTTATGTGCCGCGCTGGGGCACGAGGAGCTCACGTTGTTCTTGTAATTCGTGGAGGTGACGCTCTGGTTCGTTGACCAATCCGTCGTCGTCGTGCTGCCCGTAGTGGTGGCGTTTCGAAGCCAGACAAGGCCGGGCAGCGCAGGCCGCCAACGCTGCGCGTCGCTACTCGGCACCAAATTGATGTCGAGATCGAAAGCGCTATTGGGGATCGAGCTGAAGCTGGTCTGGCGGACCGTGTCCGCCTCTTCGATGCAGCCCGCCCAAGAGATCGTCTTCGGCTTGTATCCGTCAGCCAGGCGAAGCTGAAACGAATTGTTCCAGTTCGAGCCGTTTTTCAGACCTACTATGGACTGCGGAAACTGACCATATCGCCAGGTCGGCGTTGCGACGCCTGCATCGTTGCGCGTGTAATAGGTCGTCGTCGTTCCGGGCACGGTACGGGTATCGTAGCGACACTTGCCCGACGAAAAGCTGTCATACGAGTACTGGGTTTTGATGATCGGCTGATCCACCTTGTACGTCACGGTGCGTACGCCATCATTTTCGCTTACGCTTAGCTGTGTCGTGGTTGATGCGCCGTTGTTCGTAGGCGTCGAATCCGCCCGAGGATTGGCGCAGGCGCTCGCCTTGCTGGCCGATACCTCAAAGCCCTTGTCGGTCCACCCGCTCGCATTACCCCATTTCGTCTCAGTAGAGGTTGCCGAAGGGGTTCCATTCTTCGGATAATCCCAGCTCACCGATTCCAGCTTGCGGGTCTGATAGAGCGGATTGTCTTGAAAATATTCGGATGGAAGCAGCCGTCCGACATTCACGTTGGTGGAATAGGGCACGAAGCCAAAGCGGATCTGCGAAAGACTGCCGACGCCGCCGGACGGATCGTCGCCGCAATCCGCGGTGGTAGCGAGCCGCGAAACGATCTCGTAAAAGCACTTCACCGCATAGCGAAGGTTCTGCATCTTCGAATCGCCAGCTGCCAGACAGGTGGCGTCGCACGACTTGCCGTTCGCCTTAGATGCCATCGATCCGGTCGTATCCAATACGAACATCACATCGGTATTGGGCAATCGCATATCCGCCTGACACGAGACCGTGAGCGTCTCTGAGGTCCGGCCGAAGATCCTCATCAGCGTCATCGGTACGATGGCGCTCGCGGTGCCGGTGACCTTGCCGGCACTCTCGGTGAAGCTCCGAGTGGGGTTGGTCCCGCCATAGGCATTCTCGTCGAAGTTCGAGTCGAAGAATTGGTTGGCGGTAGTCCGAGGGTAGTTGGCGACGCCTTTGACCGTTTGAGTCCAGTTGCCACCGCCCATTGCCTTGCGGCCAGCCAGCGCGCCGGCGTCGCAACCGTGTTGCAGCCGCGTCTTGACGATGTACATGCGGCTGATGTCGATGCCGCCGCCTACCATGCCTGCCAGAGGAATAATCGCCATCGCCATGATGGCGAGCGTGTTGGCGCGGGTATCGCGGGCGAACCTCGCGAGGAATCCCTTTGCCAGCGCCAAATCCTGCCGATTGCCCACCATTTTCTTGATCCCGGTCCCCGATCAACGCGGCATCCTGCCGCACGCACAGCTAACGCCCTTTAAATCCCGCTGGTTAACGTTGCGCTTATGGATACGGAGATGACCGTAGCGGGCATGCCCGTAGCGAACCCCGAGCGTGCGCTGGCGCTGTCCTATGCGCCGATGGAGGCGCGCGGTGCGCTCGAGGCGCTGCTGGCGCTCGACGATGCGCTGGCGCTGCTGCTGCGCACGACGCGCGAGCCGGCGCTGGGTCAGTTGCGACTGGCGTGGTGGCGCGAGGCGCTGGCCAGGCTCGACCGCGAAGCTGCGCCGGCCGAGCCCGTGCTGACGGCGATTGCAGGCGAGGTGCTGACAAGGGGCGTGCGCGGCGAGGCGCTGGTGCCGATCGTGCATGGCTGGGAAGTGCTGATCGAGGAAGAGGTGCTAGACCGCGCGGCATTGCAGCGCTTCGGCGAGGGGCGCGGGCAATTATTCGTGGCCGCCGGGGCTGCCGTGGGCGCTTCTCCGGGGGATCCGCTGTTGGCGGCGGGGCAGGGCTGGGCGCTGGCCGATTTGTCGCGCAACCTGCGCGGGAGTGCGGAAGCCGAGTCGGCACAGGTGCTGGCGGTGCCATTGCTCGATGAAGCAGCCGCCGGACGCTGGAGCCGCAACGGCCGGGCGCTGGGTGCGCTGGTGCATCTGGCGCGGCTGGACCTGCGGGCGGAGGGGGAGCCGCCGGTTGGCGCGCCGCATCGCGTGGGGCGGCTGCTCTGGCACCGGTTGACCGGCCGCTAGGGGCTTGTCAGCCGCCGCAGGAAGCGTAGCCTGTGCGCTTCGACGATCGGGGGAGACCTTCGATGTGGCGCTATTTTGCAGGGGCGGGCGCGGCGTTGTTGCTGGCGTTCGCGGGAATGTTCCTGTTTCGCGGCTCGGCCGCGTCGGAGTCGATCCTCCCGACTGCGCCGGCAGCACGCGCGGCGGCGCTGGCGCCAGAGGAGGCGCTGCCCGCGGAAGCGCCTGCCGCGAGCGCCAAGACCCGCGAGCAGAAACGCTTCGATCGCTACGACAAGGACCGCAACGACGCGGTGACGCGTGACGAATATCTGCTGTCGCGCCGGAAAGCGTTTGCAAAGCTCGATATCAATCGCGACGGCAGGCTCGATTTCGAGGAATGGGCGCTGAAGACCACCACCAAGTTCGCCGGGGCCGACGCCGACCGGTCGGGCGCGCTTAGCCGCACCGAGTTCGCCAGCACCGCGCCCAAGCCGCGGGCGGGTGCCAAGCCCAAATGCGTGTGCCCTGCCGCTCCTGCGAAGGAAGAGGCCGAGGACTAGGCAGGCGCCCAGCCTCGAAACGCTTCGCGGGCGCGGCTCGTGTACATCAGCTTGCGGTCGGCCTTCTTGGTGCGGCCCTCGATCGGCGGGAACAGCCCGAAATTGACGTTCATCGGCTGGTAGGTCTCGACCTCGGCCTCGCCTGTGATGTGGGCGAGCAGCGCGCCGAGCGCGGTTTCGCGCGGCGGGGCGGGCAGCGTCGTGCCGGTCAATTCGGCGGCGGCGAAGCGCCCCGCGAGCAGCCCGATCGCGGCGCTCTCGATATAGCCTTCGCACCCGGTGATCTGGCCGGCGAAGCGGATGTTGGGACGTGCCTTCAATCGCAGGGTCGAGTCGAGCAGCTCGGGCGACTTGATGAAGGTGTTGCGGTGGAGACCGCCGAGCCGGGCGAACTCGGCGTTCTCGAGCCCGGGGATCGTGCGGAACAGCTCGACCTGGGCGGCATATTTGAGCTTGGTCTGGAAGCCGACCAGGTTCCACAGCGTGCCCGAGGCATTGTCCTGGCGGAGCTGGACCACGGCATAGGGCCAGCGCCCGGTGCGCGGATCGTCGAGCCCCACGCCCTTCATCGGGCCATAGCGCAGCGTGTCGACGCCGCGCTCGGCCATCACTTCGATGGGCATGCAGCCTTCGAAATAGGGGACGTCTTCCCACTCGCGAAACTCGGTCTTCTCGCCGGCGAGGAGCCCGGCGTGGAAGGCGAGATACTGCTCCTTCGACATCGGGCAGTTGATATAGTCCTTGCCCTCGCCCTTGTTCCACCGCGACTGATACCAGGCGGTTTCGAAGTCGATGCTCTCGAAATGGACGATCGGTGCGATGGCGTCGAAAAAGGCGAGCGCTTCTTTGCCGGTGGCGGTGCCGATGCGCTCGGCGAGGCCGGGGGCAGTGAGCGGGCCGGTGGCAACGATCGTCAGGCCCTCCGACGGCAGCTGGTCGACGCGCTCGCGGACGATGGTGATGTTGGGATGCGCTTCGAGCGCGGCGGTGACGCCGGCAGAGAAGCCGTCGCGATCGACCGCCAGCGCCGACCCGGCGGGGACTTTGTGGATGTCGCCCTGGCTGAGGATGAGCGAGCCGAGGTCGCGCATTTCCTGATGGAGCAGGCCGACGGCGTTGCGTTCGGCATCGTCGCTGCGGAAGCTGTTCGAGCAGACCAGCTCGGCGAGGTGATCGGTGTGGTGGGCGGGAGTCTTCTCGCCCGAGCCGCGCATTTCGGAGAGCTTGACCTTGTGGCCGGCCTGAGCAAGCTGCCAGGCGGCTTCGGAGCCGGCGAGGCCGCCGCCGATGATGTGGATGTCGTGAGTCATTGGCGGTGCCGATAGCGCCATGCGCGGCGCATGACAAAGGCGGCGACTGCGGTATGCTCGGCGGCATGCATGCCCGCACCGCCCGCCCGCTGCTCCTGCTCGCGCTGATCGCGGGGGCGAGCTTCACCGCCACGCACTGGATCGCCGTGCCGCTGGCCGCGAGTGCGGCGTGGAAGGGCGCCGGGGTCGGGCTGCTCGCGGCGTGGGCGGCGGCGCAGGCGCGGACCGCCGACGGGTGGCTGATCGCCGGGGCGCTGGGGCTGTACGCGCTGGGCGACGTGCTGCTCGAGACGCATGGGCTGACCACCGGGGCAGTCGCCTTCCTGGCCGGGCATCTCGTCGCCGCGGGCTTATACCTGCGCAACCGGAGCGGGCCGCTCTGGCAGGCGGGAGTGATCGCGCTCGCGGTGACCGCGATTTCCTGGGCATTGCCTGCGGACCGCGGCGCGGCGCCGGGAATCGCGCTGTACGCCGCCGGACTGGGGGCGATGTTCGGGACCGCCGCCGTCAGCCGGTTTCCGCTCGGCGTGGCGATGGGGGCGGCGTTGTTCGTCTTTTCGGACCTCCTCATCTTCGGGCAGCTTGGGCCATTGGCGACCTCGGCGCTGCCGGGGCTGTTGATCTGGCCGACCTATTTCGCCGGCCAGGCGTTGATCGCCTGGGGCGTGGTGCGGAGTGTGAGCCATGAAAATCTACACGATCGGCTATGAGGCGACGACGATGGCCGAGTTCGTCGCGGCGCTCCACAAGGCGGGAGTCGAGCGGGTGATCGACGTGCGCGCGCTGCCGCTCTCCCGGCGGCCGGGCTTCTCCAAGAACATCCTCGCCGCCAGCCTGCGCGACGAAGGCATCGACTATGTCCATTTGAAGAATCTCGGCACGCCCAAGCCGGGGCGCGACGCGGCCAAGAAGGGCGATGTCGCCACGCTGGAGGCCGTGTACGACGCGCAGCTCGGGCTGCCGGAGGCCCAGGCCGAGGCGGCGAAGATGCGCGCGCTCGCGGCGGAGAAGCCGAGCGCCTTGCTCTGCTACGAACGCAACCCGGAGCATTGCCACCGCACGCTGCTGCTCGACGCCGAGGGCGAAGGCGCGCACGTGATCGACCTCTATCCCTGACCAGGAAGGACGCAATATGATCGACCATGTCGGCTTCTCGATCTCCGACCTTGCCCGCGCCGAGGCCTTCTACGCCGCCGCGCTGGCGCCGCTCGGCATGGCCGAAGTGATGCGCGTCAGGCCCGAACAGGCCGGGAGCAGCGTCACCCGGATCGGCTATGGCAGCGACCACCCGTATTTCTGGATCGCCGACGACGCGCAGGTCTCGCACGGCACCCATGTCGCCTTCGGCGCCGCCGACCGCGCGCAGGTCGACGCGTTCCACCTGGCGGCGCTGGCGGCGGGCGGCACCGACAACGGCCCGCCGGGCATCCGCGCGCACTATCACTCCAATTACTATGCCGCGTTCGTCCGCGACCCCGACGGCAACAATATCGAAGCGGTGTGCCAGCGGCCCGAATGACGGGCAAAAAGGCGGGGCGGCCGGAGCCGCCCCGTAGTTCGGGGAGAGCCGGCGCGGCAGGAGGGGACCCTGCGCCGGCAGCGGCTGCGCTAGGGGCGCGGCGTTACAACCATGTGTCAGTTTGTTGCAGTGCGCCCGGTCGCGCGACCGGCTGTAGGAGATGCGCGGCGTAACTTCGCACTTTGCGCACTTTTTCATTCCGAAAGTTGCGCGCGCGCGCACGATTAGAGCAGCCTGATCCGCGGGCCGGTTGCGGTGTCGCGCGGCGGGCGGAGGGGGCTGGGACGCGGCGTCTCGGGCGGCGGAAGCGGCGGGCGTTGCGCCTGCGCCATCTCGCGGCGGACGCGCTCGTTGGCGCGCATCTCGGCCATGTCGCGCAGGCGCTTGCGCCCCCAGCGGCGCTCGGCATGCGATTCGGGCGGGCCGGTGAGCGTCGAGGAGACGCGCAGCACGGCGAGCGCGAGCCGCTCGTCGAACCAGGTGCGCGTGCCGATGATCCGGCCGCGGTGGATCACCGGCACCTGCTGGGGCTCGGTGAGGCTGCGCAGCGCATGACCGAGCGCAGCCTCGCGCGCGCGGTCCATCGCGGTGTCCCAGGCCTGGGCAAAGGGATGGTCGAAGGGAATCCGGCCCAGCAGGTGATAGGCCGAGCGCGGGCTCATCCCCACCGACGCCGCGGCGATGCGCACCACCCCGGTGCGCGCGAGGATGGCGATGAACGCGATCTGCCGCTCGGGCGACCACCCGTTCCGCCGCACCCGCGCGAGCGCGACGGGGGTGAAAAGGAGGAGGGGATCGGGGCCTTCCGGATCTTCGAGGTGTTCCATGCTGCTTGTCCTGTGCGCGAACAAATAGGGAACAATAGCATATAACAACGTTGTAGGAAATATCGGTTTGGCGCCCAATATCGGCCGTTGAGCTGATCCCATCGCTGGCTCCAAAGCCGCAATTCATTTGTCATGGTAGAGGGCCGAGACTCTTGGCGCTTTTCTGCACTTCTAGCTGACCAACATCCGCCGTTGCCCGACGCCTCGCTGGCATCCGCGCAGGCAGCGGGCACGGAGTGGTGGAGGCGCTTTGTCAAGACGCTGAACCTGCGAGTGAAATTCGGGCCGCCCCAAGAACGAGGTCTCCGAGTATGTCGAGCCGCCGGTTGCTCGTGGCGTAGGCTGATCCCGGCGCAATCAATGCCAGTTTGCATCCGGGCGGCAGATAGTGTCCGCTGCGCGAGCCGCCAGCGTCTGCGAAAAGGGGGATGGATTGCCGATCGCACCAGTCTTCACATCGCCGTGCGATCTAGCCTCGCGCCTGCCGGCGATGATCGCCGAGTTTCTCGATGTCGAGAAACATCTTAAGCGGCGCTTTCGCGAGGACAGTATCACCGACATCCTCATCGCCTCGCTGCTGTCGCTGCCCGGCAATGACGTCGTGGTGCAGACACCGTCCGAGGCGAAGACCGGCGGCGATTTCGACTTGGTCATAGTCGCCCCCGCGAGTGAGGACGCCGTCCAGTTCCGCGTTCAGGCAAAGCGGCTCACGCCTCATGCAAATGACTGGACGACCGGGTCCTATGTCGAACTCTCGCATCCGCATAACAGCGGGATCCAATCGCGACTGCTAGTGAGCGGTGTAGGCCGGGAGTCCCTTCCAACTATTCCCCTCTACGCCTTCTACAACCCGGCGCATGTCTGCGCTGCCTCGGGTGACACGGTAACAGGCATCGAGCTGGCGAGCGGCTGGGAAATCCGGGAGCGTGTCAAGGCAATGGTCAAGATCAAGCCCAAGCGCCTGCCCTACAAGCGGATAGGCTCGCTGCAGCCGCTCTTCTTTCCACTGTCGACGATCCTTTGTCCACCGCGACCGGTCGGCGCCCCGGCAATCCCGTTGCCGACCGAAGTCCGCAGCGCAGTCGAGGAGGCCATCGAGATGCGAAGCGCGCTGGCGGGCTTTGGCCAGACGCTGCGCATACTTGCGCCGCCCCAAGTTCAAAGTCTGGCGGGGCCGGATGGGGGCCGGCGCCGGCGGTCCGATGCGGTGCCGCGCGATCTGCGCGCGCGGCAGCTTCCGGCAATCATCCGGACCGCGATCGAGCGTCGCGACGAACGGATTGTGCCAGCGCGCGTCAAGCGCCCGCGAGTGATCCTCATCGCCGAAGACAATCCTTCCGAAACTTAGTTTCGCGACGCCAGACCAATCTTGGAACCGGGCCACTCCGCTGTGTAGGCTGCTCGCTTTGCATGATTGCGGGACGGCGCCGGGCCGCTTATCAAAGTTCAAGCGCTGGACGCCAAGCCGCTCGTTTGACAAGACCTAGCTAAGCACTTCCAAAAGCGTGCTTCATTTAGACGCGCGTGTCTCAATACGCCCAATGTGCGCGAAGAAGGAACATTTACGCCCCATTCTTGACTTTACAGCTTACGAACCCATCTTCCCTCCGACCGCTGGGGCAGCGGCATACAGGGGGATGCATCATGACAGCGAAGGTTCGTATTAAAGCTGGACCGGTCGAGTTTGAGTACGAGGGAGAGACTGAACTTGGTGTCTCCGACATCAAGGACCTGTTCACGCACATCGAAACGCTCTTCAAGGTGCCGATTCTTGCGGAGGTTCCGGAAAGTCATTCACCGGCGGTACCGCCTGCGTCCAATCCACCCGCTGGTGCTGTGCCGGCCCAGAAGCTGCACATTAATAGCATCGCAACCAAGCTGAAAGCCAAGACTGGTCCAGAGGTAGCTGAAGCTGCTGCCGCTGCGCTTCAGATTTACGAGAATAAGCATACGTTCAACCGAGCTGAATTGCTTGATATGATGAAGAAAGCCAACATGCACTTCAAGGATAGTATGACTGGGAACCTGAGCAAAATTTTGGCCGCACTGGTCGGTTCGAAGTTCAATCAGGTTAGCGACGGGGTGTATTCGTTGACTGCGGATGCATATCAGTCGTTGGAAGCGCAGCTTGCTTGAACCGTCCGGGCTGAAGGACTGGCTGCATCGCGATCTACCAGTTCGCGATAAGCTCCTGCTAATCTTGGCCACGTTCGATCAGCCAGTACAACTTGCGGATATGCGAACCCGGTCCGAAGAGGCAGGCTTTAAGATTCCAAAAAGGTGGAACATTTCCGATGTGCTGGGTCGTAGCGGCGGATTGGGCATCCGTGTTCCGTCAGGATGGGAGCTTACCGATACAGGCAAGAATCACCTCCGTAACCTGGGGGTCGATTCAGTTAGTCCAGCAGCGATGCAGGTTGCGGCAGACCTCCGCAAGCATTTGGACAACGTGCAGAATGTGACCACACGCGCGTTCGTCGAGGAGGCCATTAAGTGCCATGAGGCGAAGCTGTATCGGTCAGCCATCGTCATGTCTTGGGTTGCTGCGGTGGACGTGCTCTATCGTGAGGTGGTCGCCAATCACCTCGCCGCTTTCAATGCGGAGGCTCAAAAGACCAACGCTAAATGGAAGGCGGCAGTCAATGAGGACGGCCTCGCGAAGATGCAGGAGGCCGATTTTCTCGACCGTCTGGTGCCGATTGGCGTTGTCGGTAAGAACGTTAAGGAGGAACTGGCGAAGGCGTTGAAACTGCGGAACGGGTGTGGTCATCCCAACAGCCTCAAGATCGGACCCAATATGGTGGCGAGCCATATCGAAACGCTAATTCTGAACGTCTTCGAGCAGTTCCCAGCCTAATCGCTCCTGAAGGCGCAGAGTCGAAAATTCGCGCCATCGATAAAGCGGCTCGTTCACACCGCGCAGGTCGAGAGGCGACTGGCTGGTTCCTCAGGCGGGCATCCGTAACCGGCCAGTCAGCGAGCGGCCTAAATTCTGTCCCCACCTACGCCGCCTTCCGTCGCTCCGCCATCTCGTCATTCAACATCTCCGCCAGCAGAAACGCCAGCTCCAGCGACTGCCCCGCGTTCAGCCGCGGGTCGCAATGCGTGTGATACCGGTCGGCCAGCGCCTGCTCTGTCACGTCGATCGCGCCGCCGGTGCATTCGGTGACGTTTTGTCCCGTCATCTCGGCGTGGATGCCGCCGGCGAAGGTGCCCTCGGCGCGGTGGACGGCGAAGAAGCCGCGGACTTCGGCGAGGATGCGCTCGAAGGGGCGGGTCTTGTAGCCGTTGGCGGCCTTGACGACGTTGCCGTGCATCGGGTCGCAGCTCCACACCACCGGATGCCCCTCGCGCTTGACCGCGCGGACCAGGGCCGGGAGGCCCTTTTCGATCTTGTCGTGGCCATAGCGGGTGATCAGCGTCATGCGGCCCGGGACGCGGGCGGGGTTTAGCGTGTCGAGCAGGCGCAGCAGGGCGTCGGGCTCGAGGCTGGGGCCGCACTTCATCCCGATCGGATTGCCGATGCCGCGCAGGAACTCGACATGCGCGCTGCCCTCGAAGCGGGTGCGGTCGCCGATCCACAGGAAATGGGCCGAGGTGTCGTACCAGTCGCCGGTGAGGCTGTCCTGCCGGGTGAGCGCCTGCTCATAAGGGAGGAGCAGTGCCTCGTGGCTGGTGTAGAATTGGGTGCCCTTCAATTGGGGGACGGTGTCGGGGTTGATCCCGCACGCCTCCATGAAATCGAGCGACTCGCCGATGCGATCGGCGACGGCGGCGAACTTCTTCGACCACGGGCTGCGGCCCATGAAGTCGAGCGTCCATTTGTGGACCTGGTGGAGATTGGCATAGCCGCCGGTGGCGAAGGCGCGCAGCAGGTTGAGCGTCGCGGCGGACTGGCTGTAGCCCTGGACCATGCGCTGCGGGTCGGGGATGCGCGACGCCGCGGTGAAGGCGATGTCGTTGACGTTGTCGCCGCGGTAGCTGGGCAGCTCGACGCCGTCGATCGTCTCGGTATCGGCGCTGCGCGGCTTGGCGAACTGGCCGGCCATGCGGCCGAGCTTCACTGTCGGCAGCTTCGACGCGAAGGTGAGGACGACCGCCATCTGGAGGATGACGCGGAAGGTGTCGCGGATGTTGTTGGGGTGGAACTCGGCGAAGCTCTCGGCACAGTCGCCGCCCTGGAGGAGGAAGGCCTCGCCACGCGAGACCTTGGCGAGCTCGGTGGTGAGCTCGCGCGCCTCGCCGGCGAAGACGAGCGGGGGGAAGTTGGCGATCTGCGCAGTGGCGGCGTTGAGCGCGGCTTGATCGGGGTAAGTCGGGAGCTGGCGCGCTTCGGCCTGCGTCCAGCTGTCAGGGGTCCAGCCCATGGCTTGCTCCAGGTTGCGGACGGGCACGTACCAGTCCTGGTGATGGGCGATGCCGTTGGCGGCGATCTGGTTGAGAACGGCGGGGGAGGCGCGCTTGCCGTCTTCCTCCCAGCCCTGCACGGTCGAGCCGGGCGTGTCGAACCAGGCGCCGAAAGCGGCGCGGGAAAGGGCGCGTTCCTCGCGGAAGCGGCGGATCTTGGAACCTGCGAGCGTGGTCATGCCGGGCGCCTTACCCGCGGGGGGTAAATGTTGGCAAGGGTGAAAATTACCCTGGATGGGTAAGATCGCGTGCGGGTGGACCGAAGTGGCGGGTCTGGCGTTGATCCCGCTACGAGGAGATCGCCTGATGGACGCGGTGCATATCGACCTGGAAGCCGAGCTCGACAACGAGTTCGTCGCCGATGCGGAGACCGACGAGGTCGAGGATCACGACTATGTGCCCGATCCGCGATCGCTCTGGGGATCGGAAGCGGCGCGGGCGATGCTGGTGGTGCTCACCCGGCGGCTGGGGCCCGACTTCGCGCGCGAAGTGAGCGACGAGATGGCGGCGCGGACCTTCGCCTACCAGGCGGGGTGTCCGGACGACCGCAGCGACGGCAAGGCGATGGAAGCGCTGCTCAACGACGGCTTCTGGGACAAGCTGTTCGCGATTGAGAAGCCTCAATAGCCGGCGGTCAGGTCGACTTCATTCTCCAGCGGGCGACCTTCGAGGAAGGCGTGGAGGTTGCGGACGAACAATTCCGCCGCGCGGACGAACATGCGCGTCTGGCTGCGGCCCGACAAATGCATCGAATGGAGTATGTTGGGCGCGGTCCATAGCGGGTGCTCGGGCGGGAGCGGCTCGGGAGTGACGGTGTCGAGGAACGCGCCGGCGATGCGGCGCCTGGTGGTCGCCTCGATCAGCGCGTCCTGGTCGATCAGCTCGCCGCGGCCGACATTGATGATCCAGGCGGAGGGCTTCATCGCCCTGAGCTCTGCCTCGCCGATCATCGCACGGCTGGTGTCGGTGGCGGGGGCGGAGAGGAAGATCCAGTCGAATTCGGAGAGGCGGTCGCGCCAGGCGTCGGGACCGATCGTGCCGGGCGCGCCGGTGCGGGTCACGCCGGTGACGGCGACGCCGAAGCCGGCGAGGCGCTCGCCGATCAGCTTGCCGATCGTGCCGTAGCCGATGACCAATGCGCTGGTCTCGAACAGCTCGAGCTTGCCTGGTGCGTCATAGGGCCATTCGCGGGTGTCGGCGATGCGGACTACTTGGTCGTAGCGCTTGGCGGCGACGAGCGCGCCCATCACGGCATATTCGGCCACCGTGTGCGCGTTGACCCCGCTGCCGTTGGTGACGCGGGTGCCGCGCGCGGCGAGCTGGGCGGTGTCGAGCCGGTCGAGCCCGGCATAGATGGTCGACAGCCATTTGAGCCGAGTGCCGGCGGCGACCGCGCGGGCCCATTCGGGTGGGCGGTTGATGTCGACCCAGCCGATATCGGCGTCGGCGACCATCGCCTCGGCTTCCTCGGCGCTGGCGAACCAGTGGACGTCGAGCCCCGCGGGGAGGTGCGGCTCGACGAGCGGGCGGGCGAGCGCGGGGAGGACGGCCTTCATGCCGGATAGGTGCGGGCGTAGCGGTGCGCGAACTCGGCGTCGGACATCACGAGGTAGCGCACCGTGTCGATGAACGCCCAGAGACCGGTGAAGATGAGGCCGACGATGGTGATCGAGATGACGATCATCAGCACCCCGGTGCCGTTGCGGCCGAGATAGAAGCGGTGGATGCCGAGCGTGCCGAGGAAGAAGGCGAGCAAGGCGGCGACATATTTGTTGCGGTCGTTGGCGGGGGGCTGGCGGTAGGCGACCGGCGCGGTGTCCGATTCGGGCAGGCGGAAGATGCGCAGCGCGCGGTTCCCCTCGGTGGCGAAATCGATGCGCGCGCCGACCGCGGGGCCGCGCTCATCGCTCCAGTCACCGGGGCGAAAGCAGTAACGCTGGCCGTCCTCGCCCGAAATCTGGCCCTCGCCGCTGGTGCGATCGACGCCCAGTACCTGTCCGCGCATTCTTGCCCTCCCTGTTGCGCCGCGTTTTGCGGAAGCGGGGGGCGGGAGGCAAGGGGGCGTGTCGAATTAGAGCGCCGGCTTCCAGTCCCACCCCAGGGGGTCGCCGTCCATGACTTCGACGCCGGCGGCGGCGAGTTCGTCGCGGATCGTGTCGGAGCGCTGGAAGTCCTTCACGACGCGTGCCTGCTGGCGCTCGACGAGGCGGTCGCTGATTTGCTCGGGCGTGAGCGTGGCGCTTGCCGGGCGGACGCGAAGTTCCTCGCGGGTGAGGTTCAGGAGGTTCAGGCCGAGGACGGTGTCGAATTCGGCGAGCGCGGCGAGCCGGTCGGCGGGGGACACGCTCTTCTCGGCGAGCAGTTCGTCGAGGATCGGCAGCGCCTTGGGGGTGTTGAGGTCGTCGGAAACGGCTTCGTCGAGCCGCTTGAGCCAAGGCTGCGGGGCGGTGCCTTCGCCCTGCGTCTTTGCCTTGAGCGCCGTTATGGTCATCACCAGCCGTTTGAGCCGGGTCAGTGCGGCGGCGAGGTTCTCGGCGCTGAACTCCAGCTCGCTGCGATAATGCGCCTGGAGGCAGAGCAGGCGATAGGCGAGGGGGTGGACGCCCGCGTCGATCAGCGACTGGAGCGTGGTGAAGCCGCCCTTGGACTTGCTCATCTTTCCCTGACGATCGACCAGAAAGTTGTTGTGCATCCAGAAATGCGCGCCGCTATCCGAGCAGCCGCAATAGGCCTGGTTCTGGGCGATCTCGTTGGGGTGGTGGATCTCGCGATGATCGATTCCGCCGGTATGGATGTCGAACGGCGCGCCGAGATACTTCAGGCTCATCACGGAGCATTCGAGATGCCAGCCCGGCGCGCCCTTGCCCCAGGGGCTGTCCCATTCCATCTGGCGCTGCTCGCCGGGAGGCGACTTGCGCCAGATCGCGAAGTCCTGCGGGTGGCGCTTGCCTTCGACGGCTTCGATGCGGCCTTCGCGGGTATCGTCCTGCGAGCCGGCTAGGCGGCCATAGTCGGCGACGGTGCTGGTGTCGAAATAGAGCCCGGTGTCGAGCTCGTAGCAATGCGCGGGCGCGATCTTCTTCGCGAAGTCGAGCATCTCGTCGATATGGTCGGTGGCGACCGACCACCGGCTGGGCTCGCGGATATTGAGGTCGGCGATGTTCTGCTTGAACGCCGCGGTGTAATGCGCGGCGATATCCCAGATGCTCCTGGCCTGGGCCTTGGCGGCCGCTTCCATCTTGTCGTCGCCGGCATCGGCGTCGCTGGTCAGGTGGCCGACATCGGTGATGTTGATGACGTGGGTAAGGTCATGGCCCTTCCAGCGCAGCACGCGGCTCAGCGTGTCGGTGAAGACGTAGGCGCGCAGATTGCCGAGATGGGCGTAATTGTAGACCGTCGGCCCGCACGAATAGACGCGCACGCCCTTTTCGGGATCGAGCGGCGCGAACGGCTCGAGGCTGCGGGTGAGCGAATTGTAGAGCGTGAGCGGGGCGGACATGGCCGCGGCATAGCGGCTCGATTCGGGTTCGTCATGCCCCGCCGCGGTGCCGCGCGATTCGTTTTTTCCGGGCGCTCGGCGACGAAGCGTGGCTTTCCGCTGACCAGTTCCCCTCCAACCCCTTCGGATGAACGGTGGCTAACGGAGGCATTCAGGCTCGCACCATGTGCGGCGTGGCAGAAGAGTCGGCATGTGGAGGCAACCCTAGGCCCCCGAAGGAGGATGAAATGATCAAGTCGATGCTCACCGCCGCGCTTGCCGCTACCGTCACCATCGGCGGCATGGCAGCCACCCCCGCCGCCGCCCAGGATTACGGTCGTGGCTATTACGAGCGCGATTATCGCGACGGCTATCGTGACCGTGGCTATCGCGACGACCGCCGCGGGTATCGCCGCGATTATCGTGGCTATCGCAACCGCGACTATCGCCGCTGCTCGAGCGGCACCACCGGCACGATCCTCGGCGCAGTCGCCGGCGGCCTGCTGGGCGGCGAGATCGGCCGCGGCAGCTCGTATCGCGGCCGCAGCACGACCGGCACGATCATCGGTGCTGGTGCAGGCGCGCTGCTCGGCCGTGAAGTGGACGGCGGCAACTGCCGCGGTCGCCGCTAAAACAGTCTAATTTCAACACGAAGGGCGTCCGCTGCGAAGCGGGCGCCCTTTTCGCGCGGAATGCCACATTCCCGCCCGCCAGCTTGTGAGAGACATGCCTTTGCGGTGCGCCGCCAGTGACAGCGTTCGGTGACAAACTCTGACTGGCGATTGGAGACTCCGCATGCCGATCCTTTCCAAGCTCGACGCGCTTCCCGATACCGTGGACTTCCGCGACGCGATGTATCGGCCCTCGTTGATCCGCGTGCCCGAGGAAGCGAAGCTCGAAGCGTATCGGAAGCGCTCCGTCCCGATCCTCGACCAGGGCGGCGAAGGCGCGTGCACCGGCTTCGCGCTTGCCACGGTCGCCAACTACCTGCTGCGCGCGCGCGGCGAGAACCCCGATGCCGAGGAAGTCAGCGCGTACATGCTGTATGCGATGGCGCGCCGATACGATGAATGGCCCGGCGAGGCGTATGTGGGGTCGAGCGTGCGCGGCGCGGTCAAGGCATGGCACAAGCATGGCGTGTGCGCCAAGCGACTGTGGAAGGACATTACGGGGCAATGGCCGAGCGACGAGGCCGCGGCCGACGCCATAACCCGGCCGCTCGGCGCCTATTACCGCGTCAATCACCGCGATCTCGTGGCGATGCATGCGGCGATTTCCGAAGTCGGGGTGCTGCTCGCATCGGCGGACATCCATGCCGGCTGGGGGGAGGTGTCCCTGGGCGAGCCGCATATTCCGTTCGTCCCCGGCCGGGTCGGGGGGCACGCCTTCGCGATCGTCGGCTATGACCAGAAGGGCTTCTGGATCCAGAACAGCTGGGGCGAGGACTGGGGCGATGGCGGCTTTGCGCGGCTGGGCTATGACGACTGGCTGGCCAATGGCAGCGACATTTGGGTCGCCTCGCTCGGGGTGCCGGTACATCTCGGCCAGCCTTCGGCCTCGGCCGAACTGCGGACCTGGGCGCCGCAGAGTTTGCCGGCCTATGTGTATTCGGCGCTGCGCCCGCACATCGTCACCGCGCGCAATGACGGTGTGCTCGACGACAAGGGCGAATACGGCCTGACGCGCGAGGGATTGAACGACGTCATCACGCGGCAGATGCCCAAGTGCATGGAGACGTGGGCGCGCAAGCGGGTGATGCTCTATGCGCATGGCGGGCTGGTCAGGCAAAGTGATGCGATCCAGGTGGTGGCCGCCAACCGCCAGGCGGCGCTCGATGCCGAAGTCTATCCGCTCGCGTTCATCTGGCGCTCCGACGCCTTGTCGACGATCCGCAACATCCTTGCCGAGGCGCTGTCCAGCCGCCGCGACGAGAGTATGATCGGCGGGGTGTTCGATTTCCTGCTCGATCGGGTCGACGACATGCTCGAGCCGGTCGCGCGGCGGTTCGGCGGCAAGGCGATGTGGGACGAGATGAAGGAGAATGCGTTCGGCGCGACGCGAAAGGAGGCGGGCGCCGCGCGGCTGACGGCCGATCTCCTCATCGGCATGTATCAGAACAAGCAAATCGACGAGATCCACCTAGTCGGCCACAGCGCCGGATCGATCTTCCATGCCGAGCTGGCCCAATATTTCGCCGATGCCGGGGTTCCGATCGCCAGCGTCTCGCTGCTCGCCCCGGCCTGCACGATCGACCTGTTCGATCGCTGCTACCGGCCGCTGATTGAGGATGGCCGGATCGACCGGTTCGGGCTGTACACGATGGACGACGCCACCGAACGCGACGATCATTGCGCGCATATCTACAACAAGTCGCTGCTCTACCTGGTGAGCGCCGCGTTCGAGGAAACCATTCGCGCCAATGGTGGCGAGCCGCTGCTCGGCCTGGCGCGATTCGTTCGGGGCCGCCTGGACGATTTGTGGGATGGCCAGCGAATCGAATGGATCGTGGCACCGAGCAATCCGGCCTCCGCGGCGCGGAGCCATGGCGGATTCGACAACGACAAGGCGACGCTGCTTTCGACGCTGGCGCGCATCCGCGATGAGCGGGACCTGATGATAGCAGGACTCGCTAGCTTGCCCCAGATCGAGTCGATTCCCACCAGCACGCCCGCCAGTCGCGCTCGGATGCGGCGGCAACTGGAACGCGTGGCCGATCTGCGGCGATAGATTGGGAGCTGGAGGCCCGACCGGGAATCGAACCCGGGTGCAAGGATTTGCAGTCCTCTGCGTCACCACTCCGCCATCGGGCCTCGAAAGCGAGGCGGCGAAATGCGCGAGGGGTGGCGCTGTGTCAACATAGTTTCAAAATGCGCTTGGCCTCGCTTGGCGGCGACGCTGCGGCGCGATAGAAGCGCAACGAGTGCAACACGTGTATTGCGCAACTAATACGGTTGTGCCAGAAAGCCGGAGTTATGATGACCCTGACGGTCGATACTGCGCCCGTCGAAGCGAACCGCTTCGAGGCGATGCGCCACGCGATGGTGGCCAGCCAGCTGCGTACCAACGCGGTCAACGATGCTCGCGTGGTCGAGGCGATGGCCCGCACCCCGCGCGAAACCTATCTGCCCGCCGAGCAGCACGGCATCGCCTATCGCGACGGCCTGTTGCCGCTGGGCGGCGGGCGCCAGCACAATTCGCCGCTCGCCACCGGGCGGCTGCTGACCGAGGCGGAAATCCGCCCGGGCGACCATGTCCTGCTCGTGGGCGCGGCGGGCGGCTATGCCGCGGCGCTGATCGCGCAGATCGCCGGATCGGTGGTCGCGCTCGAGGAATCCGAATCGCTGGTCGGGATCGCGCGCGGCGCGCTTGCCGGCGAGTCGAAGGTCGAGGTCGTCCAGGGCCCGCTAAATGCCGGCTGGGTAGCGCGCGGCCCCTATGATCTGCTCATCGTCGACGGCGCAGTCGAAGAACTGCCCGCGGCACTGGTCGCACAAGTGAAGCCCGGTGGGCGCGTCGTCAGCGGCGTGGTCGACCGGGGCGTAACTCGGCTCGCCGCCGGCCGGCGGACCGAGGGAGGCTTCGGCCTCGTGGATTTCGCCGATATCGAATGCACCGAACTGCCTGGTTTCCGACGCCTACGGACCTTCACCTTCTGACCAGAAGAAGAGATTGATGCGACTGACCTCCCTGCTCCTGGGCGTGAGCCTGACGGCGCTCGCCGTGCCTGCATCCGCGCAGACCACGACGACGCGCACCGGCACCTCGACTCCGGTGACGGTGCAGACCGCGCCGCGGACGGCGACTCCCGCGCTCGCGCCGGCGCCGGGCGTGCGGCCCACCACGACGCTGCGCGACGCACTGGTCCAGACGTATAACAGCAATCCCGACCTTGCCGGCGAACGTGCCAATCAGCGCGCCAATGACGAGAATGTTCCGATCGCCCGCTCGCGCGGGCTGCCGGGCGCGAGCGCCACGGGCTCGGCAAACACGAGTATTTACGACAGCGACGCGAACCTGATCTCGGCGACGCGCCAGGCGCGGCTGGGCATCAACCTGTCGCAGCCGATCTACAGCGGCGGCGCGGTGCGCAATTCGGTGCGCGCGGCCGAGACGCGGGTCGAGGCGGGGCAGGCCAACCTCCGCGGCACCGAAGCGGACGTGTTCACCCAGGCGGTGACGGTCTATGTCGATGTACTGCGCGACGAGGCGATCGTTCGGCTCAACCAGCAGAATGTCCGCGTGCTGGGCGTCAACCTCCAGGCGACGCGCGACCGCTTCGAAGTGGGCGACCTGACGCGCACCGACGTCGCGCAGTCCGAGGCGCGGCTGGCGCTGGCCGAGGGGCAATTGCGCACTGCCGAGGCGCGGCTGATCGGCAGCCGCGAGTCCTATATCCGCATCGTCGGCTCACCGCCGGGGGTGCTCGATGCGCCGCCCGCGCTGCCCAATTTGCCTGATGACGTGATGACTGCCGAGCAGACTGCGCTTGCCAACAATCCGTTTCTCGAGGCCGCGCAACTGGGCCGCGACGCGACGCGCTATGACGTCAGCGTGGCGCGGGCGAGCCGATTGCCGACCCTGAGCGTTGGCGTAGGGGGCAATTATTACAATTATCTCGGCTCGATCCCGGCCGCCGCGGCGGCGCAGGGGGCGAGCGGGAGCGGCGAATCGGCGACGTTCGGCGCCGAGCTGACGCTGCCGCTGTTCCAGGGCGGACGCCCTGCGGCGCAGGTCCGCCAGGCGCAGGCGCGCCAGGCCGCGGCGATCGAGCAGGTGACGCTCACCGAGCGCGGGGTGATCGCGCAGGCGCGCTCGACCTATGCGAGCTATCAGGGTGCGCTGCGCGTGATCGAATCGTCGCGCAGCGCGGTGCAGGCCAACCAGCTCAGCCTCGAGGGCGTCCGCGCCGAGAACAGCGTCGGCACGCGCACGATCCTCGACATCCTCAACGCCGAGCAGGAACTGCTCAACAGCCAGGTCAATTACGTGACTGCCGAGCGCGACGCCTATGTCGCGGGGTTCAGCCTGCTGGCGTCGATGGGGCGCGCCGAGGCCAAGGATCTTGGGCTCGACGGCGGGCCGCTCTACGATCCTGCCGCCAATTATGAGCGCGTCCGCGGCCGCTGGAGCGACTGGAACGACGATCCCAAGCCGGTCGGCACGAGCACCTCGACCGCCGGCACCCCGGCGCAGGGCGCGATGGTGACCGCAGCCCCCGCGGATCCTTTGTTGCAGCGATCGGTTGACACCACGCCCCGAAATCCCTGATTTAACCATGACTGCCTGCAGGAGACGTGTCGGCGATGGGGGATATCAGTAGCGAGCCTTCGATGGAGGAGATCCTCTCCTCGATCAAACGCATCATCGCCGAGGAAGGCGATGCGGCGACGGCGTCGCGTACCCGCCGCGGCCGTGCCGGCACTGCCACGACCGCAGGGGCACGCGCGCCGCAGGTCGAGGCGGAGGACGAGGACGAGGTTCTCGAGCTGAGCGATCAGGTCGCGGCGCCCGAGCCTGCCGCCGCCGCGCCGGTGGCCGAGAAGCGCGTCGAGCCGATTCTGTCGGAACGCGCCGTCGAGGCGACCCGCGGGCCGCTCGAGGCGCTGTCGCGGATGGTGGTAAAGCCCGAGGTGGCGGGGTCGGACACGCTCGAGGGGCTGGTCCGCGAACTGCTCAAGCCGATGCTGCGCGACTGGCTCGACGCCAATTTGCCCAAGATCGTCGAAGAGATGGTCGCGCGCGAGATCACCCGGATCACCGGGCGGAACTGAGATTGGTGCCGCGCGGACGATTGTAACGTTCGCTACCATCTGCTTATCTCGGGGCATGAAGCACCTCCTGCTCGCGGGCGTCGCGCTCGCTTCCGCTGCCGCGCCGGCCCTGGCGCGCGATCTCACCATCCAGGATGTCGCGAGCCTCTCGCGCGTCGGTGCGCCGGTGGTGTCGCCCGACGGCAAATGGCTCGTCTGGCAGCAGCGCGAGACCGATCTCGCTGCCAATCGCGGGCGCTATGACCTGTGGCGGCTGGATTTGAGCAAGAAGGGCGCGACGCCCGAGAAGCTCGTCGCCGAGGCCGAGGTCAACGAAACCAGCCCGCAATTCTCGAAGGACGGGGCGACCGTCTGGTTCCAGTCGGACAAGGGTGGCGAGGACGCGGTGTGGAGTGTCGCGGTCACCGGCGGCACGGCGCGTAAATTGAGCGCGATCCCCGGCGGGTTCAGCGGGTTCAAGGTGGCGCCGACCGGCGACAAGGTCCTTGTCTGGGCCGACCGCAAGCCGGGTGCGCCGAGCCTCGAGCTGCCGCAGGTCAAGAAGGACCCCAATGCGGGGTCGGGCCGCACCTATGACCAGTTGTTCGTGCGCCATTGGGACACGTGGGCGAACGGCGATCGCTCGCAGCTGTTCGTGTTGCCGTTCGGTCTCGAGGGTGCGACCGGCAATGGCGTGGCGATCGGTGGCGAACTGATCGGAGATACGCCGTCCAAGCCATTCGGCGGCGGCGAGGAACTGGCGTGGAGCCCCGACGGCAAGACGGTCTATTTCGCGCTGCGCGAGGCGGGTCGGATCGAGGCGACCTCGACCAATCTCGATATCTTCGCGACGCCCGCCGACGGTTCGGCGCCGCCGACCAACCTGACCGCCGACAATGACGGGATGGACAACCTCCCGACCGTATCACCCGACGGCAAATGGCTGGCCTATTTCGCAATGGCCCGAGCGACCTATGAAGCCGACCGGCAGGTGCTGATGCTGCGCGATCTGGCGAGTGGGCAGGTGCGTGCGCTCACCGAGGCGTGGGATCGTTCGGTGTCCTCGATCGCCTGGGCACCTGACGGCAAGTCGCTCTACGTCACTGCGCAGGACACGCAGGAAGAACCGATCTTCCGAGTCGATGCGAAGAGCGGCAAAGTGATGCGGCTGACCCAGGCGGGCGTAGTCTCGGCGGTGCTGCCGACCAAGAGCGGCGTGGTGTTCGCGATGAACAGCCTGACCGCGCCGGACGATTTCTATCGGCTGGGCGGGAGCAAGGTCGAGCGGCTGACCTCGGTCAATGCGGCGAAGCTGGCGGGGATCGACTTGCCCAAGGTCGAGCGCTTCAGCTTCACCGGCGCGAACAACGATACGGTCTGGGGCTATGCCGTGCGCCCGGCCTCGCTCGCCGAGGGCGCGAAGGCGCCGATCGCGTTCGTGGTCCATGGCGGGCCGCAGGGATCGAGCAACAACAGCTGGTCGTATCGCTGGAACCCCGCGATATTCGCGGGCGCGGGCTATGCGGTGGTCTCGGTCGATTTCCACGGCTCGACCGGCTATGGCCAAGCCTTCACCGACGCGATCCGCAACAATTGGGGCGGCTGGCCGCTCGAGGACCTGCAAAAGGGGCTCAAGGCGGCCACGGACAAGTTCGCCTATCTCGACGGCGACAATGCCTGCGCGCTCGGCGCCTCCTATGGCGGCTACATGATGAACTGGATCGCGGGGCAGTGGCCCGACCGGTTCAAGTGCCTCGTCCAGCATGACGGCGTGTTCGACGCGCGCGCGATGGCCTATGAGACCGAAGAATTGTGGTTCGACGAGTGGGAACATGGCGGGAAAGCCTATTTCGAAGATCCGCAAGCGTTCGAGAAATGGAACCCGGTCCACCATGTCGACAAGTGGAAGACCCCGATGCTGGTGATCACCGGCGAGAAGGACTTCCGCATCCCCTATACCCAGGGGCTGGCGAGCTTCACTGCGCTCCAGCGGCGCGAGATCCCCTCGCGGCTGGTGGTGTTCCCTGACGAGAACCATTGGGTGCTCAAGCCCAAGAACAGCATGCAATGGTATGGCGAAGTGCTGGGGTGGCTGAACAATCATACCGGCGGGCGTGACGGTTTCGTTGCGAAGGGCTGTGACAAGCCAGTGTGCGACTGAACGGCGGGTTGTGGGGGAGGGCGGTTGCGCGCTAAGCGCCCTCCATCATGACCGAACTCCCCAAGACCTTCGACCCCGCCGAAATCGAATCCCGCTGGTATGGCCATTGGGAGACCAAGGGCCTGTTCGCGCCCGAGCGGCCGGGGGCCGATCCGTGGACTTTGGTCAATCCGCCGCCCAACGTCACCGGCAGCCTGCATATCGGGCATGCGCTCGACAACACGCTGCAGGATATTCTCGTCCGCCATGCCCGGCTGAAGGGCAAGGACGCGCGCTGGGTGGTCGGGACCGATCATGCGGGTATCGCGACGCAGATGGTGGTCGAGCGCCAGCTCAATGCCGCGGGAGCTAAGCGTACCGACTTCACCCGCGAGGAATTCGTCGCGAAAGTGTGGGAGTGGAAGGAAGAGAGCGGCGGGGAGATCACCCAGCAGCTTCGCCGGCTCGGCTGCTCGATGGACTGGGCGAACGAGCGCTTCACGATGGACGAGGGCTTTTCCAAGGCCGTCCTGAAAGTGTTCGTCGAGCTCCACAAGCAGGGGCTGATCTATCGCGACAAAAGGCTGGTGAACTGGGATCCGGGCCTGGGCACGGCGATCTCGGATCTCGAGGTCGAGACGCGCGAGATCAAGGGCAATTTCTGGCACTTGCGCTATCCGCTCGAGGATGGCAGCGGGTTCATCCAGGTCGCGACGACGCGGCCCGAGACGATGCTCGCCGACATGGCGGTGGCGGTGAACGCGTCGGACGAACGCTATGCGGCGCTGGTCGGCAAGAAGGTTCGGCTGCCGATCACTGGCCGCCTGATTCCGATCCTCACCGACGACCATGCCGACCCCGAATTGGGTTCGGGCGCAGTCAAGATCACGCCGGGGCATGACTTCAACGACTTCGAGGTCGGCCGTCGCGCCGGGATCGAAGCGCGCGACATGCTCAACATGCTCGACGCCAAGGCGCAGATCACCCAGACATCGGACGGGCTGATCCCGGCAGAACTGCTCGGACTCGACCGGTTCGAGGCGCGCAAGCTGGTGGTGCAGCGGCTCAAGGACGAGGGCTTCCTCGTACCCTGGACCGACAAGGACGGCGAGTCGCACGATTCCGAGCCGCGCACGATCCAGACGCCCTATGGCGACCGCTCGGGCGTGGTGATCGAGCCTTGGCTGACCGACCAATGGTATGTCGATGCGGCGACGCTCGCCAAGCCGGCGATCGAGGCGGTACACTCGGGTGCGACCAGGATCGTGCCGAAGAGCTGGGAGAAGACGTACTTCAACTGGATGGAGAACATCCAGCCGTGGTGCGTGAGCCGTCAGCTCTGGTGGGGGCACCGGATTCCGGCGTGGTTCGCCGACGACGGCAACATCCATGTCGCCGAGAGCGAGGCCGAAGCGCAGGCGCAGGCAGGAGAAGGCGTAGCGCTCATCCAGGACAGCGACGTGCTCGACACCTGGTTCTCCTCCGCCCTTTGGCCGTTCGCGACGATGGGCTGGCCCGACACCGACGTGAAGGCGCTTGGCCGCTATCCCAACGACGTGCTGATCTCGGGCTTCGACATCCTGTTTTTCTGGGATGCGCGGATGATGATGCAGGGCTTGCACTTCATGAAGGAAGTGCCGTTCAAGACCTTGTATCTCCACGGTTTGGTGCGCGCCGCGGACGGGCAGAAGATGTCCAAGTCCAAGGGCAATGTCGTCAATCCGCTCGGGTTGATCGAACAGTATGGCGCCGATGCGCTGCGCTTCTTCATGGCGGCGATGGAAAGCCAGGGCCGCGACATCAAGATGGATGAGCGCCGGATCGAGGGCTATCGCAACTTCGCGACCAAGCTGTGGAATGCCGCGCGCTTCTGCCAGTCGAACGGGATCGGCGCGAGCGCCACGCTCGAGCCGCCCGTGGCCGAGCTGGCGGTCAATCGCTGGATCATCGCCGAGACGGTGGCGACGGTGCAGGCGCTCGATCTTGCGTTGGCGGACCTGCGCTTCGACGAAGCCGCGAACACGATCTACCAGTTCACCTGGAGCCGCTTCTGCGACTGGTATCTCGAACTGATCAAGCCGGTGATCCAGGGCGAAGGCGGTGTGCCTGCTACCGGTGCCGGCGCCGACGAGACGCGTGCGGTGGCGGGCTGGGTGCTCGACCAGATCCTCGTCCTGCTCCACCCGTTCATGCCCTTCATCACCGAAGAGCTCTGGTCGAAGATGGGCACGCGCGACCACGAGATCATCGTCGCGCACTGGCCGATGGCCGACGCGCGGGCCCTCGATCCGGCGGCTGCACAGGAAATCGATTGGCTGATCCGGCTGGTGAGCGAGATTCGCGCGGCGCGGACCGAGCTCAACGTGCCGCCGGGCGCGCGCTTGCCGCTGCATGTTCGGGATGCTTCCGGCGAAACGGCGGCGCGGCTCGAACGCCAGTTTGCGGCGCTGGCGCGGCTCGCGCGGGTCGATCAGGCTGGCGGCGAGGCGCCTGCGGGCGGATCGTTGCAAATCGTCGTCGATGAGGCGACGTTCGTGGTGCCGATCGGCGGGGTGGTTGATCTCGAAGCGGAGCGCGCGCGCCTCACCAAGGCAATCGCGGCGGCGGAGAAGGAGCGCGACGGGCTTGCGGGCCGGCTGAACAATCCGAGCTTTGTCGAGCGGGCCAAGCCCGAGGCGGTGGAGAAAGCGCGGGCGGACCATGCCGAGAAGGCGGCCGAGGCCGAGCGGCTGAGTGCGGCGCTAACGCGGCTGGAGTGATAGTTACTGACTAAGGCTGGAACTACTTGAGAAGGAAACCGTGCTCCGGCGAAGGTCGAAGCAATGGGTTGCGCGCGTCTCGCTTGAGGCCAGCGCTCTGGCCTTCGCCGGAGCACGGAATTCTGATTGGCCCTCGTACCCGGCGTACGCGCCGGTTGCGCATGCTCCGGCACTCGCAAGAATAGCGGTTAGCGTGGCACCATGACGTCGATCACCGCCGCCGCAATCCGTGCGGTGACCGGGGTGCGCGCCAGAACCTCGCCGTCGATCGATACCGGCAGCGGCGGTTCGGTGGCGATGCGGAGTGACTTGCCCGAGAAGCTCACCGTGTCCTCATGCCGCGCCTCGCGGCGCAGGACGCTGTTGAACCAGTTGCGCAGCAGCCGGCGGCGGGCATGGCCGCGGACCGCCTGGACGACGATCTCGCCACTGTCGACGCTGGCTTCGTCGATTATCTCGGTGCCGCCGTGGAAGCGACCATTGGCGATGCGGACCTCGACGACGCGCAGCCGCTTGGCCTCGGCGCCTTCGCCCACGATCAGCGTGAACGGGTGGAAGCGCGAGAATTCGTACGCCGCCCAGGCAAGATAGCCGGCGCGGCCGAACCAGCGCTTGAGCCCCGAGGGCACGTTCTCGGCGATCTGCGGCGAGATGCCCATCGCAGCGCAATTGGCGAAATAATCGTCGTCGATCATGCCGAGATCTATACGCCGCAACTCGCCCGTGGCGATCACCTCGACGGCGCCGGGGATGTCGAGCGGGATGCCGAGCGAGCGCGCGAAGCTGTTGGCGGTGCCGAGCGGGAGGACCGCGAGCGCCGCGCCGGTGCCGGTGAGGAAATCGACCAGCCCGCTGATCGTCCCGTCGCCGCCGCCGAGGATAACGAGATCGGGCTTTGCCGCCAGTGCCTTCTTCAGAGTGGGTTCGAGCTGCTCCGGCTCCTCGACGGCGTGCGCGTCGACCGGGAAGGGGAGGCCCTTCATCAGGCTGCACGCCTGTTCGAACAGATCCTGGCCGCGCCGGGACTTGGCGTTGACGATCATCGCGGCGGAGCGAATTTGGGGCTTGGACAAGCGGGAGGCACTCCGGGACGTTTCAGCTGTGTAACGCTTGCGCGGCGTCACTCGATCCCCCAAACGGATCGGCATGAGTCAGTATCCTGCGCTTCGCCTTCGCCGCACCCGTGCCGCCGCGTGGAGCCGGCGGATGCATGCCGAGACCGTGCTCACCCCGGCCGACCTGATCTGGCCGCTGTTCGTCACCGAGGGCGACGCGGAGGAACCGATCACGTCGCTTCCGGGGGTGTCGCGCTGGTCCGTGGCGGGCGTGGCGGCGCGCGCCAAGGAGGCGGCTGCGCTGGGCATCCCCTGCGTGGCGCTGTTTCCCAACACGCCCGCAGGCCTGCGCAGCGACGACGGGCGCGAGGCGCTCAACCCGGACAATCTGATGTGCCGCGCGATCCGCGCGATCAAGGATGCGGTGCCCGATCTGGGGGTGCTCACCGATGTCGCGCTCGATCCCTATACGAGCCACGGCCATGACGGGATCGTCGACGATGCCGGCTATGTCCTCAACGACACGACCGCGGCGATGCTCACCGACCAGGCGCTGGTCCAGGCCGAGGCAGGGTCGGACATCGTCGCGCCTTCGGACATGATGGATGGGCGGGTCGGGCTGATCCGATCGGCGCTCGAGGCCAACGGGCACGTCAACGTCCAGATCATGGCCTATGCCGCCAAGTACGCCAGCGGCTTCTATGGGCCGTTCCGCGACGCGGTGGGATCGCGCGGGCTGCTCAAGGGCGACAAGAAGACCTATCAGATGGACCCGGCCAATGCCGAGGAAGCGCTGCGCGAAGTCGCGCTCGATGTGGCCGAGGGCGCCGACAGCGTGATGGTCAAGCCGGGCCTACCTTATCTCGATATCATAGTGCGTGTGAAGAACGCGTTCGAAGTACCTGTCTTCGCGTACCAGGTATCTGGCGAATATGCGATGATCGAGGCCGCCGCGGCATGCGGCGCAGGCGACCGCGAGGCGCTGGTGATGGAGACGCTGATGGCGTTCAAGCGCGCCGGCTGCTCGGGCGTGCTGACCTATCACGCGCCGCTCGCCGCGCGGCTGCTGGGCGCGTGATCGAGACAAAACGGCTGCTGCTGCGCCCGTGGCGCCAGGCAGACAAGCCGGGGTTCCACGCGCTGGTCAACACGCCGGCGATGATGGCGCATTTCGGCGGACCGGTGCCGCAGGCCAAGCACGACGCGATTCTCGACAAGCAGATGGAGCAGCAGGAACGCTTCGGCCATTGCATGTGGGCCGTCGAGCTACGTGCCACGGGCGAGCTTGCCGGTGTGTGTGGGCTGCGGATCGGCGGGCATCCGGGAACGCCGGTGCCCGAAGAGCTCGAGATCGGCTGGCGGATCGGCGAGAAGCATTGGGGGCAGGGCATCGCACGCGAGGCTGCCGAAGCAAGCCTGGCCTGGGGCTGGGCCCATACGGCGCGGCCCCGGATCGCCGCCTGGACCGTGATCGGCAACACGCGGTCGTGGGGGCTGATGGAGCGATTGGGCATGCGCCGCCGCGCCGATCTCGACTTCCATCATCCCGAATATCCGGTTGGAGACCCGTTCGGCGCGATGATCGTCCATGCGATCGACCGGCCGGCATGATCGAGACGCCACGCCTGATCCTGCGCGGCTGGCGCGACTCCGATCGCGAACCGTTTCATGCGATGAGCCAGGACGAGCGCGTGATGGCGACGCTCGGGCCGCTGCTGTGGCGCGACGAGAGCGATGCGCTGATCGATCGGGTGCAGCGCATTCTCGACGACATGGGCTACACCTTCTGGGCAGTCGAGCGGCGCAGCGACGGCGCGTTCCTGGGGTTTTGCGGGCTCAAGCCGGGTGCCGAGGAGACGCCGATCGAAGGCGAGATCGAGATCGGCTGGCGGCTCGCATACGACCATTGGGGGCGGGGCTATGCCCGCGAGGCGGCGCAGGCAAGCCTCGACTGGGGCTGGGCGAACCTCGACGTGCCGCGCATCGCCGCGATCACCAGCGTCGACAACGACCGCAGTTGGGGACTGATGGAGCGGCTGGGCATGGTCCGCGCGCCGCAGGACGATTTCGATCATCCCAAGGCGGTCGAACGGCTGCGTCGCCACGTCACCTATCGCATCGCGCGCGGCGCGGTTAAGCCCGTCTAAACCGTACGGGTATCAGGATCGTCGTGGAAGGAATTGGAATGAACGACGGTGTCGAACGCGCGAGCGTGGAGCGAACGCGGTTCCACTGGTTGTTCGTCGTCGCGATCCTCGGCGGATCGTTCCTGCTGTTCCTCGTCCAGCCGATGGTTGCGCGAATGGCGCTGCCCAAGCTCGGCGGCGCGCCGGCGGTGTGGAACAGCGCGATGCTGGTCTACCAGGCGCTGCTGCTCGGCGGCTATGCCTACGCGCATTGGCTCGGGCGGGTGCCGGTGCGGATGCAGGCGGGGATCCACCTCGCCGTGCTCGCGGTGGCGGCGTTGTGGCTGCCGATCGGACTGACCGCGATGAACCTGCCTGCCGATGCCGAGCCGGCTTTGTGGGTGCCGTGGCTGTTCGGCGCGTCGATCGGTCCGCTGTTCTTCGCGATCTCGGCGCAGGCACCGCTGCTCCAGCGCTGGTACAGCGTCGCGAGCGGCGGGCGCGATCCCTATGCGCTCTACGCGGCGTCGAACATCGGCAGTTTCGGTGGGCTGATCGCCTATCCGCTGCTCGTCGAGCCGGGCCTCGCGATCAAGGGGCAGAGCCTGTTGTGGAGCATCGGCTACGGCCTGGTGTTCGTGCTCGTCGCCGGCTGCGCGCTGCTGTTGCCGCGCAAGTCCGGCGCGGAGCCGCATGTCGCGCACCACAGCCCGCCGGCGGGCCGCTGGCGCGTGCTCCACTGGATCGCACTCGCCTTCGTCCCTTCGGGGTTGATGCTCGCGACCACCACCTTCCTCACCACCGACATCGTCGCGATGCCGATGCTGTGGGTGCTGCCGCTCGGGCTCTATCTGCTGAGCTTCTCGCTCGCCTTCCGCAAGGGCGATACGATCCCCGACCTGCTCGCCAAGTTCACTCCGGTGATCGTGCTGCTGTTCGGCGCGACGCTGATCGCGGGGCACCAGAAGCTTGCCTATCTCAACGCGCTGATCGGGCTGATCCTGCTGTTCGTCGTCGCGGTTTCGCTGCATTCGCGGATGTATCAGCTGCGCCCGGCGCCAGACCGACTGACCGGCTTCTATTTGGCGATGTCGGTCGGCGGCGCGTTGGGCGGGGTTTTCTCCGGGCTGGTCGCGCCGGTGCTGTTCGACTGGACCTATGAATATCCGCTGCTGATCCTCGCCGCGGGGGTGCTGATGCCCCAGGCGTTCCTGCTGCCCGCGCTGGCGAGGCTGTGGAGCGGCGAGGGGCAGATACTGCGGATCAAGGTGCTTGCCGCGGCGCTGCTGGTCGTGGTGTTCGTCTGGCTCGGTATTCTCAATCCGGGCGGCGTACTCGGTGAGATGCACGAGCAGTTCGCTTTCCTGGCAGTGGCGGTGGTGGGGCTGATCGCGACCGGGCGGCGCGCGGCGTATGTGATCGCGCTCGCGGGCGGGCTCTTCCTGTTCGGCGGCTATCGCGCGATCGAGACGTCGCTGAGCGGTGACCGTACCCGCAGCTATTTCGGGGTCTACACGGTGAGCGACCTGCCCGACGAAGTGCGGCTCGCGCACGGGACGACGCTCCACGGCATCCAGCTCAAGGCGCCCCGCGCGACAATGCCGACGACCTATTACGTCCCCGGATCGGGTGTCGGCCGCGCGATGCTCGCCGCGCCGGGGCTCTACGGGCCGGCGGCGCGGATCGGCGTGGTCGGGCTGGGGACGGGCACGCTCGGCTGCTATGCGGTGCCCGGCCAGCAATGGCGCTTCTACGAGATCGACCCTGAAGTCGTCACGATCGCGCGCGATTCGGGCAAATTCACCTTCATCCGCCAATGCGTGCCCCAAGCCGAGATCGCGCTGGGCGATGCCCGCATCCGGCTCGCCGAGGCGACGCCCGCGACGCTCGACCTGCTCGCGCTCGACGCCTTCTCGTCGGACGCGGTGCCGATGCATCTGATGACGAGCGAGGCGTTTGCCACCTATGGCCGCGTGCTTGCGCCCAATGGGTTGCTGCTTGTCCATATCTCGAACCGCTTCCTCGCGCTGGCGCCGGTCGTCGCGGGGGCGGCGGCGGAGGGCGGGTGGCACGCGGCGCGGATGGTCTACCAACCCTCGGCGCTCGAGCAACTCGACCAGGCGAGCACCTCGGACTGGATCGCGCTGTCGCGCGACCAGGCGACGCTGGACAGGCTGACCCGAGGCGATCCGCAATGGCGCCCGCTCGCGCCCAAGCCCGGCTTCCGCGCCTGGACTGACGATTACGCCTCGGTCCTGCCGGTGATGCGTGCGTTCCATCCGTCGTTGGCGGACGACTAGGCCCGCGAGACGGGCGGGCGGTATCTCAAATCCTGCCGCGCTACGGGAGCGTATCCGCCGCGATACGATCGGCAGATGGGGACGCTTTGAGCCGGCCGGGTCTCGCGGTATCAGTCCGGGGACGATGGGGAGTGAGGCATGCCTATATGGGCCAGCGCCGTAACGGCGGCGATCCGGCGCTACGTCGCCAGAACCGGTTCGCCTGAGTTCACGCGCAAGGCTTTCATCGCGGCGGAAATCGAGGCGATCGAAGCGGAAACGCGTACGTCGGGTCTTACTCCGACCCAAACCCTGGGGCGTGAGTTGCAGCAGCTTCGCGATGCAGGCCTGATCGAATTCGTGGTACGCGGCACCTATCGCTGGCTCGGCACCATGCCGGAGATGGAGCCGGTCGTTCCGACCAACGGGGTCTTCCAGCTCGTGCCGCATCCGGGCGACGACTTGTCGGAGTTCCGCTATCGTTTCGAGGGGCGGTGGTTGCCGAGCGTTACACGGATGATCGATCAGTGGGTCATCCACCAGCGCCCCGAAAGGCCGTATGGCGGCGACTATTACGCGGCCGCGCGGGTGGAGCGGATCGATCCCGAGCTGGGCAGCGACGGTATTTTCGTCGCGCAGATCGCGCGCGGCACGTTCCTGGAATTCGGGCGTGCGGTGCCGTTCGAACTTGATGGCACGATCATTGAGCGTGAATTGCTGAAGGCGGATGGCCGACTGGATGGCGATCGCGCCGCACAACTGGTTCGCGCGCTCTCGAGCGCCGACTTCAACCGGATCCTGGAGTTCGGGCTGGTGACCGAGGAAGATCTGTTGCCGCGAATCGACGCCTGCGAGGACATGCCGCCGGCGCACAAAGTGGCAGAGGAGACCGACCCCTGGAACGGGCCGATCGACCGCACGACGATGCTCGTCAATCGAAAGGTGCGTAACCGCCAGTTCCGCAAACGCGTGCTCGACGTCTATGGCGCACGCTGTGCGCTGACCGGAATGAAGCTTCTCAATGGGGGAGGGCGTGCGGAAACCGAGGCCGCGCACATCATGAGCGTGGATGCAGGCGGCCCGGATGCCATCGACAACGGCATTGCGCTGTCCGGCACGATCCACTGGATGTTCGATCGCGGGCTGATTTCGCTCAGCGATGCCGGCGATATCCTGTTGTCGCGAAAGATCAACGACCTGGAAAGCGTCGAGCGCCTAATCTTCCCGGATCGCAAGGCGCGGTTGCCCCAAGTGCCCGCGCACCGACCGCATCCGCGCTATTTGGACTGGCATAGGACGGCATGCTTTCGCGACTAGAGCACGCGCGACCCGGTGTTGGCCTAGCGTCGTCCCAATCGTAAATACTCCGTAACGGATCCGAAGAGCGGGTTTTGGTTCGAAGCGGACAAGTATAGATCTAGAACAGGATTGTCCTCCCTTTAGCGTTGTGTCCCTTGGCGACGGGGACGCCGGTTGGGCAACAGGCTATATTATGGAGACAATCTCGATGTTCTTCGCGAGCATGTGCGCGAAGAGAGCGTCGATCTCGTCTATCTGGACCCGCCGTTCAATTCCAATACCGGCTACAACCTCGTTTTCAAACCAGTGAACGGCCAGGGTGCGGATGCCAGCATCCAGGCCTTTGACGACACCTGGACATGGGGCGAGGCATCGAAGAGTGCCTTGCTGGACATCGCGTGCGGCACCAACCGCGCATTGCAGGGAATGATGCGCACGATGCACGACACGCTGGGTGACTCGCCGCTGATGGCGTACCTGGCGATGATGACGGTGCGGCTGGTCGAACTGCATCGGGTGCTCAAGCCGACCGGCTCGCTCTATCTCCACTGCGACTCGACCGCGAGCCACTCCCTCAAGCTGGTGCTGGATGCCGTGTTCGGCCCGGAAAATTACCGGAACGAGATTATCTGGAAGCGGACCTTCGCGCACGGCAACGTCTCGCGTGGCTATGGCGATGTCACGGACACGATCTTCTTCTATTCGAAGACCAGGGACTTCGTCTGGAACCAGCTCTACACGCGGATGCCGGCAGAGAAGGCCGACAAGGTCTATGCGCAATCGGATCCCGACGGACGGCGCTGGCAGTCCGTGACGCTGCGAAATCCGAGCGTCCGCCCCAATCTGCATTATCCTTACACCGCCGCGAACGGGATCACCTATCAGCCGCATCCCAACGGATGGTCGTGCAACATCGAGCGCATGACCCGATATGATCGGGAAAAACGATTGCACTATCCGACGAAGGAGAGCGGCTCTCTCCGCCTCAAAATGTACGAGGACGAAAGCCTGGGCGCGCGCCTGCAATCGCTGTGGACCGATATCCCTCCCTTATCGGCCAATGCCCAGGAGCGGTTGGGCTACCCCACCCAGAAGCCGCGCGCGCTGCTCGAGCGGATCGTTGCGGCTTCCTCCAATCCCGGCGCCGTGGTGCTCGACCCGTTCTGCGGGTGCGGCACGGCAGTGGATGCCGCCCAGAAGCTGGGGCGGACGTGGATAGGGATCGATGTCACGCACATCGCCATCGGGATGATAGAGAACCGTATGCGCGATGGGTATCCGGGAATCGCGTTCGAGACGATCGGGGTGCCCAAGGACCTGGCAAGTGCCGAGCGGCTGGCGGTGGAGGACCCGCACCAGTTCCAGCAATGGGTGTCGTGGCAAGTCGGCGGCTTCCCGCGCGAGAAGAAGGGCGGGGACAAGGGCGTCGATGGCTGGTTCAATTATCTCGCCGCGAAGGACCGGATCGAGACGGGGGTGATCAGCGTCAAGGCGGGAGACAATGTGACGCCCAACATGGTGCGCGATCTTGGCCGGGTAATGGAGCGCGACAAGCATCGCTTCGGTCTGTTCGTGATGAAAGGCCTGCCGACCAAGGGGATGCGCGACGAAGCGGCGTCGCAGCCGGTGATCGAGACCGAGTTCGGGCGCTTTCCGGCGCTGCAGTTCGTGACACTGGCAGAGCTGTTCATGGGGCGCAGACCAAAGCTTCCGCCGCTCATCAGTCCGGTGAAGAAGGCGGCGCGCGTGGAGATGCGCGAATCGCATCAGGCCAGCGCGCAGGGCAGCTTGTTGTAGGGAGCGCCCGGTCCGGCCTTAAGGGCCAGGTTTCGGACGAGAGGGCGGCGGCACGACGGTGATCGTCGGCCCCTTGAATGCGGGCAGCGGCGCGCCCCTGGGGCAGGCGACGCGGTAGATCGGCGCCATGTCCTCGCCGACGAACAGCGGCTGGCGCTCGATCTGCTCGGCGGGCACGGTCCGCGTGCGCACCGGCTCGGGCCCCGCGCCATATTGTGCCATCGACAGCATGCCCATCGTCTGCGCCTTGCAGTCGATCTCGGCGTGCATGATCGCCGACCAGGGCGTGTCGCTCTTGGCGACCACGCGCAGCTTGAGCCGCGTCCGCCCGCCAGTGCGGGTCACGCTAGCCGGACCGTAGAAGGTCTCGCCGTCGCGATCTGTGTAGAGGCTGACCCATTTGGCGTCCTGTGCCGCGACATGCGCTGCCGGCCAACACGCCAGCGCTGCGGCGATCACCGCGCGCCTCATGGCCGCGGCTTGCCCTCGCCATATTCCTCGAAGCTGTCGAGGTCGGGCGCGCCTGCTGCCGGCACCGGCTTGACCCCGGGCGCCGCGGCCTCGGGCGGATCGAGCTGGCCCTCCCACCGCGCCACCACCGTCGCCGCGACGGCGTTGCCGATCACGTTGGTCGCGGTCCGTCCCATGTCGAGGAAATGGTCGACCGCCAGGATCAGCAGGATTCCCGCCTCTGGGATGTTGAAGTGGCTGAGCGTGCCGGTGATCACCACCAGGCTCGCGCGCGGCACGCCGGCGATGCCCTTGCTGGTGATCATCAGCATCAGCAGCATCGTGATCATCGTCCCCCAGTCGAGCGGGATGCCATAGGCCTGGGCGATGAAGATCGACGCGAACGTCATGTACATCATCGAGCCGTCTAGGTTGAACGAGTATCCGAGCGGCAGCACGAAGCTCGCGATCCGCGGCGGCACCCCGAACCGGTCGAGCGCCTCGAGCGTGCGCGGATAGGCGGCCTCGGACGAGGCGGTCGAGAAACCGAGCAGGATCGGATCGCGCAGGTAGCGCAGCAGCGTGCCGGTGCGCGGCCCGACGAACACGAAGCACGCGCCGAGCAGCACCGCCCACAGCACGAACAGCCCGATATAGAAGGTGCCCATGAAGTAAGCGAGGTCGCCGACCACGCCGAGCCCGCGTGTCGCCAGCGTCCGCGCCACTGCGCAGAACACGGCCACCGGCGCGAACAGCATGACGTAGCCGGTGACGGTCAGCATTACCGACACCAGCGCCTCGAGCCCCTTGAGCAGCGGCGCGGCCTTCTCGCCCACCGCGGCCATCCCCACGCCGAAGAACAGCGAGAAGATCACGAGCTGGAGGATGTCGTTGGTCGCCATCGCGTCGATCGCCGAGGTCGGCACGATGTGGATGAAGAACTTGGCCGCATCGAACCCCGAGCGGTCGACGCCGCTCGATGCCGCCACGTCGGGCAGCGGCAGGTTGAGCCCGACGCCCGGCTGGAGCACATTGACCAGGATCAGCCCCAGCGTCAGCGATACCAGGCTGGCGGTGACGAACCACAGGAACGCCTTCAGCCCCACGCGCCCGATCGCGCCGGTGCCGCCCATATGCGCGATGCCGACGACCAGCGTCGAGACCACCAGCGGCGCGATGATCATCTTGATCAAATGCAGGAACATCTGGGTCGGGATGTCGAACCAGTAGCTGATGTCCTTCAGCTGCTGCGTGCCCGCCGCGGTGCCGTCGTCATAGGCGACATTGAGCCCCCAGCCGATCAGGCCGCCCAGCAGCAGCCCGGCCAGAATGAACCATGTCAGTCGCTTGCCCACAAACATCCCCTGGGAAAATTTCGCGGCAGGGAAGGGGATTGTCGTCGCCGGGTCAAGGACCGTATCGCGGCTGTCCACGCAATTCTTGCCCGGAGTCGCCCCGATGCCACGCCTTTCGCTGAGCCGCCGCGCGCTGATCGGCGCCGCCGGCACCGTCCCGTTGCTGGCGCTGCCGGGCCTGCTCCGCGCCGAGGAGATCGACGTTTCGGGGCTGGACGATATCACCAAGGGCGCCGTGCCGATCGGCCGCGACGAGCGCCTCGCGCGCATCGCCCGCGCCCAGGCGCTGATGAAGGCAGAAGGCATCGGCGCAGTGCTGATCGAGCCGGGCTCGTCGCTGATCTACTTCACCGGGGTGCGCTGGAGCCGCAGCGAGCGGTTGACCTGCGTGGTGATCCCGGTCGAAGGCGAGCCGTGCATCGTCACGCCGTTCTTCGAGGAACCGTCGGTGCGCGAGAGCCTCGGCATCCCGGCGCAGGTCCGCGTCTGGCAGGAGGACGAGGATCCGCTCAAGGTCGTCGCCGGCTTCCTCAAGGAGCGCAGGCTCGCCGCCAGGCCGGTCGGGATCGAGGAGACCAACCGCTATTTCATCGTCGACGGCCTGCGGAAGGCATTGCCGTCGGCGCGACTCGTCTCGGCCAACCCGGTCGTGCGCGGCTGCCGGATGATCAAGACCGCGCCCGAGATCGCGCTGATGCAGGCGGCCACCGACGTGACGATCGCGGCCTATCGCTGGACCTATCCCCGCATTCGCGAGGGCATGACCCCGCGCGACATCGCCGCGCTGATGAGCGCCGCCACGCGGAAGCTCGGCGGCGGCAACGAATGGAACCTCATCCTGCTCGGCGAGGCTGCCGCCTATCCGCACGGCAGCGGCAAGCCGCAGGCGGTCCGCGCCGGCGAGGTCGTGCTGATGGACTGCGGGTGCAGCGTCCAGGGCTATCAGTCGGACGTGTCGCGCAGCTTCGTCTTCGGCAAACCCAGTGCCGAGCAGCGTAAGGTGTGGGACCAGGTTGCCCGCGGTCAGCAGGTAGCATTCGAAGCCGCCAAGGTCGGCACGCCCGCAGGCGCCGTCGATGACGCGGTGCGCGGCTATTACACCTCGCTCGGCTACGGCCCCGACTACAAGCTTCCCGGCCTGTCGCATCGCACCGGCCACGGCATCGGCATGGACGGCCACGAGCCCGTCAACCTCGTTCGCGGCGAGAAAACGCGTCTGGCACCCGGCATGTGCTTCTCCAACGAGCCCGGTCTCTACCTTCCCGGCAGCTTCGGTATTCGGCTGGAGGACTGCTTCCACATGACCGCGGCCGGCCCCAAATGGTTCAGCGTGCCGCCGAGGTCGCTCGAAGCGCCGATGGGCTGAGCGCCGTCTCCAGTGAGCCGAGCTTGTAGGCGAGTATCTCCGCCTGCACCGGCGGGCTTGCCACCCGGCCCGATGCCGACAGGCGTTCCGACACGTCGGGCACCGACGCACCCTGGGCGGCGAAGTCGAGCAGGAGGAAGTCGTCATCGCGAAGGCGCAGCACATAGCGGGCGGTGCCCTCGCCAATCGTCGCGTGTTCCAGTTCCTCGACCAATGCCGCTTCCAGGTTCCGGCCCTGTCCGTCGCCTGCGATCCAGTGAGTCCGCACCGCGCCGGTGAGGCGTTGGTCGCCCGGCGATACGCGTGCCGCGACGACGTCGGTCATCGCGATGTCGGGCAGGCCGCTCAGCATCGTGAAGGTGCGCACCACCAGTCCGCGGCCCACCTTGCCCAGCAGATGCACCAGCCGCCCGCGATTGCCGTCGAACGTATCGAAGATCGCAAAGTTGTCCGGCCCAAAGCGCAGCGCGAACCAGTCGCGGGTCTCGGGCTCCTCGGCGATCGGGGTCAGCGCCTCGCGCAGCCATGTCGCGACTCTCTCTCCATTGCCGGAGCCGGCCTGCATCGCCACGAACGGCGCCTTCGACTGCATAAGCATTCCTTCCGAGCCGGAAACGCGGTGGCGAACCGAAGTGAACGTGTGCTGGGCCGGGCGAGTTCCATGAGGAAACGCCATATCCGTGCGTCCGGATGCCCGTTTCGCTTGAGTGCCGCGCTGCGCCCGCCTACATCCGCGCGCATGACGTCCACGAACGATATCCGCCGCAGCTTCCTCGACTATTTCGAGGGTCAGGGTCATGCCCGCGTGCCGAGCGCACCGCTCGTCCCGCACAACGATCCCACGCTGATGTTCGTCAACGCGGGCATGGTGCCGTTCAAGAACGTGTTCACCGGCCTAGAGACGCGGCCCTATTCGACTGCGACCAGCTCGCAGAAGTGCGTCCGCGCCGGCGGCAAGCACAACGATCTCGACAATGTCGGCTATACCGCGCGCCACCACACGTTCTTCGAGATGCTCGGCAACTTCTCGTTCGGCGACTATTTCAAGGAACAGGCGATCACGCATGCGTGGACGCTGCTGACCAAGACCTGGGGCATTCCCGCCGACAAGCTGACCGTCACCGTCTATCACACCGACGACCAGGCGTTCGACCTCTGGAAGAAGATCGCCGGGCTCCCCGAGAGCCGGATCATCCGCATCGCCACCAAGGACAATTTCTGGGCGATGGGCTCGGACGGCCCGTGCGGCCCGTGCTCGGAAATCTTCTACGATCACGGCGACCACATCTATGGCGGCCCTCCCGGCAGCCCCGAAGAGGATGGCGACCGCTTCGTCGAGATCTGGAACCTCGTCTTCATGCAGTATCTGCAGGAGGCCGACGAGATCGTCAGCGAGCTGCCCAAGCCGAGCATCGACACCGGCATGGGGCTCGAACGCGTCGCCGCGGTGCTCCAGGGCGTCCACGACAATTACGATACCGACACGTTCAAGGCGCTGATCGCCGAATCGGGCGCGCTCACCGGCGCCGCGACCACCGGTGAAAATCAGGCGAGCCACCGCGTGATCGCCGATCATTTGCGCTCATCGGGCTTCCTCATCGCCGACGGGGTGCTGCCCGCCGCCGAGGGCCGCGGCTATGTCCTGCGCCGCATCATGCGCCGCGCGATGCGCCATGCCCATCTGCTCGGTGCCAAGGATCCGCTGATGCACCGCATGGTGCCGTCGCTGGTCGCCGAGATGGGCGCTGCCTTCCCCGAGCTGGTCCGCGCCCAGCCGCTGATCGAGGCGACGTTGCTCCAGGAGGAAACGCGCTTCCGCCGGACGCTGGCCAACGGACTACGTTTGCTCGACGAGGCGACGACGGGGTTGGGCGAGGGCGATACGCTGCCCGGCGCCACCGCATTCAAGCTCTACGACACGTTCGGCTTCCCGTATGACCTGACCGAGGACGCGTTGCGTGCCGACGGCATCCAGGTCGACCGTGCCGGCTTCGACACCGCGATGGCCGAGCAAAAGCGCGCCGCGCGTGCCGCGTGGAAGGGCTCGGGCGACAAGGCGTCGGACGAGGTCTGGTACGACATCGCCGACGAGCTCGGAGGCACCGAATTCACCGGCTATGTCGGCACCGAAGGCGAGGGCCAGGTCGTCGCGCTGGTCAAGGACGGCAAGCGTGTCGAAACCGCCGTACAGGGCGACAGCGTCACCATCCTCACCAACCAGACGCCCTTTTATGGCGAATCGGGCGGCCAGATGGGCGACGCCGGCGTGATCGCCAATGATAAGATGACTGCCAGCGTCGAGGACACGTCGAAGCCGCTCGGGCGCCTCCACGCACACCATGCGAAGATCGAAAGCGGTGAACTCGCCGTCGGCGACACCGTCAAGCTCTCGGTCGATGCCGAGCGCCGCGATGCGATCCGCGCCAATCATAGCGCCACCCATCTGCTTCACGCCGCGCTCCGCCAGCGTCTCGGCGGGCACGTCACCCAGAAGGGGAGCCTCGTCGCCCCCGATCGCCTGCGCTTCGATTTCTCGCATCCCTCGGCGCTGTCGCCACAGGATATCGCCGACATCGAAGCCGATGTGAACGCGCAGATCCGCCATAACGAGAGCGTCGGCACCCGGCTGATGACGCCCGAGGATGCGATCGCCGCGGGTGCGATGGCGTTGTTCGGCGAGAAGTACGGTGACGAGGTCCGCGTGCTCTCGATGGGCCGCGGCGACGAACAGCATTATTCGGTCGAATTGTGCGGCGGCACCCATGTCAATGCCACCGGCGACATCGCGATCTTCAAGATCATATCCGAAAGCGCGGTCTCCTCGGGCATCCGCCGCATCGAGGCGCTGACCGGCGAAGGCGCGCGCCAGTGGCTCAACGCTCGCGACGATCGGCTCAAGGAAGCCGCCGCCGCGCTCAAGACCTCGCCCGACGACGTGCCGGCACGCGTCGCGGCGCTGGTCGAGGAGCGCCGCCGGCTCGAGCGCGAGCTTGCCGAGGCCAAGAAGGCACTCGCGCTCGGCGGCGGCGGTGCGGCGGCGCCAGCAGGCCCCGAGCAGGTGGGCGGCATCAACTTCGTCGGCCAGGTGCTCGAGGGACTCGATCCGAAGGCGCTGCGCGGCGCGGTCGATGAGGCCAAGGCCCGGATCGGCGGCGGCGTGGTCGCTTTGGTCGCAGTCAACGAAGGCCGCGCCTCGGTCGCGGTCGGGGTTAGCGACGGGCTCGGGCTGAGCGCGGTCGACCTGGTCAAGGCCGCGGTGGCGGTGCTCGGCGGGCAGGGCGGTGGCGGCCGTCCCGACATGGCCCAGGGCGGTGGTCCCGACGGCTCCAAGGGAGCGGAGGCGCTCGAGGCGGTCAAGGGCGCGATGGCGGGCGCGGACGCGGCGGTGTAAGGCCTATCGTCGCCCCGGCACCAGGCCGGGGTGACGGGAGAATGAGTGGCGGACGCAAATGTCGATCCGTCTTACATCCCGAGCTTGTAGCCGTCCGCGGGGCTGACCCAGAGCACCCGCTGGGCCATCTCCGGCCGGGCAACGCCATCGATCGACACTTCGGCCTTTGCAGTGGCGCCGTCCGGCGTCTCGCGCGTGCAGCCGGTCTTGCCGGCCATCGGTGCAATCGACGCCACCACCTGCGGGCGGATCGCGTCAGCCATTGCCGGATCGGCGGGTTTGCCGTCCATCGCAAAGGTTGCCGCCTGGAAATCTTCGCTGCGGATCAAGCCGCACGTCGCGCCGTCCTTCACCGTGCCTTTCGACTTCACTTGCATCGTGATCAGCGGCTGGGGCGAGACAACCATCGTGGTTGTTGATTCGAAGCTGCCATCGGTGTTGAGCGCGTAGCTGCTCATCGCCGCGCACGTCTTCTTCTCGATATTCGGATTGGCGCATTGCTGCTTGCCTGCCCGTGCCGGGGCGAGCGGGTCGGCGGCCTGCGGCGTCGTGCCGGCCAGTAGGAGAAGAAACGCTTCGATCATCGGCCGGACTCCATCAGGTACGACGACCATGCTGCGCGCGCCGACAATCCGCAAGCCGCTCGGGGAGCCAGCCTCATGCGAGTTGCAATGTAGGATTTCGTCTGGTTGCATGACGCGGTTGGTGCTGCCGGCCGCTCTTTGCCATCGTTCGAGTCTCCCGAAAGCTGCGCGGGCACGCGCGCTTTTACTGGTGCCGCGTCCAGCGTACCGATGCTGCGTATCTGGCGCCTCGTATTACCAACTCGCCGCTTCCAGCGAAAACGCCGTTTCGAGTCAATTTGGTCAACCGGCGCGGTTGCCGTTAGGGTCAGCGCCCTAGGGCATAGCCGTCGCTGGGCGACACCCAGGCGACGGTCTGGCCGAGCTCGGGGTGCGCCACGCCGTCGATCGTCACGACGGCGCGCGTGACGCCGGCCTCGGTGCGGTCGATATAGCACCGCTTCTTGCCCTGCATCGGCTGCACCGTGTCGAGCACCTGCAGCCGCAACGCGCGCTCGTCATTGGGCGACAGTTTCTTGCCGCTGCGCAGCAGCATCCCGTTCTGGAAATCGCCGATGCGCATCGTCACGCAGACGCCGCCCTGCTCGATATCGCCGAACGTATCGTAGCGCAGCAGCAATGTCGGATCGCCGCCGACCAGCCCGCTCACCTTTGCATCGAAGCTCTTCGCGCCGCTCAGCTTGTAGCGGATGATCGTCTGGCAGGTGAGCCGTGCCGGGTTGGGCGAGATGCAGCGCAGCTTGCCGGCGCGTGCGGGCGCCAGCGGATCGGCAGAGAGCGCAGGCGCATCGGGAACCACGGGCGCGCTCTGTCCGGGCAGCAAGCTGGTAAGCAACAAGGCAACGATCATCGGACAAGTCTCCAAGACTGGTGACGCCGGGATGCGCCGACGCGCCAAATCCCGCAACCGCAATCAGCGCGGGAACGAGACGGTTGCCGGTGAAAGGGTACTCGCACCGCCGGCGAGCAACGACCTCAGCTCCGATAATCGGCGTTGATCGAGATATAGCCGTGGGTGAGATCGCAGGTCCACACGGTGGCGCGGCCTTCGCCCAGGCCGAGATCGACGCCGATCTCGATCTCGCGGCCCACGAGGTGCTTGGCGACCGGGGCTTCGTCATAGCCTTCGACTGCAAGCCCGCCACTGGCAACCTGGGTGGCGCCGAAGCGGATCGCGAGCTTGTCGCGCTCGGCGGGCTCGCCGGCCTTGCCGACTGCCATGACGACACGGCCCCAATTGGCGTCCTCGCCCGCGATCGCGGTCTTCACCAAGGGCGAATTGGCGATCGACATCGCAATGCGGTGTGCGCTGCGGTCGGACTCGGCGCCCTCGACCGTGATCTCGATCAGCTTCTGCGCGCCTTCGCCGTCGCGGACGACCAGCAAGGCGAGCTGGTGGCAGAGATCGGCGAGCGCCGCGCGGAAGGCGTCGGCGCCATCGCTGTCCTCGTCGGAGAGGAGCGTGTTGCCTGCCTGGCCGGTGGCGAAGGCGAGGATCGTGTCGCTGGTCGAGGTGTCGCCATCGACGGTGATGCACGAGAAGGTCGCGGTGTTCGCCTGACTCAATGCAGCTTGCAGGAATTCGGGGGCAACCGCGGCGTCGGTGAAGACGAAGCCGAGCATCGTCGCCATGTCCGGCGCGATCATCCCCGACCCCTTGATGATGCCGATCAGGTTGACCGTGCGGCCGTCGACCAGCGCAGTCGTCACCGCGGCCTTGGCGAAGGTGTCGGTGGTCATGATCGTTTCCGCCGCGGCTTCCCAGCATGCGGGTTCGGCGGCGAAGGCGGCGTCGAGGCCAGCCTCGGCCTTGTCGATCGGCAGCGGTACGCCGATCACCCCGGTCGAGGCGACGAAGACATCCGATGGCGCGCAGCCGAGATGGCCGGCGGTGCGCGCGGCGATCGCCTCGACCGCGGCGCGGCCACGATTGCCGGTGAAGGCGTTCGAATTGCCGGCGTTGACGACGAGCGCGCGCGCCTGGCCGAGGACCAGCGCCTTGCGGCACCATTCCACCTCCGGCGACGGGCATTTGCTGTTGGTCAGCACGCCGGCGACCGACGTGCCGGGATCGAGCGTGACGAAGGTCAGGTCGCAGCGATCCCATGTCTTGTAGTGCGCGCGGGCGACGCGCGGCGTGACGCCGGCGATTGCGGGCAGAGCGGGGAAGGGGAGAGCTAGCGGGGAGCGTTCGATGGACATGCGACAACCTGATGAGAGGGTGGGGCTGCTTCGGGCAAAGGGGGGCAAAGATCAATGATCTTGGGGGCAATGCTGCCGCTGCTGCTGCTGGCTGTGCAAGATGCGGCGGCGGGCGATGGCGGCGAGACGGTTCCGGTACAACCGCAAACCTCTCCGCGTGACTGGGTGTCGGTCAGCGACTATCCAACCGCGGCGCTCAACAAGCGCGGGTTCGGCGTCGTCCATTTTCGATTGACCATAGATGCAGCGGGCAAGGTTTCCGCATGCAACATTCTCAACACATCCGGTTTCTGGATGCTGGATCAACACACCTGCAAGCTGTTGACCGCACGCGCCCGGTTCGTTCCAGCGCGCAAGGATGGCGTAGCGGTTGAAAGCTGGTTCATAAGCAACTTCTTCTGGGCACATGGCGACTTCGACAAGAAGGATTGGAATGTGTTGGTCAAGGAAGTGACCGAACCGATCTCCAGCCGTGTCACAGTCAAAAAGCTGCCTACGAACTACAAGCAGGCACCGCTGACGCGGGTGCGTTTCGACGCCCGGGGCGCAGCCGATTGGTGCAACGTCGAACAGGGAAGCGGAAACCCCGCTATCGATACCGTGGCATGCGAGCAGGCGCTTGCTCAAGCAGAGCGTCCGGAGATGCAGGGCAATCTGCCACGGAAGCCGGATACGCGGATGTTCCTAGTCGAGTTTGTCGATGATTCATCCGGTAGATAGCGATAGCGACCTGGCGGCAGGTCGGCGCACCAGTCCCTGTGGCTGGTTTTGCCTGCTTTTGATTAGACGAACGCCGACGGGCGCACTACATCAGCCCGCGCAATGAACCTGCTGCTTCTCCTCACTGCGCTGTTTGCGAGCCTGACCGGTGCCGGTTCGGGCGAGCGCGTGCTGCGCCAGGTGCAGGGCGTGGCGGTGGTGCAGGCGGCGCAGGTGGCGCAGGCGGCGGTGCACCCGTCGCAGCGGGCGATCCCGGCCGTACCGGCGCCTCGCCTCGCCGAAGCCCGGCGGACGACCTGGCCGCGCGGCGAAAGCATCGCGATTGTCGCAACCTATCTGCCCTTCGAGCGTCGGCTCGAGTGAGGTTTCGCGCGGCACGCTGAGGCGGGCTGCGCTTTTCGCATTTTCGCCCTCTGCGGGGGCCCGTTAGCCGGGCCGTGCCCGCCCGACCAACATCAGATCACGACAGGAATTCCCATGCTCGGCGGCATTGCCAAGACCCTTTTCGGCTCCTCGAACGAACGCTACGTCAAGTCGCTCGGTAGCATCGTCCAGAAGATCAACGCGTTCGAGCCGGCGATCTCGTCGATGAGCGACGAGGAACTCGCGACCCAGACGATCCTGTTCCGCGACCGGCTCTCGCGCGGCGAGAAGATCGATTCGATCCTGCCCGAGGCATTCGCGACGGTGCGCGAGGCGGCCAAGCGCACGCTCGGCCAGCGCCATTACGACGTCCAGATGATCGGCGGCATCGTCCTCCACCGCGGCGAGATCGCCGAGATGCGCACCGGCGAGGGCAAGACGCTGGTCGCGACGCTTGCGACCTATCTCAACGCGCTGCCGGGCGAGGGCGTCCACGTCATCACCGTCAACGATTACCTCGCCAAGCGCGACGCCGAATGGATGGCGCAGGTCTATGGCTTCCTGGGCCTCACCACCGGGGTGATCGTCCCGAACCTCACCGACCAGCAGCGCCGCGACGCCTATGCCGCGGACATCACCTATGGGACGAACAACGAGTTCGGTTTCGACTATCTGCGCGACAACATGAAGTATGATCGCGCGTCGATGGTCCAGCGGCCGTTCGCGATGGCGATCGTCGACGAGGTCGATTCGGTGCTGATCGACGAGGCGCGCACCCCGCTGATCATTTCGGGCCCGACCGACGATCGCAGTGAGCTGTATATGAGCGTCGACGCGATCGTGAAGCAACTCGTGCCGGTCGATTACGAGAAGGACGAGAAGCAGCGCACGATCGTGCTGACCGAGGACGGCACCGAGAAGGTCGAGCGGATGCTCGAAAATGCCGGGCTGCTCCAGGGCGCCAATCTCTACGATTTCGAGAACACCCAGGTGGTCCACCACCTCAACCAGGCGCTGCGCGCGAACGTGATGTTCAAGCGTGACATCGATTACATCGTCAAGGACGACAAGGTCGTCATCATCGACGAGTTCACCGGCCGCATGATGGACGGGCGCCGCTGGTCCGAGGGGCTTCACCAGGCGGTCGAAGCCAAGGAAGGGGTGAACATCGAGCCCGAGAACCAGACGCTCGCCTCGATCACCTTCCAGAACTATTTCCGCATGTACCCCAAGCTGGCGGGCATGACCGGCACCGCCGCGACCGAGGCGCCCGAATTCTTCGACATCTACAAGATGAACGTCGTCACCATCCCGACCAATTTGCCGGTGGCGCGCGTCGACGAGGAAGACGAGTTCTACAAGACCACCGAGGAAAAGTTCGGGGCGATCGCCAAGAAGATCCGCGAGCATGCTTCGAAGGGCCAGCCGGTTCTGGTCGGCACCGTCTCGATCGAGAAGTCCGAGCTGCTCTCCGAGTTCCTCAAGAAGGAAGGCGTCGAGCATTCGGTGCTCAATGCGCGCCACCACGAGCTCGAGGCCGGGATCGTCGCGCAGGCGGGGCGGATCGGGGCTGTGACGATCGCCACCAACATGGCGGGCCGCGGCACCGACATCCAGTTGGGCGGCAACCTCGAATTCCGCGTCCATGACGAGCTGGAAGGCATGGAGGAAGGCCCGGCGCGCGAGGCGGCGATCGAGCAGATCAAGGCCGAGATCCAGGCCGAGAAGCAGCGCGTGCGCGAGGCGGGCGGGCTGTTTGTGCTCGGCACCGAGCGCCACGAGAGCCGCCGCATCGACAACCAGCTGCGCGGCCGCTCGGGCCGCCAGGGCGATCCGGGCCTCAGCCGCTTCTACCTGAGCCTCGACGACGATCTGCTGCGCATCTTCGGATCGAACACATTGTTCGCCAAGATGATGCGCAACAATATCGAGGATGGCGAGGCGATCGGCTCGAAGTGGTTGACCAAGGCGATCGAGACCGCACAGAAGAAGGTCGAGGCGCGCAACTACGACATCCGCAAGCAGGTCGTCGAATATGATGACGTGATGAACGACCAGCGCAAGGTCATCTATGAGCAGCGAGCCGACATCATGGACGCTGCAACCGTCGGCGAAGTCGTCGAGGACATGCGGCACGAGACGGTCAACGCGATCGTCGGTGATGCCTGCCCGGTCGGCAGCTATCCCGAGCAGTGGGATGTGGCGGGCCTGAAGGAGAAGGTCTCTGCGACGCTCGGCGTCGAGGCACCGGTCGACGAGTGGATCGTTGCCGAGGAGGCGATCGAGCCCGAGATCGTCGAGGAGCGCATCCGCGAGATGGCCGATGCGGTGGTCAACACCAAGGCGGCCGAGCTCGAGACCGAGACCTGGACGCAGATCGAGAAGTCGATCCTGCTGCAGAATCTCGACCATCACTGGAAGGAGCATCTCGCACTGCTCGACGCGCTGCGCCAGGTCGTCCATCTGCGTGCCTATGCGCAGAAGACGCCGATCAACGAATACAAGCACGAGGCGTTTTCGATGTTCGAGCGCATGCTCTCGAGCATCCGCGAGGACGTGACGCGGACGCTGGCCTTCGCGCAGTTCCGCATGGCGCCGCCCGAACTGCCGGAGCTGCCCGACTTCCTGACCACGCACATCGATCCGCTGACCGGGCTCGACAATACCAACGATTATGACGGCGGCGCGGTAGGCACGGTGTTCAACCAGCTGCCCCCGATGCAGATCCCCCAGCCGTCGGGCGAGGATCTCGGCACCGATCCGTCGCAATGGGAAGGGCTGGTCAGCCGCAACGCGCCGTGCCCGTGCGGATCGGGGCGGAAGTACAAGCACTGCCACGGCGCTCTGACGGCCTAGGACATAAAAAATCCTCCCTCGCGAAGCGGGGGAGGACCTCACTTTAGAAACGCCCCTCCCTGCAAGCAGGGAGGGGAACAGTGTTTACCGCGTTTCGGGCATCTTGATCGACGGCCCCAGCCGGTCGAGCACTTCGCGGGCATCGAACGCGCGGAGATTGTCGCGCGGCTTGGGGCCGCGGCCGGTGACGATCTCGGCCATCGCCTCGTACTGGCGGACGGTGCGGTAATCCCAGTCGCGCCCGCGCCAGAATGGATCGTCGAAGAACGGGTCGTAGCTGCGCCAGCCCCAGCGTGGGCCGCGATAGAAGCGCCACGACGGGCTCCAATAGCCCCAGGGACCGCCGCCATAGAAACCGCCACCGAACGCACCCGGCGTGCGATAGGTCTCGGTCTTGGTCTCGGTGTCGCGAGTGACGAGGATGAAGTGATCGTCGCCGCGCTGTACGGTTAGCTCGGCGGCACGATACAGCAGATAGCGCTCGACGGTCTCGCGCGCGGTCAGGCTGTTGCCCGAGAAACTGACGCGGAAACGGTTGCTCTCGATCTGCTCGTCCATATAACCGGCGCGCGACGACGTCGCAGGCTGGTAGGGCGTCGCGGTCATGCAGCCGCCAAGCGCCGCGCTGCCCATCAGGGCTGCGGCCAGCGCCAGGATGCGCGGACGTCGGGTTATGCGATTAAGCACTGGTTCCTCCGATAGTTACGGCGAGGGGCGGGGATGCCGATCGCAATTCGAACGCGCACGAGTGGCGAAAGGCTCCCGAGCGGACAAGCGATGAATCGTGCACCCCGGACGATTGACGGAGGCTGAACGGGCTCAGGCGATCCGCTCCGGAACTTCCATCGCCTCGGCGGCAAGCTTTTCGCGCGGCGCCATCGCTTCCCAGGGGAAGACGAACCAGTCCTTGGTGACGCTTCGGTCGATCGCGCGGTAGCGATAGTCGACGCGCTGGGCCGACAGGCTGTTGTCGAGCAGCACGGCGAAGCGGATGTTCGCGTCGACCGCGCTTTCGGCGGCGAGCGCGGCGCGGATCTCGCCGATCGTCTTGCCGCTATCGTTGATGTCCTCGATGAACAGCAAATGCGCACCGGCGCGGGTGCGCGCGGCGAGCACCGCGACCAATTCGGTGCCGAACGGCGCGATCCGCGCCGAATGGTCGACCGAAACGAGTTGCAGGTCCATCCGGTGCGACAAATACACGCTAGGTGCCAGGCCGCCCCGGCCCACCCCGACGAGCAGCGAGGGACGCCAGCCCTCGGCCTCGATCGCCGCGGCGATGGCGTGGACGCCCGCGACCATCTCCTCGTGGGTGAAGGGCGTGAAGACGATCTCGTTCACGCCTGCGCCTCGACATAGGCATCGAGCCGGGCGAGGTGCACGGCGACTTCGTCGTCGGGCAGGAACGAGCCGAGGAAGCTGTTGCGCGCCAGCGCGACGAGATCGTCGCGGTCGAGCTGGCGTCCCTTGGCAATTGCGCGATAGTTATCCGCGACATAGCCGCCGAAATAGGCCGGGTCGTCCGAATTGACCGTGGCACGAAGCCCAAGCCGAAGCATCCGGTCGATCGGGTGGACGTCCACCGAGGCGACATTGCACAGCTTGACGTTGGAGAGCGGGCATACGGTCAATGTCATTCCCGAGCGGGCGAGGCGCGTCACCAAGGCGGGGTCCTCGAGGCTGCGGTTGCCGTGATCGAGCCGATCGACCCGGAGCAGGTCGAGCGCTTCGTGAACATATTCGGGCGGGCCTTCCTCGCCGGCATGCGCGACGCGCTTGAGGCCCATCGCGGCAGCGGCTTCGAAGACGCGCGCGAACTTGGCAGGGGGGTGGTCGAGCTCGGACGAATCGAGCCCGACGCCGGCGATCTGGTCGATCCAGGGCTGGGCCTGTTCGAGCGTCTTGAACGCGTCGGCCTCGTCGAGATGGCGGAGGAAGCAGAGGATCAGCTTGGAAGTGAGGCCGTGGCGCTTTTCGGCCTCGGCCATGCCGGCGAGCAGGCCGTTGGCGACGACCCCGAACGGGATGCCGCGCGCGGTATGCGTCTGCGGATCGAAGAATATTTCGGCATGGACGACGCCGTCCGCCGCTGCGCGATCGAAATAGGCGAGCGCGAGGTCGCGGAAATCCTCCTCGGTGCGCAGCACGTCTGCGCCGGCATAATAGATGTCCAGGAAGTCTTGGAGGTTGGAGAAGTCGTAGGCGGCGCGAACCTCCTCGACCGAGGCGAAGGGAATCGTGACATCGTTGCGCCGGGCGAATTCGAACATCTGCTCGGGCTCCAGGCTGCCTTCGATATGCAGATGCAGCTCGGCCTTGGGCAGGCCGGTGATGAAGGCGTCGAGATCGTTCATCGCGCCAGCATCGCAGGGGCGGGGGAGAGTCGCAAGCGGCGCGGGCGGGCCGGCGTCATTCGCCGATCAGGTGCAGCGCGAGCTGTCGCCGGTGCGGCCGTCGGCGATGTTCGAACAGATAGATGCCCTGCCAAGTGCCGAGCGCGAGGCTGCCGCCGATCATCGGGACGGACAACTGGATGCCGGTGAGCGTGGCGCGGAGATGCGCGGGCATGTCGTCCGGGCCTTCGTCGTCATGGGCGTATTCGTCGCTCTCGGGAGCGAGGCGAGCGATCCACGCCTGGAGGTCGGTGCGGACCTCGTGCGCGGCATTTTCCTGTATCAGCAGCGAAGCGGAGGTATGTCGGCAGAAGAGAGTGAGCAGGCCCTGGTGTATCGCCTGAGCCTTGATCCAAGCGGTGACGTCGCGGGTGATCTCGATCAGCCCCTGGCCAGGCGTATCGAAGGAGAGGATGGCTGTGGTCTGGCGCATCGGGCGCTGGCTCCCTGAGTAGGATTCGAACCTACGGCCGCTCGATTAACAGTCGAGAGCTCTACCGCTGAGCTATCAGGGAATAGCGACTTCCCGGCTGCAATGCCTCGCCGCCGGCACCTAGTCCGGCGGCTGGCTCCCTGAGTAGGATTCGAACCTACGGCCGCTCGATTAACAGTCGAGAGCTCTACCGCTGAGCTATCAGGGAACAAGCCGAGGGCGCGTCTATAGCTCGTGAAATCTGCAATGCAAGCGGGTCAGGCGATGAATTGTTCCATCGTTATCCGATCGTCGAGCGCGTGCTCGGGATCGAACAGGAGGGTTAGGTCGCGCAGATGGTCGATCGCGACGTCGACGCGGGCGACTTCACGGATTTCGCGCTGGTCGGCGACCGCGCTGACCGGACGCTTGTCGGCTTCGAGGACGCGAATGCCGATGCGGGTCTTCTCCGGCAGGATCGCCCCGCGCCAGCGCCGCGGACGGAACGGACTGATCGGCGTCACCGCGAGCAGCGCCGAGCCGAGCGGCAGGATCGGGCCGTTGGCGGAGAGGTTGTACGCGGTCGAGCCCGCGGGCGTCGCGACGAGCATGCCGTCGGCGACCAACTCCTCAAGGACGACGCGATCGTTGACGGTCACTTCGAGCTTGGCGGTCTGGCGCGTCTCGCGGAGCAGCGAGACTTCGTTGATCGCGGGAAGCACGCATTGCTCGCCGTCGATCGTGGTGGCGGTCATGCTGAGCGGGGAGACGCGGAACGGCTTGGCGCGGGTGAGGCGATCCTCGAGCTGCTCGAGCCGCCAGTCGTTCATCAGGAAGCCGATCGTGCCAAGGTTCATCCCGAACACGGGGAGGATGCGGCGGCGCTCAAGCATCGCGTGGAGCGTCTGGAGCATGAAGCCGTCGCCGCCGAGCGCCACGACCTGCTCGGCCTGGTCGAGCGACACCCAGTCATAGGCGCGGCGCAACTCCGCCTCGGCGGCCAAAGCGGGGGGAGTCGGCGAGGCGACGAGCGCGCGTGCGGTCATCCGCCGGTGACGCTCATGTGGCGCGTGACTGCCGGCGCTGCGCCGGGGGCGATGCGGAAATCGTGCGCTTCGGGCTTCCGGGCGAGTGCTTCGTCGATCCGGGCATCGACTTGCGGGAGCCCGCCGCTGCGAATCGCCGCGCGCAGATCGACCGAATCCTCATGGCCGAGGCACATGTGAAGCTTGCCGTCGGTCGACAGGCGGACGCGGTTGCATGTCGCGCAGAAATTGCCCGTCAGCGGCGAGATCAGCCCCAGCCGCGTGCCGGTCCCCGCGACTCGCCAATAGCGCGCGGGGCCGCCGCTGGCGTGATCGTCGGGCGCCAGATCGAATCGGTCGCGCAGGTCGGCGAGCACCCGGGGCAGCGGCAGGAAGCGATCGGTGCGATCCTCGTCGATCGCGCCGAGCGGCATCGTCTCGATCAAGGTGAGGTCATGGCCCTGTTCGGCCGCCCAGGCGAGCATCGGCGCGATCTCTGCTTCGTTTAGGCCTTTCAAGGCGACCATGTTGATCTTGATGCGCAGCCCTGCGGCCTTGGCGGCGGCGATGCCGTCGAGCACCTGCGTGACATCGCCATGCCGCGTAATGTGGCGGAAGGTGTCGGGATCGCGACTGTCGAGGCTGACGTTGATCCGGCGCATTCCCGCATCGAACAGGTCCCCGGCATGTGCGGCGAGGCGCGTCGCATTGGTGGTGAGGGTAAGCTCGTCGAGCCCGGTGCCGATCTGGCGGCCGAGGCGGCGGGCGAGATCGATCATGTCGCGGCGGACCAGCGGCTCGCCGCCGGTAAGCCGGATTTTCCGGACCCCGCGCGCGACGAAGCGCTCGGCGATCAGCGCGATCTCCTCGAGGCTGAGCAGTTCCGCGCGGGGGAGGAACGTCATCTTCTCCGCCATGCAATAGCGGCAGCGCAGGTCGCAGCGATCGGTGACCGATATCCGCAGATAGCGGATCGCGCGACCGTGGCGGTCCACCAGTTTCTCGGCATTCGGGGCGAGGACGCTGGCCATGACGCCGAGGTACGGCTTCGCGCGCGGGCAAACAACCCTTGCGATGGCGGTGGGCGCCGCTTCTCGCTATCGAGGGCGCAATGGATGAAAATTTCGCAGTCGTCGACGCCGCTTCCGCCGCCGAGACCCCGGTATTCGTGCTCTCCTTCCGCCAGCGCGACGAAGTGGCGGCCGCCGCCGCCGGCGGCGGCTGGCGCGTCGTCGCGGCGCGGCGCTCGGAGGGGCTCGAGCAGCGCTTCCTCGCGAGCGGCGCCAGCGTCGCGGTGATCGACGCGCGCGGCGCGCTGACCGAGGGACTCGACGCCACCAAGGCGCTGGGCCGGGTGATCGAGGCGCATGGCGGGGCAATGCTGATCCTCGTGGCGCAGAGCGACACCGTCCACATGCGCCATTTCTACGATGCTGGCGCGACGCACTTCCTGGGCAGCCCGATGTCGTCAACGGCGATGGCGCATGCGATCCGCTTCGCACACCGCCATGTCGACCGGCTTGCGCGCTCGCAGGGGCAGGGCGGCGGCGCGGCCGAGCCGCTCGGCTGGCGCTTCGATCCCGAGATGCGTTCGCTCCAGCTTACCCCCGGGCTCGCCAACCTGCTCGGGCTGAGCGAGGCGCCAGGGCTCCTCTCGGTGATGCGCCGGCTCGATCCCGCCGACCGCAGCTTGGTCAAGACCGCGCTGCGCCGGCTGGGCAACGAACATGGCTCGACAGCCTTCGCGCACGATCTCGCCGGGATCGGCCGCGTAGTCCAGCATCTCCAGTTCGACCCCAAGGCCAAGTCGCTCCACGCGCTGGTGGAGGCGCTGGGCATCGCGCCCGACGCGAGCGTCGCAGTGCGCGATGCGCTGACCGGCGCGCGCGACGCCAACAGCGCGCGGCGCTGGATCGACCGGGCGCTGGCCGAGGGGCAGGGCGTGGGCGCGATCCTGATCGGGCTCAGCCGCTTCGAGACGGTCAATACCGCTTATGGTCGCGAAGCGGGGGACACGCTGCTGCGCGGCGTCTCGCGGCGCGTTGCCGATGTCGCGCGCGACGCGCTGGGCCGCGAGGCGATCGTCGCGCGAATCGGCGGTTCGGAGTTCCTCGTCGCCAGCGTCGGGGTGGGCGATGCGCAGCTCGCTGGTGCGGAGGCGCGGCTGGAAGAAGCGCTCAGCCGGCCGTTCGTCGCGGCGGGCGAGCTGGCGCATCTCGGCGCGCGGATGACGCGTGCCACCAGCATCGACGGCGATTCGGCGGCAAGCCTGTTGCGGAGGACCAGCGAGGCACTGCTCGGCGATGCCGTCCCCGCCGCGCCCGATGCGCCGCCGATCGAGAAGCTCGCCAACGACTTGCACCGCGCGCTCGAACGCCACGAAATCGGGGTGCGTTTTCAGCCGCAGGTGGCGATCGCATCGGGCCAGATCGTCGGCGTCGAGGCGTTGGCGCGCTGGCAGCATCCGCAACTGGGCGAGATCGGTGCGGAGACGCTCTTCCTCGCGGCGCAGCGCGCGGGGCTCGAGACCCAGCTCAGTGACCATGTCCAGCGCCGTGCGCTCACGGGCGCGGCGCAATGGCCGTCCAAGCTCGGCAAGCTGCGGCTGTCTATCAACGTCACCGCTGCCGATGTCGCACGGGCGAGCTTCGCCGACAGCCTGCTCGGTCGAGTCGACGTCAGCGGTTTCCCGCGTGCGCGGCTGACCGTGGAGGTCACCGAAAGCGGGATCATGGCCGACCTGACCGAGGCGGCGCGATTGCTCTCGCAGTTGCGCACCGCGGGCTGCCGCGTGGCGATCGACGATTTCGGCACGGGGTATTCGAGCCTGGCCTATCTAAAGGCGCTGCCCCTCGATTATCTCAAGATCGACAAGCGGCTGAGCCAGGACATCACCGGCGCGCATCGTGACCGCGTGGTAGTCCGCGGCGTGATCGACATGGCGCGCTCGCTGGGGCTGGCGGTGGTCGCCGAGGGAGTCGAGACCGATGCGCAGCTCGACCTGCTCGCCAAGGAGGGGTGCCAGTATTTCCAGGGGTATCTGTGCGCCGAGCCGCTCGACGTGCCTGCGCTCGCCAATCTGGTGCAGGGATGAGCGATCCGCAGGATGTGAGCGGGGTCTGGTACGGCCGTTATGCCGCCGATCACGGCTATGAGGACAACAGGTTCATCGCGCTGCTGGAGGAGCTTCACGGTAGCGTGACTGGATCGATCAGCGAGCCCGATGAGGGTGGCGGCATCCGCCGCGCCAACGTGACCGGCCGCCGCAACGGCGCAAGCCTCGATTTCACCAAGCACTATGACGGGAGCGGGGGCTGGACCCACAGCGTCGCCTATAGCGGGCATGTCGATCCCGCGGGGACGCTGGTGATGGGCAGCTGGATCGTCGAGGGGCTCACCGGCGCGTTCGACATGACCCGCGAGAAGTTCGATGCGGAGGCGCTGGAAGACGCGGACGAAATGGGAATTGTGCTCGATCAGCGAATCTAGGCACCCATCAGCACCGGTTGCCCTGAGCTTGACGAAGGGCTGTCTTTCTCTCTAACGAGGAAGAGCGGTGCGTCGACAAGCTCAGCACCCGGGCGGTGGATGACGACCAAATCCTGCTGGCGCTCAGGCCGGCACAAGCAGGCCGTGCTTCTTCTTGCCGAAGCTCAGCTTGACCTGGCCGGTGACCGCCACGCTGGCCGCGGGATCGCTCACCGGCTGGTCGTCGACCTTGATCGCGCCTTCGCCGATCTTCCGCCGCGCCTCGCCCTTCGACGCACACAGGCCGAGGGCCACGAGGGCATCGACGATGTTGATGCTTCCCCCGGACACGGCATGGCTGGGGAGCGAAGCGCCCGCGGTGCCCTCCTCGAACGTGCGGCGGGCGGTCTCGCCAGCCTCGGTGGCAGCGGCCTCGCCGCGGCACATCGCCGTCGCCGCGTTGGCGAGCACCTTCTTGGCTTCGTTGATCTCGGCGCCTTGGAGCGCTTCGAGCTGCGCAATCTCGTCGAGCGGCAGATCGGTAAACAAGCGGAGGAAGCGGCCGACGTCGCGATCGTCGGTGTTCCGCCAGAACTGCCAGTAATCATAGTGCGAGAGCTGGTCGGGGTTTAGCCACACCGCGCCCGACATCGTCTTGCCCATCTTGCCGCCATCGGCGGTGGTGATCAGCGGCGTGGTGACGCCATAGACTTCGGCGCCATCGACGCGACGCGACAGTTCGATGCCGTTGACGATATTCCCCCACTGGTCCGATCCGCCCATCTGGAGGCGGACGCCGGCGCGGCGATTGAGCTCCAGGAAATCGTAGGCCTGAAGAATCATGTAGTTGAATTCGAGGAACGACAACGACTGCTCGCGATCGAGCCGCAGCTTGACCGAATCGAAGCTCAGCATCCGGTTGACCGAGAAATGCTGGCCGTAATCACGCAGGAACGGGAGATATTCGAGCGCGTCGAGCCAATCGGCATTGTCGACCATCACCGCGTCGGTGGGGCCATCGCCAAAGGTCAGGAAGTTCTCGAACACCGTCTTGATCGAGGCTATGTTGCTCGCGATCGTATCGACCGTCATCAGCTTCCGCGCCTCGTCCTTGAAGCTGGGGTCGCCGACCTTGCCGGTGCCGCCGCCCATCAGCACGATGGGCTTGTGGCCCGCCTGCTGGAGCCGGCGGAGCAGCATGATCTGGACGAGGCTGCCGACGTGGAGCGACGGCGCGGTGGGATCGAAGCCGATATAGCCGGGAACGACCTGGCGCGCGGCAAGGGCATCCAATCCCTCGGGATCGGTTACCTGATGGATATAGCCGCGCGAAGAGAGCAGGCGGAGCAGATCGGACTGGTATTCGGTCATAGTGCCGCGCCGCGTAGCATGGAGGAAGCGAATTGGGGAGAGGATTGGGCAATGGGACGCTGGTGCCGCATCCCGATTTCGAACCCGTGGCGGTGCGCGGTATCGAAGCTGCGCTGGCGTGCGGCGGCGACGGGCGGTGGACGATCGACTATCGCGTCGAGGGCGTCGAGGCGCTGGTGACGCCCGAGGCCGCGCCGCCCCGGCGCACCGACGAGCTTTGGAAGCGCACCTGCTTCGAACTGTTCGTCAAGCCCGACGAGGGCGAAGACTATTATGAGTTCAACTTCGCGCCTTCGGGCGAATGGGCTGCGTATCGCTTCACTGGCTATCGCGCAGCGATGGCGGAGTTGCCGCTCGCTCCACCGGCGATCGAATGGTGGGGCGGCGAGATGCGTGTGACGATCGACTTGTCGGGGCTGCCCGATGGCGACTGGTGCGTCGGCCTCACCGCAGTGATCGAGGAGGCGGATGGCAAGCGCTCGTTCTGGGCGTTGGCGCATCCGCCGGGCAAGCCCGACTTCCACCACGAGGCAGGCTTCGCCTTCGAGGCGCCCGCCGCGGCGCGAGGCTAATCTCCCCGTTCGTGCTGAGCTTGTCGAAGCGCCGTACGTCTTCGCGGCTTATGCCAGAAGAGACGAACCACCCTTCGACAAGCTCAGGGCGAACGGAGGTCAGGTGGACAGCGGCGCACGGATCGCAGCGGTCGCCGCTGACAGGACGATCGCGTCCTCGACGAACCCGGTCGAGGTCTGGCCGTGTTCGTCCATCGCATGCATCCGCAGCGCGAAGGTGGCGTAGGAGGCGATCACTGCGGTCGCGCCGGTCAACGCGGCGGCGGCGAAGCGCTGGTGGCGTGGGGCGAGCGCCGCACCGGCGAAGGCTGCGTTGAGGCTGCGGATCACTATGGCGGGCCAGATGATCCGATCGGGCGCGGTCTTTTGCTTGTCGCCTACCAGCTCGTAGACTGCGAGTGCGGTGGTCCCGAGCGAGACCAGGGGGTGCGAGAGGAAGCGGGGGGCGCCATTGTCCGCGGGAAGCTCGCCTTTGCGCGCGGCGTTGGCGACCATCGCGAGCGGGGTCATCGAGCGTGCCCCGGCGACTATTCCGATGAGGATCGAGCGGATCATGGGTGGTCCTTCTGCCTGCGTATCGCGGGTTTAACCGATGAGCGGGCGCGATGATCCGGCTTGCGTCGAACGTCGAGTCCCGGCACCTCGCTGCTCATGAACTTCGGTATCGATCGGCTGCTAGCCGACCCTGAACTGCGCCGGCCCCTTGAGGGCAAGCGCGTCGCGCTGCTCGCGCATCCGGCCTCGGTGACTGCGGACCTCACCCATTCGCTCGATGCGCTGGTGGCGAGCGGGCTTAACGTCTCGGCGGTGTTCGGGCCGCAGCACGGCGTGCGCGGCGACCTCCAGGACAATATGATGGAGTCACCTGACTTCACCGATCCGACCTACGGCATGCCGGTGTTCAGCTTGTATGGCGAAGTGCGGCGGCCGACCGGGCAATCGATGGGCACGTTCGACGTGATGCTCGTGGATTTGCAGGACGTTGGCTGCCGTATCTACACCTTCGTGACAACCTTGCTCTACGTGCTCGAGGCCGCGGCCGAGCACGGCAAGTCAGTATGGGTGCTCGATCGGCCCAATCCGGCGGGACGGCCGGTCGAAGGGCTTACGCTGCTGCCGGGCTGGGAGAGCTTCGTGGGCGCGGGGCCGATGCCCATGCGCCACGGGATGACACTAGGCGAGATGGGCGCGTGGTTCATCGATCACTTCAAGCTCGACGTCGATTATCGCGTGATTACGATGGAGGGCTGGGCACCTGAGGACGCGCCGGGTTTCGGCTGGCCGCCGGAGCGGCCGTGGATCAACCCGAGCCCCAATGCTGCCAACGTCAACATGGCGCGCGCCTATGCCGGGACGGTGATGCTCGAGGGCACGAACTTGTCCGAGGGGCGGGGGACGACGCGACCTTTGGAGCTGTTCGGCGCGCCCGATATCGATGCGCGCGCGATCATCGCCGAAATGCGCCGCTTCGCGCCGGACTGGCTCGAAGGGGTCGCCCTGCGCGACATCTGGTTCCAGCCGACCTTCCACAAGCATGTAGGGCAGCTCTGCTCGGGCGTGTTCATCCATGCGGAGGGGCAGGGCTATTATCATGCCGCGTTCCAGCCCTGGCGGCTTCAGGCGCTGGGGTTCAAGGCGATCCGAACGCTGTATCCGGGATATGAGCTGTGGCGTGACTTCCCGTACGAATATGTCTTCGACAAGCTGGCGATCGACGTGATCAATGGCGGGCCGGGGCTGCGCGAATGGGTTGACGACGCCGGAGCAGTGGCGGGGGATCTCGATGCGACCACGCTGCCGGACGAAGCGGCATGGATCGAGGCGCGGCAGGGGTTTCTGCTTTACTGATCCTCCCCGGAATGGGGAGACCAGTCGCAGGCTGGTGGAGGGGAGGCGCCACAGGCGGCAACCGTCGTGGAGAGCCCCCTCCGTCATGCTTCGCATGCCACCTCCCCCGTACCGGGGAGGATCGGATTGCGCAGGACAGTTCGAGGGCTTAACGACGCACCATGCTGGCGGGGCTGATTTTTGCAATCGAGGAAGCGAACGATCGTCCGGGGACGCTCGTCGCGACGCTGCCGTTCGGTGGCATGACCTTGCTCGAATACCAGATACGGTTGCTTGTCGGCGCGGGGGCCGAGCAGGTGCTGGTCGCGGTCGGCAAGATGACGCCTGCGCTGCTCGCCGCGGTCAATCGCGCCGGGCGGCGCGAAGTCAACGTCGAGATCGTGCGGTCGGCCGAGGAAGCCGCCGAGAAGATTGCCGACGATTCGCGCGTGCTGGTGATGGCCGATGGGCTGGTCACCACCGATCCGGTGGTGGACCGGATGGGGCATGAAGGCCCCGAGGCGCTGCTCGTCACCGACGATGCCGGGTCGCCCGCGGCGATCGAGCGGCTCGACATGCGCGACAGCTGGGCGGGGGTTGCGCGGATCTCGGTCGCGCAGTTGCGCCAGATCGCGCAGATGCCCGAGGATTACGACTTCCAGTCGGCGCTGCTCCGCGTCGCCGCGCAATCGGGCGCCGCGCATGTACCGCTCACCGCGAGCTGGCTGCGCGGCGGGCATGCCGTCGAGCATAGTGCCTCGGGGCTCGCCGCGCGCAATACCGGCGTGCTTGCCGCGCTGACCGAGCGGCGAGTCGACTGGGCCGACCGCTGGGTTTTCACCCGGATCGCGCGGAAGGCGCTGCCCGAACTGGTATCCCGCAACGTTCCCGCTTGGGGACTGATTGGCGGCGGCGGGCTGCTCGGGCTGCTCTCGCTGAGCGCGATCGGATTCGGCTGGGAAGGCAGCGGGCTGGTGCTGTCGCTGCTCGCAGCGGCGGTGCTCGCGACCAGCGGCGCAATGGCGGCGCTGCGCGGCGAGGAGCGGCGCGCGCAGGGAATCGAATGGGCGCTGCTCGCGCTTTTCGGCGGAGTCGCGCTCGGCTGTGGCTGGATCGAACGCGTGCGGCTCGACACTACGACGCCGCTGGTGCTCGCGATCGTGGCGCTCGCTGCGCAGTTCCTAGTCGAGCGCGCGCCCTCGCGCCATCGCCGCTGGTGGGCGAGCCCCTCGGCACACCTGCTGTTGCTTACCCCCTTCGCCTTTACCGGTTTCGTCCAGTTCGGGCTGCGCGCGGTGGCAATCTATGCATTCGTCACGCTCGCCGCGGCGATTGAGGGTACCCGCGAAAAAGCTTAGCTTCGCTTTAATCACATTCTGCGTATCAGGGGGCGATGTCGGATAACCCTGTCGACACAAACCCCGGCGCCGCCCATGGCGCCACCCGGCTGCTCGCGCGTGCGGCGGCTGCGGAGTCGCGCGCCCAAAGCGGGCTCAGCGTGGCGATCGACGATTTCTTCCTGAGCGACGCCGCGCGACTCGACGAACGGACCCGCGTGTCGCTCGCCCTGCTGTTGCGCGCGCTGATCGAGGCCGTGGAGGCAGAGATTCGCGAGCATGGCTCGCGGCTGCTGAGCGGGCGCGGCGAGGCGCGGCTCGCCGCGTCGATTCTCCGTACTGAGGCTTCGGTTTTCGAGCGGCTGTTCGATTCGGGGCTGCTGCGCGACGCCGCGCTGATGGCCGAGTTGATCGCGCGGGTGCGCCAGGACGCGATCGGCGCGGCGTTGCCGATGCACGCGCCCGACGATCCCGAACGGCCAAGCCTGATCAACCGATTCGTCCAGCATCCCGATCGCGGGCTCTCTGCCGGCGCGATGGCGGTGCTCGTCGCCGAAAGCCGGCGGCGCGGCGGTCCCGATGTGGGACAATTGACGCATACCGATCTGCCCGCTGAGCTGCATCACCGGCTCGTCTGGTGGGTTGCGGCGGCGCTGCGCGAGCGGGTGGGCGAGGCGGCCGACGGATCGCTGCCCGTCCTCGACCGCGCGCTTTCCGACGCGGCGCAACGCAGCCTCGCCGCCTATGACGAGGGCGAGCGGCTGGAGGCGGCAGCACTTCGCTTCGCAGCCTCGATCGACGCGCAGCCCGACGCGCTTCCGCAATTGCTGGTGGAGGCGCTGGACGACCGGCGCATCGTGCTGTTCATCGCGCTGCTCAGCCATGCGCTGGGGGTCCGCTACGAGATCGGGCGCGAGATCGTGCTCGATTCGGCCGCGGACCGGCTGTGGCTGGCGCTGCGCGCGCTCGAGCTGGGCCGCGATCGTATCGCGCAGATCGGCTTCGCGCTGTGTGAGGCGGATCCGCGCCGCGATGTCGAGCATTTCGCCGACATGCTCGATGCGATCGCGGCTATTCCCGGCGAGGCCGCGCGTGAAATCATCGCGCCGCTGCGGCTCGATCCCGATTACCGCGCCTCGGTGCTGGCGCTCGAACATGCGGGGCGCGCGGCATGAACGCGATCGACCGTTCGATCCCCGTCGCGTGCGGGCGGCTCGACCGCGAATGCCGGCTGGTCGATGCCGAGCCGCGGCTCGCCGAGCTCAACCAGCGCGCCGGCGGGGCGATCGGCGCGCCGCTGGCGATCCCGCAAATCACCACGCTGGCACGGCTCGCGCACCGGCTGGGCGTGGCGATCTCGCGCAACGTCGTCGCAGCGGATGGCGAGGACGATCTCGATTTGTGGGTGCGCGCCGATCCCGAAGAGGGCGGCGTGCGGCTCGAAGTCAGCGGCTGGCGGCAGCGCCCGGCGTGGCGCGCGACTGCGACCGAGCTCGAGCGCGACGGCGATTTCTTCCGCTCGGCTGCAGACTGGCTTTGGGAGACCGATGCGTCGCTGCGCATTACCTTCCTGTCGATCGAGGCGGGCGCGCGCTACGGCTTCGATTCGGCGGCGATGCTCGGCCAACCGCTGACCCGGTTGTTTCGCCTGGCGCAGGACGAGAGCGGCAATTTGCCGATCCTCGACGCGGTTGCGGCGCAGGTGCAGTTCGATGGGCAGAAGGCCGAGCTTCGCGACACCGGGCGGATGGTGCGGATCGCCGCGACGCCGCGGAGCGACCCGGGCGGGCGCTTTGCCGGCTTTGTCGGCGCCGCGCACATGCTCGACGAGCCGCAGCCCTCCGAGCCTGGGCCGGATGCGCCCTTGCCGGCGCCGGCCGCCTCGTTCGGCGGCTTCCCCGATTCGTTCAGCCAGCGGCTGGATCGCGCACTGCGCGGGCCGCTCGGCAAGATCATCGCCAATGCCGACAGCATCAGCGCGCAACTGGATGGTCCGCTCAAGCCCGATTACGCCGAATATGCCAGCGACATCGCCAATGCCGGGCGGCACCTGCTCGGGCTGGTCGAGGACCTGGTCGACTTGCAGGCGATCGAGCGCGAGGATTTTGCGGTCGAGATCGAGCCGATCGACCTCGCCGATGTTGCACGGCGAGCCTCCGGGCTGCTTGCCGTGCGCGCGGCGCAATCGGACGTGCGGATCGACAAGCCGGCGGTGGACGAGAAGCTTCCGGTGACCGGCGAGTTCCGACGTGCGCTGCAGGTGCTGGTCAATCTGATCGGCAACGCCGTGCGCTATTCGCCGCCGGGCGCGATGGTGTGGATCCGGCTTGAGCATATCGACGACAAGGCCTGCGTGATCGTCGCCGACCAGGGCAAGGGCATCGCGGTCGAGGACCAGGTCAAGATTTTCGAGAAGTTCGGGCGGGTGGACGACAGCGAGCCGGGCGGCAGCGGGCTTGGCCTCTATATCGCGCGGCGGCTGGCGCGGGCGATGGGTGGCGACCTGACGGTCGACAGCGCGCCGGGCATGGGCGCGCGCTTCATTTTCTCGCTGCCCAGCCAATAGGGCGCCCGCCGGGTTCGGCGGACGCCCTGTTTGACTTAGCGGCGGCGGCAGACGGTCACGCGACCCTGATGGCGGCGGTGCTCGGTCCAGCAGCGGCGGCGATCCCCGCGGTAGTAGCGCCCGCGATTGTAGTGGCGCCCGCGATCCCAACCGCGACCACGATCCCAGCCACGGCCGCGATCCCAGCGGTTGCGGTCGCCGCGCCAGCGGCGGTCGTCGCGATAGCCGTATCCGTAATCCTGGACCGCGGCGGCGGCGGCCACGGCAGTGACCGGCGCGGCGCTGGCGGTGGTGGTGGTGGCCCCGGCGATCCCGGTAAAGGCGAGCGCGGCGGCGGCGATGATCTTGGCGATTTTCATCCTCTGTCCTCTCTCTTTCAGTCCCGCAATGAGAGAAAACTAGGCGTGCCCGGCCTTCGCGAAGCTGAATCGGATTGTAGTCTCCCGTACAGATTCGGGGGTTTTCCGCGGGAAAGCTGGCTTGCGGCATTAGCGGAGCTTATGGCTTTGCGATGGTCCGACCGCATTTGCCGCTCAATGCCCTGCGCGCGTTCGAGGCGTCGGCGCGACATCTTTCCTTCACCCGTGCGGCGATCGAGCTGTGCGTGACCCAGGCAGCGGTGAGCCACCAGGTCAAGGCGCTCGAGACGCGGCTGGGGGTGCAGCTGTTCCGCCGGTTGCCGCGTGGGCTGGCGCTGACCGACGAGGGGCACGCCCTCCAGCCCGCACTCGCCGAGAGTTTCGACCGGATGGCCGAGCTGGTCGAGGGGATTGCGGGCGGGGAGGCGACGCAATTGCTTTCTGTCGCTGCGGTGGGGACGTTCGCAACGGGGTGGCTGCTGCCGCGACTGCCGGCGTTCCGCGCGGCGCATCCGCGAGTCGACCTTCGCCTGTTCACCAACAACAATCGCGTCGACCTGGCGGGGGAAGGCCTGGATTACGCGATCCGCTTCGGCGATGGCGCGTGGCACGCGACCGAGGCGATGCCGCTGATGGAGGCGCCGCTGACGCCGCTGTGCTCGCCCGCGATGGCGCGCGGGCTGGCCGAGCCGCGCGACCTGCTCGGGCTGCCGCTGCTGCGATCATACCGTGCCGACGAATGGGGGCGCTGGTTCGGCGCGGCTGGCGTGGCTGCGCCGGCGCTCAAGGGACCGGTGTTCGATTCGTCGCTGGTGATGGCCGAGGCAGCGCTGCAAGGGGCGGGGGTGGCGCTGGCGCCGGCATCGATGCTCGGGCGGGCGATCGACGACGGGGCGCTCGTGCGGCCCTTCGGGGTCGAGGTCGCGACGGGGCGTTACTGGCTGACCTGGCTCAAGTCGCGCGCGCCGAGCCCGGCGATGGTCGGGTTCCGGGAGTGGATTGCCGAGGAGATTTCAGCCGTCATCCCGGCGTAAGCCGGGATGACGATTACCTCTCGATCAGCGCTGACCGACGGGGACGTAGTCGCGCTGGGTCGGGCCGGTGTAGAGCTGGCGCGGGCGGCCGATCTTCTGCTCGGGATCCGAGATCATCTCGTTCCACTGCGCGACCCAGCCGACGGTGCGGGCGAGCGCGAACAGCGCAGTGAACATCGTCGTCGGGAAGCCGATCGCCGAGAGGATCACACCCGAATAGAAATCGACGTTCGGGAACAGCTTCTTCTCGACGAAGTACGGATCCTTGAGCGCCATTTCCTCGAGCTGGAGCGCGACTTCGAACACCGGGTCGTTGACCTTGAGCGCCTCGAACACTTCGCGCACGGTCTTCTGCATCACGGTCGCGCGCGGATCGTAGTTCTTGTAGACGCGGTGGCCGAAGCCCATCAGGCGGAACGGATCGTTCTTGTCCTTGGCACGCGCGATGAATTCCGGGATGCGCTCGGGGCGACCGATCTCGTGGAGCATGTTGAGCGCCGCCTCGTTGGCGCCGCCATGCGCGGGGCCCCACAGGCAGGCGATGCCGGCGGCGATACAGGCGAACGGATTGGCGCCCGACGAACCGGCGAGCCGCACGGTCGAGGTCGAGGCGTTCTGCTCGTGATCGGCGTGGAGGATGAAGATGCGATCGAGCGCCTTCTCGACCACCGGGTTCACCTCATATTCCTCGGCCGGGACGCCGAAGGTCATCCGCAGGAAGTTGCCGGTGTAGCTGAGCTTGTTGTCCGGATAGAGGAACGGCTGGCCAACGCTGTACTTGTACGCCATCGCCGCGATCGTCGGCATCTTGGCGATCAGCCGGTGCGACGCGATCATGCGCTGCTTGGGATCGGTAATGTCGGTCGAATCGTGGTAGAAGGCCGAGAGCGCGCCGGCGACGCCGCACATCACCGCCATCGGGTGCGCATCGCGGCGGAAGCCGCGATAGAAGGTCGCCAGCTGCTCGTGCAGCATCGTGTGGCGCGTGATCGTGTTCTCGAACTTGGCGAGTTCGTCGCTGCTCGGAAGCTCGTGGTTGAGCAGGAGGTAGGCGACTTCCATGAAGCTCGACTGCTCGGCGAGCTGGCCGATCGGGTAGCCGCGGTGGAGCAGCACGCCCTCGTCGCCGTCGATATAGGTCAGCCCCGATTCGCACGATGCGGTCGAGGTGAAGCCGGGATCGTAGGTGAACTTGCCGGTCTGGGCGTAGAGCTTGCGGATATCGACGACGTCCGGGCCGACGCTGCCCGTGAGGATCGGGTATTCGACTTCCTTACCCGGAACCTGAAGCTTCGCGGTATCGCTCATATTCGTCGTCCTTACTCTGGCCCGGTCAGGCGGGCTTGGTCATTTGATCGGCGATGCGGCCCAGGCTCTCTTCGCGTCCCAGCAGCGCCAGGACGTCGAAGATACCCGGAGAAGTCTTCCGCCCGACCAGTGCCGCGCGCAAAGGCTGCGCAACGGCGCCGAGCTTGACCCCAGCATCGTCGGCGACGGTGCGTACCGCCGCTTCGAGCGCCTCCGTATCCCAGCTTCCGGCCGCGTCAAGCGCGGTATGTACCCGGAGCAGGAGCGAAGGCGCGTCTCCCTCCAGCAAAGTCCTGGCCCCCTCGTCGAGTTCCAGCGGCCTTGTCCGGAAGAGGAACATGGCACCATCGGCGATCTCGTTGAGATTCGCCGCGCGCGGCTTGAGCGCTGGCATCGCGGCAGTCAACAGTGTTGACTGAGATTCGCTAGTTTCAAACGGCAACCGCTTGGCGACCAGATCGGCGAGGTGCGAATCCTCGGCGGCGCGAATATAATGGCCGTTGAGGTTCTCGAGCTTCTTGATGTCGAATCGCGACGGGCTTTTGCCGACCCCGGCGAGATCGAACCATTCGACCGCTTGGTCGCGGCTGATGATCTCGTCGTCGCCATGGCCCCAGCCGAGACGGAGGAGATAGTTCGACACCGCTTCGGGCAGCAGGCCGAGCTGATCGCGGTACTCGTCGACCGCCACTGCGTTCTTGCGCTTCGACATCTTGGTGCCGTCGGCGTTGAAGATCAGCGGGATGTGCGCGTAGATCGGATCGTCCCAGCCGCCCTCGATCGCATCCATTGCGCGATAGATCGGGAGCTGGCGGAAGGCGTTGTTGAGATGGTCGTCGCCGCGGATCACATGGGTGACGCCCATGTCGTGATCGTCGACCACCACGGCGAGCATATAGGTCGGCGTGCCGTCCGAGCGGAGCAGGACCATGTCGTCGAGCTCGCTGTTGTTGACGGTGACCGACCCCTGGACCTTGTCTTCGATCGTGACGCTGCCTTCGCGCGGCGCCTTGAGGCGGATGACGAAGGGTGCGCCCTCCGGGGCTTCGCTTGCGTCGCGATCGCGCCAGCGGCCGTCATAGCGCAGCGGCTGCTTGTTGGCGCGCTGCTCGGCGCGCATCGCCTCGAGCTCTTCGGCGGTGGCGAAGCATTTGTACGCGTGCCCGGCAGCGAGCATCGCTTGGGCGACTTCGGCATGGCGGCCGGCGCGCGAGAATTGATGGACCGCCTCGCCGTCCCAATCGAGCTCGAGCCAGCGCATCCCATCGAGTATCGCGGCGATCGCCGGCTCGGTCGAGCGTGCGCGATCGGTATCCTCGATGCGCAGCAGGAACTTGCCGCCGTGGTGCCGGGCGAACAACAAATTGAACAGCGCCGTGCGGGCGCCGCCGATATGGAGGAACCCGGTGGGCGACGGCGCGAAACGGGTGACGACAGGCTTGCTGCCGGTATCAGATGTTGCGCTCAACCGCGCCTGCTCCCAGAATTGAAAATCGATGGCCAGTCCAGCCGCCGAGGCCCCTAGCACGGGGTTGCCCGCCCTTCAAATCGGGGCGGTGGGCTCTGTTCGCCAGTTGGCCAATCGGATCGAGCGCTGGCTCGAGGCCGAACGCGAGCAATTGGTGCTGTGGCTGCCGGTGATGCTGGGGGCGGGGATCACTGCCTGGTTCGTGCTGCCCGATGCGGCGCGCTGGATCGCTTTCGTGTTGGGCAGCACGGCGCTGGGACTCGGCGCTTTTGCCTTCGGCGGGGGCGGGCGTGCGCCGCGGGTGCTTGCAGTCGCCGGGCTGACGCTGGCGGCGGGATGCACGCTGATCTGGTGGCGCGCCGAGCGCGTTGCGGCACCGGTGCTGGCACGGCCGGCGGTCGTGCTGATGACCGGGCAGGTCGAGCGCGTCGAGCAATTGCCGGCGCGCGACATGGTGCGGGTAACGCTGGCGCCGCTGGGTCATGCCGATCTGCCGCCGCGGCTGCGGATCAACCTAGCTATCGGCGATGCGCCGAAGGATCTCGCACGCGGCACCGTGATCCGGCTGCGCGCACGGCTGATGCCGCCGCCGTCCGCGGCGGTGCCGGGGGCGTATGACTTTGCGCGCGTGGCGTGGTTCGCCGGGCTGGGCGCGACCGGCAAGGGATTCTCGCCGGTCGAGATCGTGCGCCCGGCGGCGACTCCCGGCGCGGACCTGCGCACGCGGCTGTCGGGGCATATCCAGTCGCGCATTGCCGGGAGCGCCGGCGGCATCGCCAGCGCGCTCGCCACCGGCGACCAGGGCGCGATCGCCGAGGTGGATTCGGAGGCGATGCGGCGATCGGGGCTCGCGCATCTGCTCTCGGTGAGCGGGCTACACGTCACGGCGGTAACCGCTGCGGCGATGCTGCTGGTGCTCAAGCTGCTCGCGCTGAGCCCGACTTTGGCGCTGCGCTGGCGGCTGCCCTTGGTCGCGGCGGGGGCGGGCGCGCTCGCGGCGATCGGCTATACGCTGCTGACCGGCGCCGAGGTGCCGACGATCCGATCGTGCGCGGCGGCGTTGCTGGTGCTGCTCGCGCTCAGCCTGAGGCGCGAGGCGATCACGCTGCGGCTGGTGGCGGCAGGGGCGTTCGTCGTGTTGCTGCTCTGGCCAGAGGCGCTGGCCGGGCCGAGCTTCCAGTTGAGCTTCGCCGCGGTGACGGCGATCGTGGCGCTGCACGAGGGCCCGCGGGTGCGCGGCTGGTTTCGGCGGCGCGAGGAGGGGCAGGGGCGGCGCCTGCTGCGCGGGCTGGCGTCGCTACTGCTCACCGGCATCGCGGTCGAGCTGGTGCTGATGCCGATCGGACTATTTCATTTCCACAAGGCCGGCATCTACGGCGCGCTGGCCAATATCGTCGCGATCCCGCTGACCACCTTCGTCATAATGCCGCTCGAGGCACTGGCACTGGCGCTCGACCTCGCCGGGCTCGGCGCGCCGGCCTGGTGGCTGACGGCGCGGGCGCTCGACCTGCTGCTGTGGCTGGCGCATGCCACGGCCTCGGCGCCGGGTGCCGTTGCAGCGTTGCCGGCGATGCCCGGCGGGGCGTATGCGCTGATCGTCGTCGGCGGGCTATGGGTGGCGCTGTGGCGGACGCCGGTGCGCTGGATCGGCGCGGCGCCGTTCGCGGCGGGGCTCGCCTGGGCGCTGGCGACGCCGGCGCCCGACCTGCTGGTGACGGGCGACGGGCGGCACCTGGCGATCCGGATGTCGAACGGCGAGATGGCGCTGCTGCGCGACAGGGCAGGGGACTATACCCGCTCGATGCTCGGCGAGAATAGCGGCGCGGAGGAGGATCTTGCGCTGCTCTCCGAGGCGCCGGACGCGCGGTGCAGCCCTGATCTGTGCCTGATCGACGTGCGATCGGGTGTCCGGCGCTGGCGCGTGCTGGCGACGCGGAGCGGGTACCTGGTGCCGTGGCGGGAGATGATCGACCTGTGCGGCAAGACCGATATCGTGGTCAGCGAGCGACGACTGCCGCCGGGCTGCACGCCGCGCTGGCTCAAGCTGGACCGCGAAATGCTGGCCAGAACGGGTGGTGTAGCGATCAGCTTCGCCGATGCGCGGGTTCGCACCGTGCGGCGCGGCACGGCGCATCCCTGGCTAAACCCGTTGACGGTGCAGCCGCCATATGCCGCGCCGTCCCCGCAGCCTGCTCAGTAGCGGCGCAGCAACCCGGCGAGCTTGCCCTGCACCCGGACCTGATCGGGCCGGTAGCGCTGGGCGCTATAGTCCCGGTTCGCGGGGTCGAGCCGGACCATCGCGCCTTCCTTGCGGAAATATTTCAGCGTCGCCTCGGCATCGTCGATCAGCGCGACGATGATCTCGCCGTCGCGCGCGGTCTCGGTGCGGCGGATCAGCGCATAATCGCCGTCGAGAATGCCCGCCTCGACCATCGAATCACCCGCGACTTCGAGCGCGTAATGCTCGCCCGATCCGAGCAGCGCGGCGGGGACGGGGAGCATCGACGCGCCTTCGAGCGCCTCGATCGGCGTACCCGCGGCGATGCGGCCGTGGAGCGGGATCTCGACGACGTCGTTGGCCGGCGACGGCGGCGTTGAGCCGGACGAAATTGACCGCGAAGTTGACGAAGTTGACTGCTCCATCGCGCGCGTCTTGCCCGCCGGCTTGGCGTCGCCGCGCTCGGGCACGCGCAGCACTTCGAGCGCGCGGGCACGATTGGGCAGGCGGCGGATGAACTCGCGTTCCTCGAGCGCGCTGATCAGCCGGTGCACGCCCGACTTCGACTTGAGATCGAGCGCCTCCTTCATTTCCTCGAACGAGGGCGAAACGCCGGTCTCGGCCAGGCGATCGGCAATGAAGCAGATTAGCTCGTGCTGCTTGCGCGTGAGCATCCAGGTCCTCCTAGAACAGATTGGGAACGTTTATGCAATGTTCCCGGCGCTTGTCAAGCGACGTCGAGGATTTCCACCGAGTCGCCGATTTGAGCCGGCGGCGCGCCCCGCGCGCGGACGATCAGGCAGGTCGCGCGGGCGAGCGTACGCAGCATCGAGCTGTCCTGGATCGTGGTGGCGAAGACGCGCCCGTCGCGCTGCTCGGCGCGGAGATAATCGCTGCGATCGCCACTGGCGGGCAGGGGTTCGCCCAGGACCGCCGGGCGGGTGCGCGGCATTGGATCGCCCGCGCCTGAAAGCGCCGCGACCACGGGCCGCACGAAGAGCAAGGTGGTGACGAAGGCCGATACCGGATTGCCGGGAAGCCCGAGCACCAGCGTCTCGCCGAGCCGGCCGGCCATCATCGGCTTGCCCGGACGTAGCGCGACCCGCCAGAAGTCGATCGTCGCGCCGACTGCCTTGAGCGCAGGCTGGACGAGATCGTGGTCGCCGACCGAGGCGCCGCCGCTGGTGACGAGCAGATCGGCGTCGACCGCGCGGAACGCGGCCTCGAGTGCGTCCTGGCGGTCAGGGAGGATGCCTAGGTCGATCAACTCGACGGGCAGCCCGGCGAGTTGCGCGGCGAGCATCAGCCGATTGGTCTCGGGAAGCTGGGCCTCGCCGATCGGCGCGCCGGGCGGGACGAGTTCGTCGCCGGTCGCGGCGAGCGCGACACGGACCTTCCGGGAGACGGCGACCGTCCCGTGGCCCGCGGTGCCGAGCAGCGCCAGCGCGGCCGGGGTGAGGCGATCGCCGGCGCGGACCAGCGGATCGCCTTCCGAGAAGTCGAGGCCGCGGCGGCGGACGTTGCGGCCGAGATGCGCGGGGCCTTCGCCGTCGAGCGATACGCGATCGCCCTCACGGCGCGCTTCCTCCTGGACGAGGACGGTGTCGGTGCCGGTGGGCAGGGGCGCGCCGGTGAAGATCCGCACCGCATCGCCCGGCCCTGCCTCGCCGGCAAAGGCGCGACCGGCAGCGCTCTCGCCGATCACGCGCCAAGGGCCGGGCAGGTCGCCGAAGCGTATCGCGTAGCCGTCCATCGCCGAGAGGTCGGCATAAGGCTGGGTGCGTAGCGCGGTGATGTCGGTAGCGGCCCAGCGACCGGCCGCCTCGGCCAGCGCGACCCGCTCGACCGGCAAGGGCCGAGCGAGCGCCAGCAGGCGGGACTGGGCTTCGGCGACGGGGAGCAGTTTGGGCATTACCCGGCTTTGGGCCGGGAAGCGCCCGCGACGCAAGCGCTCAGCCTTCCCGCGGCGCCCTTCCGCCTGAGACCATGCTGAGGTCGCGCGGGCGCAGCGGCAGGCGGAACTCGCAGAGGATGCGATTATGCGCGGCCTCGATCACGTTCGCCGGGCCGCCGCCGATCTCAGGGAGCGACACCCAGAGCTGGGCGCCCGGGGCGAGCGCGGCGCGGGTCTCGAGTTCGACGAGGTGCGCAGTGATCCCGCGGACGCGCGCATTCCACCAGCGCACACCCTCGCGCACGCTGGCCGGCGCATCGAGCCGGATCGCGTGCTTGTCGGGAATCATGCCTTCGCTCTCGATGTTCTGTGGAGTCGGCGTGGTGCGCGCCTGGGCGCGCTGGGCGTGGCGGAACCACGGCATGAGCGTCTGCCAGCCGAGTTCCTCGTGGAAGGCAATGCCGGCCTGGCCGTCGCGGATCCAGCGGACGATGCCGTCGAGCGGGCGCAGCGCATCGAAGGTGAGGTGAACCGCATCGCCGACCGCGAGCTCGAGCCGCGTGTCGATGCCGACGCCGCCCTGCGAGATGTTGCGCGTGCGGGCATGCTCGACCTTGCCGCCACTGCGGATCGACACGAGCTGGTTGATCTCGACGCGCGGCATCGCCCGGCGCTCGGCGGGGAGATTGGCGAGCGTGCGCGCGAGCGTGCTGATGATGTCGATCGGCTCGTCGAACACAAAACCGCACTCGCCGTCGGCGCACCAGTCGATCCGGCCGGCGACATGCTGGCCGCTCGCCATTTCGAGGTGCATCGACTCCGCTTCCGCGAGCCTGGCGCCGATCTGGAGCGTCGCGCCGGCCGAACTGAGACGCTGGAGCGAGCAGGCAAAGCGTTCGGTGTCGCTGGCGAGCCAGGCGGCGTCGAATGCGGCCTGGGTGTCGGGCTGCTGGCGCACCGCGCGCGGCGGATCGGCCGAGAGCGAGAAGATGGTTGCGGACCTGAGCGCCTGATTCATGTACTCTACTTTCCACTCAGCCCGTGGCGCGGACCTTGCTCGTGCCGCCTCAAAGGCGGGTTAATTTTGACGGTTGTAGAATCCCTAACGCTGGGGCGGCCGGGTTCGTTCGAAGCGGCACAACGAGGGCGGGGCAGAGGTGTTCCCGTGGGATCGGGCCATGCGGTCAGGGCCGCAGACACACTGCGCCCCTCCCGGCCGTTTCCCCTGGAGGGGAGCGGGAAGTTAGGCGGCCCAGTCGCCCGATTTGCCGCCGGTCTTGGTGAGCAGGCGGATATCGCCGATGACCATCGCCTTATCGAGCGCCTTGGCCATGTCGTAGAGGGTGAGCAGCGCGACGCTGGCAGCGGTGAGCGCCTCCATCTCGACGCCGGTCTTGCCTTCGGTAGCGGCAGTGGCGGTGACGGTGACGCCGCTCGCGTCGGGGGCGAGGTCGATCGCCACGCGCGTGAGGGGAAGGGGGTGGCAGAGCGGGATCAGCTCGGCGGTCTTCTTGGCGGCCATGATCCCGGCGATGCGCGAGGTGGCGAGGACGTCGCCCTTCTGGACGCTGCCTTCGCGAATCGCGGCGGCGGCTTGCGCCGACATGGTGATGCGGCCGGTGGCGACGGCTTCGCGCGCAGTGACGGGTTTTCCGGCGATGTCCACCATGTGGGCGGCGCCGGTGGAGTCGAGATGGGTGAGGTTGGTCATAGGATCCCTCTCCTCACCGGGGAGAAGGAGATTGGCATCGCCTTGCTCATCCCACCATCGCCCTTGTCGCGGCCTCGATATCGTCCTGGCGCATCAGCGATTCGCCGATCAGGAAGCAGCGAATGTCGTGTTCGGCCATCGCGTCCAAATCGGCACGGGTGGTGAGGCCGCTCTCGGCAACGAAGGTGCAATTCCTGGGCGCATGGCGGACGAGTTCGTAGGTTTTCTGAAGGTCGACTTCGAAGGTCTTGAGGTTGCGATTGTTGACCCCGATCAGCCGCGACTTGAGCCTGAGCGCGCGTTCGAGCTCGTCGGCATCGTGGACTTCGACCAGCACGTCCATGCCGTGTTCGAAGGCCGCGGCCTCGATCTCGGCCATCGCGCCGTCGTCGAGCGCGGCGACGATGATCAGGATTGCGTCGGCGCCGATGCTCCGCGACTCCGCGACCTGCCAGGGATCGACCATGAAGTCCTTCCGCAGCACGGGGAGGTCGCAGGCGGCGCGTGCGGCGATCAGATAGTCTTCATGCCCCTGGAAATATTCGTAATCGGTGAGCACCGACAGGCACGCCGCGCCGCCGGCTGCATAGGCGCGGGCATGCGCGGGGGGATCGAAATCGGCACGGATCAGCCCCTTGGACGGGCTCGCCTTCTTGATCTCGGCGATCAGGCCATAGCCGCCTGCCGCCACCTTGGCGTCGAGCGCCGCCTTGAACCCGCGCGGCGCGCTGGGCGTCGGGCGCTCGGTGGGCGCGGCGCGGCGCGCGGCGACTTCGCTGCGCTTGGTGGCGAGGATCTTGTCGAGGATGGTCATGCGAAGGCGATCCAGCAGTCGAGCAGCGCGTTGGCAAGCCCGGCGTCGATCGCCTCGGCAGCCTCCTCGACGCCATCGACGAGCGTGTCGGCGCGGCCGGCGACCATCAGCGCGGCGGCGGCGTTGAGCAGGACCGCATCACGGTAAGGCCCGGTCTCGCCCTGGAGCAGGCGGCGCAGTGCAAGCGCGTTATATTCGGGGTCGCCGCCGCGGATCGCGCTGAGCGGGTGGCGCGGCAGGCCGGCGTCCTCGGGCGTGATCCGCGTGGGCAGCCGGGCGCTGCCGACATTGACGATGACGCTGCTCGCTTCGGTCGAAAGCTCGTCCAATCCTTCTTCGCCCGAGACGATCGCCGCGGCCTCGGCGCCGAGCTGGACCAGCGCCTCGGCATAGATCGGGGCGTAATCGGGGCGGGCGATGCCGATCAGCTGGCGCGTGACATGCGCGGGATTGGCGAGCGGGCCCATCAGGTTGAAGATCGTCCGCCGGGCGATGCGGCGGCGCAGCGGGCCGAGCCGCGCCAGGGCAGGGTGGTGGTGCTGGGCGAACAGGAAGGCGATGCCGATCTCGTCCAGGCTCTCCTGCGCGCGCGCGCCGGCGCGATCGAGGTTGAGGCCGAGTGCCTCCAGCGTGTCGGCGGCCCCCGCCTTGGACGAGGCGGCGCGGTTGCCGTGCTTGGCGACCGGCACGCCGCACGCCGCGACGACGAGGCTGACCGCGGTCGAGACATTGAGCGTGTGGTGGCCGTCGCCGCCGGTGCCGCAGACGTCGATCGCGCCGGCGGGGGCGGTGATCGGGATCAGCCGCGAGCGCATCGCCCGTGCGGCCTCGGCGATCTCGATGCTGGTCTCGCCGCGGGTGCTAAGCGCGATCAGGAAGGCCTCGATCGCGGGCTCCGGGACGGTGCCGTCCAGGATGTCGGTAAAGGCCTGCGCGGCGCTTTCGCGGGCAAGCGGCGAGGAAGGATCGGGCAGGAGCGTCGAGACAGTCACCGCGCCTCTATTCCGGGGGCGGCGGCGCGAGTCGAGCAAATCCTGTTGGGGGGCGGCCAAGCCGGGCTGTGGTGTGCGCTGGCGAGACGCGGTAGAGGCGTCGTCACGGACAAGTGGAGAAGTGGCATGCGTATCCTGTTGGCGATCGTCGCGCTCGGGTTGCTGGCGGGCTGCAAGCACCGGCCGCCGGCGATGACCGACATGCGCGTGACCTATGCCTGCGACCGCGCGCCGGGGATGATCGTCGAATATTCGGGTGAGACCGCGCGGATCGTCTCGCCGGGCAGCAACGAGGAGATCGTGCTGCAGCGCAAGCCGGTGAGGTCGGGTTTCTGGTACGAAAATCCGCGGTATAGCATCCGCGGCAAGGGCAAGCGGGTCACGTATGCAGTGGGGCGGATGGTGCCGATGGTTTGCACTGCATCGTAACGGGGCTCAGGCGAGCGCTTTCGCTTCGATCCCGGCCATCTTGAGGAAGTTCGCCAGCATCGCATGGCCGTGCTCGGTGGCGATGCTCTCGGGGTGGAACTGGACGCCGTGGATCGGCAGCTCGGCGTGGCGGAAGCCCATTACCGAGGCGTCGTCGGCGGTGGCGTTAACCAGCAGCGTGTCGGGAATGTCGGTAACGATCAGCGAGTGATAGCGCGTCGCGGTGAAAGGCGAGGGGAGCCCTTCGAACAGCCCGGTGCCGTCATGTGCGACCGGGCAGGTCTTGCCGTGCATCAGTCCGCCGCGCACGACCTTGCCGCCGAAATGCTGGCCGATCGCCTGGTGGCCCAGGCAAACGCCGAGCAGCGGCTTCTTGAGGTGGGCGCAGGCGGCGACCAGGTCGAGGCTGATCCCCGCCTCGTTGGGGGTGCACGGGCCGGGCGAGATCAAAAAGGCCTGGGCGTTGCTCGCCACCGCGTCGCGCGCGGTGAGCGCGTCGTTGCGCACCACCTGCACCTCGGCGCCCAACTCCATCAGGTAATGGACGAGGTTCCAGGTGAAGCTGTCGTAATTGTCGATGACCAGGATCATGCAGGCCCGGTTAAGGCGTTTGGGGCGAACGCACAATTGCCTTGGCGCGGCCATAGTGCCGCGGCAACGCGGGCGATGCAGAGGCGTCATCGATCGTCTTAAGGAGTTTCCATGCTTTCATTCCTCTTCGCCGCATTGATCGCCGGTCCCGCGCTGCCGCAGGACAGCGCCCAGGGCGACGGACCGCCGCAGCGGGTGCGCTCGATCCTGCTCTATGGCGACGAGCAATGCCCCAAGGCGCAGAGCGAGGACGAGATCGTCGTCTGCGCCAATGCCGGCGAATCGCCCTATCGCATCCCCAAGCGCTTCCGCGAGCAGCCCAAGGAGGGTCCGGCATCGAACGCCTGGACCAATCGCGTCGAAAGCGTCGAGCAGTTCAACCGCGCCGGGCTGCCCAACAGCTGCTCGCCGGTGGGCTCGGGCGGCCAGACCGGCTGCACGCGCGCGGCGATCCGGCAATGGTATCAGGAGCGAGTCGACCAGAAGGCTAAGGCCGCGCGGGTGCAGGGACCGGCGGAGGATTGATCGTTCCCCTCTCCCCTTGTGGGAGAGGGATTACTGGCCGAATCCCGCCTCGCTGGCCCGGGCAACCGCTTCGCGGGCGGCCGCGAACAGCGCACCGGCCTTGGCCTCGCATTCGCGCTGCTCATAGGCCGGATCGCTGTCCGCGACGATGCCGGCGCCGGCCTGGACGTGCATCATGCCGTCCTTGACCAAAGCGGTGCGCAGCACGATGCACGAATCCATCGATCCGTCGGGCGAGAAATAGCCGACGCCGCCGGCATAGGGCCCGCGCGTCTCCTGCTCGAGCTCGGCGATGATCTGGCAGGCGCGGACCTTGGGCGCGCCGCTGACCGTGCCCGCCGGAAACCCCGCGAACAGCGCGTCGAGCGCGTCGGCGCCGGGCTTGAGGCTGCCGACGACGTTCGAGACGATGTGCATGACGTGACTGTAGAATTCGACGGTGTAGCTGTCGGTCACCCGCACGCTGCCCGCCTCGGCGGCGCGGCCAACATCGTTGCGGCCGAGATCGAGCAGCATCAGGTGCTCGGCGCGCTCCTTGGGATCGGCGAGCAGCGACGCGCGGTTGGCCTCGTCCTCAGCGGCAGTCTTGCCGCGGGGGCGGGTGCCGGCGATCGGGCGGATGGTGATCTCGCCATCGCGCGCGCGGACGAGGATCTCGGGGCTCGATCCGGTCAGCGCGAAGCCGGGCAGGTCGAGATGGTAGAGGAAGGGCGAGGGGTTCACTCGGCGCAGCGCGCGATACAGCTCGAACGGCGGCAGCGCGAACGGCGTGGTGAAGCGCTGGGCGAGCACGACCTGGAAGATGTCGCCAGCGGCGATATAGTCCTTGGCGCGCGCCACCATCTCACCATAGCGGCCGGGCGCCAGCACCGGGGTCAGTGCGATCTCGCCCGGTTCGGCGCGGACCGGCGCGGGGAGCGGCGCGGTTGCGAGCCGCGCTGCCGTCGCATCGATGCGCTCGGCCGCCGCCTCGATCAGCGCGTCGGCCGCCTTGTCGGCATCGGGCCAGACCGGCGCGACGAGGAACAGCGTGTCGGCCAGCCGATCGAAGATCAGGATCACCGTCGGTCGCACGAACATCATATCGGGCAGGCCGACCGGGTTCTCGGGCGGGCGCGGCAGCGTCTCGACCAGCCCGACCGTCTCGTAGCTGAAATAGCCGACGAGGCAGGCGAGCGCGCGGGGCAGCTCGGCAGGCGCGTCCATCCGGCAGCGTTGGACGAGGCTGCGCAGCGCCTCGAGCGCGGGCTCGGCGCAGGGAGCGAACGCTTCGCGATCACTGAGCCAATGCGGATTGATCGCGGCGTCCGCGCCGGTGGCGCGGAACACCAAATCGGGGGCGAGCCCGATCATGCTGTGCCGCCCGCGCACCGATCCGCCCTCGACCGATTCGAGCAGGAAGTCGCCGCGGCCCGGCTCGATCAGCTTGAGCGCAGCGGCAACCGGGGTCTCGGTATCGGCGACTTCGCGCCGCCACAGCAGCGCAGGCCGGCCGGCGGCGAGCGCCGCCCGCGCGCCTTCGACGCCCTCGATCACCTCAGCGTGCCGATCCGGTGCGGCTCAGCTCGGCCTTGAGCGCTGCAATCGCCTTTTCGTTGCGCGTGACCTTCAAGTGGTTGCGCATCGACGCGATGAACTGGCGCGCATATTCCGGCCCGACCTGCGGCGCGATGTCGCCGCGCACGCGCTGGAGCGCCGCCGGATCGTTCGCGGCGCTGTGCTCCTCGACCTTGTCGAGATAGACCACGTAATAGCCCTCGCGGTTCGATCCCTCGACCAGCTTCGCCTTTTTCGGCGCCATCTGGAACGCCATCTGGAGATAGGGCGCCATGTTGGGGCCGAGGATCTCGGAGCGCTTGAAATCGAACGGCTTTGGCGGCGGACCCTTGGTGACGCCGGCCTCGGCCAGCGCCTGCTGCATCGGCACGCCCTTTTCGAGCTTGGCGATCATACCCGTGGCGACGGCGCGCGCCTTGGTCAGCGCCTGCTCGACCAGATAGTCCTTCACCACGCGATCGCGGATCTGCGCGAGCGGGCGCGGGGCGGCGGGGACGACCCGCTCGAGCCCGACCAGCGCGAAGGTGCCGTCGGCGCCGAGCGCGACGACCTGCGGCTCGTCGCCGGCCTGCTCGAAGGTGAAGCCGGCGCGCATCACCGGGGCGATCGTCGCATCGGGCTTGTAGTTGGGATCGTCGGGGTTGGTGCCCGCAGCGGTGAGCGCGGGCGAGCGCGTTGCGGTCAGCTTGGCGTCGGCGACCGCCTCGTCGAAGGTCTTGCCGTCGCCGACGCCGTCCTCGAGCGACTGGCGCAGCGCGGCGAGCGCCTCGGCGAGCTTGCGTGCGCCGATCTCGCCGGCGAGTTCGGTGCGCGCCTGGTCGAGCGTTTTGGCGGCGACCGCCTCGACCTTCTCTACCTGGAGGATGTGCCAGCCGAGCTGCGAGCGGATCGGGCCGGCGACCGCGCCCTGCGCCGCGGCGAAGGCTGCATCGGCGACCGCGGGGGCGGTCTGCTTGGCGAGCGCGGCCTTCTCGACGCCCTCGAAGCTGGTCGGCTCCAGCCCGGCGGCGGATGCGGCGGCGGCGAGCGTCTTGCCGCCCTTCACTTCGTTCGCGATGCGATTCGCCGTCGCCTGGTCGAGCGTGACGAGTTGGCGGACGCTGCGCTTCTCGGTAGCGGCGAAGCGGTTGCCGGCCTTTTTATAGGCGTCGGCGATCTCGGCCTCGGTGGCGGCGGTGCGGTCCTTGAGCGAGTCCGGGTTGACCACGGCATAGCGCAGAATCCGGCGCTCGGGCACGGTGTAGCGCGCGCGCTTGCCGTTGTACCAGGCGGTCAGCGTCTTGTCGTCGGGGTCGGCGCCGGGGTCCATCGCGATCGTCGAGACCAGCCCGACCACGCCGGCACGGCGCTCGAGCAGCAGCGAGGCATAGGGGAGGACGACGCCCTCGGGAATCTGGTTGCCGATCGTGGCGCGGTTGACGAACCAGCTACGATAGCGGTCGTCGGTCATCTGGTTGCGGAAGGTGACCGGCGAGATGCGGTTCTGGCCGAGCAGTTCCTCGAACTGCTTCTGGCTGAACTTGCCGTCGAGGCCGAAGAACGCCGGGTTGCTGGCGATCTCGCCGTCGACCAGCTTCTTGCTCACCTGCATGCCCGATTGCTTGCCGAACTCGACCATCGACGCGCCGTTGATCATCTCGTCGAGCGCCAGTTCGAGCCCGCCTTGCGCCAGGAACTGCGCCATCGTCACATTCTGGCCGCCGCGCTGGAGATTGCGCAGGAAGATGTCGATCCGCTCACGCAGCTCGGCGTCGGTGATCTTGCGGTCGCCGACCTTGGCCACAACGTTGCCGCCACCGGTGCCGCCATTCGAGCGCACGCCGGTGATGTCGCCCGCGGCGAAGGCGAGCGCGATCACCGCGAGGAACACGAACACCGCGATCAGGCCGAAGCGCGACTTGGTGAAGCGGCGGAAGGAATTGAGCATGAAGGGCCGTTCGAAAGAGGAATTTGAGGTGCTTTAGGGCGCTCTGGGGCGGCCTTCAAGCTTGTGCGGCGCGCATGGCTTGGTATCGGCCATGCAACGAAGAGGAGTAAGACATGCGCCGCAAGCTGGTCGCCGGAAACTGGAAGATGCACGGGCTCAAGGCGCAGCTCGGCGAAGTGGAGGCGATCGCAGCCGAGGCGGCGGCGAATCCCGGTGTCGATGTGGCGCTGTGCGTGCCCTTTACACTGATCGCGCCCGCCGTGGCGGTGGCGGGTGGACTGCCGATCGGCGCGCAGGATCTGCACGAGGCCGACAAGGGCGCCCATACCGGCTGCATCTCGGGCGCGATGCTGCGCGAATGCGGCGCGACGCTGACGATCGTCGGCCACTCCGAGCGCCGTGCGGACCAGCACGAGACCAGCCACGATGCCTGGGCCAAGGCGGCGGCGGCACGGCGCCACGGGCTGCAGGTGATCCTGTGCTGCGGCGAGACCGATGCCGAGCGCGACGCCGGGAGGGCGGAGCGGATTGTCCAGTCGCAGATCGAGAAGTCGTTGCCCGAGGGCGCGCATGGCGACTGGCTGACGCTGGCCTATGAGCCGCGATGGGCGATCGGCACCGGCAAGACCCCGACGCTCGACGAGATCGGATCGATCCACGCGATCGCGCGCGCCAAGCTGCGGACGATGGTCGGCGATGCGGCGGCGGGCATTCGCATCCTCTATGGCGGATCGGTGACCGGCGCGAATGCGGCCGACATCCTTGCGGTCGACAATGTCGATGGCGCGCTGGTCGGCGGGGCGAGCCTGACCGCCGAGAAGTTCGTGCCGATCATTCGGGGCGCGGCGTCGCTTTCCTGATTTCTCCGAGCGTCAGCAGTGCAGTGAGGCTGGAGGCGGCGGCGAGGGTTGCGCCGACCACCACGCCACCGTGGAAGGCGGTGATGAGTTCGCGGCCGGCGCTGGCGATCACTGCGCCAGCGATCGCAGTGGCGATCAGCCCGCCGGTGCGCGCGATCGCGCTGTTGAAGCCAGAGGCGGTGCCGCTATGCGTGTCGTCGACCGAGGCAAGCACCGCGGTGGTCAGCGGTGCGGCGACGCTCGACATCCCGATCGCGATGACCAGGCAGCCGGGAAACACCGAGCTCCAATAGGGCGCGCCATCATCGACCAGCACGAGCAGCCCGAAGCCAATCGCGACGATCGCCGCGCCGATGGTCAGCGGCCAGCGCGGGCCGACCCGCGCAGTCAGCCGCCCCATCACGCGCGAGGCCAGCCCCATGCCTAGCGGCATCGGCAGCAGCGCGAGCCCGGCCTGGAGCGCGGTATAGCCCGCCGCCTCGATCAGCACGAAGGGGAGGAGGAGGAGCACCCCGCCGAGCGCGCCGTAGAGCAGGAAGGTGAGCAGCGTCAGCCCGGCAAAGGCGCGCGAACCGAACATCGCGAACGGCATCATGGCGCGAGCGCCGCGGTGATGCTCGATCCACAGGAACGCCGCAGTGGCGAGGATGCCGGCGGCGAGCCCGATCGCGACGCTGGCGTCGAAGGCGCGGTGGCTCGACCAGAGCGTGAGCCCCCAGGTGATCGCGCCGAGCGCCACCGTGGCGGCGAAGGCACCGGGCAGGTCGAGCGGCAATTCGCCCTCGGCGCTTTCCTCGACATAGTGCAGCGCGATGAGGATCGCCGCGGCGGCGACGGGCACGTTGACGTAGAAGATCGCGCGCCAGCCGATCGCGTCGACCAGCCAGCCGCCGAGCGGCGGTCCGACCGCGCCGGCGATCGCGCCGACGCCCGCCCAGGTGCCGATCGCCTTGCCCCGCGCCTCGCCGGTAAAGGCGTGGCTCAAGGTCGCGAGGCTGTTGGGGAGCAGGATCGCCGCGCCGATTCCCTGTGCGGCGCGTGCGGCCAGCAGTAAAGTCAGGTCCGCGGCGACTGCGCATGCGACCGAGGCGAGCGCGAAGATCGCGATGCCGAGCACGAGCAGCTTGCGTCGCCCGAAATGGTCCCCCGCCGCGCCGCCGATCAGCAGCAGCGCCGAGAGCGGCAGCAGATAGGCATTGATCGTCCATTGCAGCTCGGCCGGGCTCGCGCCGAGATCGGCACCGATCGCGGGCAGCGCGACGTTGGTCACCGACCCATCGATAAAGGCGAGGCTCGACGCGAGGATGCAGGCGACGAGAGTGAGCCTGGGATGCGGAGGCTGCATAGCAGGGGCGTAGCAGAGCTGAACGCTGGCGAGGAGAGGCTTGGTTCGATGTGCCTTCCCAGTCGTCACCCGGCCGGTGCCGCACTCGAGGCGCTGGAGGCGCTATGGGCTCGCCCAGCCACGTGGGGGACGCCGGCACAAGGCCGGGTAACGGGGGCGGCTTGCAACGGGGGTCGCGGGCGATCGGATGGGCGGGCACGGCGCGATCCGCTTTGGGATACGGCACCCGGACGTGTTCGGCGTGCTCCATGAGACAGAGGAATATCGCGGCGGCTGGGGCGACCGGCAGTGGGGCGCCGATAGGCGTATATATACCAAGAATTTGCCCGTTTTCGCGCGCAAGCTGCTGTTCGAACAGGGTTAACGTCGCGCCAGCCGTGCCGGGGCCGGGTGGGGCCCGCTATAAGAGACTATGCTGCGGTTATCGTTCCCTGCCGAACCGATCGACAGCGACCAGGAACGCGCGATCCTGGTCGAGCAATTTCGCGCGCTGCGCAAGCAGGTGCCGCTGATGTACGTGATGATGTTCGTCGATGCGGCATTTCTGAGCTTCGCGGCCCACGGAACGGTCAGTCCGTATTGGAGTCTCGGCATGCCGGCGGCGCTGGCGTTGTTCTCGGGGATCCGCGCGCTCTTCTGGCTCCAGCGGCGTAGCTTCACGCCCGCGCCCGAGGCAATTCCCCGCTATCTGACCGGGACGATCATCGTCGCGGCGATACTGAGTTTCGGCTTCGGCAGCTGGGGGCTGGTGCTCTATGCGGAGGGCGATCTGGTGCGCCGGGCGTGCATCGCGCTCTACATCTTCATCGGCGCGATCAGTTGCTGCTACTGCCTCCATCCGCTCCCGAGGGCGGGGCAGGCAGTGCTGCTTTTCGGGGCGTTGCCGGCAACGCTGTGCCTCATTTTTTCGGGCGACTGGTTCCTGTGCGGGCTCGGCGTCAACATCCTTCTGGTGGCGACGGTGATCCTGCGGATCCTGCGCACCAGCCATGCCGGCTTCATCGAAGTGCTGGCATCGCGCACGGACATGGCGGCCGAGAAGCGCCGCGCGCAGGGCGCCGAGCAACGCGCGCACCAGCTCGCCTATCACGATCCGCTGACCGGGCTGCCCAATCGCCGCGCGCTCGCCGAGGCGCTGGAGAACCGCACCGCCGACGGCGATCCGCTGGGGCTGCTCGTCATCGACCTCGACCATTTCAAGTCGGTCAACGACGTTCACGGCCATCCGGTGGGGGACCAGCTGTTGCGCGACGTGGCGGCGCGGCTGAGCGCGGTCGTCGCCGAACAGGGGACAAGCTACCGGCTGGGCGGCGACGAGTTCGCAGTGATCGTCGAGGCGGGGGCCGAGGGCGCGCGGCGCACCGCCAATGCGATCGTCCATGCGATGCGCAAGCCGTTCGGCAGCTTCGATCTCGTCCACCATATCGGCGCCAGCGTCGGTATCTCGCTCTATCCCGACGACGCGCTCGACCGCGAGACGCTGATGCGCCGCGCCGACATCGCGCTGTACGCCGCCAAGCAATCCGGCCGCAGCCAGCATTGCGCGTTCGAGCCGATGCTCGACGCCGAGATCCGCCGCCGCGCCGCGATCGAAAGCGAGATGCGCGAGGCGATGGCGGCCGACGCATTCGTGCCCTATTACCAGCCGATCGTCGACCTGCGCAGCGGCACCACCTTCGGCTACGAGCTGCTCGCGCGCTGGCGGCGCGCAGATGGCGAGGAGATCGGGCCCGACCAGTTCATCCCGATCGCCGAGGAATGCGGCCTGATCAACGAGCTGATGCTCCGCCTGCTGCGCCGCGCCTGTGCCGAGACGCGGCACTGGAACACGATCATCGCGATCAACGTATCTCCCACCCAGCTGCGCGATCCCTGGTTCAGCCAAAAGGTGCTGGCGGTGCTCAAGCAGGAGCAATTCCCGCCGCCGCGGCTCTCGATCGAGATCACCGAGAACGCGCTGATCGCCGATGCCGAGAGCGCCAAGCAGACCGTCGAATCGCTCAAGAACCAGGGGATCCGCCTGGCGCTCGACGATTTCGGTACGGGCTATTCGTCGCTCCAGCACCTCCAGATGCTGCCGTTCGACAAGATCAAGATCGACCGGACCTATATCCGCGCGATCGAGCGGGATCCGGCGGCGCTGCGGATGGTGCGCGCGATGATCGCGATGGCCCAGACGCTGGGCCTGCCCGTAGTGGCCGAGGGGATCGAGACCGCGGCGACTGCGCGCATCGTCCGCGAGCTGGGCTGCAGGCTCGGCCAGGGCTTCCTGTTCGGCCATGCGATGGCGTGCGCCGATGTCGAGGCGCACGGCATCGAGGGCTGGATTCAGCTCGCGTAGCGGTCCTTGAGCACCTTCCAGGTGGCGCGCAGGCTGACCGCCTCGGCGCCCTTGGGGCGGCCCGGCTTGGACGCGCTGTTCCAGCAGAAGATGTCGAAATGCGCCCATTGCGCCTTGGCCGGCGCAAATTCCTTGAGGAACAGCGCCGCGGTGATCGCGCCGCCGAACGGGCCCTCGGCCGCATTGACCAGATCGGCGACGTCGGACTTCAGGGCTTCCTTGTACGGATCGTAAAGCGGCATCCGCCACATCGGATCGGCTTCGGTCTCTGCGGCGGCGAGCAGTTCGGAGGCGAGCGTGTCGTCGTTGGCGAAGAGCGCCTGGAGATCGGCGCCGAGCGCGACACGGGCGGCGCCGGTCAGCGTCGCGAAGTCGAACACGAGCTCGGGATTGGCTTCCTCGGCCTTGGTCAGCGCGTCGCCCAGGATCAGCCGGCCCTCGGCATCGGTGTTGCTGTTCTCGACCGACAGTCCCTTGCGCGAGATCATCACGTCGCCGGGGCGCGTAGCCTCGCCGTTGATCGAATTCTCGACCGCGGGGACGAGCATGTGGAGGCGGACGGGCAAGCGATGCTGCATCACCAGCTCGGCGAGTGCGAGCGCGTGCGCAGCGCCGCCCATGTCCTTCTTCATCAGCCGCATGCCGGCGGCGGGCTTGATGTCGAGCCCGCCGGTATCGAAGCACACGCCCTTGCCGATGATGGCGATGCGCGGATGCTCGGGATTGCCCCATTCGAGTTCGATCAGCCGCGGCTCGCGGCCTTCGCCGGCCGCCTTGCCGACCGCCCAGAGCATCCCATAGCCCTTCTCGACGTCCTTGCCCTTGGCGACGCTGAGTGTGGCGCCATAGTCCTTGGCCAGACCGGCGGCGGCGGCTTCGAGGTCGGCGGGGCCCATGTCGTTGGCGCCGGTGTTGATCCGGTCGCGCAGCTTGAAGGTGACGTTCGCCAGCCGCAGCGCCTCCTCCATCTTGGCGGGGTCGCCGGTGAGCAGGACGCGCGGACCCTGCACCTTGTCGTCCTTCTTTTTGTAGCGGTCGAACTTGTACTGCGCGGTCAGCCAGCCATGGAGCGCCTTGCCGGGCTCGCGGCCCTCGACGCGATAGGTACCCTCGGGCAGCGTTTCGGCAAGCTTGGCGAGGCACCAGGGGGTCAGCCGCTCAACATTGGCAACGACGCTGACCACCGACCAGTCTTCGGGCCCGTCGCCCGGCAGGATTGCGCTCGAATAGCCGGTCGGCGCCAGCTTCTGCGCCTGCGCGGCGGTGCGGTGGCGCGGCGGCTGCGCGGATAGCCAGGCATCGAAGCCCTTGGCATCGACCAGGTGGATGGTGCGCGCGGGCTGGCCGCGATCGGGCTGGATGAGCGTGGAGAGATCAGGCATGGCCACGATCTAGGGTCGCGAGGCCGCTGCGCCTAGCCCCAGTCCCAAGATGAAATTTTGTTCATTTCGGAACCGGCCCTTCTGCCGGCTGGTTGCCATTGGATCCTGCGCGCCTGCAACGACGCGTCGGCGTGGAGACCGACCGTGACCGACACTCGAAGCTATTCGGACAATGGACCCGTGGTGACGGAAACCCGGTCGCGACGCTGGGGCAGCTGGGTGTCGATGCTCGTCGGGGGACTCCTCGCACTGATCGGATTGGTCCTGGCGATCGGCGGCGCGTGGCTCGCACTGCTCGGCGGCTCGCTTTACTATCTGCTCACCGGCGTGGCGATGATCGCGGCGGGCGTGCTGCTGATCCGCGGGCGGATGACCGGCGGGTGGTTGTATCTCGCGATCGTCGTGCTCAGCGCGATCTGGGCGTGGTGGGAAGTGGGCGCCAACGCCTGGGCGCAAGTGCCGCGCGTGATCGCGCCGGTGGTGCTGCTGCTCGCGGTCATCGCGGCGATGGCGAGCATGAGCCTGCGGCGCGAGCGGTGGCGCTTCGCCTTGGCCGGCGGCGCGCTTGCGCTGGTGCTCACCACGATCGACTTCTGGGCCGCCGCTGCCGGAGCCCCTGATCCGGTGCTGCGCGGGCTTCCCGCTGCGTCGACGCAGGGGATGGGCGACCCTTCGGGCCAGCAGGTCGGCGCCGACTGGCCGGCTTATGGCGGCACGACCAGCGCGCGGCGCTATTCGCCGCTGACCCAGATCAATGCCGAGAATGTCGGCAAGCTCAGGCGCGCCTGGGAAATTCATACCGGCGACCTCCCGTCCTCGCCGCAGATCCGCAACACCTATGGCGCCGAGAATACCCCGCTCAAGGTGGGCGACAGCCTGTATCTGTGCACGCCCAAGAACATCATGATCGCGCTCGATCCGGCGACGGGCAAGCAGCGCTGGCGCTACGATCCCAAGGTGCCCGACACTGCGATCCCCTACACCGCGGCCTGCCGCGGCGTGGTTTATTACGCCGTTCCGGGAATGGCGGCGGACCAGCCCTGCGCAACCCGGATCATCGAAGGGACGCTGGACGCGCGGCTGATCGCCGTCGATGCGCGCTCGGGACAGCTATGCGCCGATTTCGGCAGCAACGGCCAGGTCGACGCCAAGATCGGCATGGGCAAGGTTCCCGACGGGTTCGTCTCGATCAATTCGCCGCCGACGCTGGTGCGCGGCGTGCTCGTCACTGGGCACCAGGTGCTCGACGGACAGGATCGCTGGGCGCCCTCGGGCGTGATCCAGGGCTTCGACGCGCGCACCGGTCAGCTGCGCTGGGCCTGGGACATGATGCACCCCGAATGGAACGGCGCGCCGCCTGCCGGGCAGGAATGGGCCCGGGGCACCCCGAACATGTGGACGATCGCCTCGGGCGACGAGCAGCTCGGCCTCGTCTATCTCCCGATGGGCAATGCCGCGGCGGATTATTATTCGTCGCTGCGCCGGCCCGAGGAGAATCAATTCGCGACGTCGCTGGTCGCGCTCGACGTCACCAGCGGCAAGCCGCGCTGGCGCTTCCAGGCGGTGCGCAAGGACGTGTGGGACTATGATTTCGGCGCGCAGGCGACCCTGGTGGACTATAAGGGTGCGCCGGCGCTGGTGCTGCCCTCCAAACAGGGCGACATCTATGTGCTCGATCGCCGCACCGGCCAGCCGCTGACCCCCATCGGCGAGATCAAGGCGCCCGGCGGCGGGGTCGAACCGCAACAGCGCGCGGTGACCCAGCCGGTGTCGCTGTGGCACACGTTGCGCAAGCCCGACCTGACCGAGCACGACATGTGGGGGATGTCGCCGATCGACCAGATGATCTGCAGGATCCAATTCCGCCGCGCGAGCTACAAGGGCTTCTTCACCCCGCCCGAGAGCGATCGTCGCTCGATCGAATATCCGGGCTATAACGGCGGAACCGATTGGGGCGGGATCGCGGTCGACCCGGCGCGCGGGGTGATCGTCGCCAATTACAACGACATGCCCAATTACGTCCGGCTGGTGCCGCGCGCCGAGGCCGACAAGAAGGGCTGGGCGCCGCGCGAACAGGCTCGCGGCAAGATCGGCGGCGCCGAGGGTGCGGGCGATCCTCAAGCCAACACGCCGTATGCGATCGACGTCAATGCCGGCTGGCGGCTGCCCTTCACTGGCATGCTGTGCAAGCAGCCGCCTTATGGCGGTATCCGCGCAATCGACATGGCGACGGGCAAGACGATCTGGGACCGCGCGTTCGGCGAGGCGCGGACCAACGGGCCCTTCGGCATTCCGTCGATGTTGCCGATCACGATCGGCACGCCCAATAATGGCGGCGCGGTGGTAACGGCGAGCGGGCTGGTGTTCGTTGCCGCGGCGACCGACAACCTGATCCGCGCGATCGACCTGCGCACCGGTAAGACGGTGTGGAAGGACGTGCTGCCCGGCGGCGGGCAGGCGACCCCGATGGTCTATGAGATGAACGGCAAGCAGTATCTCGTGATCTATGCCGGCGGGCACCATTTCATGCAGACGCCGGTGAGCGACGAGGTGGTGGCCTACGCTTTGCCTTCGTGATTGGTGCTCCTGCGTTCACAGAAGCACAGACTACCTGACGTTGGGCGCGCACATCGAGAGTGCGCGGTCGATGATATGGAGCAGGCGCTTCCGCCCTTCCGCGAGCCCTGCGGCGCCATCGCCGCGGTCGAGGGTCTCGAAGTTGAGATAGTCTAGGCCGTGGAGCACTGCGTAGTTCGACAGCGAGCCATCGCTGGCGACGACGCGCTCCTGGACGACGTTGAAGTCCGCGCCGACCATCGCATCGCGGCAGAAGGCGGTGCTAGGGCTGGCTCCGGTACGATAGGTGGCGAAGGCGACGGTGTCGTCGTCGTCCCACGGCCACGCGCGGCGCTGCGAGGGGCTGGGGATCAGCGTGTCGTCGCAATAGCGGATCGAAATCACCCCGCTGCCTTGCGGATCGGACTGGTTGCAGCGCGACTCTGCGGTGTCGAAGCCCGGCGCATTGGTGTGGAGCGCGATGATCGGCATGCCCGGCCGAAGGTCGGCAAGGATGCGGCGGGCATAGCCCGGAAGCGCGGTATCGAAATTGCGGTTAGGGTCGACGGGGCGCCCATAGTCCACCGCGTTGTTCATCCGCGCGCCATCCTCCGCAATGCCGGCATCGACGGCGATCAGCGTGCCGCCCCATCGGCGCACCGCTTCCAGCCCCGCTTCGAACCCGGCATTCTCGTTGTCGTGGGGCACGAACCACAAGGGCCCCTTGGGATGCCGAACATTGGCGATGCGCCACAGCCGCCACGCCGCGCGCTCCTCGCGAAACTCGATTCGGCTGACCTTTAGCCCCCTCCAATCGGCGGGGTCGCGATGGCGGGCGAAGTCGTCGTCCTGGACGGTCAGCGGATCGACGGGCGTCACCCGCGTCGTCGGATCGGCCGGGCTGGCGCTCGACAGCCCGAGCCAGGCGAGGCTGGCGAGGAGAGGCAGGCGCAACATCAGCTTGCGGGCGTGACCATGAATTCCTCGATCTTCCCGTCGCGGCCCGGATCGGCATAGGTGATGAGCGTCAGCGTCCGCGTGGGATAGACGATCCGGTAGTTGCGGTTGACGAAGCCGCCGCGCAGCCGCGGGGCGCCGAGCGGCTCGATGCTGGTCGGGGCGCCGAGTGGGCCGAGGCTGTCGCGATAGTCGCGAACGGTCTCGGCGTTGAAATAATAGGCCGCGTTTTCGGTGAGCAGGCTGCGGTCGGGCTCGCCTTTCTGGAGCGCGGCGTAGAAGTCGCGGGCGAGCTTGGTGCGCCAGGCTTCGTCGTCATTGGCCTTGGCGGCGGGGAGGAGCAGGCTGACGATGCCGTTGGCGATCGTCGACTGGGCGTTGCCGAAATCGCCGTTGACCAGAGCGACCACCGAGAGGCGCGCGTCGGGGATCACGATGCTCTGGCTGAGGAAGCCGACCGCGGCGCCGCCGTGGCTGACCTGCTTGTAGTCGCCGCGCTGGCTGAGCGACACGCCGAGCCCGTAATTGGCCGGGCTGCCGTCGGTCAGGCGGATCATCCGCTCCTGCTCGATCCAGTCCTCGGCGGGGAGGAGCTTCCGCTCGATGCGGGCGATGTTCCACTTGGCGAGTTCGGGGGCCGACATCGCGAGCTCGCCGGTGGCGAACATCCAGTCGGCGCCGGGCACGATCACCGGGCGGATCGGGCCGAGCGCGTTGCGGCGGTAGCCGGTGGGATAGCCTTTGCCGACCGCAAGATCCTGATCGACCGGGCGGATGCCGAGCGGCTTGAACAGGCGGCGTTCGAGGAACGCCAGGATCGGCTCGCCGGCGACCTTCTCCAGGATCATCCCCGCGGCGACATATCCGGTGTTCGAATATTGCCACTGGCTGCCGGGCGCGAAATCGAGCGGCTTCTTGGCCCAGCGATCGAGTATCGCCTGCGGCGTCGCGCGGCTCTCCATCGCGGCGAAGCTATAGTCCTGCGGCCAATAATCCTGCAGCCCCGAGGTATGGCTGAGCAGCTGGCGGATGGTGATCGTTGCGCCGCCCGAGATGCCGGGAAGGTATTTGCCGATCGTGTCGTCGAGGCTCAATTTGCCATCGTCCTCGAGCAGCAACAGCCCCGCGGCAGTGAACTGCTTGGAGATCGAGGCGATCTGATATTTGGTGTCGGGCGTGGCGGCCGGGACGTTGGGCCCCTGATTGCCCCATGCCTTGGTGAAGACGATCTTGCCGTCGCGCACGATCGCCACCGACGCCGAAGGGACCTGGGTCGAGGCCAGCGCATCGGCGACGATCCGGTCTACCTGCGCCGATTGCTCGGGCGTGAGCTCTTGCGCCGCTGCCGGCGTAGCCAGAAGAAGCAGTGCGGCGAATGCGGTACGGATCATGGGGCCTCCGGGTTCGGCGCCGAGCATAGATGCTGCTGCGCGCCTGTCACCGCGACCTTGGCCGCAGGTTATACCCTGCGCAAGAGACGCTCAGCGCGCGAGCGGGACACCGTAGAGGTCATGCTCGTCGGCGTCCTCGATCTCGACCTGGACGATATCGCCCTGCGTGAGGTGGCCGGCGTCGCGCAGGAAGACCTCTCCGTCGATCTCGGGCGCGTCGGCCTGGCTGCGGCCGGTGGCGCCGTCCTCGCCGACTTCGTCGATGATGACCTCGAGCGTGCGGCCGACTTTGGCCTGGAGCTTCGCGGCGGAAATCGCCGCGGTCTTCTCCATCACCCGGGCGTAGCGCTCTTCCTTGACTTCTTCGGGCACCGGATCGGGGAGGAGGTTGGCCGTGGCGCCTTCGACCGGTTCGAAGCGGAACGCGCCGACGCGATCGAGCTGGGCCTCGTCGAGCCAGTCGAGCAGGTACTGGAAGTCCGCCTCGGTCTCGCCGGGGAAGCCGACCACGAAGGTCGAGCGGATCGTGATGTCTGGGGCGATCGCACGCCAGCCACGCAGCCGCTCGAGCACCTTGGCCTCGTTGGCGGGGCGGCGCATGCGGCGGAGCACGTTGGGCGCGGCGTGCTGGAACGGGATGTCGAGATAGGGGAGGATCAGCCCCTCGGCCATCAGCGGGATGACCTGGTCGACATGGGGGTAGGGGTAGACATAGTGCAGCCGCACCCAGGGCGCGATCTTGCCGAGCTCGCGGGCGAGGTCGGTCATGTGGGGGACGATTTGCTCGCCCTTCCACATCCGCGGCTCCTTGCGGATATCGACGCCATAGGCCGAGGTGTCCTGGCTGATCACCAGCAGTTCCTTGGTGCCCGCCTCGACGAGCTTCTCGGCCTCACGGAGGATCGCGTCGGGGCGGCGGCTGACGAGGTCGCCGCGCAGGCTCGGGATGATGCAGAAGGCGCAGCGATGGTTGCAGCCCTCGGAAATCTTGAGATAGCTGTAGTGGCGCGGCGTCAGCTTGAGCCCGGCATCGGGGACGAGGTTGACGAAGGGCGAGGGCGGCATCGGTGCCGCCTCGTGGACCGCGCCCACGACTTCCTCATATTGGTGCGCGCCGGTGACCGCGAGCACATTGGGGAAGCGCGCGCGGATGACTTCGGCTTCCTTGCCCATGCAGCCGGTGACGATGACGCGGCCGTTCTCGGCGATCGCCTCGCCGATCGCCTCGAGCGATTCTTCCTTGGCGGAATCTAGGAATCCGCAGGTGTTGACCAGCACGATGTCGGCGCCCTGATAATCGGGGGACATCGCATAGCCGTCGCTGCGCAGCTTGGTGAGGATGCGTTCGCTGTCGACGAGGTTCTTCGGACAGCCGAGCGACACCATCCCGATACGAGGGGACTCAGGGAGTTTGGTTGCCATGATTGCGGGGCGACATAGGCTTTTTGGCGGAAAAAGCTAGCTCAGGCCGAAACCGGAGCCTTGAACAGGAAGAAGGCGCCCGCCGCGATCAACGCGAAGCCGATCAGGTGGTTCACCGTGATCTTCTGGCCGAGATACAGAACCGAGAAGGCGGCGAAAACGCTCAGGGTGATGACTTCCTGCATGCCTTTCAATTGCGCGGCCGAATAGACGCCGCTGCCCCAGCGGTTGGCGGGGACGGCGAGGAGATATTCGGGAAGCGCGATCAGCCAGCTCACCAGGATCACCAGGAGCAGCGGCGCGGCCTTGAACTTGAGATGGCCATACCAAGCGAAGGTCATGAAGACGTTCGAGACGACGAGCATAAGGATGGGGAGCAGGCGTTCGGTCATGTCGGGGTTTTGGCGGCTGGAAGTTGCTTTCGCAACGGAGCGCGCCTTCGAACGTTCGGAGGCGCAGGCAATGGAGACCATCGATGGGCTTCTTTACGCTGATCGGCTGGATCCTCGCCGAACTGGTAGGGGGAATAGGCGCGGGCTGGGTAGCAGGCGAGATCGCGAACCGAGTGTTGCCGCCCAGCACCAGCGGATTGCCGCCTGCGGCAATCATCGCCCTGGTCATCGGGGGACTCGTGATATTCCTGCTGGAGCGGCGCTGCCGCCGCAAATATGGCGAGGGGCCGCTCGATCTGTTGCAGTTTCCCCATTATTGAATGGCGCCTCTAAGCGGCAATGATCAGCCCGTGACGATCTCCAGGATCGTGTCTCCGGCGAGCAGTGCCTGGGTCTGGGGTTCGGCGAAGCTGTAGGGCTGGCCATCGCGGTAGATGCGGACGCCGAGGCCGGTGGCGAGCGCCGAGAGCGGCTTGCCGATTTCGTCGGTTCGCGCCTGCCGTTCCTTGAGCTGGACGCGGCCGTGGATCGAGGCGAGGTCCATTAGATAGTCGGACAGGTGCTCGCCCTGGCACGATCCGGCGAGGAGGAGGCCCGCGAAGCTCACCGGATTTACCACGGTGGTGGCGCCGGCGGCGCGGGCGGGGAGTTCGTTGTCCTCGTTGCGGACGATCACGCTGATCGGGAGCGCGGGCGCCAAATGGCGCGCGGTGAGGGTGATGAGGATCGATGTGTCGTCGCGCCCGGCACAGACGATCATCGACTCCGCCTGGCCGATGCGTACGTCGGTGAGCACTTGGTCACGCGTGGCATCGGCCTGGAGGACCGTGCAGCCGCACGCCTTGGCGCGCTCGATATGCTCGGCATTGGTGTCGACCACGACGATGCTGCCGCGATCGCGGCCGCGCGCGATCAGTTCGTCGACGGTCTCCGCGCCGGTGGTGCCATAGCCCGCGACGATGATGTGGCCTGAAAGGGTCTTCTGGATCACTGCCATTCGCCATTTGTCCCAAGTGCGCTTGAGCACGAAATTATAGGCGGTGCCGAGGAAGAGCAGCACCACGAACACACGGATCGGCGTGACGACGAACGCGTCGAACATCCGCGCCGAATTACTGACCGGCACGATGTCGCCATAGCCCGTCGTCGTGACCGAGATCGATGTGAAATACAGGATGTCGAGGAAGGAGACGTGGCCGTCTGCAGTATCCTTGAGCCCGTTGCGCTCGATCCAGTGGACGCCGACCGCGAGCGCGAGCAGCGCCAGCACCGCAAACACGCGCCAGCCGATCGATACCCAGACGGGCAGGCTCGACTTGCGCTTGAGCGTGGCGGGAGGACGGGCGGGCATTGTTCCTCTTCTATCCCCTCCCTGAAAGGGAGGGGCAAGGGGTGGGTTTAGCGTCGGGCAGGGCTCGATGCCCTGACTGAGGCTTTGATGCTGGGCGATGAGTCTTTTTTGGCGCGCAGACGCGCGCACCCACCCCAAACCCTCCCTTTCAGGGAGGGGGGCATGGAGCCTAACGCGCTGCGAGCCTCGTCAGCGGATCGACCGGGGTGCGGCCCTGGCGGATTTCGAAGTGCAGCTCGGGCCGGTCGGCGAACCCCGAGTTGCCGGAGAGCGCGATCATCTGGCCTTTCTTGACCGACTGGCCGCGCTGGACGAGCAATTGTCCGGCATGGCCATAGACCGTGGTGGTGCTGCTGCCGTGCTTGACGATGACGAGGCCGCCCAGCGCCGGCACGTCGCTGCCGACATAGGCGACAACGCCGTCGGCGGCGGCGAGGACGGGTGTGTCGAGCGGGACGGCGATCTTGATGCCGTCGTTCCGCTCGCCGCTCTTGCCCGGGCCGAAGCGCTTGACCACCGATCCCTTGACCGGCCAGGCGAACTGGCCCGCGGTGCGCACCGCCGGTGCCGCGACCGGCGTGGTGGCGGGAAGCACGCGCTTGGCAGTGGCCACCGGCTTGGCCGGTTGGGCATTGGCCGCGAGCGCGGGCTCGCCGCCGGTGAGGATGTCGTCGATGTCGATATGGAAGCGCGCGGCGCGCTCCTCGATCGTCTCGGGGCGGCTGCTCGGCACCAGCAGCCGCTGGCCGGTGCGCAGGATATAGGGCTCCGCGAGCGCGTTCGCGGCGATGATGCGCGACCAGTCGACGCTATAGGCACGCGCGATGGCGATGCCGGTCTCGCCGGCGCGGACGAGGTGATAGCGGCCGCCGGGGATGCTCAGGCGCTGACCCGGCTGGATAACATAGGGGGGCAGCAGGTTGTTGGCGCGGGCGATCGCCTCCGAGCCTGCGCTGGTCTTGACGGCGATCGAGCGCAGCGAATCCCCCGGCTGTACGACATAGGTGCTGCTTGCGACCTGCCTGGCATCGGCAGTGACGCGGCGCGCTTCCCAGGCGGGCGGCGGCGCGGGCAGCGCGCGGACGTCCTGATCGATCGAGCGGCGCTCGAACTGGTCCGGCTGCTGCTGGGGATAGTCGGGGGCCTGATACCGGCCGGGACCGGCCTCGGCCGGAATGCAGCCCGAAAGCGCCCACGCGCCAAAAAACAACACCCCAACCCGGCTCATCAACACGCCCCCATGCTTAAATTTTAATAAAACAAACCGGGGTGGTCAGCAATAGAGCGCCTTGAGGCCTTCCAGCGAGTCGTGGTGGGTAAGATCGAGGTGGAGCGGGGTGAGGGTGATCCAGCCCTGCTCGATCGCCTCGAGATCGGTGTCGGGGCCAGCGACGTTGGGCAGGCGGCTCATCGCCAGCCAGTAATAGGGGAAACCGCGCGGATCGACGCGCTTGTCGAGCCCGACCCGGCCATAATCGCGCAGGCCCTGCGACACGGGCTTGATGCCCTTGACGGCGTCGGCGGCGATCGGCGGGAAGTTGATATTGACCAGGGTGCGCGGCGCCCAGGGGGCATCAAGCAGGGGTCGGAGCGCGCGCTCGCCCCAGGCCTCGGCGGTATCGAACGGGACGGCGTCGCCCATGCCGGTGCGCTCGTAGCGCTGGCTGAGCGCGACCGAGCGGATGCCGGCGAGCGCGCCTTCCATCGCGGCGGAGACGGTGCCCGAATAGCTGACGTCCTCGGCGAGGTTGCCGCCGCGGTTGACCCCCGAGAGGATCAGGTCGGGCGGCGAATCCTTCATCGCCTCGGCAAGGGCGAACATCACGCAATCGGTGGGCGTGCCGCGAACGGCGTAGCGATCGTCGCCCATGCGGCGGACGCGGAACGGCTCGGTAAGGGTGAGCGAGCGGCTCTTGCCCGATTGCTCCTCGGCGGGGGCGACGACGGTGATGTCGTCGGAAATCGTCCGCGCGATGCGTTCGAGCACGGCGAGGCCGCGGGCGTGGTAGCCGTCGTCGTTGGTGAGGAGGATGCGCATCAGCGCGGTTCGAGCCGGTTGAGGCCGCCGAGATAGGGCTGCAGCGCCTCGGGAACCGCGACCGAGCCGTCTTCCTGCTGATAGTTCTCGACCACCGCGACCAGCGTGCGGCCGACGGCAAGGCCCGAGCCGTTAAGGGTATGGACGAAGCGAGTCGCCTTTTCGCCCTCGGGACGGTAGCGCGCGTTCATGCGGCGGGCCTGGAAATCGGTGCAGGTCGAGACGCTCGAGATCTCGCGGTAGCGCGCCTGGCCTGGGAGCCAGACTTCGAGATCGTAGGTGCGCGCGGCGCTGAAACCCATGTCGCCGCTGCACAGCTTCATCCGGCGGAAGGCGAGGCCTAGCTTGTCGAGGATGTCCTCGGCGCAAGACGTCATCCGCTCGTGCTCGGCCTCGGACGTATCGGGCGTCGTGATCGAGACCATCTCGACCTTCTCGAACTGGTGCTGGCGGATATAGCCGCGGGTGTCGCGGCCCGCCGAGCCCGCTTCGGAGCGGAAGCAGGGCGAGAGCGCCGTGAATCGCAGCGGAAGTTCCTCTTCGCTGAGGATCCGCTCGCGGACGCTGTTGGTAAGGCTGACTTCGGAGGTGGGGATCAGCCAACGGCCGTCGGTGGTCTCGAAGCTGTCCTCGGCGAATTTGGGGAGCTGGCCGGTGCCGAACATGCTCTCGCTGCGCACGAGCAGCGGAACCACCGCTTCCTCGAAGCCGTGGTCTCGGGTGAGCGTGTCGAGCATGAACTGGCCGAGCGCGCGGTGGAGGCGGGCTGCAGAGCCGCGCAGGAAGGTGAAGCGCGAGCCCGAGAGCAATGCACCGGTTTCGAAATCGAGCCCAAGCGCGGGGCCGATCGCGTCATGCTCCTTCGCCTCGAACGCGAAGACCGGGGGCGTGCCACGCTCGTGGATGAGCTGATTGTCTTCCTCGTCGGCGCCCTCTGGCACGTCGGCGAGGGGGAGGTTGGGGATCGCGGCGAGCGCGGTGGTCAGTTCGGCACCGACGGCTTTTTCCTCGGCGTCGATCGCCGGCATCCGCTCCTTCAGTGCGGCGACTTCGGCCATCAGGTCAGTGGGATCGTCGCGCCGCGCCTTGGCGGCGCCGATCGCCTTGCTTGCCTCGTTGCGGCGCGCCTGCGTGGTCTGAGCCTCGGTGATCAGCGCGCGGCGACGCTCGTCGAGAGCGAGCAGTTCGGCCGATCGGGGTTCGAGCCCGCGCTTCGCCAGTCCGGCGTCGAAGGCCTCGGGGGTTTCGCGGATGAACCGTATATCGTGCATGGCCGGGCTATGGCTGCGCGCGATTGCCTGCGCAACCCTGGGGCGTGAGGGCGCGTTGGAGGATCAGCAGCAAAACAAGGAGAAGAATGATGCAGGTTCCGCACGATACAGTCGTGGTGGTGGCGGACGGCCGCAAGATGCTGTTCCTCAGGAACGAAGGCGATGCCGTGCATCCCAACCTGCAAGTCGAGAAGAAGGTGGTCGACAAGCACAATCCCGCGCACAGCGAGCAGGCGACCGACCTGGCCGGCGGCGCGTCGAGCACGCGCGGCGGCGGGCAATGGGGCGGTGGCAACATGGCCGAAGTCGATTTCCACCAGCAGGAGGAAGACCGCTTCGCCGCGGACACCGCCGAATTGCTCAAGAAGCGCGCGTTGGCCAACGATTTCGAGTCGCTGATCATCATTGCCCCGCCCAAGACCCTGGGCGAGCTGCGAAAGCACTATCACAAGGAAGTCAGCGACCGGCTGAAGGCCGAGATCGCCAAGGATCTGACCGACCACACCGTGCCGCAGATCGAGGAAGCGCTGGCGCGGGCGGAATAGAAGCGCCGGCACCCCGGCGAAAGCCGGAGTCTCGGGCCGCATGCCCGGTTGCATGCTATCCCGGCTTTCGCCGGGACGACGGATTCAGGCGGCCGCTTCGGCCGCCTTTTTCTTGGACCAGCGTTTCCGGACCACCAGCGCCGCCGCGGCGCCGCCGAACAGCAGGATCATCGGCGGTGCGGGCACCGGCTCGGGGCCGCCGGGGGGCGAAGGCGGAGGATTATGGCCGCCGCCGCAATGCTTGCCCCATTTGCAACCCCAGCTGCTCGACGTGCTCCAATTGCCCGACGTGCTCCAGTTTCCGCTCGACGAAGTCGAAGTGGAGGAAGACGTCGAAGAAGAAGTCGAGGACGACGTCGAAGAAGATGTTGACGACGAAGTCGAGGATCCACCGGTCGAAGTGCTGGTCGAGGAGCCACCAGTAGACGTGCTGGTCGACGAGCCCCCGCTTGAAATCTCGATATTGATGCCGCTGCTGCCCGAGCTGCTTCCGGAGCTGCCGAAGAAGCCGCCGGCGAAGAACCCGCCGCCAAAGCCCCCGCCATAGCCGCCCCCGCCGCCGACCACGCCGGCCGCCGCGCTGCTCGCCGCGGCCACTACCGGCATTTCGCGCGGCATCGGGATCGGCGCGCCCTGAGTGGTCACGACGACGACTTCGGGCTTGGTCGTGGTAGTCGTCGTGGTGACGACGCGGCGCACGAGCTTCTTGCGCGGCGCTGCGCCCTCCGCGGCCGCCTTGCGCACGACGCGCTTCTTGGCGACCGTGTACTGCTTCACTACGCTGGGCTGCGTCACGCGCTCCACGGCATACACGCCGCTGCCACCGATGACTGCGCCGCCACAGGCACATGCGCAGAGTTTCGCCAAGGCCATGCGAACCGACATGATGTCCCACTCTTCCCTGTTGCTGGCGCTCGCTCCCCACGGGACCGTCAGCAGCTTCTGCGCCGTCAATGTCCGACAAACGCAAAACAAACTATTAAGCGCAAGCGCCGCCAGGGGCATTTACCTTGTTCTTGGACTGTTTTTTGCGAGTCCCGCGCATAGCTTATGGTTAATGTGCGGTTTCGGAACGGTTCCGCGGGGCGCTGGAACGTTACTTGTTAACAATGATGGTTAACGCGGACCCCGGTTCGACTCGCGTTCAGCCCCGGCTAATTTCCCCCGCGTTACGGGAGATTAGTCAGTTCACCTGTCATAATAGCGCGCTTGTCTATGTGGTCGCGCGCAAGTATAGGGCGGGCGGGCAAAAGTCAGTCGTCCAGCGGCCTGGCCATTTGGGCGACCGGTGTGGAGAGTGGGGATGGCTACTGTTTTGGAACGGGCCGACGAACACGGGAAACAACTCCCGGCCGCGGCCAATGACGGCGACGACGGCTACCGGCCGCATAACGACGAACCTTTCATGAACCCTCGGCAGCAGGAATATTTCCGCGAGAAGCTGCTGGCCTGGAAGGACGCGATCTTCCGCGAGGCGGCGGGGACGCTCAACCAGCTCCAGACCGACTCGCTGCGCGAGGCCGATCTCACCGACCGCGCGTCGAGCGAGACCGACTGGTCGATCGAGCTGCGCACCCGTGATCGCCAGCGTAAGCTGATCGCCAAGATCGATGCGGCAATGCGCCGCATCGACGAAGGCGAATACGGGTATTGCGAAGTGACCGGCGAGCCGATCAGCCTGGGCCGGCTCGAGGCGCGGCCGATCGCGACGATGACCGTCGAGGCACAGGAGCGTCACGAGCGCAACGAGAAGGTCTCGCGCGAAGAATAGGGTATTCCGGGCCGCGATTTTTCGGTCGCGGCCCGGCCAAATTTACGCTTTCGTCAGGGATTCAGCTTAACACGACGCATATCAATTTTGCGTTCGGGCGACCCTGATGGACGACCAGTTTTCTACCGATTCCATGACCGCGCTGTCGGCCGATGACTTCACCGGCCAGCGTACCGGCTCGCGCGACAGCTTGCTGCTCACCGCGCAGTTCCGCGTCTCCGGCGACGACAAGGTCGCGCAGGTGCGCGTGCGCAATCTCTCCTCGGGCGGTCTGATGGCCGAATATGTCGGGCCGGTGCAGAGCGGCACCCCGGTGGAGATCGAAGTGCGCGGCGTGGGCTGGGTCAAGGGCCGCATCGCCTGGGCGACCGATGGCCGGGTCGGCGTGGCGTTCGATATCGAGATCGATCCGATGCTGGCGCGCAAGCCGGTCGGGAAGGGCGCGCAGAGCACGTCCTATACCAAGCCCAGCCTCACGCGGCGCTGAGCCGCCGTTCCGGCATCGCTGTTCAAATCGGTACGAGTAGTTTCGGAGAAGGTGCGGCATACACCGCACCTTTCCGACAAAAGCTGTGGATAGCCGCGGCTAGCGGCTTAGCTCCTCCTTGACGCGCAGCTTCTGCTTCTTCAATTGCGCTAGCAGTATCTGATCGGGAAGCGGCCGTTGGGATTCGGCTGCGATCCGCTGGTCCAGAGTAGAGTGCTTGGCGTTGAGTGCCGCGAAATGCGCGTTCTGCATGGAAGCATTCCTCCTTCGATAAGCGCCGGGGGAAAGCCAATAAATCACCTTTCGAGACGCTTGTCGCCCCCCGTATTTGCCGAATCGACAGGGTGCGGAAAACGCGCGATGGGCCGACTTCAGCTTTGTGCAGGCGTAAGGGGGCGGGAATGGAAGAGAGCGAGATCCAGCGGCAACTCGAGATGCTGCGGACCGAGCATCGCGATCTAGACACGGCGATCGACGCGCTGAGCCGCACGGGGGCGGCCGACCAGCTCCAGCTCGCCCGGCTCAAGCGACGCAAGCTGCGGCTGCGCGACGAGATCAGCCAGCTCGAAGATGCGCTCGTCCCCGACATCATCGCCTGAGCGCTCCCGCCGCGGGACGGCGACGCCGCAAGATTAAGCATTCAACTGGCGTGTCCGATATGGCACTTCTTTCGGGGATGACGGAGCAGATGCCCTCGGCGATCCATCGCAGACTGGTCGACTCGCTCTATGTCGAAGCGATGCTGCTGGCAGACGAGGCGCGCGGCTATTTCGACGTGGTCGGCCGTGCCGAGCGCGACTCGCTCGAGGCGCTGAGCCGAGTGACCTTCTCGTGCGAGTCGCTCAAGGTGACGACGCGGCTGATGCACATCATCGCCTGGCTGCTGACGCAGCGCGCGGTCGAGGCCGGCGAGCTTACTCCCGGCGATGCGCTATCTCCCGCGCGGCGGCTGGGCGAGGCGCCCGAGACCGAGCCGGCGACGCTCGACGCGATGCCTTCGCATGCGCGGACGATCATCGCGACAAGCATCGAGCTCCATCGCCGAGTCGCGCGACTCGATGCCTCGCTCGATGAGCCGGTGGCAGACGAAAGTCCGGCGCGGCGAATGCTGAATCGGCTCGCGGCTTCGTTCTGAGGGCCGACGAGCGTTTCCCTACAATTTGACGTCTAGGGGAAACGCCTAGAACACCGGCAAATCCGGGTCGCCGTCGTTTACTGGCGTGTGGATCCCGCACTCGGTCTTGTCCCAGCCGCGCCAGCGGCCGGCGCGCGGGTCCTCGCCTGGTTTGACCTTGCTGGTGCACGGCGCGCAGCCGATCGAGGGATAGCCCTGCGCGACCAGCGGATGGACGGGCAAATCGTGCGCGACGAAATAGGCGTCGAGATCGGCGCGGGTCCAGTCGGCGAGCGGATTGACCTTGAGCCGGCCCGATACGTCCGAGGTGTCGAGCTCGAAGCGGGGCAGGGCGTTGCGCGTCTTCGCCTGGAACGCTTTCCGCCCGGTGATCGTCGCGTCGAACCTGGCCAGCCCCTTGGCGAGCGGCACGACTTTCCGGATCTCGCAGCAGCCATCGGGGTCGAACGACCAGCGCAACTCGTTGGCGTCGCGCGCGGCGAGCACCTCCGGATCGGGCTGGAGGTTGCGGAAATCGGTGAGCCCAAGCCGCGCGACCAGCGCATCGCGATAGGCGAGCGTCTCGGGGAAATGCCGGCCGGTATCGAGGAACAGCACCGGCACCGACCGATCGACCGACGCGACCAGATGCAGCAGCGCCGCGGACTCGGCGCCGAACGACGACACGACAGCAAGATCGCCGACCATCTGCTCGCCGATTACGGTGCGCAGCATCTCGTCGGTCGAGCTGCCGCGGAACATATTGTTGAGGCGGATCGCGTCCTGCTCGGTGAAGCGTGGGGCGATATCCAGCCGGTCGATCTTCCGAACCGCCGCTTCAGCCATGACGCAGCTTCCACACCGGCACGGGGGCGTCGGCGGCCGCCTGATAGACATGGTCGTAGCGCGCGAGGCTCGCTTCGAGCACCGCAGTGTCGACCGGCGCCTCGGGCGCGAAACTGTCGAAGCCGCAGCGGCGCATCAGCGGGATCTGGTCGACCAGCACGTCGCCTTGCGCGCGCAGCTCGCCGGTATAGCCGGCCTCGCGCAGGATGCGGCCCGAGGAATAGCCTCGGCCGTCGCGGAATTTGGGGAAGCTGACTTCGACGAGCGCGAGACGATCGAGATAGGGGAGGAGGACGCGCGCATCCTCGCCGCTTTCGATGCGGACGGCAGTGGCGTTGGACTGGCCGAGGAAGCTGTCGAGTGTGACCGCCGGTTCCTCATGGGCCTCGTCGTCGCGGTAGCGGAGCAGTTCGGTCATGCGTCTGCGCCTCCCGGCAGTTTGGCGATCACCTTGATCTCGAAGGTGAAGCCTGCGAGCCAGGTGACACCCACCGCGGTGATGTTGGGAAAGGGCTTCTCGCCCCAATTGTGCTGAAGCACCGGCCACACCGTCTCGAAGATCGCGTCGGGATCGATCATGAAGAGGGTGACGTCGACGACGTCCGCGAAGCTGGCGCCGGCGGCCGCAAGGACGGCGTTCAGATTGTCGAAGGCGAGCTGGACCTGCGCGCCGAGATCGGGCTCGGGTGAGCCGTCCTCGCGCGCGCCGACCTGACCGGAGACGAACAGGAAGCCGTTGGACCGGATCGCGGGCGAATAGCGGTGGTGCTCGTAGAGCGCATGTGGCTTTGCCGGGAAGACGGCGTCACGCTTAGCCATAGATCGCCTCCTTGAATGGCTCCATGCCGATGCGGCGATAGGTGTCGAGGAAACGCTCGCCTTGTTCGCGGTTGGCGACATAGACGTCGGTGGCCTTTTCGATCGCATCGACGATGCCGTCCTCGGAGAAGCCGGGGCCGGTGATCTTGGCGAGGCTTACGTCCTCCGCCCCCGATCCGCCGAGCAGCAGCTGATAGTTCTCGGTGCCCTTACGGTCGACGCCGAGGATGCCGATATGCCCGGCATGGTGGTGGCCGCAGGCGTTGATGCAGCCGCTGATCTTGAGCTTCAATTCGCCCAGGTCGCGCTGGCGAATGGGATCGGCGAAGCGCGTCGCGATCTTCTGCGCGAGCGGGATCGAGCGGGCGTTGGCGAGGCTGCAGTAATCGAGCCCGGGGCAGGCGATGATGTCGCTGATCAGGTCGAGATTGGCCTCGGCCAGCCCGGCATCGCGGAGCTGCTGCCATATCACGTGCAAGTCGGCCTTGCGGACATGCGGCAGGACGATGTTCTGCGCGTGGGTGACGCGCAACTCGTCGAAGCTGTACGCCTTGGCGATATCGGCCATCAGGTCGATCTGGTCAGCGCTGGCGTCGCCGGGAATGCCGCCGATCGGCTTGAGGCTGATCGTGACGATCGCATGGCCGGGCGCCTTGTGCGCCGAGACGTTCTGGTCGAGCCAGACCGCGAAATCGGGGTCTGAGCGGTCGAGTTCGTCGCTCAGCCCGGTCTCGAACGGCGGCGGCGCGAAATGCGCGGCGATGCGGTCGAATTCGGCCTGCGGCGGATCGATGCCGAGCGCCTTGACCGCGGCGAATTCCTCCTCGACCTCGGCGGCATATTTCTCGGCGCCGAGTTCGTGGATCAGGATCTTGATCCGCGCCTTGTACATGTTGTCGCGCCGGCCGTAGCGATTGTAGACGCGCAGGCACGCTTCCATGTAGCTGACGAAGTCGGCGAAGGGCACGAAGTCCTTGATCAGCGGGGCGACCATCGGCGTGCGGCCCATCCCCCCGCCGACATAAACCGCGACGCCGAGCGCGCCGTCGCGCTCGACGATCTGCAGCCCGATATCGTGGAGGCGCATTGCGGCGCGGTCCTCGTCGGCAGCGATCACCGCGATCTTGAATTTCCGGGGCAGGTAACTGAATTCGGGGTGGAAGGTGCTCCATTGGCGGAGCAGTTCGGCCCAGGGGCGCGGATCGGTCAGCTCGTCGGCGGCGGCGCCGGCGAACTGGTCAGACGAGATGTTGCGGATGCAGTTCCCGCTGGTCTGGATCGCGTGCATCTCGACCGTGGCGAGTTCCGCCAGGATGTCTGGCGCATCGGCGAGCTTGATCCAATTGTATTGGAGGTTCTGCCGCGTGGTGAAATGGCCGTAGCCGCGATCGTACTTGCGGGCGATGTGCGCCAGCATATGCATCTGGCGGCTGTCGAGCGTGCCATAGGGCACCGCGACCCGCAGCATGTAGGCGTGGAGCTGCAGGTAAAGCCCGTTCATCAGTCGCAGCGGCTTGAACTGGTCCTCGGTCATCTGCCCGGCGAGCCGGCGGTTCACCTGGTCGCGGAACTCCTCGACGCGGCTGGCGACGATCGAGTGGTCATATTCGTCGTATTTGTACATCAGCGGAAATCCACAACCATTCGCCCTGAGCTTGTCGAAGGGCTGCTCTTCTGTTCTTTCTTGGACCCGCAAACAGGACGGCGCTTCGACAAGCTCAGCGCGAACTGGGAGAGGGGGGTATTCATATCACCCAGCTCCCCGCCTCGGGGTCGGCCGGCTTGAGCGTGAGATCCGGCCGCACCGTGGGGCCGAGCGCGCGGATGCGGTCCTTGATGTGCGCGGGGCGGGGGCCTTCGGGAGTGGCGGTGGCGTCGATCACGTAGGGGCCGTTGACGCGGCGCGCGCCTTCCTCGGCGTGGGCGATCGCCTCGCCCTGCTCGCCGACATCCTCGGCCTCCTCGACGTGGCGCGACCAGCCGGTGCCGGTCCACCAGGTGACGTCGCCGGTGGCGAGGTCGTTTCCGGTGAGCAGCTTCATGCCAGCGACTCCGCTGCCTTCGCCCAGGCGACAAGCTTGTCCTCGGCGTCCGAGAGGCGGACGACTTCGCCGACGACGATGATCGCGGGGCTCTTGACCTGTTCGCGCTCGACCAGGTCGCCCAGGTCGGCGAGCAAAGTGCGGATCGCGCGATGGCCCTCGAGCGTGGCGCGTTCGAGCACCGCGACGGGCATGTCCGGTGCGACCCCGTCGGCCATCAATTTGTCGGCGATCGCCGGGCAATTGGCGACGCCCATGTAGATCACCAGCGTGCGGCCCTTGCCGGCGAGGCCCGACCAGTCCTGGTCGCTGAGGCCCTTGCACTGTCCGGCGACGAAGCTGACCGCGCTCGACCAGTCGCGATGGGTGAGCGGCAGCATTGCCTCGGCGGCGGCGCCCAAGGCGGCCGAAACACCGGGAATGACTTCGACACGCAGGCCGGCGGCGCGAACCGCTTCGACTTCCTCGCCGCCGCGGCCGAAGATGAAAGGATCGCCGCCCTTCAATCGCACGACGATCGCGCCGGTCTTCACATGCGCGACGATCAGCGCGTTGATCGCGTCCTGCGGCAGCGTGTGGCGATTGCGCTGCTTCGCGACCGAGATGCGGTGCGCCTGGGGCGCGAGATCGAGCACGCGCGAGTCGACGAGGCCGTCATGGACGAGGACGTCGGCCTCGCGCAGCGCCTCGACGGCACGTACGGTGAGCAGGCCGGGGTCGCCGGGGCCGGCGCCGACGAGAATTACGCGGCCACGCGCGGAGGGGTCGAGCAGGGATGCCATGCTGCGGGAGATGGGCCTGCGCGGCGCGCGGGGCAATCGAAGGATGCTTGGGGTGGGCGTAGCGGAGCTTTTCTCCTCCCCGTGCCCGGGGGGATTATGCGATCGGCTCGCCCACGCTCGCCAGCGCCTGGGCGTGCGCCGCGATCACCTCGCTTGTGCTCGTATCGCTGTCGAACACGCCGTACCAGCCTTGCGGCTCGTGCGGCGGGTCGCCCAGCCACGCGGTGTCGCCCGACTGGAAACGATAGTCGCCATGCACGGCACGGCCGGCGCCGTTCCAGGCCCAGAAGTTCGAACCGACGATCGGCCCGCCAGTGCGCGCGCTGGTCAGTACCGCGTCGTAGATCTGCTGGTAATAGAGATCCTTAAAACGCGTGCTGGCCTTGGGATCGTAGCTGCCCCCGTCGCGCGGATAGCCGAATTCCTCGATCGCCAGCGGCTTGCCGAGGTCGCGGGCGAGCGTAGTGTGCTCGCGCAGATAGTCGGCGACCTTGGCCTTCGCGACGTCGTGCGTGCCGGGGATGTCCTTGGCATCCACCCAGCTCCAGTTGAGCGGCCAGATATGCGCTGTGAGGTAATCGATCTCGGGGACGTCGTGCGCCGCGCGGTAGATCTCGGCGCTGCCGACGCTGCCCATCGTGCCTTCGCTGCCGGTCGAGACTAGGTGGTTCGAGTCGAGCGACTTGACCAGCCGCGCGCTGTCCCGGATCCATTTGTTGTAGGCGCCGAGCAGCGGCGCGGCGGTCTCGGGCGCCCCGCCTGGGCGCGGCTCGTTGGCGAGCTGCCAGGCCATGATCGTCGGATCGTCGCGATAGGCGGTGCGCGTGATCGCGTTGGTCCGCCCGACGATTTTCCGGACCCAGGCGTGGTTGAGCGCGACTGCCCGGGCATTGGCGTAAAATTGCGCGGTGGCGTTGGGGAAAGCGGGCCAGGGGTGCGCCGGATCGCCGACGTCGATGAAGCTGCCGGTGACGTAATAGAGATACGTCATCATTCCCCCCGACCATTCCCAGAAATTGGTGAGGTAGAGCACAGCCTTCATGTTGCGCTTCGCCATCTCGGCGAGGGTGAAGTCGAGCCCGCCGAGCAGCGCAGGATCGGCCGATAGCGGGTTGGCGCCGTGGAAGGCGGGACTGACGGCGTTCCTGAGCGGCGATTCCTCGGCCGAGGCGGCGATCCGGAGGTTGGTGACCCCCATCGCGGCGAGCGTGTCGAGCTCGCGCCGCAAGCGGTCGCGATTGCCATAGGGCGCATCGGCGCCGAGCCAGGCGGCATACCAGAGGTTGGCGCCGGAGAAGCGATAGGGCCGGTCGCCGAGCATCAGCCGCGTGCCCTCGCGCCGGACGAAGGGGCTGGGGGCGGCTTTGGCGGGCAGCGCCAGCGTCGCCGCAAGCGCGGCCGAGCCGCCGATGAGCGTCCTGCGCGTGACCATGTCCTGCCCTCCCTTCGGGGCGCAAGGATAACGCCGGACGCCCGACAAAGAAAAGCCCGCCGCCGAGCGATCGGCGACGGGCAGGTTCGAACTGTTCGGGGGAAGGGGGACTTAATCGAACAGTTCTTCGAGGAAGGACTTCTTACGCTTGTGGCCGTACTGGCCCTTGTGCCCGCCCTGATAGTGCTGGCGGTCGTCATAGCGCGGGCGCTGGTCGGGCCAAGGTGCCGCCGGCTGCTGAGGCGGCGGTGCGGGCGCGGCCTGGACCGCACTGCGCTCGATGATTTTGTCGAGCTCGCCGCGATCGAGCCACACCCCGCGGCAGCTCGGGCAATGGTCGATCTCGATCCCCGATCGCTCCATCGGCACCAGCTTGGTGCCGTCGACGGGGCAAGTGAAGGTGCCGGTCATAGGATTACTCCCGTTCGCCCATCAGCCCCAGCAGCAGCTGGAACATGTTGATGAGGTTCAGATACAGCGACAGCGCGCCCATGATCGCGAGCTTCTCGACTGCCTGGCTGTTGGCGTAGGTGATGTACTCGCTCTTGAGCCGCTGCGTGTCCCAGGCGGTGAGGCCCGCGAACACGATCACGCCGATCACCGAAACCACCATCTGCAACAGGCTCGAGCCGAGCAGCAGATTGACCAGGCTCGCGCCGATGACGGCGATCAGGCCGATCATCAGGAAGCTGCCCATGCCGGTCAGGTCGCGATTGGTGGTGTAGCCCCACAGGCTCAGGCCCGCGAACATCGCCGACGCGGTGAAGAACGCCATCGCGATGCTGGTGCCGGTGAACACCAGGAAGATGCTCGCCATCGAAACGCCCATGATCGCGGCGAACGCGAAGAACGCGGTGCGGGCGCCGGCAACGGTCATGCGCTCGATGCGGAAGGTGAAGAAGAACACGAACGCCAGCGGCGCCAGCATCGCCACCCATTTGAGCGGGGTGCCGAAGATCAAGGCGACGAGCGCGGGGGTATTCGCCACCGCGAGCGCGACCAGGCCGGTAAGCGCCAGGCCGATGCCCATGTTGCGGTAGATGCCGAGCATGTGCCGGCGAAGGCCCTCGTCATAGCGGACCTGCGCGGCGGCGGCGGCGCTGCGATTGAAGGCGGAAAGATTGTCCACGTACGTGGTCTCCTTAGGCGTGACGTGCCCGGGCGATCGCGCCGCGGGCGATACGGCGCATCTCGGCCGCGTCGGGGAGGTGGCGGAACAGCCGGTCCTTGATCGCGAGCCGTTCCTTCTTGAGCTGGCTCAAGCGGAAGCGATCCGGCACGCGGCGCGAAAGCTCGCTGCGAATCTCGCGGTTAAGGGTGCGGTGCGCGGCGATCAGCCGCTCGATTACATTGTTCACATGCCACTCCATCGACAGTTTCTATCGATCGAGCCGTTTCGGTGAGGGGAGGTGGCGGACAGCCGCCAAACCTGCACCGAGCTAGCTCGATGCGGTCCGACATCACGGGGCTTCAGGTGATGAAGCCGCCGCCAGAGGGGCCCGGTCCCGCAGAGATGAATCTAGGGCGAGGCCGGTCACGATTCAATGCCCGGGGAGGGTTAAGGCTGTAAGGAAGTGTTGCCGCTATTTCTTGGGCGTCACCCACACCGACACCGGCACCACGACCTTGCCGGGCGCGGGCTTGCCGACATCGACGCGATCGGCGGTGACGAGCTCGCCGCTCTCCAGCGTGAACGAGGCCCAGGGCTTGGGCATGCGACCGAAGGTCAGCTTCTGGATCGGCTGACCGGTGGTGGAATTCATGATCGTGGCGACAACAGGCATGCCGCGCCGATAGCGAGCCGCGGGAGGTGCTGTCCAGCCAAACAGGCGTGAATTCACATTAGCATTGACTAATGCATTAGCAATTGCTAATTGATTCGCATGCTCCAGACCCAGCCCATCGACACCGTGATGCGCGCGCTTGCCGACCCCACGCGACGCGCGGTGTTCGATCGGATCGCCCGCACGCGCGAGATCAACGTTGCCGATCTGACCCGCGCCAGCGGGGTTACCCAGGGCGCGGTTTCGCAGCACCTCAAGTCGCTCAAGCAGGCCGGGCTGGTCGCCGAGCGGCCCGAGGGGCGGAAGGTCTATTATCGTGCCCGGCCCGAGGGACTGGCGCCGCTGTTCGACTGGCTCGGCCATTACGAGACTTTCTGGCGCGATCGGCTCGACGCGCTGCGAACGCTTCTGGAGGAGATCGATTCGTGAACGACACCCTGTTGCAGGCTCGCGCCGGCGAGATCGTGCTCGACCAGGTTTTCCCGCACGCGCCTGACAAGGTGTGGCGGACGATCACCTCGGGCGCGCTGATCGGGCGCTGGCTGGGAATGACGCCGAGCGATTTCTCGCCCGTACCCGGCAGCTGCTTCACCTACCAGACCTCGTCGGCGGGCGAATGGGACGGATCGATCGAGTGCGAGGTGCTAGAGGCCGAGCCCAACCGGCGCTTCGCCTATTCGTGGAAGGGCGGGCACGAGGGCAATGCGGGTTATGGCTCGCCGCTCGACACGGTCGTCACCTTCACGCTTGAACCGGTCGAGGGCGGAACCCGGCTCACCCTGGTCCATTCGGGCTTCCACCTGCCGCGCAACGAGACCGCCTATCGCAACATGCAGGGCGGCTGGACCAAGATCCTGCCGCGCATCGGCGATGTCACCGGTGAGGAGGCACGCTGATGCCCGAGCTGCCTGAAAGCCACCCGTCGATCGTGTCGCCCGAGGCGTGGGAGGCGGCCCGCACCGCGCTGCTGGTCAAGGAGAAGGCGCATACACGCGCGCGCGACGCGCTGGCCGCCGAGCGGCGGCGGATGCCGTGGATGGCGGTCGACAAGGACTATCACTTCGAGGGGCCGAACGGACCGCTGCGCCTGATCGACCTCTTCGCCGGCCGCCGCCAGTTGATCGTCTATCGCGCCTTCTTCGAGCCCGGCGTCCACGGTTGGCCCGAACATGGCTGCCGCGGCTGCTCGCTCGGCGCCGACCAGGTCTCGCACCTCGCGCACCTCCACGCGCGCGACACCAGCCTAGTCTACGCCTCGCGCGCGCCGCAGCCCGATATCGCGCGGCTTAAGGCGCGGATGGGCTGGGACATGCCCTGGATTACGATCACCGACGATTTCGACAAGGATTTCGGGGTCGACGAGTGGCACGGGCACAACGTCTTCCTCCGTGACGGCGACCGCATCTACCGCACCTATTTCATCAATAATCGCGGCGACGAGGCGATGGGGACGGTGTGGAGCTATCTCGACCTGACTGCGCTCGGCCGGCAGGAGCTGTGGGAGGACTCGCCCGAAGGCTATCCGCAGACGCCGACCTACAAATGGTGGAACTGGCACGACAATTACGACGCCGAGCCGACTCCCGATCCCAAATGGGTCGAGGTGTCGGATGCCGGCGAGGCGGCGTTCCGCAACGCCGAGAAATGACGCTTGCGCACCGCGTCGCCGACGGGCTGGCGCTCGCGGCGACGCCGGGATTCGCGGTGATGGCGCTGCTCGGCACGCAGGGCGGCACGGTCGAGCGGCTGTGCGGCGGTTCGCCGTGGAGCGGGATGGTGCCGATGTACCTGCTAATGAGCCTGGCCCATGCCGGTCCGTGGCTGCGGCGCTGGCCTCAGGCGTCGCGCAGCCCCAGCCCGATCGAGGCGCGCGCCTGCTCGGATTCCGACGAAACCACCGGATAGGCGCAGTAATCCGCGGCGTAATAAGCGCTCGGGCGGTGGTTGCCGGACCAGCCGACCCCGCCAAAGGGAGCCGCGGACGACGCGCCGTTGGTCGGGCGGTTCCAGTTGACGATGCCGGCGCGGATGTTCGCCCAGAACTGGTCGTAAAGCCGCGGGTTCTGGCTGACCAGCGACGCCGACAGTCCGTAGCGCGTGTCGTTGGCCTCGGCGATCGCTTCCTCGAAGGTCGCTTTCCGATAGACCTGGAGCACCGGCCCGAACAGTTCGACATCGGGCTTGTCGTTGGCCTGGGTCATGTCGATCATGCCCGGGGTGATGAACGGGCGACCCTCGATCGGGCGCTCCATGTGCCGCAGCGGGCGGCCGCCCATCGTCGAGAGCGCGAGGAAGCTCTCGGTCAGCATGTCGGCGGTGTCGTTGTCGATCACCGGGCCCATGAATGGCGCGGGATCGTCGTGCGGTTCGCCGATGATCAGCCGGCCGATCAGCTTGTTCACTTCCTCCATCAGCGGATCGAAGAGGTTCTGGTCGACGATCAGCCGGCGCGCGGCGGTGCAGCGCTGGCCCGCGGTGGTGAAGGCCGACTGGATGACGAGGACGGCGGCCGAATAGAGATCGGGGGTGTCCCAGACGACGATCGGGTTGTTGCCGCCCATTTCGAGTGCGAGGATCTTTTCGGGCCGGGTGGCGAACTGGCGGTTGAGCGCGATGCCGGTGTTGGCCGATCCGGTGAACAGCAGGCCATCGATGTCCGGATGGCCGGCGAGCGCCTTGCCCTCGTCCGGGCCACCGACCAGCAGGCGGATACAGCCTTCGGGGATGCCCGCGGCGTGGAAGCAGTCGACGAGGAACGCGCCGCTCGCAGGGGTCTTCTCCGAGGGCTTGAACACTACGGCGTTGCCCGCGAGCAGCGCGGGAACGATATGGCCGTTGGGCAGATGCGCGGGGAAATTATACGGCCCGAGCACCGCGAGCACGCCGTGCGGCTTGTGGCGCAGCGCGAGCCGCGTGTTCATCGGCGCTTCGATCCGGCGCTGGCCGGTGCGCTCCGAATAGGCGGTGACCGAGATGTCGACCTTGCCGATCACGGTCTCGACTTCGGTGCGCGCTTCCCAGAGCGGCTTGCCGGTCTCGCGGGCGAGCAGGTCGGTGAAGGCATCGGCCTTTTGCCGCACGACATTGGCGAAGCGGCGCAGCGCCTCGATTCTGTAGGCCAGCGGACGCGCGGCCCATTCGGCCCAGCTGCGGCGTGCGTGCGCGACTTCGACGTCGGCATCGCCGATCTTCTGACGCCAGAGCACGGCGCCCGTCGCCGGCTCGGTCGAGATGATTTCCGTTCCCGGCATTGGGTGTGTTTGAATCCCCGGAAGAATGTGGTCGCTCTTGCCCGAAATGGGGAAGGCTTGCCAACCCCCACGCCGAATCGACGTGCAGCCAAACAACTCCCCTCCCTGCTTGCAGGGAGGGGTTGGGGGTGGGTGCGCGCGTCTGCGCGCCCAAAAAGAATCTCCGCCGTTTCGGCAAAACAGCCTCGGTTTCGGCAAAACAGCCTCGGCCGAGGCATCGAGCCTCGCCCGAGGTTACACCCGCACCTAACCCCTCCCTGAAAGGGAGGGGAAGCTGAATGGAACGCGGCTTAGGCCAGCGCCTCGCCCATCCGGCGGATCGCGGCGACTTTAGCCTCCAGATGGGTCCAGACATCGGCATGGGCGATCGCTGCCCAGATCGCCTCTACTTCGTCGATCAGCATCGAGCACGGTGCGGCATCCGACCAATAGGGATGGTCGCGGGCCTTGCGCGGGGTATAGCCGGCGAGGCGCGCGCGCAGATCGGCGAACGGTTCGCCATAGCTGGCCGGCAGCTTTCCACCGAAAGCATCGAAGAAGAAGCGGTCGATCGGCGCCCCGGTCTCGACCAACACGCGCTCGATCGCGCCGACCAGCCCGCGGTCGTGCTCAGGCCCGAGCGGCACGACGCCCAGCCGCCACAGCATCGCGCTTGCGACTTCCTGCTGGAAGGTCTCGGGGAAGCCCTTCATCGCCTCGATCAGCGGGTCCTCCTCGGCGATCAGGCGGAGCGAGCTGGCGAGCTGCATCACATCCCAATAGATCGCCTCGGGCTGGCGGCCGAAGGCATAGAGGCCCTGCTGGTCGAAATAGGCGGCGGTGAAGCCGGGATCCCAGCTCGGGGCGAAGCGCCACGGTCCGTAATCGAAGCTCTCGCCGGTGACGTTGATATTGTCGCTGTTGAGCACGCCGTGGACGAAGCCCGCCGCCATGAACCGCGCCGCCATCCGCGCCGTCCGTGACGCGACATGGCCGAGCAGCCGCTGGGGCGCGTCGTCGCCGGCCTCCTCGCCATAATAGTGACGCAGGACATAGCCGGTGAGCTTCCGGAGATTGTCGAGATCCTGCGCATAAGCGAGCCGCTGGAAGGTGCCGATGCGGATATGGCCGTGGCTCAGCCGGACGAGCACCGCCGAGCGGGTGGGGGAGGGCTCGTCGCCGCGATGAAGCTCCTCGCCGGTCTCGATCAGCGAGAAGGTCCGCGATGTCTCGACCCCCAGCGCTTCGAGCATCTCGGTGGCGAGGATCTCGCGGACGCCGCCCTTCAAGGTGAGCCGGCCGTCGCCGAAGCGGCTCCAGGGGGTCTGGCCCGATCCCTTGGTGCCGAGGTCCATCAGCCGCCCCCGGTCGTCGGTCATCTGCGCGAACAGGAAGCCGCGGCCGTCGCCGATCTCGGGATTGTACACGCGGAACTGGTGGCCGTGATAGCGCAGCGCCAGCGGCTGCTGGAGACCGCCAGGCAGCGGCTTGAACCGGCCGAAATGCGCGATCCACTGATCGTCGCTCAGCCCCGCCAACCCGACCTCCGCCGCGGCGCGATCGTTGCGGAAGCGCAGCCGGGTCTCGGGGAATCCGGCCGCGTGGACCGGATCGTAGAAGGCGTCGCCCAGTTCGAGGATCGCCTGTTGCGGAGTTAGGGCCATGCGGCGATATGGGGAGCAATGGGCGAGCGGCGCAACTACAGCGATGGCTATTGGTGGTCGAAAGACGGCCTGCGCCTGCATTATCGTGAGTATCCCGGCGCCGACGACGTCCCGCCGGTGCTGTGCTTTCCTGGCCTAACTCGCAATGCGCGCGACTATGAAAGCCTGGCGACGCGGCTGTCGGGGGAACGGCGCGTCGTGCTGGTCGAGTTCCGCGGGCGCGGCGAGAGTGCTTTTGCCAAGGATCCGATGTCCTATGTCCCGCTGACCTATCTGCAGGATATCGAGGCGCTGCTGGACGAGCTTGCGATCAAGCGCTTCGTTGCGGTGGGGACGTCGCTCGGCGGGATCGTGACGATGCTGCTCGCCGCGACCGACGGCGCCAAGCTGGCGGGCGCGGTGCTGAACGATGTCGGCCCCCAGCTCGAAGCCGCCGGGCTGGCGCGGATCCGCACCTATGTCGGCAAGGCCGTCTGGCACCCGACCTGGATGCACGCCGCCCGCGCCGTCGCCGAAGGTAACGCCGATGTTTACCCCGACTACACCATCGAAGACTGGCTGCGCATGGCCAAGCGGCTGTACCGGGTGAACAGCTCGGGGCGGATCGTACTCGATTACGACATGAAGATCGCCGAGCCCTTCCGCGTGCCGGGCAACGAGGCCGGGCCGGACATGTGGCCGACGATCGATGCGCTCAAGGCCAAGCCGGTGCTGGTGGTGCGCGGCGAGCGATCGGACATATTGAGTGCCGTCACGGCGGAGAAGATGCTGGCGCGGCTGCCGCAGGGCGAGCTGGTAACGGTCAAGGACGTGGGGCACGCGCCGACGCTCGACGAGCCCGAGGTGGTTGCGGCGATCGAGCGGCTGTTGGCGAAGGCAGCGACTTAGCCGTCACGTTAGGCCGGGGTGACGGCATGGGTTTGGAGCGCTAAGCACCCCTCCCAGCATGTCCGTCCATATCCTCCACCTCCACTCGACCTTCAACTATGGCGGCAAGGAAGCGCGTGCCGTCCGGTTGATGAATGCGTTCGGCGACCGCGCGCGGCACACGATCGTCTCGGCGATGCCCGACCAGCTCGGCGCGCGCGACGCGATCGCCAAGGGGATCAAGGTCGAGATCGCGCAGAACCCGCCGCCGCTCGTCGGCCGGCCGTCGGTCAAGCGCTACGAGGAGATCGCGCGGTTCATGCGGCGCTTTGACCTCGTCCTCACCTATAATTGGGGCGCGATCGACGGGGTGATGGCGGCGCGGGTGTTCGGCAAGGGACTGCCGCCGATCGTCCATCACGAGGACGGGTTCAACCAGGACGAGGCCCAGCGGCTGAGCCCGGTGCGCAACATGTATCGCCGGATCGCGCTGCCCGCCGCCAATGCGCTGGTCGTGCCGAGCCAGGTGCTCGAGCGCATCGCGCTGAAACATTGGCGCCAGCCGGCCGAGCGCATCCATCGCATCGCCAATGGCGTGCCGACCGCGCGCTTTGCCCAGAAGCCCGATGCCTCGGTGATCCCCGGGCTCCAGAACAAGCGCGAGGGCGAGGTGTTCATCGGCTGCGTCGCGGGGCTGCGGCCGGTCAAGGATCTGCCGCTGCTGATCCGCGCCTGCGCCGGGGTCAATGCGCGCTTCAAGCTGGTGATCGTCGGCGAGGGCCCCGAGCGGCAAAACATCCTCGACGCCGCGGAGGCGATGGCGATCGAGGACCAGCTGATCCTACCCGGATTCCTGCCCGATCCGCACCGCTATATGGGGCTGTTCGACATCTATGCGATGTCGTCGAAGAGCGAGCAGGCGCCGATTTCGGTGCTAGAGGCGATGGCGGCGGGGCTGCCGGTGGTCTCGACCCGGGTCGGCGACGTGCCGACGATGGTATCGAGCGAGAACGCGCAGTTCATCGCCCCGCGGCACCATGAGGTCGACCTGCGCGACCGGATCGACACGCTGGCGCGCAACCCCGATTCGATGCGCTATATTGGCGAACAGAACCGTATCCGCGCCCGTGCGTTGTTCGACGAGGCAGAGATGATTGCGTCGTATGCCCGCCTCTATGGCGCCGCGATGGGACGGCCGGGTGTGTTAGGGTAACAATTGCCGCTCGCGTCGCGCGCCGGTTCCGTCTAGCGTCCCGCAAATTTTTCCGGAGGTAGTTTTGTTCAAGGGTCTGACCCCCATCAATTATAACGGCCGCGAAGTCTGGCCGCTGGTGGAGGGTGGCAAGGGCGTCGCCGCGACCAACCATGCGAGCGCGGGCGCCTGGGCGGCGGCCGGGGGCATCGGCACGGTCAGCGCGGTCAACGCCGACAGCTACGATGCCGAGGGCAAGATCATCCCGCAAATCTATCGCGCGCTGACGCGGCGCGAGCGCCATGAGGAGCTGGTCGAATACGCGATCGAAGGCGCGGTGACCCAGGTCAAGAAGGCGTTCGAGATCGCCGGCGGCAAGGGCGCGGTCAATATCAACGTGCTGTGGGAAATGGGCGGCGCCCAGCGTATCCTGCACGGCGTGCTTGAACGGACTCGCGGGATGGTCGCGGGCGTAACCTGCGGCGCGGGGATGCCCTATAAGCTCAGCGAGATCACCGCCTCCTACGGCGTGAGCTATCTGCCGATCGTCAGCTCGGGCCGCGCCTTCCGCGCGCTGTGGAAGCGTGCCTATTCGAAGGCGAGCGAGTGGCTCGCGGCGGTGGTCTACGAGGATCCCTGGCTCGCCGGCGGGCATAACGGCCTGTCCAACGCCGAGGACCCGCTGATCCCGCAGGATCCGTACCCCCGCGTTCGCGACCTGCGCGCGACGATGCGCGAGGGTGGCATCTCGGACGATGTCCCGATCGTGATGGCCGGTGGCGTCTGGTATCTGCGCGACTGGAACGACTGGATCGACAATCCCGAGCTCGGCAAGATCGCCTTCCAGTTCGGCACGCGCCCCCTGCTCACCCAGGAGAGCCCGATCCCCGAGGAGTGGAAGAACGAGTTGATGAAGCTGGAGGAGGGCGACATCCTGCTCCACCGCTTCTCGCCGACCGGCTTCTACTCCTCGGCAGTGCGCAATCCGTTCCTGCGCAGCCTCGAGGCGCGCAGCGAGCGCCAGATCCCCTATTCGACCGAGGAAGCGGGCGACCACACCTTCCAGCTCGACGTCGGCGTGAAGGGCAAGAATTTCTGGGTGACGCGCAACGATCTGCTGCGCGCGCGCGAATGGTTCGGGCTCGGCTTCACTTCGGCGCTCAAGACCCCCGACAATACGCTCGTCTTCGTCGGCGAGGAGGAAAAGGGCATCATCCGCAAGGATCAGGCCGATTGCATGGGGTGCCTGAGCCAGTGCCAGTTCTCGTCCTGGGCGGATACCGAGACCAACTCGACCGGCCGGCTCGCCGACCCGCGCAGCTTCTGCATCCAGAAGACGCTGCAGGACATTGCGCATGGCGGCCCGGTGCACGAGAACCTGATGTTCGCCGGGCACGGCGCCTACCAGTTCAAGCGCGATCCCTTCTATTCGAATGGCTTCGTGCCAACGGTGAAGCAGCTGGTCGATCGTATCCTCACCGGGGATTGATCGGCTTGCGCGTGGTCAAGAAAGTCTGGCCTCGCGCGCGGCGAGGGCGCGGCTAAGGGGGCAGGCATGAAGACCGGCCTCATCATTCGCCACACCCCCTATGAGGGGCTTGCCGCCTTTCGCGAGCCGATCGAGGGCGCGGGCTATTTGCTCGATCGCGTCGATGTCACCGATCCGGGGTTTGGCAGCCTCGATTTCAACGCGCCCGATCTGCTGCTGATGATGGGCGGCCCGATGGGAGTCTACGAGCGCGAGGCGCACCCGTGGATCGCGCACGAGCTCGATCGGCTCGCCGAGCGGATCGACCGCGGGCTGCCGACTTTGGGCGTGTGCCTCGGCGCGCAGATGATCGCCGCAGCGATGGGGGCGGAGGTGCGGCCCGGGCCGGTCAAGGAGATCGGCTTCTCGCCGGTGGCGCTCAACGCGATCGGCGCGGACTCGCCGCTGCGCCACGTCGCCGAGGTGCCGGTGCTGCACTGGCACGGCGACACGTTCGACCTGCCCGAGGGCGTCGAGCTGCTCGCCTCGACCGGCGCCTATCCGCACCAGGCGTTTCGCCGCGGCCCCGAGCTGCTCGCGCTGCAATTCCACGCCGAGATGGGCGAGGATCCGCGCTTCGAGGAATGGGTGGCGAACGGCTCCGACTTCATCGCCGCGGCGGGCAGCTCGCCCGAGCGGCTGCGCGACGAGCATGGCCTGCATGGTCCGGGCGCAGTGACTGCAGGGCAGGCGATGATCACCGAGTGGCTGCGCGGCCTCTGAATGAGGGCGTATCGCGCGTCAGATTCCCCTCCCTGCAAGGAGGGGTTAGGGGTGGGTTAGAAAAGGTCGGGCTCGATGCCCGGCCTTTTCTTTGTACCGATGACGTCGCTGGGCTCGCTACGCTCGCCACCCACCCCCAGCCCCTCCCTTGCAGGGAGGGGGATCAGGGGCGAATTGATACGGCCTAGAGCCACCCCTCCAGCACCTGGTCGGGCGGGCGGTGGCCGTCGACCCAGGAGCGGATGTTGGTGATGACCTTCTGCCCCATCGCCTCGCGCCCCTCGAAGGTGGCCGAGCCGAGATGCGGGAGCAGCACGACGTTATCCAGCGCCACCAGCCGCGGATCGACCGCGGGCTCGTCCACATAGACGTCGAGCCCCGCGCCGGCGATTCGCCCCTCGGTCAGCGCGTGCACCAGCGCCTCGGGATCGACGATCTCGCCCCGCGCAGTGTTGATCAGCCAGCCCTCGGCGCCGAGCAGGTCGAGCCGCCGCGCGTCGATCAGCCCGCCGGTGCTGGCGCTGTGCGGGGTGTGAATCGTCAGGATATCCACCGCCGCGAGCATCGTATCGAGATCGGCATGGAAGGTGGCGCCCAACTGTGCTTCGGCGACTTCGGGGATGCGGTGGCGGTTGTGATAGTGGATCTGCAGCCCGAAGGCGCGTGCGCGCTGCGCCACCGCCTGTCCGATCCGCCCCATGCCGAGGATGCCGAGCTTCCTGCCGCCGATCCGGTGGCCGCGCATGCCCGTGGGGCACCAGCCGCTCCAAGCGCCCGAACGCACCAGCTTGTCGCCTTCGATCAGCCGGCGCGGCGCGGCGAGGATCAGTGCCATCGCCATGTCGGCGGTGTCTTCCGTCAGCACGCCCGGCGTGTTGGTGACGGTGATCCCGCGCGCCCGCGCCGCCTTGAGGTCGATATGGCCATGGCCGGCGCCGTAATTGGCGATCAGCCTGAGCCGCTCGGGCGCCGCCTCGATCAGCGCGGCGTCGATCCGGTCGGTGACCGTGGGCACCAGCACGTCGGCATCGGCCATCGCCGCGACGAGCGCGTCGCGGCCCATCGGCGCATCGTCGGGATTGAGCACGGCATCGAACAATTCGGCCATCCGCGCCTCGATCGCCTGGGGCAGCGTCCGCGTGACGGTCACGCGGGGGCGGGAAGGGCGCGCGGTGTGTGCCATTCAGGGCGGCTTGGCGCTCCCGGCGGCTACAGTCAACGGGTTGAAGCGCAGCACCTGCCCGCAGTATTACCCGAAGCATGACAGGGGAAAAAACGCGGCTCGGCGGATGGGCCTTGCTGGGGATCGCGGCGCTGGCGCTCGCCATGCCTGCGCTCGCGCAGCGCAAGCCGCCTTATTGGGTGTCGATCGATGTCGACAAGGCGCGGATGCGCACCGGTCCGGGGCGCAACTATCCGGCGAGCTGGCTCTACCAGCGCCGCCACCTGCCGCTCAAGGTGCTCGACGTCTATGGCGAGTGGCGCAAGGTCGAGGATCCGAGCGGAACCCAGGGCTGGCTGCTGCGCAACCTGCTGGACGAGCGGCGCACGGCGATCATCGTCGGCGGCATCGCCGAGCTGCGCTCCGCCCCCGAGCCCGACGCGCACCTCAACTGGCGCGCCGAGCCCGGCGTGGTCGGCGTAATCAGCAAATGCGCCAGCGGCTGGTGCCGCTTCGACGTGAACGGCCGCAGCGGCTATGTCGAGCAGTCGCGGATCTGGGGCGTCGAACCGGGTGAAGTGGTGAACTAAAACTCCCGCTCCCCTTGGGAGCGAGAAGGGGCCCGCGAGCGAAGCGAGTGGGAAGAGTGAGGGCAGGCTCATCTACCTGCCCGCAACCTTCCGCGCCCTGGCGCTCCCTCCCTCTCCCATAGGGAGAGGTTTTTACTCCAGCAGTTCCACCGCCATCGCGGTCGCTTCGCCGCCGCCGATGCACAGCGAGGCGAGCCCGCGCTTCTGGCCGTGCGTCTCCAGCGCCGAGAGCAAGGTCGCGATCACCCGCGCACCGCTCGCGCCGATCGGGTGGCCGAGCGCGCAGGCGCCGCCATGGACGTTGAGCACGTCGTGCGAAATGCTCAGGTCGTGCATCGCGATCATCGCGACGCAGGCGAACGCCTCGTTGACTTCGAACAGGTCGACATCGCCGATCTGCCAGCCGGCCTTTTCCAGCGCGCGGCGCATCGCATAGACCGGCGCGGTGGTGAAGCGCGAAGGGACGTGCGCGTGCGCGGCATGCGACACCACGCGTGCCCGCGGCGTCAGCCCCAGCCGCTCGGCGACGCTGGCGCGGGTCATCACCAGCGCCGCCGCGCCGTCCGAGATCGACGAGGCATTGGCCGCGGTGATCGTGCCGTCCTTGGAGAAAGCGGGCTTGAGCGTCGGGATCTTGGCGATGTCGCCCCGCGCGGGCTGCTCGTCGAGGGTGACGGTGGTCGCGCCCTTGCGGCCCTTGACCTCGACGGGGACGATCTCGCGGTCGAACGCGCCCGATTGCTGCGCCTTCTGCGCGCGCTGGAGCGAGGCAATCGCGAAATCGTCCTGGGCTTCGCGGGTGAACTGATATTCCTGCGCCGTCTCCTCGGCGAAGCTGCCCATCAGCCGGCCGGGCTCATAGGCATCCTCGAGCCCGTCGAGATACATATGGTCCTTGAGCACGTCGTGCCCGATCCGTGCGCCGGCGCGGTGACGCAGCGAGAGATAGGGCGAATTGGTCATGCTCTCCATGCCGCCCGCAACGATCAGGTCGGCCGATCCCGCGGCGAGCGCGTCGGCGGCCATGATCGCCGCCTGCATCCCGCTGCCGCACATCTTGTTGATCGTCGTCGCCTCGATATGATGCGGCAGCCCGGCGTTGAGCGCCGCCTGGCGCGCCGGCGCCTGGCCGAGCCCGGCGGGGAGCACGCACCCCATATAGATCCGCTCGACCGCGTCGCCCTTCAATCCGGCGCGCTCGACCGCGGCGCCGACCGCGGTGGCGCCCAGATCGGTGGCGCTGGCGCCGGCCAGGCACCCCTGGAAGCTGCCCATCGGGGTGCGGGCATAGGATGCGATGACGATCTCGTCGGCGGACATTTGGCTTCCTCTCATTTGTTGGGCGCGATCTAATCCTCCGCGCGCCGGTTTGCAAAAGCCGGGGACGCCCCCCAGAAAGGCCCGGCATGACGCTGGTCGACACCCTCAATCGCTATCTGATCCGCACGCGGCCGCCGCACGATGGCGATTGACTCCTGGCTATGGCCGGTGCTGCTTGGGGTGCTCGGCCTCGTCTTCGGCAGCTTCATCGCGACGGTGGCGCTGCGCTGGCCCGCCGGGCGCTCGGCGCTGCAGGGACGCTCGAACTGCGACAGCTGCAGGAAGGATCTCGGCGCCGGCGAGCTGATACCGGTGCTCAGCTTCGTGCTCCAGCGCGGCCGCTGCCGGGGCTGCGGCGCGCCGATCCATCCCGGCCATGTCGCGACGGAGCTTGCCGGAATGGCGATCGGGGTGACCGCTGGCCTCGCGGCGCCCGGTGTCGCCGCGGTGGCGGGCGCGGTGTTCGGCTGGCTGCTGCTGACCCTCGCCGCGCTCGACCTCGCCGCATATTGGCTGCCCAACCTGCTCACCGGCGCGCTGGCGGCGGCAGGGCTGGCGGCAGGACTGGCCGGATTGCCCCCGGCCATCGACGCGCGGCTGATCGGCGGGATCGGCGGCTATGCCGCGCTGGCGGCCGTCGCGGCGGGCTATCGCGTGGTGCGCGGACGCCAGGGGCTGGGCGGGGGGGATCCCAAGCTGTTCGGTGCGATCGGCTGCTGGCTCGGCTGGCAGGCGCTGCCGATGGTGCTGCTCGCCGCCGCGCTGATCGGGCTGGCGGCGGTGCTGGGATTCATTAGCGCCGGGCGCAAGGTGTCGGGCACCGATCGACTGCCGTTCGGGGTGATGCTCGCGACGGCGGCGTGGGCGGTGTGGCTGGGCCACGCGTTGGCGTGATGCGTGCCGCTGCTTGCGCCGGAGCGTGGTTTGGCCGCACACATCCGCGATGAAAAACATTCTCGGGCTTCAGCGCGCCACGTTCATGGCCGAATTGCCGGTATCGCTCGCCGCGCGCCGGAACCGGCTTGACCGCGCGATCGCGATGGTCGCCGACAATGCCGCGCGCTTTTGCGACGCGCTGAGCGAGGATTTCGGCCATCGCAGCCGCGAGCAGTCGATGATCGCCGACATCGCCGCTTCGGTCGGTCCGCTCAGGCACGCGCGGAAGCATGTCGCGCGATGGATGCGGTCGGAGCGCAAGGCGACGATGTTCCCGCTCGGCCTGCTCGGCGCACGCGCCTGGGTCGAGTATCAGCCCAAGGGCGTGGTCGGGATCATCGCGCCGTGGAACTTCCCGGTGAATCTGGTGATGAGCCCGCTTGCCGGGGTCCTCGCCGCGGGCAACCGCGCGATGGTCAAGACCAGCGAGTTCACGCCGGTGGTCGCCGCGTTGTTCGAGGAACTGGCCGCGCGCTATTTCGCGCCCGAGGAGGTCGCCTTCGTCGGCGGCGGGCCGGAGATCGGCAAGGCGTTCGCCGAGCTTCCCTTCGATCACCTGCTGTTCACGGGCGCGACGGGGATCGCCAGGCACATCCTCCACGCCGCGGCGGACAACCTCGTGCCGGTGACGCTCGAGCTCGGCGGCAAGTCGCCGGTGGTCCTCGGCCGCTCGGCCAATATCGCCCAGGCGACCGAACGGGTGGTGATGGGCAAGATGCTCAACGCCGGGCAGATTTGCCTCGCCCCCGATTACATGCTGGTGCCCGAGGAGAAGGAGGCGGAGGTCGTCGAGGGCCTCACCCGCGCCGCCGCGGCGATGTACCCGCGCCTGCTCGACAATCCCGATTACACGGCGATCATCAACGATCGCCATCATGCCCGGCTGACCGAGTGGATCGACGACGCCCGCGCCAAGGGCGCCGAGGTGATCGCGGTCAATCCGGCAGGCGAGGATTTCGCTGCGTCGAACGCGCGGAAACTCCCGCTCCACATCATCCGCGGCGCCACCGACGACATGACGGTGATGCAGGAGGAGATCTTCGGCCCCGTCCTCCCAGTGCGCAGCTACCAGCATATCGACGACGCCATCGCCGAAGTGAACCGCCGCGACCGCCCGCTGGCGCTCTATTATTTCGGCAGCGATGGCAACGAGCGGCGCCGCGTGCTCGACCGTACAATCTCGGGCGGAGTGACGCTCGACGACGTGATCTTCCACGTCAGCCAGGAGGAACTGCCGTTCGGCGGGATCGGCCCGTCGGGCACCGGCGCCTATCACGGCGAGGCGGGCTTCCGCACCTTCAGCCACGCGCGCAGCATCTACAAGCAGCCGCGGATCGACGTGGCCAAGTTAGCGGGGATGAAACCGCCTTACGGCAAGGCGACCTGGGCCACAATCAAGCGGCAGATGAAGTGACTTTAGCCCAGCCCGTAAAGGAGGCTTTTCCAAAAAAAAGGCCGCCCCGAAGGACGGCCGTTTGAAAGTTTTAGGAGAGGATGCCTGAAAGGCCCGATCTTTCTGCGCCGCAGCGGCATATGTTGCAAGTGCGAAGAGATGCGGGTTGGGTTGCACAAAATGCAAGCGTACAACGTTGTCACTTGCAGCGGACGTACGATGGCAGCACGGTGAGGTCATGCCCGGATCGCTCAAGCTCGACCAATTCCTGCCCTATCGGCTCTCGATCGCGTCCAACACCGTGTCGGACGCGATCGCCTCTGCCTATCGCACGCTGTTCGGACTGCGCATTCCCGAATGGCGGCTGGTCGCCGTCCTCGCCGAGGGCGGGGCGATGAGCCAGCAGGCGTTGTGCGGCCGCACGCGGATGGACAAGGTCACCGTCAGCCGCGCCGCGATCGCGCTGGCCGAACGCGGGCTGATCCAGCGTGGTGCCAATCCCGACGACCAGCGCTCGCACCTGCTCAGCCTCTCGGAGCAGGGCTGGGCGCTCTACGAGCAGGTCGCCCCAAAAGCGCTCGAATTCGAACGCCGCATCTTCGCTACTTTGAGCGAATCCGAACGCGAACAATTGGGCGCGATGCTCGAACGGATTGAGGCGGCGGCGGTCGCGCTCGATCGCGGGGGTTGATCCGCGGCGCCGCGCCGGTTACGCCGTCCACGCCCTCCCCAGGCATTATCGTGATGCAGGAGGAATCCCCATGACCGCAACGATCGATCGCGCCGGGCTGAAGGTCGACGAAGCGCTCTCGCGCTTCGTCGAGACGCGCGTGCTGCCGGGGCTGGCGATCGAGCCGGAAACGTTCTGGGCGGGGACGGCCGACATCTTCGCGCGCTTCGCGCCGGAGAATCGCGCGCTGCTGGCGAAGCGCGACGACCTCCAGGCTGAGATCGATCGCTGGTCGGCAGAGGATCCGGAACGTGCCGCGGACTCCGCCGCGCAGGAGCGGTTCCTGCGTGAGATCGGCTATCTCGTCCCCGAGCCCGCGCCCTTCACGATCGGCACGGCGAACGTCGATGCCGAGATCGCGACGATGGCCGGGCCACAACTGGTCGTCCCTGCGCTCAACGCCCGCTTCGTGCTCAACGCCGCCAATGCGCGCTGGGGCAGCCTGTACGATGCGCTTTATGGCACCGATGCGCTGCCGGGCACGGCCAGGGCAGGGGGCTATGATTCCGAGCGCGGCGCGCAAGTGATCGGTTTCGCCAAGACGTTCCTCGACGAATCCGTGCCGCTCGCTGCGGGAAGCTGGATCGACCTTGCTGGCGAACCGGTGCTGCGCGATCCGGGTCAGCAGGTCGGTCCGTGGCTGTTCCGCCATAACGGCCTCCACATCGAAGTCGTGATCGATCGCGACCACCCGATCGGCCGCGAGGATCCGGCGGGGATCGCCGACGTGCTGCTCGAAGCCGCGCTGACCACGATCGTCGATCTCGAGGATTCGATCGCCGCGATCGATGCCGAGGACAAGGTCGCCGCCTATGCCAATTGGCTGGGCCTCATGCAGGGCGATCTCGAAGAGCGGTTCGACAAAAGCGGGACGACCATCACCCGACGCCTCAACGCCGATCGCGGTGAGCTGCCGGGGCGCTCGCTGCTGTTCGTGCGCAACGTCGGCCACTTGATGACCACCCCGGCCGTGCTGCTCGGGGACGGGCAGGAGGCGCCCGAGGGCGTGCTCGACGCGATCGTCACCAGCCTGATCGCGCTGTACGACCTGCGTGGCCTGGGCAGGCACCGCAACAGCCGCGCTGGATCGATCTATATCGTCAAGCCCAAGATGCACGGCCCGGAGGAGTGCGGCTTCACCAACCGGCTGTTCGACGCAGTCGAGGACCTGCTGGGGCTCGCGCGCCACACGATCAAGGTCGGCGTGATGGACGAGGAGCGCCGCACCTCGGCCAATCTCGCCGCGTGCATCCATGCAGTGAAGGACCGCATCGCCTTCATCAACACCGGCTTTCTCGATCGCACCGGCGACGAGATCCACACCAGCATGCGCGCCGGGCCAATGCTCCCCAAAAGCGAGATCAAGCATAGCGCCTGGATCAAGGCGTATGAGGACCGCAATGTCCGCATCGGCCTCGCCTGCGGGCTGTCGGGCAAGGCGCAGATCGGCAAGGGCATGTGGGCCGCGCCCGATCGGATGGCCGACATGCTCGCCCAGAAGGGCGCGCACCCGCAAGCCGGCGCCAACACCGCCTGGGTACCGTCGCCCACCGCCGCGACACTCCACGCATTGCACTATCACCGCACCGACGTCTTCGCCTGCCAGCGCACCATTGCCGCCGAGCCGATCCCCGGCCTCGCGCCGCTGCTGACCATCCCGGTCGCTAAGGGCTGCAACTGGTCACCCGAGGAGGTCGCGCGCGAGCTCGACAACAATGCTCAGGGCATCCTCGGCTATGTCGTGCGTTGGATCGATCAGGGGGTGGGGTGCTCGAAGGTCCCCGACATCGACGATATCGGGCTGATGGAGGACCGCGCGACGCTGCGCATCTCCTCGCAGCATATCGCCAACTGGCTGCTCCACGGCGTCGCGCGCCAGGCCGATGTCGAGGCGGCGCTGCGGCGGATGGCGGCTAAGGTCGATGCGCAGAATGCCGGCGATCCGCTGTATCGGCCGATGGCCGGGCGCGAGGCCGACAGTCTCGCCTTCCAGGCGGCGCACGCGCTGATTTTCGAAGGCGGGATCCAGCCCAATGGCTATACCGAGCCGCTGCTCCACCGATTCCGGGCACGTGCGAAGGCGGCGTGATTGCAATCGAGCGCCCCGAGGCTAGGGTCGCGGCGTACTTTCAAAGGGTCGTCATGGATTCGAAGCTTCTCACGGGCCTCGCGCTCGCCGCCCTCACAGTGCCGTTCGCCGCGGTGGCGCAGGATGCGATCCCCGCCCGCGGCGTGTTCAAGAGCGGCGAGCAGATCTATGTCGATTGCATCGCCACCGACGCCGCAGCGGTCGCGCGATGCGACTGGTTCCTGATGGGCGCACACGACATGGCAACCTATTATCAGGACACCGACCAGATCGAGGCGGCGTTCTGCGTCCCCCAGCATGTCGATATCGACACGCTACGCAAGGTGGCGGTCGACCGCTGGCGCGCCCAGCCCGAGTCGCGCAAATATTCGGCGGTGAGCAGCCTGCTCAACGCGCTCAGCGAAAAATATCCCGGCCCGTGTACCAAGTGAATCGCGCGCTAACCACTGTATTCCCTGCGAAATCGTGCATCTACGGACCCAAAGCGGAGGTCGGTCGTTACGCTTGCGAGTGGGCCGGGGTTGCGGGCTCCGAAGGAGGCGCGTGGGTACAGGGGTGAAAGCGGTATGGATTGCCGCACTGGCCGGGAGTGCGTTCCTGCCGGGCGTCGCATGCGCGCAGGTTTCCGACCCCAAGCCGGGGCAGGGCGCACCGTCGTCGCTGCCCAATCCCGAGCCGGTGCAGACCGCCCCGCAAGTCGAGACCATCGTCCCAGATGCCGAGTTCGAGGCGGCGCTGCCCAAATTGAGCGACGACATCAACGCGCCGCTCGAGCCGGTGCAAGACTTCAACAAGCCCCCCGTCCAGCCCGCGACGCCGAACGCCGTAACCGAGCAGATCGAAAGTTTCCCGCCCCCGGCGGCCGAGGCGCCCGAATTCGCCCAGCCGCTGACCCCGCTTGCCGAATTCAAGGTCACCCCGGTCAAGATCGAGGGCACCGAGGACGAGAAGGTCACCACGATCCGCTATTCCATTGTGGTCGAGGGGCTCGACGCGGTCGGGCTCAAGGACCGTTTCAACGATCTCTCAGCGCTCGAGGAAGGCGACGGCAAGGCCGCCAACGCGACGATGGTCGCGGCGCGGGCGCGCGAGGACGAGAAGCTCGCGGTGCGGCTGATGCACTCGCTCGGCTATTATGACGGCACCGCGATCTCGACGATCGACCAGAACCCCAGGAATTCGGGCAACCTGCGCGCGACGATCACCGCGACGCCAGGCAAGCTCTATCGGCTGGGCGAGGTCAAGGTCGCTGCGGGGCCGACCGTCCCCGCCGGGCTAGCCGATCGCGAACTCAACCTCAATCCCGGCGATCCCATCCAGGCCGAGCGCATTCAGGGCGCCGAGGCCAATGTCAGCCTGCGCCTGCCGCAACAAGGCTATCCCTTCGTCAAGGTCGGCGAGCGCGACATCCTGCTCGACGAGACCACCCAGCTCGGCGACTATACGCTGCCAGTCGATCTCGGCCCGCGCGCAGTCTTCGGCGAGATCGTCACCGAAGGGCGTCGCCCGGTATTCGAAACCGATCACCTCAACATCCTGCGCCGCTACAGGCCCGGCCAACTCTATGACAGCCGTGCCGTCGACGATCTGCGCGAGGCGCTCATCGCGACCAGCCTGTTCTCCACCGTCGGCGTCGAGCCGGTGCGCACCGGCAAGCCAGGCCCCGACGGCACCGAGGTGGTCGACCTGCGCGTCACCCAGAATGCCGGCCGTCCGCGCACGCTCGCTGGTGAAGTCGGCTACAGCACCGGCCAGGGCATCCGCGCCGAGGGCAGTTGGACGCACCGGAATTTCTTCCCGCCTGAAGGCGCGCTGATCGGCAGCGCCGTGCTCGGCACGCAGGAACAGGGCCTGTCGGGAACCTTCCGCCGATCGAACGCGGGGCAACGCGATCGCACCTTCCAGATCCAGGCATCGGTCAACCATTCCGATTACGACGCGTACGAATCCTATACCGGCACGCTCGGCGTGCGCTGGTCGCGCGATTCGACCCCCATCTGGCAGAAGCGCTGGACCTATTTCTACGGCGCCGAGATCGTCGGATCGAACGAGGACCAGTATAACTTCAACAAGGGCGCGCGCGACCGCGGCACGTGGCTGATCGCGGCGCTGCCGACGTTCCTTGGGTTCGACACGTCGGACAATCTGCTCAACCCCACCCGCGGTTTCCGGATCAAGGCCAATGTCAGCCCCGAAGCCTCGGTGCGCGGCGCGGCGCGGCCCTATGCGCGGCTGATGCTCGAAGGCACCTATTACCAGCCGGTGTCGTCGAGCATCGTCATCGCCGGGCGCGCGCGCGTCGGCTCGATCCCCGGCATCGCCCGCAACGACCTGCCGCCCTCGCGGCGCTATTATGCCGGCGGCGGCGGATCGGTGCGCGGCTTCGGCTATCAGGAGCTTGGGCCCCGCTCGCCCGACGGGCGGCCGGTCGGCGGGCGCAGCCTCAACGAATTCGCACTCGAGGCACGCTACCGGTTCGGCAATTACGGCATCGTGCCGTTCATCGATGCCGGCCAGGTCTATGAGGGCCTCTATCCCACCGGCAAGAACATGCGCTTCGGCGCGGGCATCGGCGGGCGGCTCTACACCAATTTCGGCCCGCTGCGCATCGACGTGGCGACGCCGATCGCTCGCAAACCGGGTGAATCGAAGATCGCGCTCTACATCTCGATCGGCCAGGCCTTCTGATGGCCGAGGATACGCCCCAGGCCACTGCGCCGATCGAGCCCGAGACCAAAACCGAGGTTATCCACGTCGTCGAGAAGCCGCCGCTCTGGCAGCGCATCGTCAAATGGAGCGCGATCGGACTCGGCGCGGTGGCGCTGCTGCTCGGCGCGCTGGTGGTGGGGATCAACACCCAGCCGGGCCGCAACTTCGTCGCGCACCAACTCAGCAAGTTCACCCTCGCCTCGGGGCTCAATTTCCGCGTCGGCCGGATCGACGGCTCGCTCTACGGCGCGCTGGTGCTCCGCGACGTCGAGGTGCGTGACACCCAGGGCGTGTTCGCGACATCGAAGGAAATCGCGCTCGACTGGCGGCCCTTCGCCTATGTGCGCAACCATGTCGATATTCGCAGCCTGACCAGTCCGGAAGTGCGGGTGCTGCGGCTTCCCGCGCTCAAGCCGTCGACCGAGCCGAGCGGCCCGCTTTTGCCCGATCTCGATATCGACATCGCTCGGCTGGACGTCGCGCGGATCGACCTGGCGCCGGCCGTCGCAGGCCAGCGCCACATCGGCCGATTGAAGGGCAACGCCCATATCGCCGGCGGCCGCGCGCAGCTCAACCTCGACGGCGGCACCGTCGCCGCGCCCGGCGTCTCCGGCGGCGATGCGCTGCTGGTCAAGCTCGATGCCGTCCCCGAGCAGAACAAGCTCGATATCGACATGCGCCTGAACGGGCCGGTCGGCGGCTTCGTCACCGGGCTCGTCGGGCTCGACCGCCCCGTGGCGGTTTCCGTCAACGGCCGCGGCAACTGGCAGAACTGGCAGGGCAAGGCAGCCGGCACGCTCGGCGGCCGCCCGCTCGCCGACCTCAATTTGGTCGCGCAGAACGGCCGCTTCCAGCTGCGCGGCCCCACCTGGCCCGGCGTCTATATGGAGGGCCCGGTCGAACGGCTCGCCTCGCCGCAGCTCGATGTCGACGCCGACATGGTGTGGAAGGACCGCACCGCCGGCGGCGTGGTCAAGCTGCACTCGAATGCGCTGTCGGTCGAGGCCAAGGGATTGGTCGATCTCGGCCGCAACCGCTTCGGCAACCTCAACATCGACGCGATCCTGCTTACCCCCGGCGCGATCGCCCCCAACCTTCGCGGCCGCGAAGTGCGCGCCGCGCTGGCGCTCGACGGGCCGTTCGCCACGCCGGTGGTCGACTATAAGATCCGCGCCGCGATGCTCGGCTTCGGCGAGATGGCCGTCGAGAAGCTCCAGGCGGAGGGCCGCGCGCGCGTCGACTCCGGCCGCATCCTCGTGCCGGTTCGCGCCCGCGCCGCCCGCGTCACCGGGCTCAACGCCGCGGCGGGTGGCCTCGTCACCAACCTATCGGTCGCCGGCGACCTGGCCATTTCGGGCGACCAGATCCTCTCGGACAATCTTCGCCTGCGCTCCGACAAGGTCGATGCCACCGCGATCATCGCCGCCGACATGAGCGCCGGGCGCTACACCGGCGCGATCAAGGGCAAGATCAACGATTACGCCGTCAACGGCGTCGGCGTGGTCAACCTCAAGACCGATGCCGAACTCTATGCCGCCCCCGGCGGCGGCTGGGGCATTCGCGGCCAGGTCGCTGCCGAGACCAAGCGGCTGACCAACGAGAGCGTGCGCGACTTCCTCGGCGGCAACGCCACGGCTTCGGCACGGCTCAACCTCGATCCCAAGGGGATCATCGCCGTCAGCGACATCCGCATGCGTGCGCCGCAGTTCCGCATTCTCCGAGGCTCGGGCCGGTACGATCCGGCCGGGCCGATCCTGGTCAACGCCGATGCGGTGTCTACGGTCTATGGCCCGCTCAGCGCGCGCGTCTCTGGTACGCTTACTGCGCCGCAGGTGCTGCTCCGCGCCGAGCGGCCGGGGCTCGGCATCGGGCTGGTCAACCTCGAGGCGCGCGTCCGCGGGCGCGGCAACGCCTATGCGATCGTCGCCAGCGGTGGCACCGATTACGGCCCGTTCAATGCCAATGTCCTCGTCCGCAATGGCCGCACGCTCGGCGTCGATATCGAGAGCGCGCGCTTCGCGGGCATGGATATCGCCGGCAGCCTCCAGCAGACCGCCGCCGGTCCGTTCGCTGGCCGTCTCACCTTCGCAGGCTCGGGCGTCAACGGCAGCGCCGAACTCGCGGCGCAGGGCAAGTATCAGCGCGCCGACGTGCAGGCGACGGCGCTCAACGCCGTCATCCCCGGCCAGGCCGGGCTGACCATCGGCCGCGCGCTGGTCTCGGCCAATATCGTTCTCGCCGAAACGCCCCAGATCGTCGCCGACGCGCAGATCGCCAATTTCCGCAACGGCCAGTTGGTCCTCAAGACCGCACGCGCCAAGGTCGATTACCAGGGTGGCAACGGCACGGCGCAGCTCTTCGCGACCGGATCGACAGGCGTGCCCTTTCAGATCGCCGCCAATGCCCGGATGACTCCGCAGCAATGGCTGGTCGCGCTGCAGGGGCAGGGGAGCAACATCAAATTCCGCAGCGTCAATCCCGCGCGGATCGACATTGCCGGCGGCAAGTATCGCCTGCAGCCCACCCAGATCGATTTCGACCAGGGCAGCATGCGGATCGCCGGCAGCTATGGCGACGGCATCGCGCTCCAGGCGCGGCTCGACAAGCTCGACCTCGCCGTCGCCAACGGCTTCATGCCCGGGATCGGCGTGGGCGGCACCGCGACCGGCAGCATCGATTATGCCCAGCCGACCGGCAGCGCCTTCCCGAGCGCCGACGTTCGCCTCAACATCGACGATTTCACGCGCTCGAGCCTCGCTACGGTGTCGGCGCCGGTCGATGTGACATTCGTCGGCAAGCTCCTCCCCGATGGCGGCGACGCACGCGCGATCATCAAGCGCGGCACCACCACGATCGGCCGCGTCGTCGCGACGATGCGCCCGCTGGGACCCGGCGCCGGAAGCTGGACCACGCGGCTGATGGGCGCGCCGCTCAGCGGCGGCATCCGCTATAACGGTCCGGCTGCGGTGCCCTTCTCGCTGGCGGGGCTCGCCGACCAGCACCTTACCGGGCCGATCGGCATCGCAGCCGATTTCTCGGGCACGGTCGACGAGCCACAGCTCACCGGCGTCGTCCGCGGCGAAAACCTGTCTTATGGCAACGAGACCTACGGCACCCAGATCACCAACCTGAAGATCGACGGCCGCTTCTCCGACGACGAGTTCATCCTCGATTCGGCGAGCGGACGGGCAGGGGACGGCACCGTCGCCGCGCAGGGTCGGATCGGCTTCTCGGCCGCCAATGGCTATCCGATGAGCCTGACCGCCGATTTCAACAACGCCCGCCTCGCGCGTAGCGACGCGCTCGGCGCCACTGCCACCGGCAAGATAACGATCACCAAGAACCCGCAGGTCTCGAAGATTGAGGGGAGGCTGACGATCCCCGAGGCGCGCTACGAGATAATCCGCCAGGGCGCGGCCGAGATCCCCGAGCTCACCGGCATCCGCCGCAAGAGCCAGCTGATCGACAATCAGGGCATGCCCAAGCCGGCACCTGCACGCGCGGCCGGACTGTTCGACCTCGATCTGCGGATCAGCGCCGACAACCGCATCTTCGTCTCGGGCATGGGGCTCGAATCCGAATGGAGCGCGCGAATCCGCGTAGGCGGCACCACCGCGGCGCCGCAGGTCAGCGGCACGATGGAGATCGAGCGCGGCACCTACAGCTTCGCCAGCCGCCGCTTCGACATCAGCCGTGGCACGGTCCGCTTCCAGGGCAGCGAACTGTTCAACCCGACGATCGACATCGCCGCGACGACCACGGCCGAGGGCGTGACCGCGATCCTCACCGTCTCGGGCACCGCGCAGCGCCCACAGATCGCCTTCACCTCGAACCCGAATCTCCCGCAGGAGGAAGTGCTGTCGCGGCTGTTCTTCGGGACGAACGTGACCAACCTGTCCGCCACCGAGGCGATCCAGCTCGCCGCGGCGGTCAATTCGCTCAGCGGTTCGGGCGGCGGGCTCAATCCGCTCGGCAAGCTCAAGTCGGCGACCGGGATCGACCGCCTGCGCATCCTGGGCGCCGATGACGCGAGCGGTCGCGGCACCTCGCTGGCGGCAGGCAAGTATCTCACCAACGACATCTACGTGGAGATCATCACCGACGCGCGCGGATACACCGCCACGCAGCTCGAGATTGCGCTGACCCGCGCACTCAGCCTGCTCTCGCAGACCGGCTCGTTCGGCGGATCGAGCGTAAGCCTGCGCTATTCGCGCGATTATTGAGGGTAAACGATGACGGATGGGGGCTTGGCCCGGCTACTTACAGTATTGTAAGCAGCCTCCTGGGGAGAGCCGGATGAGCGAGCATTTCGACGTCGTGGTGGTGGGAGCCGGGATCTCCGGCATCAGCGCAGCCTGGCATCTCCAGGCCAACAGTCCCGAGCGCAGCTACGTCATCCTCGAAGGCCGCAATCGGCTCGGCGGCACCTGGGATCTGTTCCGCTATCCCGGCATTCGCTCGGATTCGGACATGTACACGCTCGGCTTCGCGTTCAAGCCGTGGACCGACGCCAAGGCGATCGCCGACGGCCCGTCGATCCTCGCCTATCTCGACGAGACCGTGCGGGAGCACGGCATCGATCGCCACATCCGCACCAGCCACCGCGTCGTTCGCGCCGACTGGTCGAGCGACGACGCGCGCTGGCGCGTGGTCGTGGAGCGCGGTGGTGAGGAGGTCCTCTTCACCTGCAGCTTCCTGTTCCTGTGCAGCGGCTATTACAATTATGCGCAGGGCTACACCCCCGACTTTCCCGGCGCAGGGGACTTCAACGGCCGTATCGTCCACCCGCAATTCTGGACCGACGACGTGGAGTATGCCGGCAAGAACGTCGTCGTAATCGGCAGCGGCGCGACCGCGGTTACGCTGGTGCCGGAGCTCGCCAATCGGGCCGCGTCGGTAACGATGCTCCAGCGCTCGCCGACCTACATCGTCGCGCGGCCGTCGCAGGACGTGGTCGCCAACTGGCTGCGGCGCCGGCTGCCCGCCAAGGCCGCCTACGGCCTCACGCGTTGGAAGAACGTGCTGCTCCAGCAATATTTCTTCCGCGCGATGCGCAAGCATCCCGACAAGGCCAAGAGGACGCTGGTCGACATGGTGCGACAGGAACTGCCCGGGCACGATGTCGATACCCACTTCACCCCGCGCTACAATCCCTGGGATCAGCGGCTCTGCCTGATCCCCGACGCCGACCTGTTCGCATCGATCCGCGAGGGCAAGGCTAAGGTGGTCACCGACACGATCGAGCGCTTTACCGAAACCGGAATCCGCCTCGTCTCGGGCAGGGATCTGCCCGCCGACCTGATCGTCACTGCGACGGGGCTCGAGATCCAGCTGATGGGCGGCGTGCCGATTACGATCGACGGCAAGCCTTTCGTCCCCGCCGAGCACATGACCTACAAGGGCATGATGTTCTCCGACGTGCCCAATTTCGCGATCGCGTTCGGCTATACCAATGCGAGTTGGACGCTGAAGGCCGACCTCACCGCCAACTATGTCACCCGCCTGCTCAATGCGATGAAGAAGCGCGGCATGCGTCAGGTCACGCCGCGGCTCGAGGCGCCGGTGGAGGAGGCCCCGTTTCTCGACTTCACCTCGGGCTACGTCCAGCGCGCCGCCGCGCAGCTCCCGCGCCAGGGCAGCCGGAAACCGTGGAAGCTCCACCAAAACTACACGCTCGACGTGATGGCGCTCAAGTTCGGCGGGATCGACCAGGAGATGGAGTTCTCCAACCCCGCGCCGGCCAACGCCGCCGCGGCCTAGAACAGCGCCTTCGCCGCGGCCACACCGGTGTTGTACGCGCCGTGCGCCGTCGAGAATTCACCCTCCGAACACGCCTCCCCCGCGAAACGGATGCGCGGATCCACCGGCGTCGCCAGCACTCTGCGAGCAGCGTGTTTGCCGGGCCGTGCGTGGCTGTACCCGCCCAGCACATAGGTCTCGCGGCTCCAGGCGGATCCCGCGACGAAGCGAAGCTTCTGGCGCCAGTCGCTGCCGAGCAGGCTGCAGAGCTCGCCGATCGCAAAATCGGCAGCGCCGTTCAGCCCTTCCTTCTCCATCGCGCGCGCGCCTTCGCCGCCGAGCATGCACTCGACCAGCGGCCGGCCGAACGGGCGCAGCGTATAGGTGCCGGTGATGCTTTCGCGCGGCTTGCCGAGCAGGTGCGCGTTGGCGTCGATCTCCTCGCCGCCCTCCAGCGTGAAGAACAGCTTGTCGGCCAGCCCGAGCGGCAGCTCGGCGGCGGCGTGGAGGATCGCGTCGTGCCCGGGCAGCCGCAGCGCGCCGCTGGCGAGCACGTCGGTCGATACGGTGACGATCGCGGCGTCCGCGACGATGGCCCCGCGCGGAGTCCCGATCCGCAGCCGCGTCCCCGAAGGATCGATCGCAGTCACTGGCGTCGCCAGCGCCACGCTCAGTCCCGCCGCGTGCGATGCGACGAGCGTGCCGTAACCCTCGGCTACGCGCCAATCCACATCGAGCGCGGCCTCGTCATAGGCGTGCCAGTCGGTGACCGACATCTCCCGCATCGGCGCGCCGTTGATATAGCCCGAGAGCGCATCGAGGCTCGCATTCCATTCGCCGTCGGGGGGCAGCAGGTCCGACGCGCGGTCGCTTGGCGGCGGAGTTCGCATCGCCTCGGTGAACGCCGCGAACGATTCCCACAGCCCTTGCTGCTCGGCCGCGGGGAAGCCCAGGCCGCGCCACTGCTCGCCCCAGCGCGGGCGTGAACGATATACCGAAAAGCCCCGCGCCTCGGCGATTCCGACCCAGGGGTTCTTCGGCGCCGAATGCAGCCAGCCCGCGCCCAGGTCGATCGGCAGTCCGGCGATCTGGACGGTGTGGGCGCGCCCGCCGAGCCGGTCGCCGGCCTCGACGATCAGCACGTCGCGTCCTGCGTCTGCCAGGGTGCGCGCCGCGGCAATGCCTGCCGCGCCGCCGCCGATCACTGCTATTTGGGTGTCATGCATCGCCGCACAACGTGCTTCAGGCGGCGCGGCTCCGCAACAGCGCCGAGCGGAGGCATTCGCACACCAATTCGCCGCGCTGGTTGTGCATCTGGTGCCGCCAGGTGACGATCCCCTGGCCGGGGCGCGACTTGCTCGGCCGCAGCTCGGTGACTTCGGACGAGGCGCGCAGCGTGTCGCCCAGGAAGACGGGCTTGGGCATGACGAGCTTGTCATAGCCCAGATTGGCGACGAGCGTTCCCGCCGTCGTGTCGCCCACGGTGATCCCGACCATCAGGCTGAAGGTGAAGGTGCCGTTGACGAGGATCTGCCCGAACTCGCTCGCGCGCGCCGCCTCGGCGTCGATGTGTAGCGGCTGGGTGTTGTGGGTCAGCGTGGAGAAGAGGAGGTTGTCGGTCTCGGTCACCGTGCGGCGCAGTTCGTGCTCGATACGGTCGCCGACCTGCCATTCGTCGTAGAATCGGCCCGCCATCAATTCGGCTCCCTGAGCTTGAGCTTGAACCCGACATGGCTCTTCGACCAGCCGAGCCGTTGATAAAAACGATGCGCATCGGCGCGCTGGCTCGACGAGATTAGCTGGACGAGGAAGCAGTCGCGTTCGCGGCAGTGTTCGACGGCCCAGTCGATCAGCCGTTCGCCATAGCCGCGCCCGCGCAGGTCGGCGGCGATGCGCACGGCCTCGATCTGTCCGCGCCACGCGCCGCGGAACGACAGGCCGGGGAGGAAGCTCAACTGCAACGTGCCGACCACACGACCGTTGAGCGCTGCGGCGACCAGGATCTGGTTCGGGTCGGCCACGATCGTGTCGAAAGCGGCGCGATAGCGCGGGTCGGCAGGATCGGTCTCGCGATCGGCAGGAAGGGTATCCTGGGCGAGCATCGCCAGGATCGCAGGCAGGTCGTCCAGCACGGCCTCGCGGATCGCGAGCCCGGTCATTCGGACTTCTCGATACGGACAAGCAGCGTGCCTTCGCTCACCTGCGCGCCTGCCACGGCGTTAAGTTCGGCCACCACGCCGTCGAACGGAGCGACGAGGCCGTGTTCCATCTTCATCGCCTCGAGCGTGACGAGGCGCTGGCCCTTGGCCACGGAATCGCCGGTCGCAACCTCGACCGCCGTAATGCGTCCCGGCATCGGCGCCAACATGGCGCCATCGCCTGCGGTGCTCGCCTGCGAGACATCGGCAAATCGAGTGAAGGCAAAGGCGGCACCACCCTCGAAATACGTGGCCTCGCGCGAATCGTAATACGTACCACTGCTGACTTCATAGACCGCTGCGCTGTCGTAAAGCGCGAGATCGTACGCGAAGGTGGGCAGGGGGTTGCCATCGAGATAGAGCGATACGCGCGTCTCCGGCGGGCGGTTGAGGCGAAAGCCGGTGAGGCCGCGCTTGAGATCCAGTGTGCGATTCTTCCAACCGGAGGGTTCGTCCCAATTGTCGAAGATCAATCGCTCGGCTGCTTCTTGCAACAATAGCGGGCTAGGCTCCGGCGGGGCAGTCAGTTCGTCGGAGAACGCGCCGATGAAGCCGGTCGAAATCTGGCCCGAGGCGAATACCGGATGCTCGACGAGCCGCTTCAGGAACCACGCATTGGTGCGGACTGGTGCACAGCACGTTCCATCGCATCCTTCCGCCAAAGCCTTTCGGGCACCGTCGCGGTCGGCGCGGTGCACGACGATTTTCGCGATCATCGGATCGTAGAACGGGGAAATGGTGTCGCCTTCCTGGACGCCGGTCTCGATTCGCGCTTCTTGCGGCAGATAGAGATAGTCGAGCTTGCCAGTGCTGGGCAGGAACCCCTTGGCGGGATCCTCGGCATACAGCCGTGCCTCCATCGCCCAGCCGTCGATCTTCAATTCGCCCTGCGCTTTGGGCAGCTTTTCACCGCTTGCCACGCGCAACTGCCACTCGACCAAGTCGACTCCCGTGATTTCCTCGGTCACCGGATGCTCGACCTGGAGCCGGGTGTTCATTTCCATGAACCAGATGCGGTCGGCGCGCAGGCCTTCGCTGGCGTCGGCGATGAACTCGATCGTCCCCGCGCCGACATAGTCGACCGCCTTGGCCGCGCGCACCGCTGCCGTGCAGATCGCATGGCGCGTCGGCCAGTCCATACCGGGGGCAGGGGCCTCCTCGATCACCTTCTGGTGACGGCGCTGGAGCGAGCAGTCGCGCTCGAACAGGTGGACGACGTTGCCGTGGCTGTCGCCGAACACCTGAACTTCGATATGCCGCGGCGAGAGGATGTACTTCTCGATCAGCACGCGATCGTCGCCGAACGACGAGGCCGCCTCGCGCTGGCACGAGGCGAGCGCGTCCTGGAAATCGGTCGCGGCGTCGACGCGGCGCATGCCCTTGCCGCCGCCGCCCGCCACTGCCTTGATCAGCACCGGATAGCCGATCGCATCGGACTCGGCCTGGAGCCGCTCGGGGCTCTGGTCCTCGCCGAGATAGCCAGGGGTCACCGGAACCCCCGCCGCGATCATCCGCGCCTTGGCGGCGTCCTTGAGGCCCATCGCGCGGATGCTGTCGGGCTTGGGGCCGACCCAGACCAGCCCGGCATCGATCACCGCCTGCGCGAAGTCGGCATTTTCGGAGAGGAAGCCGTAGCCCGGGTGGATCGCCGCGGCGCCGGTTTGCTTGGCCGCAGCGATGATCTTCTCGCCGACCAGATAGCTTTCGCGCGCCGGCGAGGGGCCGATATGCACCGCTTCGTCGGCCTGACGGACGTGAAGCGCCTGCGCGTCGGCGTCCGAATAGACCGCGACGGTGCGGATGCCCATCGCCCGCGCGGTGCGGATGATGCGGCAGGCGATCTCGCCGCGATTGGCGATGAGCAGCGATTGAATCATGGGTGGCGTTCCGGAAAGCCGTGGCGGGTATGCAGCGCGCCGAGCAGCGCCTCGATCTCGTTGGCGAAGCCACCGTCCCAGACGAGCGCGGGCAGGTTCTGGTTGGCCTCGCCGATCGCTTCGATCACCGCCGCGCGCGGGCGGGGATAGGCAACATGCACCACCTCCAGGTTGGCGGCGCGATCGGGGAAGGCGGCGAGCAGGCCCTCGATCGTGATGCAGTCCTTGCAATAGAAAGCGCGGCCGGGAAGCGCCGGATCGTCGAACTCGGACGCGAGCAGGAACAGCGTGTCGCGGCTCATTGCCCCGTGCACCCCATGGTGCGGCGCGACCAAGTCACGTTGAGCACCTTCCATGCGCCGGCTTCGCGGACCAGGTCGAAATGATTCACCCCGCAATGCGCGACCTTGCCGTCGATCAGGAAGACATAGTCGCCCCAGGCCATCGCGATATCGCCATCGATCTCGATCGCCGGCGCGGGCATCCGCTCCTCATAGCGTTCGGGGCCGGGGGTGAGCCCCGCGGCAAATTCGGCCCAGCTCCGGCCGTTGATCACCGGGGTGCCGTCGGGCTTGGTGCCCGTCGCAGTAGCGCGCCCCTCGGCACGGACATGCGGCAGCGCCGCCTGCCCGTTGCGCGCGGCGATCGCGGCGAAAACGCCGTCGATCGGGGCGAGGACGGCGGCTTCCTCGCTGGCGGGCGGGGGCAAAGCGGTACCCTTGACGATGGGCGCGACGGGGGTGGTCTGCAGCGCTAGGAGGAGGGGGAGGAGGATCATCTGGACTCCTTAATCCTCCCCGGAACGGGGAGGAATTGACGTACTGCCTTTCATCACATCCGGAACACGCCGAACGCCGGCCGCTCCGGGATCGGCGCATTCAGCGTTGCCGCGAATGCCAACCCCAGCACGTCGCGGGTCTGCGCCGGGTCGATGATCCCGTCGTCCCAAAGACGCGCGGTCGCGTGCCAGGGATTGCCTTCGTCTTCATACTTTGCCCGGATCGGCGCCTTGAAAGCCTCGGCCTCTTCCGGCGTCCACTTGTCGGCATCTCGATGCACGGTGGCGAGCACCGACGCCGCCTGCTCGCCGCCCATCACCGAAATCCGGCTATTGGGCCAGCTGAACAGGAACCGCGGCGAATAGGCGCGCCCGCACATCCCGTAATTGCCCGCGCCGAAGCTGCCGCCGATCAGCACGGTGATCTTAGGGACCGTCGCGGTAGCGACCGCTGTCACCAGCTTGGCGCCATGCTTGGCGATCCCCTCCGCCTCGTACTTTCCGCCGACCATGAACCCCGAAATGTTTTGGAGGAAAAGCAGCGGAATGCGGCGCTGGCAGGCGAGCTCGATGAAATGCGCACCCTTCTGCGCGCTCTCCGAGAACAGGATGCCATTATTGGCGATAATCCCGACGGGCATCCCCCAGATATGCGCGAAGCCGCACACCAGCGAGCTGCCGTACAACGCCTTGAACTCGTGGAATTCGCTGCCGTCGACGATCCGCGCGATGATCTCGTGGACGTCATACGGCGCGCGGACATCCTCGGGGACTATGCCGTAGAGATCTTCCGGTGCATGCTTGGGCGGTCGCGGGTCGAACAGCGTCACGGCCGGGCTAGAGTCGGCGGGCAGATGGCTGACGATGTCCCGCACGATCATCAGCGCATGCTCGTCATTCTCGGCAAGGTGATCGACCACGCCCGACTTGCGCGCATGCAGGTCGCCGCCGCCCAGATCCTCGGCACTGATCTCCTCGCCGGTTGCCGCCTTCACCAGCGGCGGGCCGGCGAGGAAGATCGTGCCCTGTTCGCGCACGATCACGCTCTCGTCGCTCATCGCCGGAACATACGCCCCACCCGCCGTGCAGCTTCCCATCACACAGGCGATCTGCGGGATGCCCTGCGCGGACATGTTGGCCTGGTTGAAGAAGATCCGCCCGAAATGATCGCGGTCGGGGAAGACCTCGGCCTGGTGCGGCAGGTTGGCGCCGCCCGAATCGACCAAATAGATGCACGGCAGCCGGTTTGCCTGCGCGATCTCCTGCGCGCGGAGATGCTTCTTGACCGTCATCGGATAATAGGTGCCGCCCTTCACGGTGGCGTCGTTGCACACGATCATCACTTGGCGGCCCGAGACGCGGCCAATCCCGGCGATCATCCCCGCGCCGGGAACTTCGCCGTCGTATAGGTCGCATGCGGCGAGCTGGCCGATCTCGAGAAAGGGCGAGCCCGGATCGAGCAGCCGCTCGACTCGCTCGCGGGGGAGGAGTTTGCCGCGGGCGACGTGCCGCGCGCGCGACGCCTCCGATCCGCCGAGCGCCGCCTTCGCGACATCGTCGCGCAGCCGCTCCGCCAACGCGCGATTATGCGCGGCGCGGGCGCGGAAATCCTCTCCGTCGGGCGATACCTTGGTATCGAGCACCGGGGCGCTCATTAGGGCATCCTTCCTGTCCTAGTTTTTCCCTGCCTACACCGACGCCCCGCGCTTGGAAAGACTGGTACGCGCGCGCCAGCGGGAGTAGCACCGCCACCGTTCGTATCGTTGGAGAGCCTGAACGTGACGACTCGCGCGGCCTTGTTTGCCTTGCTCCTCGCTACCGCTGCCTGCACGCCGGGAGGGGGCGCTCCGGGCAACACGACTGCCGAAGCGGGCGCCGGGATCGGAGTCGATGTCGCCGGGCTCAACAAGGCGGTGAAGCCGGGCGACGATTTCGACGAATATGCCAATGGCGGTTGGCGCGCCCGCACCGAGATCCCGGCCGACCGATCGAACACCGGCGTGTTCCTCGAAGTGTTCAACAAGGCCGAGGCGAACAACCTCGCGATCGTCCAGGCCGCGCTCAAGGCCAATGCCGCCGACGGCAGCGACCAGCGCCGCGTCGCCGACTGGTACAATGCCTATACCGACACTGCCGCAATCGAGGCGCGCGGGCTCGCACCGCTGGGCGCGGAGATGGACGACATCGCCGGCCTGCCCGACAAGAAGGCGCTGTCGGCGATGCTCGGGGCAAACCTGCGCGCCGATGTCGATCCGCTCAACGCCACCGATTTCGAGACCGGGAACCTGTTCGGTCTCTTCGTCGCGCAGGCGCTCGACCGCCCCGACGCGACCGTGCCGTACCTGCTCCAGGGCGGGCTCGGCCTGCCCGAGCGCGATTACTATCTTTCGGACAAGCCCGAGATGGCGACGATCCGCAGCCAGTATCGCGCCTATGTCGGCAAGCTGCTCAGCCTCGCCAACATCACCGAGCCCGACGCGCGGGCGCAGCGCGTGTTCGAGCTCGAAACCAAGATCGCCCGCGCGCATGCCGACATCGCCGCCAGCCAGGACATCCACAAGGCGGACAATCCCTGGAAGAAGGCCGATTTCGCGAAGAAGGCGCCGGGGATCGACTGGGACGGCTTCTGGAAGGCCGCGGGGCTGGGCACGCAGCAGGACTTCATCGTCTGGCATCCCGCGACGGTCACCGCGGTTGCCAAGCTGGTTGAAAGCGAGCCGCTCCAGGCCTGGCAGGACTGGCTGACCTTCCACCGCATCAACGAAGTCACCGACGTGCTGCCCGCGCGGTTCGACCAGGCGCATTTCGACTTCTTCAACCACACGCTGAACGGCCAGCCCAAGCCCCGCCCGCGCGACAAGCGTGCGATCGCCAGCGTCAATGAGTGGCTCGGCGATGCGGTCGGCCAGCTCTATGTGAAGGACTATTTCCCCGCGTCGTCCAAGGCCGACATCCAGGCGATGGTAAAGGGCATCCTCGGCGCGTTCGACAAGCGCGTCGCGGCGCTGCCCTGGATGGCCGACGCGACCAAGGCCGAGGCGCGGCGCAAGATCGCCGGGATGCAGGTCGGCATCGGCTATCCCGAGACGTGGCGCAATTATGCCAAGCTCGAGATCAAGGCCGATGATCCGGTCGGCAATCTGCGCCGCGCCGAGCTGGCCGAATATCGCCACCAGCTCGCCAAGCTCGGCAAGCCGGTGAACCGCGGCGAATGGTGGATGACGCCGCAGACGGTCAACGCCGTCAATTTGCCGCTGCAGAACGCGCTCAACTTCCCCGCTGCGATCCTGCAAGCCCCGTTCTACGATCCGGCCGCCGATCCGGCCGCCAATTACGGCGCGATCGGTGCGGTGATCGGCCACGAGATCAGCCACAGCTTCGACGATCTCGGCGCCAATTTCGACGCCTCGGGCCGGCTGCGCAACTGGTGGACCCCCCAGGATCTCGCGCGCTTCAAGGCGAGCGGCAAGGCGCTCGCGGCGCAGTACGACGCCTATGAGGCGCTGCCCGGGCTCCACCTCAAGGGCCAGCAGACCTTGAGCGAGAACATCGCCGATGTCGCCGGCCTCGCCGCCGCCTATGACGCATACCGCGCCTCGCTGAACGGCAAGGAGGCTCCGGTGATCGGCGGCCTCAGCGGCGACCAGCGCTTCTTCCTCGCCTATGCCCAGGCGTGGCGCGACAAGTCGCGCGAGCAGCAACTGCGCAGCCGCATCGCCACCGATGGCCACGCCCCCGCGCGCTGGCGCGCCCAGACGGTGCGCAACCTCGATGCCTGGTATCCGGCGTTCGAGGTCAAGGCCGGGGAGAAGTTGTTCCTGACCCCCGAGCAGCGGGTCAAGGTCTGGTAAAAACTGGTCTGGCCAATTCCGGGCCTCGCTCCTAGGTTCGTGCAGGAAGAGGGAGACACGGGATGCGCTGGATTCGGGGTGTAGCGATTGTTGCGGGCGCTGTGGCGCTGGCCGGGGCCGCGCCGGCGCCCGAGCAATGGACCCCCGCCTGGACCGCGAGCATGTGGCAGGGCGTCGGCGACAAGCAGCAGGTCGCGGTCGACAATGCGACGATCAGCTTCGCGGTCCGCGTCGGCGCCGAGGGCGGCAAGCTGCGGCTGCGGCTTTCGAACGAATATGGCCCGGCGCTGCGCATCGGCGCGGCGAGCGTGCGCGTCGCGGGCGGGCCGAGCGTCAAGGTCATGTTCGACGGGCAGGCGACGACGATCCTGCCCGCCAACGCGCCGCTGCTCAGCGACGCCGTGCCGCTCGCGGTCAAGCAGTTCGATGTGGTCGAGGTCTCGCTCTATTTGCCCGAGAAGGTCTCGCTGGCGACGATCCATGGCGCGTCGGGCGCCAAGACGTCGATTTCCGCCACTGGCGACAACACCGCCGCGCCGTTCACCGCCGCCGCCAAGGCCGATATGCGGCCGCTGCTCGCCGGGATCGACGTGCTCGGCGCCAAGCCGCGCCCGGTGATCGTCGCCTATGGCGATTCGATCACCGACAATACCGGCTGCGCGCTCGATGCCGTGCCCGTCTGCCGCTGGAGCGACGTGCTCGGCCGCCGGCTCGCCAAGGCGGGCAAGCCGCATGTCGTGGTCACCCAGGCGATCTCGGGCAATCGCGTGCTCAGCATGGGCACCGGCCCCAGCGCGCTCAGCCGCTTCGACCGCGACGTGCTATCGCTGCGCGGGGTGACGCACCTCGTGCTGCTCGAGGGGATCAACGATATCGGCAGCCTGGGCCCGCCGCTGCCCGACGGCGCTCCGGCGCTCACCGCCGAGCAGCTGATCCAGGGCTATCGTCAGCTGATCGCGCGCGCGCACGACCACGGGATCAAGGTGATCGCGATGACCGTGCTGCCCTATGAAGGCGCCGGCTATTACAGCCCCGAGGGCGAGGCGATCCGCGTGCGCGTCAACGACTGGATCCGCACCTCGCGCGCCTTCGACGGCGTGATCGACATGGAGAAGGTCGTCGCCGATCCCGCCAATCCCAAGAAGCTAAACCCGGCGCTCCAGCGCGGCGACAATCTCCACCCGCACGGCGAGGGCGAAGCCAAGATGGGCGAGGCGATCGACCTAGGGTTGTTCAAGTAACGAAATTCCCTCTCCCCTTGTGGGAGAGGGAGGGAGCCGATGAAATCGGCGGAAGGGTGAGGGGGAGTGTGTCTTGATCAACGTCCCCCTCATCCTTCCCACTGCTTCGCAGAGGGCCCCTTCCTTCTCCCACAAGGGGAGAAGGAGTTTCAGCCCCCCACCAATTCGCGCCCAATCAGCATCCGCCGGATCTCGTTGGTCCCCGCCCCGATATCGAGCAGCTTGGCGTCGCGCGCGAAGCGCTCGACCGGCCAGTCCTTGGTATAGCCCGCGCCGCCCAGCGCCTGGATCGCCTCGAGCGACACCCGCACCGCATTCTCCGACGCGAGCAGGATCGCCCCCGCCGCATCGAACCGCGTCGTCCGCCCCGCATCGCAATTCTTGGCGACGGTATAGACGTACGCGCGGGCGCTGTTCAGCGCGACGTACATGTCCGCCACCTTGGCCTGCATCAGCTGGAAATGCCCGATCGGCTGGCCGAACTGCTTCCGCTCGCGCAGGTACGGCAGCACCACGTCGAGGCACGCCTGCATGATCCCGAGTTGGATCCCCGCGAGCACGGTGCGCTCGTAGTCGAGCCCCGACATCAGCACCCCGACGCCGCCGTTGAGCGGCCCCATCACCTGCTCCTCGCCGACGAAGCAATCGTCGAATACGAGCTCGGCGGTCGGCGAGCCGCGCATCCCCATCTTGTCGATCTTCTGCCCGATCGAGAAGCCGGGCATGTCCTTCTCGATCAGGAAGGTGGTGATACCGCGCGATCCTTCCCCGGTCTTGGCATAGACGACAAGCGTGTCGGCATAGGCCGCATTGGTGATCCAGAACTTGGTGCCGTTGAGCTTGTATCCGCCCGGAACCGCCTCGGCGCGCAGCTTCATGCCGACCACGTCCGAGCCCGCCCCCGCCTCGGACATTGCCAGAGACCCGACATGCTCGCCCGAGATCAGCTTGGGCAGATATTTGGCCTTCTGCTCGGGGCTTGCCCAGCGGCTGATCTGGTTGACGCACAGGTTCGAATGCGCGCCATAGCTGAGCCCGATCGAGGCCGAGGCGCGGCTGACTTCCTCGCAGGCGATGACGTGCTCGAGATAGCCGAGGCCCAGCCCGCCAAATTCCTCATCGACCGTGATGCCGTGCAGCCCCAGCTCGCCCATCGCCGGCCACAGCTCGCGCGGGAACCAGTCCTCGGCGTCGATCTTCGCTGCGAGCGGCTCGATCCGCTCCCTGGCGAAGCGTTGGGTGGTGTCGCGGATCATGTCGGCGGTGTCGCCGAGACCGAAATCGAGCGTCGAGTCCATCTTGCCTCTCCTTGAGGACGTGTCAGCAATGCTGTCCTATTTGCCCCGCTTTTCGCCGATTCCGCCGCGGACCGCAAGCGCTCAGGCCGTCACGATCATCCCGTCGCTGATGGTCACCGGCCACGCCCGGAGCCGCGCTCCGACGCAGGGTCCCCCGACGCAGATGCCGTCGTCGATCCGGTAGAGTGCGCCATGCCAGCTGCACTGGATCAGGCCGGCATCGGGGGTAAGATAGGCGTCGAGTTCCTGCGCCAGCGGCAGCGCCATGTGCGCGCAGAGATCGACATAGCCGTGCACTGCATCGCCCTTGCGCACCACGAACCCGTGGAAGCGCCCCGCGCGCAATTCGAGGACGAAGTTGCGCGAGGTGTCCTCGGGGATGAGGGCGAGCGGCCCAAGCGTGACGCCCGCCGGAGTAGCGGTGAGGCGCTCGCTCAAAAGTTCCTCCCCGAAACGAGGAGGGGAACCATGCGAAGCATGGTGGAGGGGGCGGGCCGCAAAGGATGGACTGCGCGGAGAATCCCCTCCGTCAGCGCTGCGCGCCGCCACCTCCCCGTGCCGGGGAGGATCAAGGGAGCTTCGCCTTCGGAAACCCCTTCCAAGCCGCATCATAATCCGGTTGCGCCCGCTCCAGCGCATAGGCGGTCGGTCGATACGGCCAGCACGTCTCAACCATGAACGCCATCGTTCCCGCGATTTTGTGGGGCTTCAATTCGACGTTGCTCGCCGCCTCCCAGCTCGCCAGGTCGGGCCCGTGCCCGGCCATCAGATTGTGCAGAGAGAGCCCCCCCGGCGCGAACCCCTCCGCCTTGGCGTCGTACGCGCCGTGGATCAGCCCCATCGCCTCGCTCATCACGTTGCGGTGGAACCAGGGCGGGCGGAACGTGTCTTCCGCCACCATCCAGCGCGGCGGGAAGATCACGAAATCGGCGTTCGCCCGCCCCGGCACGTCGCTGGGCGAGGTCAGCACGGTGAAGATCGACGGATCGGGATGGTCGAAGCTCACGCTGTTGATCGTGTTGAACCGGGCGAGGTCATAGCGCCACGGCGCCAGGTTGCCGTGCCACGCTACCACGTCGAGCGGCGAATGGTCGAGCGTGGTTGTCCACAGGCTTCCCAACGACTTTTGCACAATCTCGGTCGCGTCGTCTCGGTCCTCGAACCAGGCGGCTGGCGTCTCGAAGTCGCGCGGATTGGCAAGCCCGTTTGCGCCGATCGGCCCCAGATCAGGCAGCCGGAACAGCGCGCCGTGATTCTCCGCAACATAGCCGGTCGCGCTGCCATCGGGGAGCAAGGCCCGGAACTTTACCCCGCGCGGCACCAGCGCGATCTGACCCGGCGCGATGTCGATCCGTCCCAGCTCGGTGAGCAGCGCCAGCCGCCCAGCCTGGGGGATGAACAGCAACTCGCCATCGGCATCGACGAACACGCGGTCGGTCATGTCCTTGTTCGCCGCATAGACATGCACCGCCACGCCCTCGAGATCGGCGGGATCGCGATTGGCGAGCATTGTCGTCATGCCGTCGATCAGGTCGGTCGGCGCGGTCGGGGCGGGCAGGGGATCCCAACGCAGCCGATTGGGTGCCAGCGGTTCGCGCACCGTCCCGGGTGCGAAGTTCTTCGCGCCTTGATACCGCACGAACGGCGGATGCTCGGCAGTCGGCCGCAGCCGATACAGCCACGATCGCTTGTTCTCGTGCCGCGGCGCGGTGAACGCACTTCCCGAAAGCTGTTCTGCATAAAGCCCATAAGCGGGCCGCTGCGGGCTGTTCCGCCCGACGGGCAGCGCGCCGGGCACCGCCTCGGTCGAGACATGATTGCCGAAGCCGGGAAAATAATCGGTCATCGCGTCCTCTCTATGCCCGTCTCTGTGTCGCTCCGCGCAGAAAGTGTCAAATGTTACTATCTGCTGCTGCTTTCAGGCCGCGAACCTAAAGTTTGTTTCGCGCCGTCCCGGCAATTCCTACGTTTCCAGTAGGTTTAATTCCGGAGTCGTAATCAATGCCCGTATCCCTAGCCGAACCACGGCGCCTTGCGCTGCCCGGTTTCGGCGTGCAGGTCGCGATCGGCATGGCCGCCGGGCTCGCGCTCGGGCTCGCGGCGCGCGCGATCGGCGGCGATGGCGAGACCGCGAACGGCCTCGCCCAGGCGCTGCAGACGGTCGGCCAGATCTTCGTCCAGTTGCTCAAGCTGCTGGTGCCGCCCCTGGTGTTCACCGCGATCGTTGCGTCGATCGCGGCGCTGCGCGACTTGAACAACGCCGCGCGGCTGGTGGTGCGTACCCTGCTCTGGTTCGCGATCACTGCCGGGATCGCCGTGGCGATCGGCATCACGCTGGGGCTCGTTCTCCAGCCCGGCCACCACAGCGCCGTCGCCGCCAGCGCCGCGGCCGCGCCGTCGAGCACCGGCAGCTGGCTCGATTTCCTCAAGGGGCTGGTCCCCGCCAACTTCCTCGGCATCGCCGCTTCGACCAAGCTGGCCGAGGGCGGCGCCACCACCGGGCTGTCGTTCAACATCCTCCAGATCATCGTGCTCGCCGTGGCGATCGGCGCCGCGGCGGTGCGGGCAGGGGAGGCGGGGCATCGCTTCCTCGATTTCAACGCCTCGGCGCTCGCGGTCTTCCGGCTGCTGCTGCGCTGGGTGATCCGCCTCACCCCGATCGGCACCGCCGCGCTGATCGGCGACGCCGTGGTCCGCTATGGCTGGGAGTCGCTCGCCGCGCTAGGCACCTATGCCGGGGCGGTCTATCTCGGCCTCGCGCTGGTGCTGCTGCTGGTCTATCCGGCGCTGCTCGCCGCGCACGGCCTCAGCCCCCTGCGCTTCTTCGCGTCGGCCTGGCCGGCGATCCAACTCGGCTTCGTGTCGCGCTCGTCGGTCGGCACCTTGCCGGTCACCGAGGATCTGACCGAGCGTGCGCTCGGCGTGCCGCGCGCCTACGCCGCCTTCGCGGTGCCGCTGGGGGCGACGACCAAGATGGATGGCTGCGCGGCGATCTATCCGGCGATCTCGGCGATCTTCGTCGCGCAATTCTACGGCATCCCGCTCGGACTGCAGCATTATGCGCTGATCGCCTTCGTCTCGGTGCTCGGCTCGGCGGCGACCGCCGGGCTGACCGGCGCCACGGTGATGCTCACGCTCACCTTGTCGACGCTGGGCCTGCCGCTCGACGGCGTCGGGCTACTGCTCGCGATCGATCCGATCCTCGACATGGGCCGCACCGCGACCAACGTCGCGGGCCAGATGCTGGTCCCGGTGCTCGTTGCCAAGCGCGAAGGCATCCTCGACGAAGCTCGCTTCCGCGAAGGCGCGGCCGAGCCCCAGGGGGCGCTAGCGATCGCCTAAGGTTGTCGGGGTGAGCGCCGCGCAACGCGCGCCGCTCCCCCGATCTTCCTCTCCAAACTAATCCGATAGTTACGCGTCGACCTTGATCACCCCGCGGCGGATCTGGTCGAGCTCGATGCTTTCGAACAGCGCCTGGAAATTGCCGTTGCCGAAGCCCTCATTGCCCTTGCGCTGGATGATCTCGAAGAAGATCGGCCCGAACATGTTCTCGGTGAAGATCTGCAGCAGCAGACCCTCGCCATTCTCGACGCTGCCGTCGATCAAGATGCGGTTCTTTCGCAGCCGCTCAAGGTCCTCGCCATGCCCGGGGACGCGCTTGTCGACCAGCTCGAAATAAGTCTCGATCGTATCCTGCAGCTTCACCCCGCGGGCACGCAGGCGCTCGACGGTGTCGTAGATGTCGTCGGTAGTCAGCGCGAGGTGCTGGATGCCCTCGCCCTGATATTCGCGGATGAATTCCTCGATCTGGCTGGCGTCGTCCTGGCTCTCGTTGAGCGGGATGCGGATCGCCTTGTCGGGGGCGATCATCGCCTGGCTGAACAGCCCGGTGGCCTGGCCCTTGATGTCGAAATACTTCTGCTCCTCGAAGCCGAACAGCGTCTTGTAGAATTCGCTCCACACCCGCATCTGGCCGCGGCGGACATTGTGGGTGAGGTGGTCGAGCAGGTCGAGCCCGACATTGTTCTCGGCCTCGGCCGCCTGCCAGCCGGGGACTTCGTCCCAATCGGCGTAGAGGTTGGTGCCGTCCTGGATGAAATAGAGATACGATCCGCCGATGCCCTCGATGACGGTGTCGTCCTCGGCAGTGCGCTTGGCGCCGTGCTCGAGCGCCCAGGCCATCGCGGCTTCGGGATCGGCAACGCGGAACGCCATCGCGCTGGCCGAGGGACCGTGCGCGGCGCGGAACTCGGCGACTCGGCCAGTCTCGTCACGGTTGAGCATCAGGTTGATGCGGCCCTGCTTGTAGCGCGTGATGTTCTTGCGCGGGTGCCGGTGGCTGGCGACGAAGCCCATCTGCTCGAACTGCCGCGCCATCGCCTCGGGGTCGGGCGACGTGAACTCGACGAACTCGAAGCCGTTGAGGCCGAGCGGATTGGCTGAATCGGTCATGGCGCGGGAAATACCTTCCCGGCCAGATAGTGTCAATTGATACTAATAAGGGTTTTCAGCGGTCGGATGATCGCTGGAAATGTAGGATTTCTTCTGCTTACGTTTCTCCTGTGGGCGAGTCTGCGGCACATCACATTCGGATCGAATGGTTGACTCGCAAATGCGCGAACGAGTCAACCGCGTGGCGCTTGACTCGACCCGTCAAACGGCAAGAACCACGTAAATCCGGGCTTTTTCCAGCCAACCAAATGGTTGGCCGTCTTGACCTTGCCAACCTTATGGTTGGGAACCCGTCTTGCCCGCTCCGATCGTCAAAGCCCCTCGCCACCCACCCAATGGGCGTTGGAGAGGCGGCGGGCGACGTTCCAGGTCTGCGTCCGGATGTCGGGGACGGCGACGATCTCCCAGAACGCGCCGCGGGTCATCGGGCCGAGCGCGTAGAGCTTGGCATTGGGTTGCCCGTCGGCGGCAATCGTCTGGCCCTGATTGTCGACGTCGATCCCGAGATGCGCGGCGTCGGGGCGGATCAGCCCGCGCGCGGCGAGCTTCTGGAGCAGCGGCTCCTGGGTGCGGGCCAGGTCGCCCAGCGGGCCCGTGCAGTTGACGATGCGCTGGGCGCGCAGCGTCTCGGCCCTGTCGCTGCCGCGGCGGCGGAAGCCGACCTCGATACCCTCGGGCCGCTCCTCGAACCCCAGCGTCTTGCCGGCGATCACCTCGAGCTGGCCGCGATCGATCACTGCCATCAGCCGGGCGTAGACCTCGGGCGCCAGCCGGTGGCGATGGACGTCCCACCACGGCCGCAGGTGCCGCAGGAAGCGCCCGCGCTCGGCCTCGCTGGCATTGCCCCACATCGCCTGGGTGAACGGACGCAGCTCGTCGACGGCGTTGCGCCAGCCCACCGCCTCGCCGCGGTCGCGCACGCCGCGGAGCAGGTGGGAGGCCGTGGTGGCGGGCCGCTCGCCGATCTTCTGCCAGTCGCTGCCGGGCGCATGCGAACGGGGCAGCAAGCCGCGCCGCGACAGCGCGACGATGCGCCCCTTGAACCCCCGGGCGTCGAGCAGCAGCACGACGTCGATCATGGTGAGCCCGGTGCCGATGATCAGCACCGTGTCGGTGCTCGACAGGTTCTCGGGCACGCCCGCATCCCACGGGTCGCCCTTGTAGCGCTCGGCCGAGAGGCGCTCGGGATCGAGTCCAGGCGGATCGTGCGGCGGCAGATTTCCGACCGCAAGCACCGCGGCATCGGCGTCGAGCGTGCGGTTGCGCAGCGCGACCTTCACGCCGCCGTCCAGCGTGATATCCTGAACTTCGTCGCGGAGCAGCGTCAGCCGTCCACTCGGATCCCTCAACGCCGCTTCGAGCAGTTCGCGCAGATACTCGCCGTAGGTGACGCGCGGGATGAACGCCGCTGGCGCGTCCGGCACCCCGAGGGCTTCGAGCCAGCGAACGAAGTGCGAAGGGTCGTCCGGAAAGGCGCTCATGTTGCTGGCGCGTACGTTGAGCAGATGGCTCGGATGCGCGGCGCCATAGGCCAGGCCGGTGCCGGCGACCGGCGCGCGCTCGATCAGCGTGGCGCGGGGCCCTTCGTGGCGGAGCAGGTTGATCGCCTGCAGCGTCCCCGAAAACCCCGCGCCGATGATGGCGACATGCTCGATCACCGGGCTAGATTTCGTATTCGATCTGCCATTCGGGCTGCTGGAACGCGGGGCGCTCTTGCGAGAAGGCAGGCTGGCGCGCCTTCATCTGGCCGTAGAGCTTCTTGACCGTGTCGCTCGCGGTGCGCGCGAACAGATTGGGCAGCACGGCGTGGACCAGGCAGGCGGCACCGCCCAGGATCATCGAGATGCCGAAGCGCGACGCGGTGGCGGCATGCTCGCCATAGCTCTCGCCGACGCTGCGCGGATGAGAGAGGAAGAGACGGTCGATCATGTCTCCGTTTACCCCGATGCGCCGCCGCTGTGAAGCGCGAGGGGTTTGCAGCCACGTCCGCATGTGGTTTTGGTAGCACCATAAGAGGGGGAGCGATTCATGGCCGAGACTGCGGGGATACCCGAGCACCACCAGGCGACGCAGAACGAGAAGCTGGTGATCGCTGCCTCGTCGCTCGGCACCGTGTTCGAATGGTATGATTTCTACCTTTACGGCCTCCTCGCAACGATCATCTCCGCCAAGTTCTTCTCAGGCGTCAACGAAACCACCGCATTCATCTTCGCGCTCGCCGCCTTCGCCGCGGGCTTCGCGGTCCGTCCGTTCGGCGCGCTCTTCTTCGGGCGGATCGGCGATCTCGTCGGTCGGAAGAACACCTTCCTCGTCACCATGGCGATCATGGGCCTGTCGACCTTTACCGTCGGCCTGCTGCCCAGCTATGCTAGCATCGGCGTCGCCGCGCCGGTGATCCTGGTCGCGCTGCGGTTGGCGCAGGGCTTGGCGCTTGGCGGTGAATATGGCGGCGCCGCGACCTATGTCGCCGAGCACGCCCCCAACAACAAGCGCGGGCTCTACACCAGCTGGATCCAGACCACGGCCACCTTGGGTCTGTTCGCGGCGCTGCTGGTCGTGATCGGCACGCGCTGGATCATCGGCGAGGCGGCGTTCGCCGACTGGGGCTGGCGCGTGCCCTTTCTGATCTCGATCGTGCTGCTCGGCGTGTCGATGTGGATCCGGCTCCAGCTCAACGAGAGCCCGGTGTTCAAGAAGATGAAGGAGGAGGGCACGACCTCCAAGGCGCCGCTGACCGAAGCGTTCGGCCGCTGGCCTAACCTCCGCCTCGTGCTGATCGCGCTGTTCGGCGCGGTCGTCGGCCAGGCGGTGGTCTGGTACACTGGGCAATTCTACGCGCTGTTCTTCCTCGAGAAGACGCTCAAGGTCGATGGCTGGACGACCAACATCCTGATCGCGATCGCGCTGGCGATCGGCACGCCGTTCTTCGTGTTCTTCGGCTGGCTGTCGGACAAGATCGGGCGCAAGCCGATCATCCTCACCGGCTGCGCGATCGCCGCCGCCAGCTATTTCCCGCTGTTCGGCCTGCTAACCGAAGCGGCGAACCCGGCGCTGGCGCACGCCCAGCGCACTGCGCCTGTAAGCGTCACCGCCGATCCGGCCGAATGCTCGTTCCAGTTCGATCCGATCGGGGGCAACAAGTTCGACCGTTCGAGCTGCGACATCGCCAAGGCGTTCCTCGCCAAGCAGGGCGTCGCCTATCGCAATATCGAGGCGCCGGCAGGGACCAGCGCGGTGGTGCAGGTCGGCGCGCGGCAAGTCCCCGCTTATGATCCTCGCAAAGACCCGCTCAAGGAGAGCGCGGTGCTGGCGGTGGGCATCGCCGACTTCCAGGACAGCGCCAAGGCGGCGCTGGCGGAGGCGGGCTATCCCGCCAAGGCAGATCCGGCCCGGATCAACCAGCCGCTGGTCGTCGCGGTGCTCACCGCGCTCGTCCTGCTGGTGACGATGGTGTACGGCCCGATCGCCGCGATGCTGGTCGAGCTGTTCCCCAGCCGCATCCGCTACACCTCGATGTCGCTGCCGTATCATATCGGCAACGGCTGGTTCGGCGGTTTCCTGCCGGCGACGGCGTTCGCGATGGTCGCGGCGACGGGGGATATCTATTACGGCCTTTGGTATCCGGTGGTCGCCGCGCTGGTGACGCTGGTGCTCGGCCTGTTCCTGCTGCCCGAGACCTACAAGCGGTCGATCGACGATTGACCTGCGGCACCCCGCAATTTCGGTGGAGTCGAGCCCGGCCTGGCCGGCTTGCGTAACCGAAGCTTCTGGAAGGAGTCCCCATGAGAATCGCAATCGCCACCGTGGCGGCGCTCGCCGCGGCAGGCCCGGCCTGCGCACAGGACGTCAAGGCGCTGGCCGAGGCGCGGCTGCGCTACGAGCATGTCGAGCAGGACGGCCTGCCACGCGACGCTGATGCCGTGACCGCGCGCGTCCGCGCCGGGGTGCAGGTCTCCGAGAGTGGCTGGAGCGCACTGGTCGAGGCACAGGGCAATGTCGCGCTCGACGATCGCTATTATGATGGGCTCCATGGTGCAGCGACTCGGCCCCAGGTCGGAGATCCCGAGAATGTCGCACTCTACCGCGCCCAGCTTCAATATCGCTCGGCGCCGCTGACCGTCACCGCCGGGCGCCAGCGCATCGCGCTCGACGACGAGCGCTTCGTCGGCAATGCCGCGATCCGCCAGAATGCGCAGACCTTCGACGCGGTGCGCGCCGAAGTGGTGCCGGCGAAGGGGCTCAAGCTGGATCTCAGCTATGTCTGGGACGTGCGCACGATCTGGGGCGTCGAGGGTAATGGCGCGCGCCAGCCGGGCGTCGGCGGCGACAATGTCTTCGCCAATCTCAGCTATGCCACCCCGGTCGGCACGCTCACCGGCTTCGCCTATCTGGTGGATCAGGACGAGGCGGCGGTGCAGGGCTTTCGGCTTTCGAGCCAGAGCTATGGCGTCCGCCTAGCCGGAGCGCAGTCGTTCGGCGGCGGCGTGAAGCTCGCATACCAGCTCAGCCATGCTCGGCAGTCCGACTATCACCGCAACCCGAACGACTATTCTGCAAGCTATTGGCTCGCCGACGCGGCGTTGGAGCTGCGTGGATGGAAGCTGGGGGGAGGTTATGAGGTGCTCGGCGCAGATCGAGGTGCCGCGCTGACCAGCTTCCAGACGCCGCTGGGCGCGGTGTTCAAGTTCCAGGGCTGGGCAGACAAGTTCACCACCACGCCGCCCGACGGCATCCGCGACCTGTATGCCAGTCTCGGCTATGGCTGGAAGGCGATCGGCCCGCTCAAGAGCGTGAGCCTGCAGGCTGCATATCACCGCTATGAGAGCGACCGACTTGTACGCCACTATGGCAACGAGATCGACCTGCTCGCCACCGGCAAGCTCGGCAAAACGGCGGTTTCGGTGCGCTATGCCGACTACCGCGCGGACCTGTTGCTGACCGACACGCGGAAATTGTGGTTGCAGCTTGATTGGGCGCTCTGACGTCTGAGCGCAGAAGCCGACGCGTGTGCGTATCCACTTCATCGAAGCGCATGGCTCGGCCCGGAATTATGACGGGAGAGTTTTTGGGGAGCACATTGGGATCACGAGAGCCGATCTATCCTTCCGCGGTCACAAAACTATCCATGACCCGCTTCCTGCCTGCCTGCTCGAAATCGATCTCAAGCTTGTTGCCCTCGATCTCGGCGATCAGCCCGTAGCCGAACTTCTGGTGGAACACGCGCTGCCCGACCGACAGATCCGCGCGCGGCTTGGCACCGAAGCTCACGGCACTCGCATGGCTTTCCAGCACCCGCGCGGGCTCGCGCGAGAAGGTGCGCGGGGTGAAGCTGCCACCTGGATTCTTGGCGTCGACGCCCGCGGCGCGCTGCCAGCCGGGGCCTCGCCCCGTGCCGCGGCCGACATCGGCGAAAGGATCAGCCCGCTCGGACCAGTTGGCGCGCCATAGCGATTCGCCGCCGGTCATGCTGGTCTCGCTCTCCACATGCTCGCCTGGCAGTTCGGCGACGAAGCGGCTGGGGAGCGACGAGGTCCATTGTCCGTAGATGCGACGATTGGCGGCGTGGAGGATGGTGGCCTTTCGCCGGGCGCGGGTGATCGCGACATAAGCGAGGCGGCGTTCCTCCTCGAGGCTGGCGAGGCCGCCTTCGTCGAGCGCGCGCTGTGAGGGGAAGATGCCTTCCTCCCAGCCGACCAGGAACACCGTGTCGTATTCGAGGCCCTTTGCGGCGTGGATCGTCATGATCGTCACCTTGGCCTCGTCGGCCTGCGCCTCGTTGTCCATCACCAGGCTGACATGCTCGAGGAACGCGGTGAGCGACTCGTATTCCTCCATCGCGCGGACGAGTTCGTTCAAATTCTCAAGGCGGCCGGCGGCTTCGGCGGTGCGATCAGCCTGCCACATCGCGGTGTAGCCGCTCTCGTCGAGGATGATCCGCGCGAGCTCGGGATGGGGGAGGGTGTCGCCCATGCTCCGCCAGCGAGCGATGTCGCCGATCAGGTTGCCAAGGCTGCGGCGCGCCTGGGGCGTGAGCTCGTCGGTGTCGAGGATGCGCGCGCCCGCGGTGGTGAGTGGCAGGCCTTCGGCGCGGGCAAACTGGTGGACCTTTGCCAAGGCCTTGTCGCCGAGGCCGCGCTTGGGGACGTTGACGATACGCTCGAACGCCAAGTCGTCCGACGGCTGGGCGACGACGCGGAGGTAGGCGAGCGCGTCGCGGATTTCCTGGCGCTCGTAGAAGCGGAAGCCGCCAATGATGCGATAGGGCAGCCCGATGCTGATGAATCGATCTTCGAACTCGCGCGTCTGGTGCTGCGCGCGGACGAGGATCGCGACGTCGTCGAGGCTGGTGCCGCCGCGCTGGAGGCCCTCGATCTCCTCGCCGACGCGGCGGGCCTCCTCGGGGCCGTCCCAGATGCCGAGCACCTTGACCTTCTCGCCCACGTCCTTCTCGGTCCACAGCGTCTTGCCGAGGCGGCCGCCATTATTGGCGATTACGCCACTGGCGGCGGCGAGGATGTGTGGCGTGCTGCGGTAGTTCTGCTCGAGCCGGATCACCTTGGCGCCGGGGAAGTCCTTCTCGAACTTGAGGATGTTCTCGACCTGTGCGCCGCGCCACGAATATATCGACTGGTCGTCGTCGCCGACGCAGCAGATGTTCTTCCGATCCTGCGCGAGCAGGCGGAGCCAGAGATACTGGACGCTGTTGGTATCCTGATACTCGTCCACCATGATGTAGCGGAAGCGGTTCTGATACAGCAATAAAACCTCGCGATCGGTCTTGAGAATCACGAGCATGTGGAGGAGCAGGTCGCCGAAGTCGCAGGCGTTGAGCGTACGCAGGCGGTCCTGGTACGCGGCGTACATCGCCTGGCCTTTGCCATTGGCATAGGCCTCGGATTCGCCGGCGTCGATTTCCTTCGGAGTAAGCCCCTTGTTCTTCCAGCTGTCGATCAGCCCGGCGAGTTGGCGCGCGGGCCAGCGCTTCTCGTCGAGATCGGCGGCGGCGATGAGCTGCTTCAGCAGTCGGAGCTGATCGTCGGTGTCGAGGATGGTGAAGTTGGACTGGAGCCCGACCAGCTCGGCATGGCGGCGGAGCATCTTGGCGCCGATCGCGTGAAAGGTGCCAAGCCAGGGCATCCCCTCGACCGCGTCGCCGACCAGCCGGCCGACCCGCTCGCGCATCTCGCGCGCGGCCTTGTTGGTGAAGGTGACCGAAAGGATCTCGCTGGGATAGGCCTTCCGCGTGAACAGCAGGTGGGCGAGGCGGGCGGTGAGCGCCGCGGTCTTGCCCGTGCCGGCGCCTGCGAGGACGAGGACGGGACCTTCTGTGGTGAGCACGGCATCGCGCTGGGGGGCGTTGAGGCCCCGCAGATAAGGTGCGTCGTCGGGGGAGGGCGCGGGAAGAGTCATCGGCGAACAAGTAGGGAACGCGCGCGGCGGGGGCAAGTTGCCTCGTGCCCGCAGGTTGCGCGGTGGCAGGCGGAGCGAACTTGCGCTAGCCTTTGCAGACATAAGGGCGCGACTCGCAAGAAGCGGGGCAGTATCGGCAAATATCGGGGGCGATATGGCGCAAGACGTGGCCGACGAGGGCGGCGATATTCAGGACTTCATCCTCGCGCGCGAGCTGGCCGAGGTCTATCTGCTGCTCGATCACATATCGTCGACCCAGGCCAAGAGCGTGCCGATGATCCTCGACGACGATCCGGTGTTCGGAACGTCCGAGGCACAGATGCAGCGGGGCTGGATCGAGCAGATCTGCGAGATCGCCTGGCCGCCGCGACCCGAGGATCGACCGAGCGCGCGCGAGGAGGCGCGCAACGCCGCCAAGCTGATCCGGGCCAAGGATCTGCTCAACAATCGCGCCTTCCCGGCGACTGGGGCGACGATCGCGTTCACCGTAATGATGGCCGGCGAGGCGGGCAACGCGATACGGCTGCCCTGGTGGCGGCGGATCCTGGTGCGGCTCGCGGGGTACGATCCCGAGGCGCGGCGGCGGCGCGAGGCGGGTGAGGACGAGACCGGTATCGGCTGGGCCAGCCAGCGCGCGCCGTCGCGCGGCGGGCTGGCGGCGCGGGCCTATCCCGCGCTGGCGGCGAGCGCGCTCTTCTATCGTGCGCTGATGTACGCGCTGCTGCTCGGAATGGTCGGCTGGCTGACCGCGACGTGCTTCCTGTCATGGGACGTGGCGACGGGGAGCGCACTGCTCAACCGCTATAACAGCCTCGAGGCGCGGATCGTCGACCTGCGGAAGGCGGCGGTGCCGGGCGATCCGGCGTCGCCGGTGCCGATAGTCGGCGAGACGTCACCGCTCAGCGCCCCCACGGACGAGCGGCCTGCGCCGGCGCCTGCGCAGGCAGGAGGCGCGCAGACGGAAGGCGCAGAGGCTGGCGACCCACCCGAAACGGCGCCTGCCGCGGCGCCCGATACGGCTACCACGCGCGACAATGCCAATCGCAGCGATATCGAGCGTGCGATCGCCCAGCAGGCCGCTGCGGCGCGCAACCTGCGGAAATGGCTTGATGCGGGCGGGCCGCTCCGGCGGTTTTTGATCGCGCTGATGGGCGGCGAGAATTGGGATAAGCCGGCCGAGGCCAACAGCATACCGCTCGACCGCGCCGAACTGCTCGACGTCCATGTCGAATGGGCGGCGGTGGCGCTCGGCATCCTTGCCAATTCGGTGCTGCCGATCTTCTACGGGCTGCTCGGCGCGGGCGCGGCGGTGGTACGCAGCGTATCGGCGCGGATGCGCGAGAGCCTGCTCTCGCCACGCGACATCGTGCTGGCTTATGTCCGACTGGCGCTCGGCGCGGTGATCGGCGCCTGCATCGGGCTGTTCGTCACGCCCGACGGGACGCAGCAGGGACAGCAGGGGCTGCTGGGACCGATCCACATGTCGGCATCGGCCTTGTGCTTCGTCGCGGGGTTCGGCGTGGAGGGCGTGTTCCAGGCGATGGAATCGCTGGTCCAGCGGCTGTTCAACCTCGACCCCGCCAGGACTCCGACCCCTGGCACCCCCGCGGCAGATGCGACCAAGCTGGTGATGGTGTCGCCGTCGGTGGAGAGGCCGCCGGCGGGCTAGGAGCTATCTTGTCGGCGCGGGCGAACCTCAGGCAACCGCTTGGCGTGCGCCCTGCGGTCGCGCTATGGCGCCGCCGTGGGAGACAGGCATGTGGCGTAACCGGAAACTGAGGCTAGGGATCGTGCTCGCGATCGCAGTGATCGCGACCTATGTCGCGTGGCGGACGAGCCAGCCCGAGGCGCAGCGGCCGCCGTGCGAGCCGGGGCGGCAGGAGCAGAAGGACGCCGGCGGGAAGGTGGTCAAGGTCACGCGGACGACCTGTTTCGAGAAGTGATCCACAGCTTCGAGACGCGGCTGTCATCACTTTGTCACGAAGCCGGGTCAGGGGCGCGATATGGCGACGCTCGCACTGGACCAGGCACCCACGGCCGAGACGCCGCGGGCCTCGCGATTCGACTATAAGCCCCATCCGCTCGCCAAGCTGCTGTTCGCGGCGCTGCTGGTCGGCGGGATGGCCTATGCCGGGTGGAGCGTGCTCGCCGATACCCGCGGGGTGGGCGAGGAACTGGCGCTCGGGGTGTTCGCCTTCCTGGCGCTGGCGCTGCTGATCGCCTTGGGGTTCGAGTTCGTCAACGGCTTCCACGACACCGCCAACGCCGTCGCCACGGTGATTTACACCAATTCGATGCCCGCGCACTTCGCGGTGGTGTGGTCCGGCTTCTTCAACTTCCTGGGCGTGATGTTCTCGAGTGGGGCGGTGGCCTATTCGATCATCACGCTGCTGCCCGTCGATCTGATCCTCAACGTGGGCTCGGCCGCGGGCTTCGCGATGATCTTCGCGTTGCTGCTTGCCGCCGTCCTGTGGAACCTGGCCACCTGGTATGTCGGGCTGCCCAATAGCTCGTCGCATACGCTGATTGGATCGGTGCTAGGCGTCGGCTTTGCCAACCAGCTGCTCCAGGCCGGGTCGCGTGGCGGCACGGCCGGGGTCGACTGGAGCCAGGCGCAGAAGGTACTCACCGGTCTGTGGATGGCGCCGCTGATCGGCTTCGGCGCGGCGATGCTGCTGCTGTGCGTGATGCGGATGCTCGTCCGCCGGCCCGAGCTCTACAAGGCGCCCGAGGGTGACAAGGCGCCGCCCACCGGCGTGCGCGCACTGCTGATCTTCACGTGCACCGCGGTCTCTTTCAGCCACGGATCGAACGATGGCCAGAAGGGCATGGGGCTGATCATGCTGATCCTGATCGGATGCGCGCCCACCGCCTATGCGCTGAACCGCACGCTGCCGACCAGCGCGACTCCGGCGTTCGTTCAGACCGCCAACACCGCGACCGCGGCTTTCGACGCGCGCAGTGGCGGGATCGAGATGGCGCCCGACCAGGCCCGCGCGATGCTGACCAGCGCGCTCCAGCAGCGCAAGGTCGAAGGTGCGCCGGTCTATGCCGCGCTCGACAGCCTTTCGATGGACCTGACCCAGCGCGTTGCCAGCTATGGCTCGCTTAGCCAGGTGCCCGCCGAAGCGACCCCAAATGTACGCAACGACATGTATCTGGTGCTCGATACCACCAAGCTTGCGCTGAAGAAGCCCGAGGGCTTCCAGCCGGCCGAGTTGAGCGCGATCAAGGATTATCAGAAGAGCCTGGAGGCCGGCACGCGCTTCATTCCGCTGTGGGTGAAGGTGGTCGTCGCGATCGCGCTGGGGCTCGGCACGATGATCGGCTGGAAGCGGATCGTGGTCACCGTTGGCGAGCGGATCGGCAAGCAGCACATGACCTATGGCATGGGCGCGACCGCCGAGTTGGTCGCCGCGGCGACGATTCTGAGCGCTGACCGCTTCGGGCTGCCGGTCTCGACCACACATATCCTGTCATCGGGCGTGGCGGGTGCCGCGGTGGCGAACGGGCAAGGGCTGCAAAGGCGCACGATCCTGCAGCTTGCCGCGGCGTGGCTGCTGACCTTGCCCGCGGCGATGGCGCTGTCAGGCGGGCTCTACTGGCTGATGCTGGGCGCCGTTAAGGCATGGGGGCAGGGCTGATCGAGCCGATAAGATATTATTTTGTATTTCGGCGAAGTCCCGGATGATACTTCCGATTATTAAACGGTCGGGGGGTTCGGTGTTGCGCAAGGCGATTTTGTTTAGGGCGGTGGGGATGATAGCCGCTATCAGTGCTTTGCCTGGTTGCGACTCGGGTGGATCGACACCGGCGCCTACGCCCACCCCGTCACCATCGGCCACCTCAACGCCAACCCCGATAAACACCAATCCGCCGACTGCGCCTGGTAAAGTCACCGTAGATTCCTACACGCACAACCGGGTTACGCTGTCTTGGACTGCGGGTACCGACGACGTGGGTCCGGTCCGATATGCGATAATTCGCAGTGACAAACCCCAAGATCTCGCGATCGTTTCGGACCTGACTTACACCGACACCACCGCGCAGCCGATCAATTTCTATACTTACAATATCTTATCGGTCGATTCATCTAACAACCGATCTGCCGGAGATCTCAGTAGCGCCGAAGTTACAACCTTGCCGACTCCGACGCCGACTTGTCCAGAGACGACTGTTGGCTATCCCGGTCCGGGAGGAACGGGACAGACAGTTGGCTTCCAGGGAAGTGAATCGGCGCTCAAGCCGGTCGGGCCTGACAATCTTCCGGCGGGTACAAGTTGGGAGGCGTCGTCGGGTATCCTCACGGTCAAACAACCCAACGTACACCTCACCGACGTGATCGTGCGCGGCGGCATCAAGGTGGTCGCCAAGGGGGTGTTTACGTTGACCAATTCGGTGATGGAGTTCCAGAAGAACGGCCAGGGTTTCGAGTGCTCAGGCGACAACGTCTCCAGCATTTCCGAATGCAGACTCACCGGAAATACCTTCCGCAGGGCATCGGACTCGCTCACCGGCAACCGCGTTGCCGCGGGCGATACCAGCATCATGACGGTGCGGTGCAACTATCTATCGGGTACTTCGCTGAGCTTCTCCGAATCGGGCAGCCGCATTCCTGTTAACTATAACTGGATCGACGGAAGCTTCGGGATATACAATACCACCTTAACGATTACGCACAATCGCGGTCAAATCTATAGCATGGAGAGCAAATATGGCGCCTCCTTTGCGAAGATGGATGGCAACTATTTTGGCGGAAGAGACGGTGTGCTTCGGACGCTTTGGTTTAATGGCGTACTGGAGATATTCCGCAATAACGTAATTGCGCGGCCCAATGCGGCCGTTGATTATTGTGCGATCAACTATGCGCTGAAGAACAGGATAACCGACGCCACGAACAACTTTGTCGGCGACGCCTTGGGCAACGCAACCAGTACGCCGCTGGCCGTCCCCGCAGCCTGCCGCGAATTCGAAGTGATGTGAGGCCATTGCCCGGGATCGTCAGACCCGGGCAATAGCCTTTTCGATCGCGCGCGCCGCGATTTCCTGGTTGAACTTCACGCCCCTGCCATTGGCATGCAGATCGGCTCGGAAGTGCTGCGCGGGTTGTAGAAACATACGAGCACGCCCGGGGCAAGCGGCGATAGCAGCCTGCGTCGTGCCGACGTTTCACGCACGGTCACTCCCTCTTCGCCATCGTGGTGATGCAATCGATACAGAGTCGAAACTGTCTAGGATTTAAATCGGGGACACGACGATGACGGCTCCACGGCATTCAATTTGCGGGCATGGCGGGTTTGGGACTAGGTGAGCCGATTGGGGAGAGGGACATGACCGCCGCACCGATCGCTTCGCACCGCCGCATCCTATTCGCGAGCCTGGTCGGTACCTCGGTCGAGTTCTACGATTTCTATATCTACGCGACGGCGGCGGCCTTAGTGTTCCCCGCGCTGTTCTTCCCGACCACCGATCCGGGGATTGCGCAGCTTGCCTCCTATGCCAGCTTCAGCGTTGCGTTCTTCGCCCGGCCGCTCGGCGGGCTGGTGTTCGGGCATTTCGGCGACCGCATGGGGCGGAAGTCGACCCTAGTCGCGTCGCTGATGCTGATGGGCATTTCGACCGTGCTGATCGCGTTCCTGCCGACCTACGCGATGATCGGGTGGGTGGCGCCGGCGTTGCTCTGCCTGCTGCGCTTCGGCCAAGGGCTGGGGCTGGGCGGCGAATGGGGCGGGGCGAGCCTGCTTGCGGTGGAGAATGCGCCGCCCGGCTGGGCCAATCGCTATGGCAGCTTCCCGCCGATGGGCGCGCCGGTGGGGTTCATCTTCGCAAACGGGTTCTTCCTGATCCTCGGCGCGCTCCTCACCGACGAGCAGTTCCGCGAATGGGGCTGGCGGCTGCCCTTCCTCGCCAGCGCGGGATTGGTGAGCCTGGGGCTGTGGGTGCGCGTCAAGCTGACCGAGACCCCGGCGTTCGTCGCCGCGCAAGAGGCCGCGCCGCCGTCCAAGATCCCGGTGGGCGAGCTGTTCCGCGACCATTGGCTGCCGACGCTGGCGGGGACGGTCGGCACCGTCGCGTGCTTCGCGCTGTTCTATATCTCGACGGTGTTCATCATCGGCTATGCCACCAAGGGTCTGGGCTATGGCCGCGAGACCTTCCTGGGCGTCGAGCTGGTGGCGATCCTGTTCATGGCGGCGGGGATCTGGGTTGCGTCGAGCCTGGCGGACCGGCACGGCGCGACGCGCATTTTGGCGATCGGCTGCGTCGCGACGGTGGGCGCGGGGCTGACGATCGGGTGGTTCGTCATTGCTGGCGCGCTGGGCAGCGTGTTCCTCTGGCTGGCGGGCGGGCTCTTCGTGATGGGGTTCGTGTACGGGCCGCTCGGCGGGTGGCTACCGAGTCTGTTCCCCGCGCGGGTGCGCTATACCGGCGTGTCGGTGACGTTCAACCTGGGCGGGATCATCGGGGGAGGGCTGACGCCGCTGATCGCCGCGGCGCTGGTCGAGCGCGGCGGGCTGGGGCTGGTGGGCTATTATCTTGCCGGGGCTGCGATGCTAAGTTTGGTGGGGCTGGCGCTGGTGGGGCGGCGTGCGCACCAAGCTTAGCGTCTGCCGACGGAAGCTGCGATATCCGTCCGAGGACCATGCGCTTGCCGTCGTCCGCAGATCGGGATTGGTGCTCAGGCCATATCGGTGCGATCGGTGCGGGTCGTTCCATTTGACCAGCCGGACCCGGGGGAAGCGTGTAGTCTAGACCACCCTGTATTCCGGCCCGCAACGGGGAGGACGTCGGGATGACTTGACGCTGTCGTTGCCATACCGCATTTTCGAATCGAGCCGATGCGGCCGAGGAGAGGATGATGGCGACGGCACCCGAGATCGATGCGCCGGCGGACCCGCTGGGCGCCTTCCGCAGCGAAGTCCGCGACTGGCTGGCAGCGCATTTCCCGCCTTCGCTCAAGGGCAAGGACAATGCGATGTCGGCGGTCGAGGGGCCGCACGAGAATTCGCCCGAGGAGGACGCTTGGCAGGCGGCGATGGGCGAGAAGGGGTGGGGCGTGCCGACCTGGCCAAGCGACTATGGCGGCGGCGGGCTGAGCCGGGCCGAGGCGCGCGTGCTGCAGGAGGAAATGGCGCGGATCGGCGCGTGGAACCCGATCGGCGGGATGGGCGTGATGATGTTTGGGCCTACGTTGCTCGAATATGGCAGCGAGGAACAGAAAAGCGAGCATATCCCAGCGATCGCCAAGGGCACGGTCCGCTGGTGCCAGGGCTATTCGGAGCCGGGCGCGGGTTCGGATCTCGCCTCGCTACAGTGCTTCGCCGAAGACAAGGGCGATCATTACCTCGTCAATGGGCAGAAGACATGGACCAGCGGTGGGCAATGGGCGGACAAATGCTTCATGCTCGTGCGTACCGACCGGACGAAGAAGCATGAGGGGATCACCTTCCTGCTCTGCGACATGGATACGCCGGGAGTCGAGGTAAAGCCGATCCGGCTGATCTCGGGATCGTCGCCCTTTTGCGAGACCTTCTTCACCAATGTGCAGGTGCCCAAGGCCAATCGCGTTGGCGCGGAGGGGCAGGGCTGGACGATCGGCAAGCGGCTGCTCCAGCACGAACGGTCGAGCCTGTCGGGCGGCGGATCGGCGGCGGGTCGATTGTTCGCGCAGGGCACGCCGCTGGCGCCGCTAGCCAAGACGTTCGTCGGCGAGGACGAACAGGGACGGATCGCCGATCCCGAGCTGCGCGGGCGGATTGCGCGGCACGAGATGGATCTCCGGGCGTTCCTCGCGACGCTACGACGGGCGTCGCAGGAGGTTGCGTCGAACCAGGGTCCTTCGGCGACCACGTCGATCATGAAGAATGTCGGCGCGCGGCTGATCCAAGAGCGCTCCGAATTGCTGATCGAGATCCGTGGGCTCGCCGGGTTGGGCTGGGAAGGCGAGGGGTTCGAGGCAGATGCGCTCAAGGATGCGCGGGCCTGGCTCTTCGGCAAGGCGGTGTCGATCTATGGCGGATCGAGCGAGATCCAGAACAATGTGATCGCTAAGCGCATCCTGGGGATGCTGGACCATCAATAGCGCCGTCACCCCAGCGAAAACTGGGGTCGGTCTCCACCCGACATGCGCTTGCGGCGCGAGATTCCAGCTTCCGCTGGGCTGACGAGGACCAAAACATGGCAGTCCTTACTGAAGAACAGACGATGCTGCGCGACATGGCGCGCGAATGGGCAGACAATGAGGCGCCCGTCGGGGCGTTCCGGAAGATGCGCGATGCGGCGCCTGCTGCATTCTACGACGCCGATGCCTGGCGCGCGCAGGCCGAGATGGGCTGGGCGGGGATATTGGTGCCCGAGGCGCAGGGTGGCGCGGGGATGGGCTATCTGTCGCTAGGGCTCGTGCTCGAGCAGCTCGGGCGCAACCTTGTCGCGACGCCGCTTGCCGCCACCGCTGCGGCGACGAGCGCGCTGATCCTAGGCGGTTCGGAGGCGCAGCGGGCCGAATGGCTGCCGCGGATCGCCGCGGGTGACGTGGTCGCGGCACTTGCCGTGGACGAGGGGCCGCGCTTCGCGCCCGAGCGGATCGAGACGCGCGTCGAGGACGGCAGGCTCAGCGGCACCAAGTATTTCGTTGCCGAGGGGGATAGCGCACGGCTGTTCGTCGTGGCGGCCGCCGACGGGCTGTACCTCGTGTCGGGCGACGAGGGCGTGACGCGCAGTGCGCGGAAGCTGGTCGACGCGCGCAGCCATGCCGAGGTCCGCTTCGAGGGCGCGCGGGCGGAGAAGCTGGAGGGTGGCCGGGATCTCGTCACCCAGGTGACCGATCGTGCGGCCGCCGCTTTGTCGGCCGAGATGCTCGGTATGGCCGAGGCGGCGTTCGCGCAGACCAACGACTATCTCAAGACGCGCGTCCAGTTCGGGCAGGTACTCAGCAGCTTCCAGGCGCTCCAGCATCGCATGGCGAAGATGCTCACCGAATTGGAGCTGACGCGATCGGTGGTCGAGGGTGCGCTGGAGGCGATCGATTCTGGGCGTGCGAACGTCAGCCAGGAGGTCAGCCTCGCTAAGGCGACCGCGAACGAGACGCTCCATCTGGTCAGCCGCGAGATGGTCCAGCTCCATGGCGGGATCGGGATGACCGACGAGCATGATGCCGGCTTCTATTTGAAGCGCGCTCGGGTGCTCGAGGCGATGTGGGGCAATGCCGCATGGCACCGCGACCGCTTCGCGCGGCTGAACGGCTACTGATCCTGGATTGCTCCCGCTCGTTCGAGCGAAGTGATGTAGCCTAGGCCATGCCCGATTTCCAAAACTCGGTTTGCTGCGGCGCACCCCGCGTTCGCACTGGTGCAATCGGGCAACACCTCTCATCCAGTCCCGCTTTGCAACGTTTGTTACGCTTGACGCCGTCTCGCTAAACAGGTGTTATTCGAGACTAGGGTATGGAACCGCCAAGCGTTCCGGCCCGTGGTGGAGAGGAGAGGATGATGCGGTTACGCCTTCTATCGGCCTGCGCGGCTCCGGCTATGGTCATGGCGCTCGCGGCGCCCGCCTGGGCGCAGGATACGCAGGGAAGCACCACCGCCGAACCCGCCGACCAGGCGGACGATAGCGGCTACGACTCGAACGTGATCGTCGTGACGGCCCAGGGCCGCGCGCAGGTGCTCGCCGACGTGCCGCTCGCGGTCTCGGCGATCAGTGCCGAGACGCTCCAGCAATCGGGCGCGACCGACATCCGCGCGCTCAACCAGGTCGCGCCGTCGCTGCTCGTCTCCTCGACCGGCAGCGAGGCCAACGGCTCGGCGCGTATCCGCGGCATCGGCACGGTCGGCGACAATCCCGGCCTCGAAAGCTCGGTCGCGGTGTTCATCGACGGCGTCTATCGCTCGCGTTCGGGCATCGGCCTCAACGAACTGGGCGAGATCGACCGGATCGAAGTGCTGCGCGGGCCGCAGGGCACGCTGGGCGGACGCAATGCTTCGGCGGGCCTGATCAGCATCACCAGCAAAGCGCCCTCGCCGACCTTCGGGGCGGGCGCAGAGGTCACTTATGGCAATTACGATCACCTGCGCCTCTCGGGCTATCTCAACGCGCCGCTGGGCGATACGCTCGCAGCGCGGGTGGATGGCGTCTATGTCAAGCGCGACGGCTTCTACCAAGATCTGACCAACGATCGCGACATCAACAACCGCAACCGCTATTTCGTCCGCGGCCAGCTGATGTTCGAGCCGTCGAGCGACCTGACGATCCGGCTGATCGGCGACTATACCCACCGCGACGAGGAATGCTGCGCCGCAACGTACGTCAACAAGCAGATGAACGAGTATATCGGCGGGCTCAACGATCCGGCGCAGAACAACATCGTTCGCGTGCTACAAGGGCTGGGCCAGCCGGCCGCGGCGTTCACCGAAGGCTATAGCCGCGACATCTATGTCAGCCCTGGCCGGAGCTATGCCGGCATCACCAAGGATTGGGGCGGATCGCTGCAGATCGACCTTAATTTGGGCGGGGCCAAGCTGACCTCGATCACTGCGTATCGCGACTATCGGAGCGACCAGGGATCGGATACCGACTACAGCTTTGTCGATCTCCTCTATCGCGCCGCGGACGGCAATTCGGCACGGCATTTCAAGACGTTCAGCCAGGAGCTGCGGCTTCAGGGCACCGCGTTCAACGAGAGCCTCGACTGGCTGATCGGTGGCTATTTCGCCAACGAGGACCTCGAGGTCACCGACAATCTCCGCTTCGGCAACCAATATGGCAGGTTCGCGACCTGCCGTATCGTCAGCGGCAGCGCACTTGCGGCTCTGTACTCGCCTACCTCCGCGGGGTGTCTGGCGGCACGCCCGGCCGCGTTTGGCGCAGCTTCCCCGGTGATCTATGCCGGGTTCGACCGGCTCGACGGGATCAACAATCGCGGATCGACGCTCGACATCTACGACCAGAACAGTCGCAACTGGGCGCTGTTCACGCATAACATCGTCCATGTAGCCAAGGGCTTGGATTTCACCTTCGGCCTTCGCTACACCAACGAGCGCAAGCGGTTCGACGCTAGGTTCGGCAACGATAACGTTGCCTGCACCCAGAACCAGGCGGCCTTACTGCCGCTACGGCCCAATGCCGCGCTGACCGCAGTGATCGACGGTATCCTCGGGCTGTCGTGCCAGGGCAATTCGACTGCCGAGCTCAACGGCGTGTCGATCAACGACGAGCGCAAGGAAGACGAGTTCACCGGCACCGCGGTGGTCTCGTACAAGCCGACCGACGACCTGATGGTCTACGGCTCCTACTCGCGCGGTTACAAGGCTGGCGGTTTCAATCTCGACCGCTCGGCACTCAAGGTGCCGATCCTGCCGTTCGGCGGGCAGGCGGGGACGCAGGCGCTGGTTCGCAACCTCCAGTTCGACCCCGAGACGGTCAATGCCTTTGAAATCGGCCTCAAATATTCGACCGGGCCGTTCAGCCTAAACATCGCGGCCTATCGGCAGGAGTTTAAGAACTTCCAGCTCAACACGTTCAACGGCACGGTCTTCCTGGTCCAGAACATCAATGGTTGCAGCAGCAATCTGAACGGCGGCGACCGCGACCAGAACAAGTTCCCGGGCACCGCCAACTACAACGCCGGCGCCGCGACGACGGGTTCGTGCGGGGCCGATGACGTCACGTACGGGGTACGTTCGCAGGGCGTCGAACTCGAAGCATCGCTGGTGCCGCATCGCGATATCCGAGTGGGGCTGGGCCTGACCTATTCGGACACCAAATATCGCGAGCAGTTGGTCGGCAACGCGGCGGGCGCACCGCTCGACCAGGCGCTGCGCAAGCTGCCGGGTGACAATCTGTCGAACGCGCCCGAGATCGTCGCGACGGCATCGTTTGCCTGGACCCCCGACATCGGCGGTTCGGGGTTGAGCGGACTGTTCTATATCGACAGCCGTCTCACGGACGACTTTAATACGGGGTCCGACTTGTTCCCGCAAAAGGAGCAGGACAGCTTCGCGCTCTTCAACGCGCGCATCGGCGTCCGTGGGCCCGACCAGCGCTGGGCGCTGGAATTCTGGGGCCAGAACATCTTCAACGAGAACTACACCCAGGTGGCGTTCAACTCGCCCTTCCAAGAAGGCGCGGCGAGCGCGCCCTTCACCGATCCGCAATATCCGGGCGGTCGGCAGATCTTCTCGGCCTATCTTGCCGAGCCGCGGACCTATGGCGTGACGCTGCGGTCACGTTTCTGATCCTCGAAGGGGAGCGGGCGATCCGCTCCCCTTTTTCTTGAAGGGATGCCCCTCTGACAGTCGATCCTGCCGCGGGCGATGCGCATGCGATCCGGCGGCGGTCGCTGACGCTGGCGCTGCTGACGCTGACCTATTTCTTCAGCTATATGGACCGGCAGATCCTCGCGATCCTGCAGGAACTGATCAAGGCGGACCTGAAGCTCAGCGATACCCAGCTCGGGCTTCTTTCGGGGCTGGCCTTCGCGATCTTCTATGCGACGCTGGGCATTCCGGTCGCACGGCTCGCCGACCGCGCCAACCGCAAGAACATCGTCGCAGTCAGCCTGGCGATCTGGAGCGCGATGACCGCGGCGGGCGGGCTGGCGCACAATTTCACGCAATTGCTGGTCGCGCGGATCGGCGTGGGGATCGGCGAGGCAGGATCGTCGCCGCCCAGCCATTCGATCATAGCGGACCTCTATCCGCCCGAAAAACGCGCGGGGGCAATGGGGATCTACTCGCTCGGCGTCGTGCTCGGGGCGGCGCTGGGCACCTTTATCGGTGGACTGGTGGCGAGCGCCTATGGCTGGCGGATCGCGATGTTCGTGATTGGGCTGCCGGGGATCGTGCTGGCGGTAGTGGTCTGGCTGTTTGTCGTGGAACCGCGGCGCGGGCTGGCCGACGCCAAGACGCACACCGCGCACGATGCGATGCCGTCGCTGTGGAACGGTTTCGCATCGATCCTGTCGAACGGGCCGGCGCTGCACCTGGTGATGGCGGTGACCCTCACTTCGATGATCGGCTACGGGCTGACAGCCTGGGGGCCGAGTTTCATGGTGCGCTCGCTGGGGTTCAGCGTGCGCGAGATATCGCTCTACGTCGCGCTGCCGGCAGGGCTGGCGGGGGCGGCGTCGGCGGTGTTCGGCGGCAGGCTCGCAGACAGACTGGCGCGGACTCATGGGCTGCATGCGCAGGCAACGATGGTCGCGGTGCTCAAGGCGCTGGCGCTACCGTTCACGCTCGGCTTCTTCCTGCTCGGCAGCCCGGTCGCGGCGGTGCTGAGCTATCTGGCCTATGTGCTGCTCGCCAACAGCTATCTCGGGCCGACCTTCGCGCTGATCCAAGGGCTCGCACCAGTGCGGCTGCGCGCCCTGTGGGCGGCGATAACCCTGCTGGTGATCAATTTGATCGGGCTGGGGCTGGGGCCGACCCTGGTGGGGGTGATCAGCGATCTGCTCAAGCCCTCGCTGGGGTCGGAATCGCTGCGCTGGTCGATGCTGGTGTTCGCCGCAGCGACGCCCTGGGCGATCTTCCATTATTGGCGCGCCGGGGCGCTGCTCCGGCGCGGATAGGCCGGTTGTCAGGCGCAACGCGAGACGTCATGCTGGGGAAAATCACTGAGGGATTCTGCATGCCAGTCAATCGTAGAGACGCCATGACGGCGGTGGCGCTGGGGGGAGCGGCGATGGTTTCGAATACGGCATCGGCGGCGCCCGCTGCGGGCAAGATCGTCCATCATGTGTTCTTCTGGCTCAAGAATCCGGAATCGGTCGCCGATCGAGACGCCTTGATCGCCGGGCTGCGCGAACTCGCCAAGATCGACGTGATCCGCGACCTACAAATCGGCGTACCCGCATCGACCGAGCAGCGCGACGTGGTCGATTCTAGCTTCCAGGTCTCCGAGCTGATGGTGTTCGACACCGTCGTCGACCAGAAGACCTATCAGGATCATCCGCTGCACAAGGCGTTCGTCGCCAAGTGCGAGCATCTGTGGCGCAAGGTGATCGTCTACGACATGCGTACGGTCTGAGCCGGCGCGGTCAGCCGTCCAGTACGCGATCGTCGAACAGACCGTAAGCGAGGGTCGAGGCGTAGAACGCCACGGCCTTTTCGCGCGGCATCGTGCTTGCCCATTTGCGCATGTCGAAGGCGGCGTTCTGGAGCGCCATCAGCGCCTGCGATGCCACCAGCGGATCGATCGCGCGGATCGAGCCTTCGGCGATACCGTCCGAAAGCATGCCGGCGAAGCGGCGGGCGATGCGGTTCGAGCGGTCGATCATCGTCGAGCGGACATGCGGCGGCAGGCCTGACAGCGCCGTAGTGCGCAGTAGCGGCCCGCGCTCGGAGAATTGATAGTCGAGCAGCGTGGCGACGGTGGTTTCGAGCCGGTCCCACTGGCTGCCCTGGTGGCTCTCGGCGAGGCGCTGGGCGTCGGCGATGATGTCGAAGCTGCGCTTGTAGCAGGCGATTACCAGATCGTCCTTGGCATCGAGATGGTGGTAGAAACTGCCCTTGGTGACGTTGAGCTCGGACGCGATGCGCTGGACCGAGGCGCCGCGATAGCCGAGCTCGTTGATCAGCCGGGTGGCGGCGAGCAGGAAGGCCTCGCGGCCGGGCTCGGGTTCGTCATGCTCCAGGTCGAGCAGCTCGGGACGCCAGGCTTGGTCGGGCGCGGCGATGCCGGCACGGAACACTTCCATCAGCCGTGCCTCGACACGGGGATATTCGTCGACTTCGTAGCGCGGCAGCCAGGCAGTGAGCCAGAAGGTGTTCTCGAGCAAAACATGTGCGCGGGCGCCGTGGAGATCGGTCTCAGCGCGCGTGCGCCCGATGCCCCACAGGCTGCGGGTTTTGCGGAAGATGTTGCGCCAGCCCGCCATGAGCTGGCCCTTCATCGGGTCTTCCATCGCGCGCAGGTCCGAGAGGATCGCGAAATCGCGTTCCTCGCCGCGGCGGATGCGCGCGAGCCGCTCCATGTTGATATTGAGGTAGCGCGCTACGCGGGCCTCGGGCGTCGGTTCTTCCAGCGCGGCGTCGAGCATCGCGTCGAGCCGCTCGAGCGTCTGCTCGAACGCTGCGGCGGCGAGGTCTTCCTTGCGCTTGAAATAATAGGTGACCGACGTGGTGTTGAGCCCGACGCGGCGCGCGACGTCGGCGAAGGTCATTCCCTTCGCACTCTGTTCGTTGATCGCGTCGGCGGCCGCGGCGAGGATCGCATCGCGCTTGGCCTGGAAGCGCTTGGTGCCGCTTTCGAGAGTTCCGGGTGCATTCATTGCATTCGAGCTTAGCGGATTCGCCGCGCAGCCAAAGCGTTTTTTGAAGGTTCGTGTCTCGATTTTTCTCTACGTCACTCCCCTTTACCGAATATGCGGTACGGTCTAGGCAGGTCCGCACAACCGTGTTGGAGAGTGCTGCCATGGACTTCACGCTGACCGAGCGCGAAACCTATTTCCGCGACCTCGTGAAGGCGTTCATCGACAGCGAGATCCGGCCCCGCGACGGCGACTATCACGCCCAGCAGCGGGAGGGCGATCGCTGGAAGGTGATCCCGGTGATCGAGGAAGTGAAGGCCAAGGCGAAGGCGGCGGGGCTGTGGAATTTCTTCATGCCACCCAATTCGGGCCAAGCCCATGTCGACGACAGCTTCGCATTCGAAGGCACCCAGTTGAGCAATCTCGAATATGCGCTCTGCGCGGAGGAGATGGGGCGGCTCGGCTGGGCGTCCGAGTGCTTCAATTGCTCGGCGCCCGATACCGGCAATATGGAAGTGCTCCACCGCTATGGGACACGGGAACAGAAGGATGCGTGGCTGGCGCCGCTGATGGCGGGTGAGATCCGCTCGGCATTCCTGATGACCGAGCCCGCGGTGGCGTCATCCGACGCGACCAACATCCAGACGCGGATGGAGCGCGACGGCGATCACTACGTAATTAATGGGCGCAAATGGTGGTCGTCGGGCGTTGGCGATCCGCGCTGTAGAATCGCGATCGTGATGGGCAAGACCGATATCGGAGCCGCCAAACATGCCCAGCAGAGCATGATCCTCGTGCCGCTCGACGCGCCCGGCGTGACGATCGAGCGCATGCTTTCGGTTTTCGGGTATGATCACGCGCCGCATGGGCACGGCGAGGTGATGCTGGAGAATGTCCGCGTGCCGGCCGAGAACGTCCTGCTCGGCGAGGGGCGGGGTTTCGAGATCGCACAGGGGCGGCTCGGACCAGGGCGCATCCATCATTGCATGCGCACGATCGGGGTCGCCGAGGAGGCGATCACGGCGATGGCCAAGCGGCTGGTGAGCCGGGTGGCGTTCGGCAAACGGCTTTCGGACCATAGCGTCTGGGAGCAGCGCATCGCGCGCGCCCGGATCGATATCGAGATGACGCGGCTGCTCTGCCTCAAGGCGGCAGACATGATGGACAAGGCGGGCAACAAGGCGGCCCAGCTCGAGATCGCAATGATCAAGGTCCAGGCGCCGACGATGGCGCTGCAGATCATCGACGACGCGATCCAGGCGTATGGCGGCGCGGGCGTCTCGGGCGATTTCGGACTGGCGCATGATTGGGCGGCGATCCGGACCCTGCGGCTCGCCGACGGGCCCGACGAGGTACACAACCGGGCGATCGCGCGGGCGGAATTCGGGAAGTGGGGGGAAGTCAAGGCGGATCGGGTTTCGTCGGGTGAGATTGGGGTGAGCCGGTGAGCGCCGCCAAGCTCCTCCCCGGAACGGGGAAGGGGACCAGCCGCAGGCTGGTGGAGGGGGCTCTCCCCATAAAGCCACCCTCGCGGATAGCCCCCTCCGTCAGCGCTGCGCGCTGCCACCTCCCCGTGCCGGGGAGGATCAAGTGAAGGCAGCCGTATTATTCGAGGCGGGCAAGCCGCTGGAGATCGCCGAAGTACGGGTGGACAAGCCTGGGCCTCGCGAAGTGCTGATCCGCACCGTGGCGTGCGGCGTGTGCCGATCGGACCTGCACTTCGTCGACGGCGCCTTCCCGCATCCCGTCCCGACGGTGCCTGGGCACGAGGCCGCGGGGATCATCGAGGCCGTGGGTAGCGACGTCGCACACCTCAAGCCTGGCGATCATGTCATTACCTTCTTCACGGTGTTCTGCGGATCGTGCGAGATGTGCGTGACCGGGCGGCCATCGCTGTGCATCGATCCCTCGACGCGGCGCCCCGCCGATGCCGAGCCGCGGTTACGCCTCGCCGATGGCACGCCGCTGGCGCCGTTCCTCAATCTCTCGGCCTTTGCCGAGATGATGCTGGTCCACGAGAATGCCTGCGTGGCGATCAGCAAGGAGATGCCGCTCGACCGCGCGGCGCTGCTCGGCTGTGCGGTAATCACCGGGGCGGGGGCGGTGTTCAACGACAGCCGCGTGCGGCCCGGCGAGAGCGTCGCGGTGATCGGCGCGGGCGGGATCGGGCTCGCCGCGATCAATGCCGCCAGGATCGCCGGCGCGGGGCAGATCCTCGCGATCGATCCGATGCCCGAGAAGCGCGAACTGGCGATGAAGCTAGGCGCGACAGGGACGCTCGATCCGAATTCTGAGGCGATCGTCAAGGACGTGCTCAAGCGCACGGGTGGCGGCGTGCATTATGCGATCGAAGCGGTGGGGCGGCCGAATACCGCCGAGCTGGCGTGGAACATTCTCCGCCGCGGCGGCACCGCGACGATCCTCGGGATGATCGCGCCGGGGGGCAATGTCAGCCTGCCGGGGCCGACATTCCTGACGGGCAAGAAGATCCAGGGTTCGCTGCTGGGGTCGACGCGTTTCCCGATCGACATGCCGCGGCTGGTCCAGATGTATCTCGACGGACTGCTCGATCTCGACACGATGGTCGCCGAACGGATCAGGCTGCGCGACGTCAACGATGCGCTGGAGAAGCTGCGCGGCGGGCACAGCGTGCGCTCGGTAATCGAATTCGCATGAGCGACATGGACGACGCGCGGCTTGGCCAATGGCTTCTGGGCAACGTCGCGGGCTTCGTGGGGCCGTTCAATGTCGAGAAGTTCGCAGGCGGACAGAGTAATCCGACTTATCGCATTGATGCAGAAAGCGGATCGTACGTGCTGCGGCGCAAGCCGTTCGGGCCGATCTTGCCCTCGGCGCATGCCGTCGAGCGCGAGCACCGGCTGATAGCCGCCCTGCATCCGACCGGTTTCCCGGTCGCGCAGCCTTATGGGCTTTGCGAGAATCCGGAAGTGATCGGCGCGCCCTTCTACATCATGGAGATGGTCGAGGGACGGACCTTCTGGGACGGCGCGCTGCCCGACATGGCGCCGGCCCAGCGCACCGCGGTGTACGAGGCGATCGTCGATACGCTCGCGGCGCTGCATTCGGTGGACTATGAAGCGGCTGGGCTCGGCGATTACGGCAAGCCGGGCAATTATTTCGAGCGGCAGGTGGCGCGCTGGTCGAAGCAGTATCGCGCCAGCCAGACCGATGATCTTCCCGAGATCGAGCGGCTGATCGAATGGCTGCCGCGCACTGTCCCCGCACAGACGCGGACGGCGATCGTCCATGGCGATTTCCGCATCGACAACATGATCTTCGACGCCGCGCAGCCCAGGGTGCTGGCAGTGCTCGACTGGGAACTGTCGACGCTCGGCGATCCACTTGCCGACTTCTCCTATTTCCTGATGAGTTGGGTGACGGCACCCGAGGGCAGGTCGGGCGTGCAGGGGCTGACCGGGCCGGCGACGGGCATCCCGACGATCGAGGCGGTAGTCGAGCGCTACTGCGCGGCGACGGGCCGCGAGGGCGTGCCCGACCTCAACTGGTATTTCGCGTACAATCTGTTCCGCCTTGCCGGGATCGTGCAGGGCATCAACAAGCGGGTCCTCGACGGCAATGCCTCGAGCGCGCAGGCGGCCAAGACGGTCGAGCGGCTGCCGGGACTGGTGGCAGCCGCCTGGGGGTTTGCGGAGAAGGCCGGGGCTTGAGTGGGGGATAGCATGCGCTTCAAGGACAAGACCGTCATCATCACCGGCGCGGGATCGGGGATCGGGCGGGCCGCCGCGCGATTGTTCGCGGAGGAAGGCGCGCAGGTCGTCGCCTCCGATCTGAGCGAGAGCGTGCACGAGACCGTCGCCGGGCTCGGCGGTGCGGTGGCGTTGCAGATGGACGCTGGCGACGAAGCCGATGTCGAACGTCTCGTGGCCACGGCATGCGAGCGCTTCGGCGGGCTGGATGTGTTCTTTGCCAATGCCGGCATCTCCGGCGGTGCCTCGGGCATCTTCGATTCAAGCGTCGATCTCTGGGCCGAAGTGCTGCGGGTGAACCTGATTGGCCCGGCGCTGGCGATCAAGCATGCCGGGCCCAGGATCGTCGAGCGCGGCGGCGGCACGATTCTCTGCACAGCGAGCGTCGCGGGACTGCGTTCGGGCGCGGGTGGACCGGCCTATTCGGCGTCGAAGGCGGGAGTGATCAACCTCGTCCAGACCGCCGCGCAGCAGCTTTCCACCTCCAACGTGCGAGTCAACGCTATCTGCCCCGGGCTGATCGAGACCGGGATGACCCAGCGCGCGTTCGACTATGCCCGCGAGATGGGGAAGGAAGACAAGCTCGGCAGGCTGAACCCGCTGCGCCGCGCCGGCGCGCCCGAGGAGATCGCGCGGGTCGCACTGTTCCTGGCCTCGGACGAGGCGAGTTATGTCAACGGCCAGGCCTGGGTGGTCGATGGCGGGCTCTCGTCGAGCCATCCGGTGACGCGGCAGGAATTCGGTAAGCCGGCGTTTTGAAAGCGGGATTCGCTGGACTTGAGAAGTTAATTGTCAGGCGGATGTCGGGCGCTGGAAATCTCGCCGAGCCAACGGCTTAATCAGCCCGCTCTATGCGAACCGAGCCAGCGCCGTCGGCATTCTTCGCCACGCTCTTTGCCCTCCATAGATTGCTACGCTTGCTCTTTCCTTCGTCGCGCTTGCCCTGCTTTGCAGCGTCGATAGCCTCGCTCAATGCTGACTTATATGCCTTCACCAGTAGAGAGCTGACGCCGAGCTCCTCCACCGTCAAGCCACTATGAAATTTGGTCGCACTACGTGCATTGGCATTGAGTATCATGGATTCGAGCGTACCCATCGTATCGTGATAGCGGACTGTTAACAGATCTGATACAGCATGCCATCGTTCGCGCACTTCATCACCTTCGAAGTACGCGCCTAACCTCACCTCCAAAGTGTCTGCGCTGGCTCGGAAATTTCCGTAATTTCCAGCAAGCTCGACCATGTTCGGCTGCGGAAGAAAGTTACTGTCGCTTCGCAATAGGCGCTTGAACCAGGGTCTCATTGCTTGCGCTCGTGCATCTCTTGCCAGAGATGTCCGGGCGCGGCGGAACTGCAGCATCTGGAAGTAGAAAGTCGCCGCTATGCGGGCCATGTCTTGGACAATTTGCTCCCGCATGTCCCGATCCGCATCTTTACGCCTTTTGCGATCAAGCAAGCGAGAAACGGCTAGCGCTGCAAGTAGCGATCCCACTATCGCGGTAGTTGCGGGACCGATCACGGCCAGCAGTAATTTCTGCCAGAGCGGCTCGCCGGCAATGTGGCCGATCTGAATGCTTATTAGCATGCCCTGCCTCCTCGCTATGACATTACTATCTGAGCTACAAGGTGACACACCAGCAGCGAAAGACGAATGTCTGCTTTCGGGGCGAGCGACCGCAAAGTGGGGGCGCATAGCCGTCAATATGAGACCCTGCCTGAGCAGCCACATGTCTCACAGCAAACCCTTGCCCCGGCTAGGCCCCGACCGTTAGGAGCCTCATACACCTACAGGGAGCAAATTTTGGATACAGTCACGATCGTCCTGGTCTTGCTGCTGGCGGTGGTGGTCAGCGGTGCGGTGTCGCGGATGCTGCCCATTTCGCTGCCGACGCCATTGGTGCAGATCGCATTGGGCGCGGTGATTGGGCTTTCGGTCAATTATCGCGTTACCCTCGATCCCCAGCTCTTCCTGCTGCTGTTCCTGCCGCCTTTGCTCTTCCTCGATGGTTGGCGCATCCCCAAGGACGAGCTGCTCAAGGATGTGTCAACCGTGGTCGAGCTCGCGCTCGGGCTAGTGTTGCTCACCGTGGTCGGCATGGGGCTGTTCATCCACTGGATGATCCCGGCGATGCCGCTTGCGGTCGCCTTCGCGCTGGCGGCGGTCGTTTCGCCGACCGATCCGATCGCGGTGTCGGCGATTGCCGCGCGCGTGCCGATCCCCAAGCGGATGATGCACATCCTCGAGGGGGAATCGCTGCTCAACGATGCCTCGGGCCTCGTCTGCCTGCGCTTTGCCGTCGCGGCGGCGCTGACCGGCACCTTCTCGGCCAGCGGCGCGGCACTCAACTTCCTGTGGGTCGCGGGAATGGGCCTGGCGATCGGCGTGATCGTGACGTTGGCGGCAACGCGCGCCAAGGCCTGGGTGACCAAGCGCTGGGGCGAGGATACCGGGTCGCAGATCCTGGTCAGCCTGCTGATCCCGTTCGGATCGTATCTGCTCGCCGAGCATATCCATGCCTCGGGCATCCTCGCCGCGGTGAGCGCCGGCGTGACGATGACCTTTGCCGAGATCTCCCGTCAGGCGATGGCGGTAACCCGCATGCGTCGCAATTCGGTGTGGGACACGATCCAGTTCTCGCTCAACGGCATCATCTTCGTGCTGCTCGGCGAGCAGTTGCCCGGGATCCTGGGCGGTGCGCGCGAGACGGTGGCGCTGAGCGGGCATGCCGAGCCGTGGTGGCTGGCGGTTTATGTCATCGCGATCGTCGCGGGGCTGGCGGCGCTCCGCTTCGTCTGGGTGTGGGCTTCGCTCAAGTTGACCATCTTGCGCAAGCGCAGCGATGCGATAGCGATCCAGAGCCCGGACTGGCGGCTGATCGCGGCGATGTCGCTCGCGGGCGTGCGAGGCGCGATCACACTGGCAGGTGTGCTGACGCTGCCGCTCGCGCTCGACGACGGGACGCCGTTTCCGGCGCGCGACCTCGCGATCTTCCTGGCGACCGGCGTGATCATCGTCTCGCTGGTGATCGCCAGTGTCGGGCTGCCGATGCTGCTAAAGGGACTGGCGATGCCGCCCGAGCCTTCGAAGCAGGCGGAAGAGGCTGCCGCGCGCGTCGCCACTGCCGAGGCGGCGATCCGCGCGATCGAAGCGTGCCAGCACGCACTGGCCGAGACGCATGGCGAGGCCGACCGGTATGCGGCGGCGGGCGGACGCGTGATGGACCTGTATCGCGAGCGGATCGAGGGCCTCGCTCAGGGGCCTTCCGATGCAATGCGCGCCGAGGAGCGGCTGGTGCGCGAGTTCCGGCTGGTCGGGGTGAAGGCCGAGCGGGCAGCCTTGGTCGAACTGGCCCGGGCGCGGCAATTGGGTAGCGAAGTCGCACGGAAACTCACCCGTGAGCTCGATCTGTCCGAGGCGCGCCACCGAGGCTGAGGCGCGTCAGTCCCTGTCGCGCTTGAGCCGTATCAGCCCTTCTTGCGCGACGCTGGCCACGAGGCGGCCATCTCTCGCGAAGATCTTGCCGCGATTGAACCCGCGCGAATGGCCGGCCCAGGGACTGTCGGTGGTGTAGAGCAGCCAGTCGTCTAAGCGGAACGGCTCGTGCAGCCAGATCGCGTGATCGAGGCTGGCGGTCTGGACGTCGCCGGTCATCCAGCTCACCCCGTGCGGAAGCAGGCAGGTGCCGAGCAGGGTCATGTCGCTGGCATAGGCCAGCATCGCGCGGTGGAGCGCGAGGTCGTCGGGCAACGGCGCAACGACGCGGAACCAGCTATGCTGGTGCGGCGCGATCTTCTCGGGCGCGAACCAGTTGCGCGGATTGACCGGGCGGATTTCGATCGGCCGGGCACGCAGGAAGAAACGCCGGAATTTCTCGGGCACTTGATCGCGTATCTGCTCGCGCAGCTCGTGTTCGGAACGCAAATCGTCCGGGTCGGGTACGTCGGGCATTGCGTCCTGATGCGCCAGACCCTCCGCGGGCGCCTGAAAGCTTGCTGTCATGTTGAGGATAGGCTGGCCTTTCTGCATCGCGATGATGCGGCGATTGGCGAAGCTGCGCCCCTCGAAATCGCGGACGACGCGAAAAATGATCGGGTGGTTCTCGTCGCCCGGGCGCATGAAATAGGCGTGAAGCGAGTGCGCAACCTTGTCGCCATCGACCGAGCGCTGCGCGGCCTGGAGCGCCTGCGCGATGACTTGCCCGCCGAACACGCGGCCGACGCCGCCGGGCAGGCGGGGGCCGCGATAGAGGTCGGTGTCGATCTCCTCGACGTCGAGCAGCGTGGTGAGCTGGGTTACGAGCTCGGTGGGGGTATGTTCGGGCGTGTCCGTCATCGATCTATTCCGTCATCCCGGCGGAAGCAGGGTTCTCCTGCGACTTATATCCCGCGCCCTTGTTTAAGATCCCGGCTTTCGCCGGGATGACGGTGAGACGGAGCGGACGCGTAGTCATCAATATCCCGCCGCCTGCGCCAGCGCATCGGCGTGGAAATTGGCGTCGCCGAACAGCTCGGCGAGGACGCGGGCGCGCTTCATGTAAAAGCCGATGTCGTATTCGTCGGTCATGCCGATGCCGCCGTGCATCTGGATGCCTTCCTGCACCGACAACGTGGCGGCGAGACTGGTCATCGCCTTGGCGACCGAGACGGCGTCGGCGGCGCGCTCGTCGCCGGCATCGAGTAGTTGCTGCGCCTTGAGCACCGCGGCGCGCGCGACTTCCATCTCGCTGTAGAGATGCGCGGCGCGGTGTTGGAGCGCCTGGAAGCTGCCGATCACCTGGCCGAATTGCTTGCGCTCCTTAAGGTACGACACCGTCATGTCCATCGCGCCGCCGCCGACGCCGAGCAATTCGGCAGAGGCGCCGGTGCGTCCCGCGGCGAGCAGGCGGGCCAGGGGGGCATGGTCGACTTCGCCCACGACCGCATCGGCATCGACTTCGACGCCGTCGAAAGTCAGGCGTGCAGCGAGGCTCGCGTCGGCGAGTCGCTGGGGATCGGCGGTGAAACCCTTGGCGTCGGTGGGTACGGCGAACAAGGTCGTGCCGTGCTCGGTCGCGGCGGCGACGAGCAGCAGGTCGGCGACATGGCCATGCGCGACGAACTGCTTGGTGCCGGTGAGGCGGAAGCCGTTGCCCACGCGCTCGGCCTTCATTTCGATGCGGCCATCATGCTTGGCGCGCTCGTCAACTGCCAGCGCGGCGACGGTCTCGCCGGCGAGGATGCTGGGGAACCAGCGTGCGGCGTGCGGGGTGCCGTTGAGAGCCTCGACTGCGGCGACGGCGGTGGTCAAGAAGGGGGAGGGCGAGAGGTTGCGACCAATCTCCTCGAGAACGACGCCCGCCTCGGCATGGCCTAAGCCCAGGCCATTGTCTGCCTCGGGGATCAGGATGCCGATGAGGCCCAGCTCGGCGAACTGCTTCCAGAGGTCGCGGCTGAAGCCGGTAGCGTCGTTTGCATCGCGCAGCGCACGCATGTGGCTGACGGGGGCATGCTCGGCAACGAAATCGCGCGCGGTGTCGCGGAGCATCGCCTGTTCGTCGGTGAGATAGAGGGACATGTCGGTTCCTCAGGAAGGAAGGTCGAGGATGCGCTTGGCGATGATGTTGAGCTGGATCTCGCTCGTCCCGCCTTCAATCGAATTGGCCTTGGTGCGCAGCCAGGCGCGGGGCGCTGCGCCGTGGCTGCCGGCCTCGCTTTCCCATTCGAGCGCGTCGCTGCCGCCTGCCGCCATCTGCAGCTCATGTCGCGCCTTGTTGAGCTCGGTGCCGTAATATTTCATCATCGAGGGCTGGGCAGGATGCGCCTTGCCCGCCTTGAGCTCGTCGATGAAGCGCTCGGACATCGCCTTGAATGCCTGCGAGCGGACCTGGAACAGCGCGATCTGGCCCCGCAGGATCGGATCTACGCCGGTGCGCGCCGCTTCGACCAGAGGATCGCTGGCGGCGCCTCCCAGCCCCATGCCGGAGATCATCTCGCGCTCATGGCCGAGCAGGTATTTGGCGACATCCCAGCCCTTGTTCTCGTCATAAACGCGATTGACCTTGGGCACCTTCACATTGTCGAAAAAGGTCTCGCAGAAGGGCGAATAGCCGCTGATCAGCAGGATCGGCTTGGTCGACACGCCTTCGCTGGCCATGTCGAACAGCACGAAGCTGATCCCGCCCTGTTTGCTGGTCTTGTCGGTGCGGACGAGACAGAAGATCCAGTCGGCCTGATCGGCGTAGGACGTCCACACCTTCTGGCCATTGACGATATAGTGGTCACCACCATCCTCAGCGCTGGTCTGCAGCCCGGCAAGGTCGGAGCCGGCATTGGGCTCGCTATAGCCCTGGCACCAGCGGATCTCGCCGCGGGCGATCTTGGGCAGGTGCTCCAGCTTCTGTTCCTCGGTACCGTATTTGAGCAGCGCCGGGCCAAGCATCGAGATGCCGAAGCTGCTGAGCGGGTTGCGGCATTTGAGCCGTGCCATTTCCTCGCGGAGGATCTTGGTCTCGGCTGGGCTAAGACCGCCGCCGCCATATTCGCTGGGCCAGTCCGGGACGGTCCAGCCGCGCGCACCCATCCGGTCCATCCACAGCTTCTGGTCGGGATGCGCATAGACCGGGTTGCGGCCGCCCCAGGTGGCATCCTTTTCGCCGCGCATGGGGCTGCGCATGGTCTCCGGGCAATTGGCTTCGAGCCAGGCGCGGGTTTCGGCGCGGAAGGTTTCCAGATCCTCTGCCATTTATCCTCTTCCTAAACCTCCCTCCCATCGGGAGAGGTAGGGGCCCGCCGCCGTCAGGCGGTGGAAGGATGAAGGTGACGTGCCGCTGTTCCGGTCGTCCTCAGCCTTCCGCCGCCCTAGGCGGCTCCCTCCCTCTCCCAAGGGAGAGGGAGAGTGGTCCTACTTGTTGAACTTCTCGCCATTCTCCGCCTTCTCGCGGAGGAGGGGAGCAACCTCGAAGCCGTACTTCTCTAGGCCGGCGACGATCTTCGCGAGCCCCTCGCTATCCGCCCAGAGCATCGGTCCGCCGCGGTACGGCGGCCAGCCATAGCCGTACACCCACACAACATCGATGTCAGACGCGCGCTGCGCCATGCCTTCCGCCAAGATCAGCGCGCCTTCGTTGACCATCGTGTAGAGCGTGCGGACGACGATCTCCTCCTCGGTGATCTCGTGGCTCGGCACCTTCAGCTTCTCGCGCCATTCCTCGATCAGTTCGGCGACGCGCGGGCTGTTCGAGGGGGTGCGCTTCTCGTCATAGTCGTAGAAGCCGGCGCTCTTCTTCTGGCCCCAGCGGCCCTCCGCGGCGAGGGCGTCGCGGATGTTCTCGATGCGGTTCGGGTCGCGGTGCCAGCCGATATCGACGCCGGCGAGATCGGCCATCTGGAACGGCCCCATCGGCATGCCGAACGCGACATGGACCTTGTCGATCTGCTCGGGCGTGGCGCCCTCGAGCAGCATCTTGTTCGCCTCGACCTGGCGCGGCATCAGCATGCGGTTGCCGATGAAGCCGTAGCAAACCCCTGCGATTACAGCGACTTTCTTGATCTTCTTGCTGAGCGCCATCGCCGTGGCGAGGACGTCGTCGGCGGTCTTGGCGCCGCGGACGATCTCGAGCAACTTCATGATGTTGGCGGGCGAGAAGAAGTGGAGGCCGAGAACGTCCTGCGGGCGGCTGGTGGCGGCGGCGATCTCGTCCACGTTGAGGTACGAGGTGTTCGAGGCGAGGATCGCGCCGGGCTTGGCGATTGTGTCCAGCCGGCCGAACACCTCCTTCTTGACGTCCATGCTCTCATAGACCGCTTCGATGATCAGGTCGCACTCGGCGAGATCGTCGAAGTTCAAGGTCGGCTTGAGCAATCCCATCGCGCCTTCGACTTGCTCGGCGGTCATCCGGCCCTTGGCGGCGGTTGCCTCGTAATTTTTCCGCATCGTGCCGGTGCCGCGGTCGAGCGCGTCCTGCGACATCTCGACGATCGTCACCGGGATGCCCGCCGAGAGGAAGTTCATGCTGATCCCGCCGCCCATCGTGCCGGCGCCGATCACGCCGACGCGCTTGATGTCGCGGAGCTGGATGTCTTCGGCGATGCCGTCGATCTTGGCGGCCTTGCGCTCGGCGAAGAAGATGTGGCGCAGCGCCGCAGACTGGCTGCCCATGATCAGCTTCATGAACCCCATCCGCTCGGCCTGGACGCCCTCGGCATAGGGCTTGCCCGCGGTTTGCTCGATCAGGTCAACGATCACGTTGGGGGCGTCGAGCCCGCGGAAGCGCTTTGCGTTGGTCTCGCGGAACTTGGCGAACACCGCGGGATCGACGTCGACCGGACGCCCGGACGAACGCGATACCGGCTTGCCGATGACTTCGCTCGCAAAGGCAACGGCGTCGGCGAGAAGGTTGCCCTCGGCGGCGAGGCGATCGACCAGACCGATTTCCTTGGCGCGATCGGCGGAGATCGGATCGCCCTTGGTGGCGAGCTCGAGCGCGGCCTCCACTCCGGCAACGCGCGGCATACGCTGGGTGCCGCCGGCGCCGGGAAGGATGCCGAGCTTGACTTCGGGCAGCCCGAACTTCGCGCTGGGCACCGCGATGCGATAGTGCGAGGCGAGCGCGACTTCGCAGCCGCCGCCGAGCGCCGTGCCGTGGACCGCGGCGATCACCGGCTTGTCGAGCGCCTCGATCTGGTCGACCAGCACCGGGAGCGAGGGCTCCTGCATGTTCTTGCCGAACTCGGTGATGTCGGCGCCGGCGAAGAAGGTTTTCCCCGCGCAGGTGATGATCACTGCCTTGATGCTGTCGTCGCTCTTCGCTTCCTCGATCCCGGCTGCCAGGCCCTGGCGCACGGCGTTGCTCAGCGCGTTCACCGGCGGGCTGTCCGAGGTGAGGATCAGGATGTCGCCCTGGCGGCTGGTGGTGATCGGGGAAGTCATGTCGTTCTCCATTGGATTCGGGGTGGCGCGGCTCAGGCCAGCGCCGAATAGATCAGGGTCTTGAGTTCGCGGCGGATCGGGTAGCGCATCGAGGGGGTGAACTGAGTCATGAACACCAAGTGGATGCGTTCGACCGGATCTATGAAGAACGCGGTCGAAAACATTCCGCCCCAATAATATTCTCCCGCCGAGCCGGGAATCAGCGTCTTGGCGACATCGGTGGTGATCGCAAAGCCCAGCCCGAAGCCGGTGCCGGCGTTGGTGGTCTCGCTGAACAGCGATTGCGACATCGTCGCGAGGTCCGAACCGCCGGGGAGGTGGTTCATCGTCATCAGCTCGATCGTCTTGGGGCTGACCAAGCCGGTGCCACCGTTCAGGCACATCGAGCAGAAGCGGTGATAGTCGAGCGCGGTCGAGACGAGACCGCCGCCGCCGGATACGAGCTTGGGGAAGCGCGCCCATGCCGAGGCGTCGCCGCGATCGTAGAGGACGCGGTTACCGGCATCGTCGAGCGCCCAGCAATCGGCGAGGCGGTGGATCTTGTCCGCGGGTACCTGGAAGAAGGTGTCGTGCATGCCGAGCGGCGCGAAGATGCGTGTCGCGAAGAAGCGGTCGAGCGGCATGCCCGAGACGCGCTCGACCACGGCGCCGAGCACGTCGGTGGATACCGAATAGTTCCATTCATCGCCGGGCGAGAATTCGAGCGGCAGATTGCCGAGCGCGGCGACGAATTCGTCGAGAGACAGATTGCCGTGCCAGTTCTCCATCTTCGACTGGCGATAGGCGGCGTCGACGGGCGTGCGCTCCTGGAAGCCGTAGGTCAGCCCCGACGTGTGGCGCAGCAGGTCGATCATCCGCATCGGTTGACCGGTGGGGCGCGTCTCGAACGGAGCGCCGTTACCCCCGCCGGTATAGACACCGACACCTTTCAATTCGGGAAGGACGTGATGGACGGGGGTGTCGAGCGCGACCCTGGCTTCCTCGACCAGCATCATGAAGGCAAGGCTGGTGATCGGCTTGGTCATCGAGGCGATGCGAAACAGCGTGGTCTCGTCGACCGGAGGGCCGCCTTCGCGTGCCGCGCCCTGATGCGAGAAATGCGCGATCTCGCCGTCGCGCGCGATCAGCAGCTGGGCATGGGGCAGCTTGCCCGAGTCGAGGTAGCGCTCCTTCACGAACGCGTCGATCCGCGCCAGCCGCGAGGCGTCGAATCCGTAGCGTCCGGAGCGGGTCATGTGCATCGCAGGCGGCATACCTCTCGTTCGAATTCATTCGGCTGCGGCATAACCGCGGCGCGCTTCCCCTATTGCCTTGAGCGCGACACGAATCAACACTAACGTTGTTTCCGGTTCGCGCAGCGATGCCCAAACCCAATGTTCAGAAAATCACACTGGAGAGAAGTCGCTTGGCTACCGATCCGATCGTTCCGCTCGACCCAGCCTGGCCCAAGATGTCGCTGGAGCAGACCAAAGAGCTGCTCACGGCGCCCGGCGCCAAGTTCGAGATGGAGACCGTCGATATCGGCGGCGTGCCCACCCGGGTGTGGAAACAGGCGCCGCCGTCGCTGCGGGTGCTGGCGCAGATGGTACGGGCCTATGGCGCGCGCGAATTCACGATCTACCAGGACGAGCGCGTCTCCTTCGAGGCAAATTATCGCGCAACGTCGCACCTTGCGCACAAGCTGGCCGGGATGGGCGTGAAGAAAGGCGACCGGGTCGGGCTTGCGATGCGCAACCTGCCCGAGTGGCCGGCGATCTTCTTCGCTGGGATGGCGATCGGTGCGATCATCGTGCCGCTCAATGCGTGGTGGACGGGCAACGAGCTTGAATATGCCCTAAAGGACTCTGGCACGAAGGTGCTGTTCGTCGACGGCGAGCGACACGAGCGGCTCAAGCAATGCTACCAAGCCTTGCCCGACCTCGAGCATGTCGTGGTCAGCCGGGCCAAGGGCGATGTCGAACCGCCGGCGCTCGCGCTGGAGTCGCTGATCGGGGGAGCAAACGACTGGGCGGCGCTCGACGATGTCGGCTTTCCCGACGCGGAGATCGCGCCCGACGACGATGCGACGATCTTCTATACCAGCGGCACCACGGGCAGCCCAAAGGGCGCGCTGGGCACGCACCGCAATCTGATCACGAACATCCTGTCGAGCGCCTATGTCGCGGCGCGGACGATGGTGCGCCGGGGCGAGACGCCGCCGCCGATGCCCGAGCCCAAGGTGATGCTGCTCGTGATCCCGCTGTTCCACGTCACGGCCTGTTCCGCCGCGTTGATGGGCGCGGTCGCTTCGGGCTCCACACTGGTATTCATGCGAAAGTGGGAGCCCGAGCTGGCGATGGAGATCATCCAGCGCGAGCGCGTCCATGCAACCGGCGGCGTGCCGACGATCGCGTGGCAGCTGCTCGAGCATCCGGCGCGGGCCAACTACGACCTCTCCAGCCTCGAGACGATCGCCTATGGCGGCGCGCCCTCGGCGCCCGAGCTGGTCCGTCGCATCCACCAGGAGTTCGGCGCGCTGCCCGGCAACGGCTGGGGAATGACCGAGACGATGGCGACGGTGACCAACCACTCCGGCGAGGAATATCTCGCGCGGCCGACCAGCGCCGGGCCGCCTGTCGCCGCCGCCGATCTCAAGATCCTGTCGATCGAAGGCGACCGCGAGCTGGAAACGGGCGAGGTCGGCGAGCTTTGGGCGCGGGGGCCAATGATCGTGAAGGGCTATTGGAACAAGCCCGAGGCAACTGCCGAGACTTTTGTCGATGGCTGGGTGCGTACCGGCGATCTGGCGCGGCTCGACGAGGACGGGTTCCTCTACGTCGTCGACCGCGCCAAGGACATCATCATTCGCGGCGGCGAGAACATTTATTCGAGCGAAGTCGAGGACGTGCTCTACGCGCATCCGGCGGTGACCGACTGCGCGCTGGTCGGCGTGCCGCACAAGACGCTGGGCGAGGAGCCCGCGGCAGTGGTCCACCTTGCACCGGGCAAGTCGGCGACCGAGGCCGAATTGCAGCAATGGGTGCGCGAGCGGCTTGCAGGGTTCAAGGTGCCTGTCCGCGTGCGCTTCGTGCAGGACGTGCTGCCGCGCAATGCCCAGGGCAAGATCCTCAAGACCGAGCTGCGCGGGCTGTTCGCGGGCGAAGCCGCGGCCTAGCCGGAGGGCCGAGGGCGGCGCATGGATCAGAACGCCATTCCGTGCGATGGCTGCACCGAATGCTGCAAGACCGACCAGGTGATCCTGCGCCCGGAGGCGGGTGACGACGTCGCCAGCTATGACGTGGAATATATCGCCAGCGCGCTCTATCCCGGCCGGCGCGTCCCCGCGCTGAAGCGCGATCCGCGGACCGGGTTTTGCGTGTATCTTGTCGAGGATGGCTGCGCGATTCACGGGCGCGCGCCGTGGACGTGCCGGCGCTTTCACTGCGCGCGGATGTTCAAGGCGCTGGGACGATTGCCGCGGGCCAAGCGCGACGCGCTGTGGGCGCGGGGCGACGTGCTGGAGGAGGCAATCGTCGAGCGCGGTCGCGACAGATTGAAGCTGGCCGAGACGATGGGGCTCGACCATCTGCTCGATACCGACATGCAGGTCGCGGCGTTCGAGAAGATCGTCGCGGCAACTCCGCGACGGTGATGGATGGAAGCGGCATTCGCTTCAAACTATCCTCCCTTGCTAGGGGAGAGGATAGCGAAGGTCGGCAGCTTGCTGCCTAGCGTAGCTTGGAAAGGGGTAGAGCGAGGCGAAGCCTCGCGCGGCTGCTGCGCAGCCGCACCCCCTCACCCAGCTCCGACTAGGGCCCGCTGAAGAAGCGGACCCAAGTCTACGCAACCCTCTCCCCCTTGGAGGGGGCGAGGAAGATAAGCTGATACAGCCGCCCCGTCAGAGCCGCAGGCGGCCGCCGACTACGAAGAAGGTGCCGCGCCGATCGAAGAACGTCCCGTTCGCTACTGTCGGCTGGGTGATGCCGTTCGGCGTGATAGGCGGGTAGACGTTGAACAGGTTCTCGACGCGGCCGTAGAGCTCGAACTGCTTCGACAGGCGATAGGCGGCCGAGAGATCGACATAGGAGCGACCGGCGACACTGTTGTCGGCGAGGTCGAGCGTGGTGGTGTTGAAGCGCGTGTCGAACTTGCCGCCGTCGATGTAGCGATAGCCCACGCCGAACTTGAAATCGCCGATCGCATAGTCGGCGTCGAGATTGACGCGCCATTCGGGCACGCCCGCCGGCGGCGGCGAGATGCCGGCCAGGCCGACATAGTCGTTGGTGACGCCGTTCGACGTGGTCGACAGCTCAGAGACGTAATTCGCCAGCCCGCGCAGCTTGACGCTGCCGCCGAGCATTTCGAACCGGTATTGCAGCTCGACATCGACGCCGCTGGTCTTGAGCGAGTCCGCGTTGAACGGGATGACGTTCACTTGCGTGAGGATCTGCGTCACCGGATCGCGGATGACGCCTGCGCAGAATTCGGTGCGGCCGGCGTTGCAGAAATCGACGATGCCCTGTGGCGCGATCGTCGAGATCGCCTGGTTGATCTTGATCGAATAGTAATCGACCGAGGCGCGGAAGCCCTGCAGCCAGGACGGCTGGTAGATCACGCCCGCGGTGAGCGTATCGGCCTTTTCGGGCTGGAGATCGGGATTGCCGCTGGTGATCTGGACGGTCTGGCGCGAGACGTTGGTGCGCGGGTCGATAATTGCGTTGATCACCTGGTTGCCGCGCGAGAACAGCTCGTAATTGTTCGGCGCGCGGATGTCGCGCGACAGGGTGCCGCGGAAGCGCAGATCAGCGAAGGGCGAATAGTTGACGCCGACCTTCCAGGTCACGACCCCGCCGCTGGTCGAGTAATCGGTGTAGCGTAGCGCGCCGTTGAGATCGAGATTCTCGGCAAAGGCGCTGCCCTGGGCCAGCGGGATGACGACCTCGGCAAACGCCTCCTTGACGTTGTATTCGCCGGTAAAGGGCTGGGCGTTGACCGAGCGCCAGCGCCGCAGCGCCGAGTTCGGATCGGAGGTCTGCACCGTCTGCTCGCGGCGATATTCGGCGCCGACCGCCACCTTGACGTCGCCCGCCCAGGTGGCGAACGGGCTGCCCGACAGATTGGCGGCGAACACGTCCTGCTCCTGATGCGAGCGCAGATAGGAGGAGCCGGCATAATAGTCGACTGCGCGCTCGCTGATCGCCCCCGCGCCGAACGGATTGATAGGCTGGCAATCGCGGATGTCGCGATAGGGATCCTGCGCGGCCGTGGGGTTGGGATTGTTGAGCAGCGCGCGGCAGATCGGCTGGCCGGTCGCCGGGTTGATTACGCTGTCGAGCCCCAGCGTCCAGCGATTGTTGATCCGGTTGTTGTCGCTGCGCTGGAAATAGCTGTTGCGGCCGATCTGGCCCGAGATATCCCACGACCAACCGCCGAACCGGCCCTCGACCCCGAACGTCACGCGGCGCGACTTGGTCGAACTGTCGAAGATCGAATAGCCGTCCTCGTAGTTCATCCGGCCGATCGCGATGCTGGTGAGCCCGGCGCCGGCCATCGCGGCACGCAGCGAATTCGCGAGGAAGGCATTGTCGTTGCGGATGGTGATGCCGCCATTGTCGGGGTTCGGCGTCAGGTCCGAGAGCGTGTCGACCTGCGAATATAGCGCGTCGACGAACAAGGTGACGTTCGGCGTCACGTCGAAGCGGACGCTGCCGTACCCGGTATAGCGCTCGATCTCGGGCATGATGTTGCCGTCGTCCTCGACACTCGCGCCGTCGCCGCCGGTCATGAAGGTGCCGCCGATATTGGTGCCATAGGCGAAGGGCACCGGATTGCCGCGCGCGTCGAATTGCACGCCGCTGCCGGCGGCGAAGCCGAGGCGCTGTGCCAGCGCGAACGCCGTTGCGCGCTGCGCCGCGGTGCCGCCGACCAGCACGCCGCCCGCGGTCATCTGGGTGAAGCGCGAATTGTCGACGATCAGCAGGCGCGGCTGGCCGTTGGTGGGAGTGTAGGCGGGGTTGGTCAGCAGCGCGGTCTGGTCGTTGCCCCAGGGGCGGCTGGCCTGCGAGGTCTGGCCGTCATTGTGCAGATAGTCGCCCGCGACGGTGACGTGCAGCCGGTCCTCGAACAGGCTGGTGCCCCAGGCGGCGCTGACCGACGGGCGGTGGTGGTCGTCGTACCTGGTCTGGCCGTAGGACGCGTCGAGCTTGAACCCGGTGAACTTCTTGTCGAGCGTGAAATTGACCACGCCGGCGACGGCGTCCGAGCCATAGGCGGCCGAGGCGCCGCCGGTGACGATCTCGATGTTGCTGATCAGCGCGGTGGGAACGATGTTGGTGTCGATCGTGCCGGCGGGGTCGGTCGGGGCAACGCGGCGGCCGTCGAGCAGAACGAGCGTGCGCTGGGTGCCGAGGCCGCGCAGATCCGCGTTCGAGCCGCCGACGGGCTCGCTCGACTTGCCGATATTCTGGTTGATGCGGAGCTGGGGGACGTCGTCGAGCAGTTCGGAGACGGTGCTGACGGCCTTGGCCTCGAGTTCCTCGGTGCCGAGCGTGGTGACCGGGGTGGGTGCGGTGAAGCCGCTGATCCGAGTGCCGGTGACGACGATCGCGGGCTCGGACGCAGCGTCGTCGGTGGCGATGTCTTCCTGCGGCGTCTCAGCGGCAACGGGGGCTTCCTGGGCGAAGGCGTGTCCCGGGATCAGCAGCATCGGCGCGCCGGCGAGCAGCGCGAACAGCGTCGTCGCGTGGAATGGCTTGACCACGATGCGGGTTCGGAGCGAGAGTGCCGCCTGCGCGGGCCGCAATTTTCGCAGGGCGGAATCCGCCCCCAGAGTGTCGCTCGACATAACTCCCCTCCGACATTCTTATCATTTTGTGGTGGACAGACTGTGTTCGTCAATGACGAACCGTCCAATTCTTTATCCGGTGGCGTCCGATAACCGGATGGCATTGGATGCGCGGGTGTAACCACGAAATCGCAGGCGCAAATAGGCTCCCCTCCCTTGCGAGGAGGAAATCGAGGCGCAAAATGCCCGATGCAGCTTACTCGTCATCGACGAACGATATCCGTAATGGTGTGATTTTCAGGTTGTAAGCCTGGCTTATCTGCCATAAGCAATCGACGTTCGTTAATCCGGAACGAGATTCGTTGTATCGGAATGCCGATACGTGGCTCGGATGCGGGGACTACCGTGGGAGAGCCGCGCCAAAGCGGCCCCCATGTCCTTTTGAGGGGAGGTCGAAATGGCATTTCTGGACAATCGTCGATCCGCGACATGGCTGCGTCGCATGCTGGTCACCACGGCGCTGACCGGCGTCCTTGCCGGCGGGCAGGCGCTCGCCCAGGCCGTCGAGCCCGAGGAAGCTGCGCCCGCCGAAACGCCGATGACGACCGGCGACGAGATCGTCGTCACCGCCTCGCGCACCGCGACCAACGGTCTCCAGGCGCCGACTCCGACCCAGGTGATCGGCGCGGAGACGATCGAGAAGCAGGGCGTCACCACCGTGATGGAGGTGCTCAACCAGAACCCCGCGTTCAAGGCGACGCGCTCGCCGGGCGCCAATGCCACCAACACCTCGAGCCCTGCCCAGGCCACCGCCGACCTGCGCGCGCTCGGCGGGCAGCGCACTTTGGTGCTGGTCAACCAGTCGCGCGTCGTTCCTTTCGCGCCGGCGAGCAATCTCGGCGTGCCCACCACCACCGATCTCAACCTGTTTCCGACGCTGATGATCGAGCGGGTCGACGTGGTGACCGGCGGCGCTTCGGCGCTCTACGGCTCGGACGCCGTCTCGGGCGTGGTCAATCTGATCATGAAGAAGCGCTACGAGGGCGTCGAGATCACCGGGCAGGCGGGCATTTCGCAGCGCGCCGACTACGCCACGCACCGGCTGGGTTTCATCGCCGGCACCGGCTTCAACGACGATCGCGGCCATGTCGTGCTCAGCGCCGACTATTCGAACAATGACGGGATGGACGACATCTACACGCGCGACTGGGGCCGCGAGGAGTGGATGATCGTCAGCAACTCGCAGCGCACTGTCGCGGGCACACCCGGGTTCGGCCAGCCGGCTTTCATCCTCTCGCCCAACGTGCATAACAGCCTGGGCGCGGGCGGGGTGATCACCAGCAACATCGCCGGCCTTGCCAACATGACCTTCAACCCCGACGGAACGATCCGCCCGTTCCAGCGCGGCAGCATCTTCGGCGGGCAGGTGATGATCGGTGGCGAGGGGGAGTCGATCATCAAGGGCGTCGCGCAGGTGCCCGACGTCCAGCGGCTGACCTTCTATGGCAGCGTCTATTACGACTTCTCGGAGTCGCTCACGGGCTATGTCGAGGGCGGCTTCTCGCGGTCGCGCGGCTTCCTCGACGGGATCGCGATCCGCCTCGCCAGCCAGGCGATCGCGCGCGACAATGCGTTCATCCCGACGCAGGTGCGCGCGCTGCTGCCCACGGCGACCGCGTCGTTCAACATCAGCCGCATCGCCTATGACATGGGCAAGAACTACTATGACATCGTCAACGAGACGCCGCACGGCACGGTGGGCCTTGAGGGCAAGCTCGGCGGTTCGTGGAAATGGGACGCGCACGTCTCGTACGGCGTGAACAATTATTCGGCGATCACCCATGACAATCCGATCAGCGCGAACCTGGCCTTCGCGATCGATGCGGTGCGCGATCCGGTGAGCGGCAACGTGGTTTGCCGCGCGGCACTGGCCGGCAATCCGGCGGCGGCGGGATGCCAGCCGCTCAACCTGTTCGGCGCGGGCAACTTCACTGCAGCAGCGCGCGATTATGTGCTTGGCGAGGGCAGCTCGAAGGTGAAATACGACCAGCTCACCGCCGCGGCGAACTTGGTCGGCGAGCCTTTCTCGACCTGGGCCGGTCCCGTGTCGGTCGCGATCGGCGGCGAGTACCGCCGCGAGACCGAGAAATTGACCGCCGACGCGATCGGATCGGCCAACGGCTTCCTCACCGCGGGCAACGCCGTGCCCTATGGCGGCGACTTCAACGTCAAGGAGGGCTATGTCGAAGTTACCGTGCCGCTGGCCAGGGACGTGCCGGCGCTGCACAGCCTCAGCCTCAACGGCGCGTACCGCTATGCCGATTACAGCACCGTCGGCGCGCAGAGCGCGTGGAAGGTCGGCGGCACTTGGGAGCCGATCGAGGGGCTCAACATCCGCGTCGCTCGCTCGCGCGATATCCGCGCACCCGCGATCAACGAACTCTACAGCCCCGGCAGCAACGTCCGCAATGCGGTGACGCTGGTGGTGGATGGGGTGAACAAGACGGCGAACATTCCGCAGAATACCAGCAAGGGGAGCCTCGACGTGGGCCCCGAATATGCCAACACGCTGACCGCGGGGCTGGCCTATCGCGGCACCGGCGGGCTGCGGGGGCTCGGCTTCTCGATCGACTATTACAAGATCAAGATCGAGGACGCGATCACCAACCTGTCGACCGCGAACATCGCCAGCCTGTGCAGCTCGGGCGACAGCTATTTCTGCGGATTGTTCAGCTACGGCCCCGACGCCTCGACCGCCGATCCGAACGACCGCATCCATACCGGGCTGACCGCGGGGTCGCTCAACGTCGGTGCGTTCGAGCAGGAGGGCGTCGACATGACGCTGAGCTACGCCACCTCGGCGGGGTTCCTGGGCGAGGGCGGACGGTACAGCATCGCAGCGAGCGGAACGTACATCCTCCACGCCTTCGTCGACTCGGGCACCGGCGCGGCGCCGGTCGATCGTGCCGGCGAGAATGGCTGGACCAATCTCGGATCGATCCCGACCTTCCGCGGCAACCTCTCGCAGACGATCGGCACCAGCGGCTGGGAGCTGAGCCTGCAGACGATCTTCATCAGCAAGGGCGTGCAGGACGTCACCTACAACACGCTGCCGACAAACACGATCAACGACAATCGCGTGCCGACAGTGGCCTATTTCAACCTGTTCGGGAAGATCTTCGCGGGGGGCGACCGCAAGTTCGAGCTGTTCTGGGCGATCAACAACCTGCTCGACAAGGATCCGCCGCCGACGCCGTACACGATCCTCAATTTCCCGACCAACGGGCAATATTACGACAAAGTCGGGCGGAACTTCACGATCGGCGCACGCGCACGGTTCTGAGCCTTGGGGAAGGCGAAAGGGGAAGGGGCGTCCGGCAACGGGCGCCCCTTTTCATATGCGAGTAGAGGAGAGCTTACCCGCTAAAATTGAGCTGAGCGCCGCCCTTGAACAAATTGACCAGCTCGCGCCGCGTGCACAGCCAGCGCTGCTCGCCCTCGTCCCAGCGGAAGGTTTCGGTGGCGCGGCTGATCCGCGTGGGCGGTTCGCTGGCGTGCGGGACGGGGCCGTCGGCACCCCAGAGGAGCATGTACCAATGCGCGGTGGCGCCACCCGCGCCGTCGAACTCGGCGCGGAAGTTGCTGAAGGCGTGGACCGCGACGCGCTCGCCGCGATCTTCGCGCCAGCTATAGAAGCCCTGGATCGCCTCGCGGCCCTGGAGATTGAGCCTGCCCGAGACATAGACGCCCTCGGGCGCGTAATAGCTGCCCGCGTTGCGGCCCCAATTGGTGTCGACGTCGTGCCAGAAATCGGCGAGGCCCATTTCGAGCTCGGCGGTGGCGAGGGCGCGTTCCCGGCGATTCATGGCATACCTTCCGAGTTGAAGTAGAGCGCGAGCGCGGTGCGATCGATTGCCGCACGGGTGGCGGGATCGGGCACGAGGCGATGGTAGAGGTCGAGCGTGTCGGCGTAGGTAACGCCGGCCTCGTGGTTCACGAACGGCGCGTCGCTGCCCCAGAGCAACCGCTCCGGCCCGGCCTGGGTGAGCAGGCGGCCGGCGACTTCGGCTGCGGTCGCATGGTCGATGCGGAAGCCCGCGGAGATTTTCACCCAGACGCGGCCCGTATCGACGGCGCGGAGCAGCGCGCCGGTGCCTGCCGAGCGCTCGAAGGGATCACGCGACGGGACACCGAAATGGTCGACGACGACGCGCACATCGGCGTCGGCCAAACGCGGCAGCAGGATCGGCAATTGCGCGCTGCCGGCGAGCAGCTCGACATGCAGCCCGGTATCGGCGAGGCGGCGAAGCATGCCGCGCCAAGGCTCGGCGTCGAGAGCGGGCAGCGCCGCGCGCCGCCGCCAGATGAGGCGGACGCCGACCACGCCGAGATTGGCCATGTCGCGCAGTGTCGCGCTATCGGTCTCAGGCGGCACGAGCACCGTGGCGCGCAGCCGCGGATGCCGGGCGAGCGTCGCCAGCGTATAGGCATTGCCGTCGTCGAACAGGCTCGCCGCGGCGATCACGCCATACGCGATGCCGTGACGGTCGAGATCGGCGAGCCACGCTTCGGCCGGATAGTCATAGTCCGGCCGCGCATGCGCATCGGCCGCGAAGGGCATCGACCGGGTGAAGACATGCGCATGGGCGTCAACCGCCGGCGCCTCAGCCATGGCCGGCGCGCACCGGCTGCGGCGCGCCCTTGAGGCTCATCAGCCAGAAGGTGAGGATCCCCGCCGAAGCGAGCGGGACGCCGAGCATCGCGAAGATGCCGACCGGCCCGAACCCGCCCTTGAGCACGAAATCGCCGAAGAACGGCGCCCCGACCGAAGCGACGCGCGCGGCGGCATAGGTCCAGCCGATGCCGGTGGCGCGGCTGCGCGGCGGATAGAGCGCGGCGGCGAGCGCCGGGATGCTCGCCTGCCCGCCATGCTGGCACATCGCCATTGCGATCACCGCGACGTACATCGCGGCGCTGGGCGCGGTGAGGCCGATCATCAGCGATCCCAGCGCGGCGAGCAGGAAGGTGCCGCTCATCACCCGCTTGAAGCCGAAGCGATCGATGAAGAAGCCGATGCTGAGCATGCCGATGAAGCCGGCGACGGTGTTGGTGCCGTTGATCAGCGCGACCTGCTTCCACGGTAGCCCGACGACGTCCTTGAAAATCGTCGTCTTCCACACGCCCGCGGTGATGAAGATGAAGCTCGAGATCGCGATGCCCCACATCAGGAAGGTCTTGAGCCGCTGGCCCGGGCCGAAGATGTCGGCGAGCAACGTCGCGGTCGCGGTGGTGCTGCGCTCGGGCGCGGGCGGCGCCGACAGCGTCACCGAGGAGGCGCCTCGCGGCTGCATCCGCTTCACCAGGGCCGGGATCGCCGGATCCTGCGAATTGCGCGCAACCATCGAACGCAGCGATTCGGGGAGAAATAGGAAGATCACCGGCAGCATCAGCGCGGGCATCGCCACGGCGATCCAGAAGGCGCCGCGCCAGCCGAACGGCTCGAGGATGAACCCCTGCATCAGCGCGCCGAGCAGCGCGCCGATCATCGTGCCGCTGACCGTTATGGTGCTCATCGTCGAGCGTAGCCGACGGGGTGCGGTCTCCGACGTCAGCGTGACGAGGATCGGGATCATCGCGGTGCCGAAGAAGCCGGCGAAGAAGCGGCAGACGGTGAAGGGGACCAGCGCGTCGGTGAGGATGATCGCGAGCGCGCTCAGCATCATGCCGGTGTAGCAGAACAGCAGCAGCCGCGGCCGGCCGAGCCGATCGGCGAGCGGCGGGATGACGAACCCGCCGAGCAGCATGCCGACCTGTTGCGCGACCATCGCCGCGGTGATCGCGGTGCGCGGCACGCCGAAGTCCTTGGCGAGCTCGGGCAGCACCCAGCCGACGACATAGAGCTCGTAGCCGTCGATCGCGGTCAGCGCAGTGCACAGCAGGAGGATGCCGAGATGGAAGCGGCTGAACTTCAGCCCGTCCAGGAAGCTGTCGACATCGGTCGTATCGGATGCGGTGGCCATAGCCCTCTCCCCTGGCTTCCCGCTCGCGCGGAATCGCTCGTTCTTGACGGACATCGTTCGCTATAAGCAAACGAATGGCAAGCGGAATATGTCAGTATGGCTGAGAATGTGGCGGGCGGTGGCTGGACACGTCGGGGCGAAAGCGACATCAAGCGGGCATGGAGCAAGCCGCAGAGCCGACGTCAGACCGCACGACGCAATCGATCCTGCATCTGGTCAAGCAGGTGCAGTACAAGGCCTATGTGCGGCTGGAAGCGGTATTAGGCCCGCTCGGTGTCACCGCGGTGCAGTTCCGCATCCTGACGACGCTGTCGACCCGGCCCGACCTGTCCTCGGCCGAGCTGGCGCGGCTCTACGACGTCAAGCCGCAGACGATGATCAAGCAGATCGCGTTGCTCGAAACCAAGGGGCTGATCGGCCGCCGAGTGAGCGATGCCAACAAACGGTTGCTCGAGCTGCGCCTGACTCCGGCGGGCGAACGCACGCTGGCGCAATTGCAGAAGGACACGCGGACGCTGGAGGCGGAGCTGCTCGCGCCGCTCGACGGGGAGGAGCAGGCGCAGCTGCGTGGGCTGCTGTTCCGGCTGCTCGACTCGCTGAGCGTGGTGCCGGCCGGCGATGGCGATGCCGAGGAGTTCACCGACGAATATCGGCGCGCGGGGGTGCAGCGGCCTTAGGAGCGGAACCGGAAGCCGGGTCGCGCGTATCCTTGCGACTGCGTAACGAGTGAGAGGGTGTCGATGCGGTATCGCAATATGGTGTTTCTTGGTCTGGCGCCGGCGGCGTTGCTGGGGGCGATGCCTGCCCAGGCGCAGGCCGACTTCACGGGGGCGGGCGAGGAGTCCGAGCTGGACTGCAACGGCGGCGCTGCCTCGATCGAGGGCGCCAGCAACGTCATGACCATCACCGGGGCGTGCACCAGCCTGACGATCACCGGCGCGGGCAATCGCGTCACCATCGATCTCGCCAAGGTTTCGCGGATCCGGGTGGTCGGTGCCAGCAACGAGATTTACTGGCGCGCGCCGGGCACCGCCAAGCCGCGGCTCAGCGTTCAGGGCGCCGGCAACCGGATTTCACGCGCGCGGTGAGAGGCCCCCCTCCCTGAAAGGGAGGGGCGGGGGGTGGGTGCGCGCGTCTGCGCGCTCAACAACTCGCCCAACATCTCGGCAAAACAGAAAAGGTCGCGGCATCGAGCCCCGACCTTTTCTAAACCCACCCCTAGCCCCTCCCTTTCAGGGAGGGGGATCCAAGGGTCAGTCTGCTTCGCCCGCCATCCCGGGTGCAGCGCCCATGCGCTGCGACACCGTCCCTGCGGCATCGAGCAGCAGCTTGACGAATTCCTTGTGCCGCGCCTTGCCGAGGAATTCGCTATGGCCGAGCAGCGTCAGCGTCGCCGCGATCTTGCCGCTGTAATCCAGGATCGGTGCGGCGATGCCCGCGAAATTGCGGTTGAGCATCCCGACGGTCGAGGCATAGCCCTGGCCGCGCACCGTATCGAGGCTGGCGGCCAGATCCTCGGGCGAGGGCGCGCGCGCGTTCTCGCCGTCATAGGCGCGCTGGGCCTCTAGCGCGCGCTCGGTATCGTAGGGCGGCAGGTTGGCAAGGAAGACCAGGCCCGTCGCCGTGGTGGTGAGCGGCAGGATATAGCCGAGCCGCACCGAGAACGAGCCCTGCATCCGCCCATCGGCCTTGGCGACGATGCATGGGCCGCGATCGCCCCAGAGCGAGAGGTAGATCGCGCAGTCGGTCTTGTCGCGCAGCTCAGTCAGGGCGTCGGCGGCGAGGGTGACGACGTCGAGTTGTCGAATTGCGGCGAGGCCGAGCTGGATCGCGAACGAACCGAGCCCGTAATGGCCGTTCTGCGGATCCTGGTACGCCATGTTCTCGCGCACGAAGCTGACGAGGTAGAGATGGACCTTGCTCGGCGGCATGCTCGCGCGCGCGGCGATCTCGCGCAGCGGCAGCGCGCCCTCGGCCATGCGCAGCACGCGCAGCACGCGGAAGCCGACTTCGATCGACTGCACGCGCCGGCGCGATTGTTCCTTGTCCGTCGTCATTTGGCTCCCCTCGCCATGCTTGACCTGCCTACCTGCCAAGCACGAGGCGCGCTGTCCATGCAGCAATTCGTCCATGACGAACGGGAAATGACAAGGGTTCAGCCGTGCTTGCGCTTGGTCCAGGTGGCGAGGGTGGCGTGCGCCTCGTTCGCTGCGGTCTCAAGGAAGCCGGGGGCTTCGGTGCGTGCGGCGATCTCGAGGCGCAGTCCGTTGGGATCGAAGAAATAGATCGAGCGGACGAACTCGTGGTCGACCAACGGCGTTGTCTTGACGCCATGCTCGGCCAGGCGCTGGCGCATCGCGTCGACGCTTTCCACCGAATCGGTCTCGATCGCAAAATGCTGGACCCAGTCGGGCGTGTTGGGAGAAGGGGCGGGCGTCTCGGTGCCGCCCAGGTCGAAGAAGGCGATGTACGATCCGTCGCCCAGTTCGAAGAAGAAATGGACGTACGGGGTCTCCTCGCCGGTGCTCGGCACCCGCTCCGAGAGCATGCAATTAACCAGCGGAAGGCCGAGAATGTCCTCGTAGAAATGCCGGGTCTCCTCGGCATCGCGGCAGGGATAGGCGAAGTGGTAGAGGCCTTTGAGCGGCCGCGCATCGGTCATGGCGGAATTCCTTTCGGCCGCCAGGCTAGCAGCTATGCGGCGGCGGCTTGTCCTCCCGGCGGGAGGACGCCGGCGGCGTGCTGGACCATCATGTCGACGAAGCGACGCAGCGCCGCCGAGCGGTCGAGCGCGCGCCACACCAGCAGCACTTCGAAGCGTAGGCCAAGGTCGGCGATCGGAACCAGCCGGACGTTCGGCACCGGCGCGCGCGATCCCGCGGTGGTGACCAAGCCGACGCCCATCCCCACCGAGACGAGGCTGAACAGGATCGAATTGGTCGTGCATTGCTGGACGAAATCGGGCGCGCTGCCGCTCTCGACGCACGCCGCCATCAGCCGATCGTAATAGCCGCGCGCGGTGGCGCGGGCGGGGCCGAGCACGGGCTGCTCGGCGATCTCGGCCATTGTGACCGACTCGCGCGCCGCGAGGGGATGGTTCTCATGGACCGCGAGCATCGTCTCGCCGACGCCTAGCTTGGCGCGCTCAAGCCCCTCGGCGTCGCGCTCTTCGATATGCGCGTCGTAGACGATGCCCACGTCGAGCGCGCCGTCCTTGAGCGCGGCGATCTGCAGCACCGATCCCATCGAGCGCAGATCGAGCGCGACACCGGGCTCGTTCTCGCGGAAATGGAGCAGTCCGCGCGAGATCGATTCGTACGCGGCGATGATCTCGCTCATGCCCACGCGGAGCGTGCCGAGATGGCCGCTGCCCATGCGCCGCGCGCGATCGACCGCGCGATCGACCTGCGACAGGATTTCCTCGACCTCGTGCAGAAAGGCGCGGCCGGCGCTCGACAGCCGCACGCCGCGCGGCAGCCGCTCGAACAATTCGACGCCGAGTTCGGCCTCGAGGTCGCGAATTTGGCGGGTCAGCGCGGGCTGGGCGACGCGCAGCGCAATCGCCGCACGGCCGAAATGCTCCTCGCGGCCGATCGCTCGGAAATAGCGGAGATGGCGCAGTTCCATCCCCAATCGATACTTGGCTGGTATCGATTGCTCAAGAACAAAGAATTGGACCTATCAGTCCATGCGAAACACTGTTTGGCAAGAACAAGCGAGTGGAGAGCGATGGACAGCGACGGCCTTGAGGAATTGCGCTTCGGCACGCTGTCCACGCTCGACGTGCTGGGGACGCAGATCGAGCTGTTCACTGCGGGGAGCGGGGCGCCGCTATTGTTCCTCCATGGGCTGGACGGCGTGGAGGGGGCGGCGGCGCTGCTCGCGCTGCTGGCGAAGGACTTCACCGTATATGCGCCGACGCACCCCGGCTTCGGCAATTCGGCGCGGCCGACGCGGCTCAACCGCGCCGACGATCTCGGCTATTTCACCCTCGACGTGATGGACGCGCTGGGGCTCGCCGATCCGGTCGTGGTCGGCGTGTCGTTCGGCGCCTGGGTGGCGGCGGAAACCTTTACCAAGGAACCCGCGCGGGCATCGCGGCTCGTGCTGGCATCGCCGTTGGGGCTCCCGACCGCGAACCGGCGCGCGCAGCATGTCGCCGACATCTTCATGCTCTCGCGCCAGGAACTGGGGCGCCGCATGCAGGTCGGCGCGCCGGGGCCGGGGAGCGACATGGGGGTGCTCACCAGGCTGCCCGAGGCGCAGATCCGCCGACTGATGCGCAATGACGAGGCGGCGAGCCTCTATGGCTGGACGCCGTACATGTCGAACCCCAAGCTGGCCGACCGGCTCCACCGGATCGCCGCGCCGACTCTGGTCGCGTGGGGGGCGGAAGATGCGCTGATCGCCGCGCCGTACCGCGAAGCGTGGCGCACGGCACTGCCCCAGGCCGAAGTTGAGACCTTCGCCGCGGCCGGGCACCGCATCCATGCCGACCAGCCCGCCGCGCTCGCCGCGCGCATCGCCAGCTGACGCATTCCGGAGAATTTCGATGAAGATCTGGCAGTTCAGCGAGCAGGCCTATCACCCCGCCTTTCAGGTGCCGGGATCGATGCGCGTCACCTTGCCGCAGCATCATTGCGATCCGCACGAAGCGGGGACGCTGCTCAACCGCTATCTCGACGAATATCTGCTCGCCGACGAGCTGGGGCTCAACATCATGGTCAACGAGCATCATGCCGCGGCGACGTGCATGTCGACCTCGTGCATGACCACGCTCGCGATCCTCGCGCGGCAGACCCGCAAGGCGCGGCTGCTCGCGCTCGGTATTCCGCTCGCCAACCGCTCGAACCCGCTGCGCGTGGCCGAGGAGATCGCGATGGTCGACTGCCTGTCGGGCGGGCGGCTCGAGGTCGGGCTGGTCAAGGGTGCGGCGTACGAGCTGTTCATGTCGAACCGCCAGCCGACGGGATTCATGGAGCGGTTCTGGGAAGGCCACGACCTGATCGTCGAGGCGCTGGGCAACCAGGGCGACAATTTCGCCTGGGAAGGCGAACACTTCCACTATCGCACCGCGAGCCTGTGGCCGCGCCCGATCCAGCAGCCGGGACCGCCGATGTGGGGCACGGCGTCGAGCCCGTCGAGCGCGCGCGAATATGGCCGGCGCGGCTATACCTGCGCGACCTTCCTGTCGGGCGCGGTCGCGCGATCGGTGTTCGCCGGGTATCGCGAAGCCTATGCCGAGGCGCACGGCCGAGCGGCGGGGCAGGACAAGCTCGCTTACCTGGCGCTGGTCGCCTGTGCCGACGACACTGCCACCGCCTTCCGCCGCGCCGAGGCGATGAAGAGCTATTTCACCACCGCCGCGCGGCTCGATCCGCAGTTCCGCAATCCCTGGGGGTTCAACCCGGTCGAGGCCAATGTGCGGATGCTCCAAGCCGGGCCGGCGGCAATGCGACCGCGGATGCGCAACGGCGCGCCGCTGCCGGTCGACGGGTCGATCGAGGAATATATGGACGCCGGACTGTTCTTCGTCGGGACACCCGACGAGGTCCATGCCCAGCTCGTCCGTTTCCACGCCGAGACCGGCGGGTTCGGCAATCTGCTGATGATGGGACAGGCGGGCGAGCTCGACCACAAGGATACCGTGGACAACCTCACGCTGGTCGCGCGCGAAGTTGCGCCGCGGCTCGCCGAGCTGGCGGAGATTCCCCTTGAGGTTCGGTACGAGGCGGTGGGATGAACGCCCCCGCGCTGGCCGACGGGATCGCGCGCTATGTCGAGCTGTTCCGCGCGCAGCCGCCGGCGAGCGACCTGGAAACGATGCGGCTGCAGGGCGACCTGACCGCGGCGCGCTTCGCGGTGGATTTTGCGACCGAGATCGATCGGTTCGACACCTATATCGGTGCGCCGGGGCGCGAAATCGCAGTGCGGGTGTACGATCCCGGCGGCGACCGGCTGCGGCCTGGCATCTGCTATTTCCACGGTGGCGGCTTCTCGATGGGGAGCGTCGAGAGCTTCGATATCGTCGGCGCGGCGCTGGCCGAGGCGACCGGGGCGGTGGTGGCTAGCGTCCACTATCGCCGGCTGCCCGAGGTCGATTATCCGGCCGCGCAGGACGATTGCGACCACGCCTTTGCCTGGATGCAGCGGCAGGCCGAGGCGCTGGGCGTCGATCCCAAGCGGATCGCCGTAGCGGGCGACAGCGCAGGGGCATTGCTCGCGCTCGCCACCGCCGCGCAGGCACATCCCGTCTGCCAGTTGCTGTTCTACGGCACCTTCGCGATGGACCCGGCGCGGCCGGACTATGCCGCCAGCCGCGATCCGCTGCTCAGCGGCGAGCGCGTGCGTGCCTATATCGACCTTTTCACGCGCTGCGGCGGACATTCGGCACCGATCGAGCGCGACGACCTCGCCGGTCTGCCGCCTACGCATATCGTCGCCGCCGAATTCGATCCGCTGTGCGGCGAGGCCGTCGAGTTCGCCGATCGGCTGCGCGCGGCGGGGGTGCCGGTGTCGCTCCAGCGCGCGCCCGGCATGATCCACGGTTTCCTGCGTGCGGTCGGTGTCTCGGCGCCGGCCCGCGCCGAGCTTGCGCACGCGGCCGAGGTGGTGCGCCCATTTCTGGAAGGAACGAGATGAACAAGGACGACAGTTACGAACGCGGCCGCGCGATGCGGTTCGACATGTTCGGCGAGCCAGGGGTGCGCAGCCTCGACAACACCGACGATTTCAACGAGCCGCTCCAGGACCTGGTGACGCGGCTGTGCTTCGGCGACGTGTGGAGCCGGCCGGGGCTCGACCGCAAGACGCGCTCGATGCTGACGATCGCGATCCTGGTCGGCCAGTCGCGGCCCGACCAGCTGCGCAACCATATCAACGGCGCGCTCGCCAATGGCGTCACCAAGGACGAGATCCGCGAGATCCTGCTCCACGCGACGATCTATGTCGGCCTGCCGGCGGGGTCGGACGGCTGGCGCCATGCCCGCGAAGCGCTGCAGGACGCCGATGCATACTGACGTGGACCTCGCTGGCGGCACGGACGACAGCCTCCACAACGCGATCTCGTCGATCGAGGAGATCATCGAGGAGGCGCGCAACGGCCGCCCCTATATCCTGGTCGATGCCGAGGCGCGCGAGAACGAAGGCGACATCATCATCCCCGCGCAGTTCGCGACGCCGGCGCAGATAAACTTCATGGCGCGCCACGCGCGCGGGCTGATCTGCCTGTCGATGACCGAGGAGCGCGCCCGCGCGCTGCGGCTGCCGCCGATGGTCCACGAGAACAACAGCGGCCACGGCACCGCCTTCACCGTCTCGATCGAGGCGCGCGAGGGGGTGACAACGGGCATTTCGGCCTATGACCGCGCGCATACCGTCGCGGTGGCGATCGATCCGTCCAAGGACTGCGACGACGTCGTCTCGCCGGGCCATGTCTTCCCACTGATCGCACGCGACGGCGGCGTGCTGGTCCGCGCAGGGCATACCGAGGCGGCGGTCGATGTCTCGCGGCTCGCCGGGCTGATCCCGGCAGGGGTCATCTGCGAAGTGATGAACGACGACGGGACGATGGCGCGGCTGCCCGATCTGATCGCCTTCGCGCAGCTCCACGGCCTCAAGATCGGCACGATCGCCGACCTGATCGCCTATCGCCGGCGCACCGAGCGATCGGTGACCCGCGTCCATGAGGAAGCGTTCGACACGGTCTATGGCGAGGGTTTCCGCCTCTCCGTGTTCCGCAGCACGATCGACCATGTCGAACACGTCGCGCTCGTGCGCGGACGGATCGAGCCGCACGTGCCCACGCTCGTCCGGATGCACCGGCTCGATTTCGTCTCGGACATGCTCGGGCCGCCGACCGGACGGCGCGAATATGTTCAGCGCGCGCTCGCGCGGATCGGCGGGCATGACGGGGCGGGGGTGGTGGTGTTCATTCGCGACCCTTCCGCCAGCGCGATTTCCGAGCGGCGCGCGAGCGGCGCGGTGCCGACGCGCGACCAGCGGATCCGCGACTATGGCGTCGGCGCGCAGATCCTGCTCGATCTGGGCGTGCAGGATCTCGTGCTGTTGACCGACAGCGAGGCACGCCTATCCGGCATCGAAGGCTATGGTTTGCGGATCGTCGGACGGGAAGGGCTTGGCGGAGATGAATGAAGTCACCAGCGCGCCGCTGACAATCGCCGAGCAGCTCCGCGCCGGGCTGCGCCGGTTGGGCAAGGCCGTGGTGGTCATCACCTGCTGGCACGAGGGCCGGCGCTGGGCGATGACCGCGACGGCGGTCAGCGAGCTGAGCATGGACCCGCCTTCGCTGCTCGTCTGTGTCAACAAGAGCGCCAGCCTGCACGGGCCGCTGACCGGCAAGGCGAATTTCTGCGTCAACATCCTCCACGCGGATCACGCCCATGTCTCGCAGGCGTGCAGCGGCAAGGTGAAGGGCGAGGAACGGTTCAGCCAAGGCGCGTGGGAAGCCGCGCCCGACGGCACGCCCTACCTCCGCGACGCGCAGGCGAGCTTCTTCTGCACGCATGAGACGCATGTCGAATATGGCACGCACGCCGTGGTGATCGGCGCGGTCACCGGGGTTTCGTGGTCAGGCGACGTCGATCCGCTGATCTATCTCGATGGGGGCTATGCTCGGGCGGCACGGCTCGGATGACCACATTTCCGTCACGCTGGGCTTGTGCCGGGTGACGAAGGAAGGAAACCGGCTTTTCCTATATAAGCTATGCTGCTATAAGCCTGCCTGTCATTAAGCGCGGCCAACGCGCTAGGGAGAGGAAGCCATGCAGTTCGGCCTGTTCTACGAGCACCAGTCGCCCGCACCCTTCGACGCCGAGAAGGATCGGGTGATCTTCCACAATGCGCTCGACGAGCTCGAGCTCGCCGACAAGCTGGGCTATGACTATGCCTGGCTGGTCGAGCACCATTTCCTGGAGGAATATTCGCACAGCTCGGCGCCCGACGTATTCCTCGGCGCGCTCAGCCAGCGGACCAAGCGGATGCGGCTCGGGCACGGCATCTGCGTGATGCCGCCCAAGATCAACCATCCCGCGCGCGTCGCCGAGCGGATCGCGACGCTCGACCTGCTCTCCAACGGCCGCGTCGAATGGGGCACCGGCGAGAGCGGCACCGCGGTCGAGCTCGAGGGTTTCGGCGTCGATCCCGATCTCAAGAAGGGCATGTGGCGCGAGGCGACCGAGCAATGCGCGAACATGCTCACCATGACGCCCTATCCCGGCTTCGACGGCGAACATTTTGCGATGCCGACGCGCAATATCGTGCCCAAGCCGATCCAGGCGCCACATCCGCCGCTCTGGGTGGCGTGTTCACGGCGCGACACGATTCTCCACGCCGCGCGCAACGGGATGGGGGCGCTGGTGTTCGGCTTCGCCGCGCCCGAGCAGGCGGGCAAGTGGGTGCAGGAATATTACGACATCATCCGCTCGGAAGAATGCGTGCCGATCGGCCATGCGGTGAACGCCAATTTCGCGATCGTCACCGCGCTTTCGGTCAACGAGGACGAGCAGGAAGCGATCGCGCGCGGGACCGAGGGGTTCAAGTATTTCGGCTATTCGCTGGGCTTCTATGCTTCGTTCGGCAAGCACGTCCCCGGCCACTCGACCGTCTGGGAAGGCTTCAAGGCCGCCGAGGCGGGGATCGAGGACAATCACGGCAACGGCGGGATCGGCACGCCCGAGCAGGTCTATGAGCACTGCAAGGCGTATGCGGATGTGGGAGTCGACCAGATCATCTTCGTCCAGCAGACCGGGCCCGCGAACCACGACCATATCTGTCAGTCGCTCGAGCTGTTCGCGACTACCGCGATGCCGCGGCTCAAGGTCGGGGAGGACGAAAGGCTGGCGAAGAAACGGGCCGAGCTTGCGCCCTATATCGAAGCCGCCTTGGCACGGAAGCCGAAGATGGCGGAGATCGCCAGGGAGGAGATCGAGCCGGTGCGCTCCTATGGGCTGCGCAAGAAGGAGGCGGGGACGTTCGAGAACACCCGGTCCGATCGCGGCGGCGGGCTCGCGGTGGTGGCGGACGATCCGCTGGCGCTCGTCTCCAACCAGGCCGAGAAGGCGACGCGATGAGCATACTCGCCGGCCGCGTGGTGGTGATCACCGGCGCGAGTTCGGGCATCGGCGAGGCGTGCGCATGGGGCTTTGCCGACAAAGGCGCGAGGGTGGTGCTCGCTGCGCGACGCGCCGAGCGGCTCGATGCGCTGGTGCGCAAGGTCGAAGCGGCGGGTGGCGAGGCGCTGGCGGTGGCCACGGACGTCACCGACGAGGACGCGGTCGACGCGCTGTTCGACCGGACGATCGAGCGCTTCGGGCAGGTCGATGTGCTGGTCAACAATGCCGGCATCGCCGACAGCACGCCCGCCGACCAGACCGAGCTCGCTTTGTGGATGCGGGTGATCGACACCAACCTGACCTCGGCCTTTCTCTGCTCGCGCGCCGCGATCCGGCTGATGAAACCGCAAGGGCATGGCCGGATCATCAATGTCGGCTCGATCTCGGCGCGGGTGCCGCGGGCCAACAGCCCGGCCTATACCGCGAGCAAATGGGGCCTGGACGGGCTGACGCGGGCGCTGGCGATCGATTGCCGCGCGCACAATATCGCGGTGTCGGTCTTCCACCCCGGCATCGTCGCGACCGAGCTGGGCGGCGGGATCAGCAGCCTGCCCGACGATCTGGTCGCGACGCCCGAGGATGCCGCCGACGTGGTGGTCCACATGGCGAACCTGCCCGACCATCTGAACTTCTACGAAGCGCTGCTGGTGCAGAACAAGATCCCGTTCCTGGGGCGGGGGTGACTAAAGCCCCTCCCCTTCAGGGGAAGGGTTGGGGGTGGGGCCTGTCCGCGGGCGTAGGGCTCGGTGAGACTTACACGCCCCACCCCAACCCCTCCCCTAAAGGGGAGGGGCTTTTGCCTGATCCTGCGCATCGACTAGCGTCTTGAGCTTCCGAGCCGCGCTGACCGCCACCGGCCACCCCGCATAGAAGGCGATATGCGCGATCGCTTCGCCGAGTTCCTCCACGCTCAGCCCGTTCTCGAGGCCGAGCTCCATATGCCCCTGCGCCTGGTCGCGGCCGAGCGCGACGAGGCAGGTGACGGTGATCAGGCTGCGGTCGCGCGCGCTGAGCTGGGGGCGTTCCCAGACGCGGTCGTAGAGGACCTCCTGGGTAAGCTCGTCGAGCAGGGGCGCGACGCTGGCGAGCTCGCGGCCCCGGCCGCCGGCGGGGCGCTTCACTTGGCACCATCGCGATAGGGGGCGAAGTTCGCCGCCGCCGCGTTGAGTGCGCTGCGCATCAATCCCAGGTCGTTGAGCCAGGCGAAGTAACGCACGCCTCGCGCGGCATAGGCTTCGAGCTGAGCGGCGTTGGCGACCACGGTGCCGAGATGTTTCCGCCCCCGCGCCACTTCGATCACGCGGTCGATCGCGGCGGTGACGTCGGGATGGCTGGCATTGCCGGGATGGCCGTACGAAGCGCTGAGGTCGCCAGGGCCGATGAACAGGACGTCGAGCGCTTCGATGGCGCACAGCGCTTCGATGTCCTCGACCATCTCGCGGTTCTCGACATGCACCGCGACGAGTGTCTCGGCATTCGCGCGGGCTTCATAGTCGGGCATCGTGCCATAGCCGCCGGCGCGGCAGCCGCGGGCCGAACCGCGGCTGCCGATCGGCCAGTATTTGGCGCGATGGATGACCTCCTCGACTTCCGCCGCGCTGCGCAGCGACGGCACCTGGATCCCGCTCGCGCCGCTGTCGAGGACGTGGAGGATGTTGGCTTCGGCAGCGTCCGGGGTGCGGATTACCGTGCTCATGCCGACGCGTTCGCAGGTGCGGATCAGGTTTTCGATCTGGCCGTGCGTGAAGCAGCCGTGCTCGGCGTCGACGATCAGGAAGTCGAACCCGGCGAGCCCGTACAGCTCGGCGATCTGGGGCGAATCGACCTTGAAGAAGCTGCCGAACACGGTCTCCCCCGCCTCCAGCTTGCGCTTCACCTCCGCATTGAACACGGCATCGCTCCCTTTGATTGTTATTTACAAACGCCATTCAACATGGCACCGCATCGACTATAAGCCAAGCGTTGATAGCAGGCGCGGGCACAGGTCAGGAGAGGGCGCGTGCAGGGGCCGGAGCTTGCCGAGGGGCTGGACGCCTATCTCGCCGCGGTGCGCCGGCCGGGGCCGCTGCCGCTTGAGACCGCGCGGCTGCTCGCCGATCGCGACGCGCACCGTATCGCGCTTGCGCAGCCCAAGGGCATGACGGTCGCCGACAGCCATGCCGTGGGGCAGGGCCGCGAGACCCCGCTACGGATCTACCGCCCGGCGGGCGAGGGCGCGCAGCCGGCTATCGTCTATTTCCATGGCGGCGGGTTCACCACCGGTAGCATCGCGAGCTACGACAGCCTCGCCACCGCGCTGGCCGAGGCGACCGGCGCGACGGTGGTCAGCGTCCATTATGCCCGGCTACCCGAGGCGACGCCGCGTGCGATGCTGGCCGAGTGCGCCTCGGTGCTCGGCTGGGTGGCGCGGATGGCCGAGGTGTTGCGGATCGACCCTGGCCGGCTGACGGTGGCGGGGGATAGCGCCGGCGCCTTCCTGGCGACGAATCTCGCGGCGCAGTCGACCGGGCCGACGCTGGTGTGCCAGTTGCTCTGCTACGGCGCCTATGCGCTCGACGCGAACCTCGCCGCCGACGATCCGGGGCTGCCGCGGCCGGTGATCGAGGCGATGGTCGATACCTGGCGCGCATGCAGCGCGCGCGATGCCGAGCCGCTTGCGCTCGACCTTTCTGGAATGCCGCCCGCGATCCTGCTCACCGGCGAGCACGACGCCTTCCGGACCGAGGGCCAGGCCTATGCCGCCCGCCTCCGCGCCGCCGGTGTGCACGTCACCGAGCGCATCGCGCCGGGGATGTGCCACGGCTTCCTCCGCGCGCTCGCCTTTTCCGAACCCGCCCGCGCCGCGATGGCGTGGCTGGGCGAATCCTATCGCGAACAACTGGCAAGGACCCACTGATGGCGCTCAAGACCGACGATCCCGCTTTCCAGGCCGGCCGCGAGATGCGGAAAGCCCTGTTCGGGCCGGCGAGCATCGAGCGGCTCGACGCGGCGGACGATTTCCACGAGCCGCTGGAGAATTACGTCACGTCGGCGTGCTTCGGCGAGACCTGGACGCGGCCGGGGCTGACGCTGCGCGAACGCAGCCTGATCACGATGGCGATTTGCGCCGCGCTCAACCGCCACGTCCCGCTCAAGCGGCTGGTCAAATGCGCGGTCGCCAATGGCGCGACCAAGGAGGATATCCGCGAGACCTTGCTCCAGACGACGCTCTATATCGGCGTCGCGGGCGGGGTGGAGAGCTGGGGGCTTGCGGCCGAGGCGCTCAAGGAGATCGACGCCTATTGAGGCGGCTTGGCGGCCTTCAACCCGGCCGCCTCGATGCCGGCGACGGCGCAGGCGGCGTCGTCCGCCGGCTTGCCGCCCGACACGCCGACGCCGCCGAGCAGCACGCCGTCGGCGGTGTAGACGGGCACGCCGCCTTGCAATGTCGCGACATTGGGCATGTTCGTCGGCGGATTGAGCGCGGCCATGTCGGCCGTGGCGCGGCCGAACTTGGCGGCAGAGACCGCCTTCCACTGCGCGATCTCGCCGCCCGCGACCGAAACGCCGTCCATATGCGCGAGCGTCACCGGCGTGCCGTGCGGCTCGAGCACGACGATCGCGACGCGCAGCTGCTTCGATTTCGCCCATTGTACGCAGGTGTCGCGGATCGTCGCGGCGCTGGCATAATCGAGTGCGGGGCGAGCGGTCTGCGCGCCAGCGAGCAGGGCGAGAGCGAGGATCATTTCAGCGCCGCCAGGTACTCGATCACTGCCTTGCGCTGGGCGGGATCCTTGAGCCCGGCAAACACCATCTTGGTGCCCGGCACCACGGCCCGGGGATTGGCGAGATAGGTGTCGAGCCTGGCGCGATCCCAGCGGATCTTCGAGGTCTTCATCGCGGGGGAATAGGCGTAGCCGGGCCGGGTCGCCGCGGCCGCGCCGACCACGCCGAACAAGTTGGGACCAAGGCCTGCGGGCCCCCCTTTGGTGACGCTGTGACACACCCGGCACTGCGCGAATGCCGCGGGTTGCGCCGGTGCCGCGGCGGGCTTCGCCGCCTGCGCAACGAAAGGGGCGGACAGCAGTGCCGAAATGCCGATCGTGAGGGTTCGCAAACGCATGTCTCTCTCCTGCCTGAGGCCGAACGCGCTTGGGCATAGCGACTGAGGTTCGCGGTTTCCTTGACTCAGATCACGGCTAGGCGGCAAGTAAAAAATCGGATATTGCTGAATGCAATTAGATATAAGCGCATTGCGTTGACGGCGTGGGGGCGGCACATTCGCGCCGACAAGACGCACAGAAAATACGGTCGTAGGAGAGCGGGCAGTGGCGGTTGTGAGTCAGGAAAGGGCGATCGATCCGCCCGCGACGATGAGCGTCTACCAATATCTGGTGGTGGGGCTGTGCTGCCTGATCAACATCGCCGACGGGTTCGACGTGGTGTCGCTCGCGGTGGCGGCGCCGGTGCTCACCAAGCAATGGCAGGTCGATCCGGCGATCCTAGGCACGATGTTCAGCGCCGCCGCGGTCGGGCTGGTGATCGGCGCGTTCGTCATCGGGCCGATGGCCGACAAGGTCGGGCGCCGCCCGATCATGCTCGGCGCGCTCGGCACGCTCGCCGCGATGCTGCTGCTGAGCGGGATCGCCACCGATATCTGGCAGCTGTTCGTGCTGCGGACGGTCACCGGGATCGGGCTGGGCACCTTGGTCGTCTGTCTCAACACCACCGTCGCCGACAATTCCAGCGTCAAGGCGCGCAACATGTCGCTCGCGGTGCTGCACATCGGCTTCACTTTCGGGATGATGCTGGGCAGCGGCATCGCCGCCTATGCGCTACAGACCGGCGGCTGGCGGTTCATCTTCCTCGCCGCGGGGTCGCTCAACGTCGTGACTTTCCTGTGCGCATTGTTCCTGCTGGGGGAATCGCGCGACTTCCTGCTGCGCCGCCAGGCGCCGGGCGACCTGGCGCGGCTCAATCGCATCCATCGCCGGATGGGGATCGCCGAGCTCGCCGAGATGCCGCCCAAGCCCGCCGCCGCGGCCGATCGCGGCGCGGCGTTGCGCGCGATGCTCGCGCCCGAACTGCGCAGTTGGACGATTCTGGTATGGGTCGCGTCGGCCACCTACGCGATCGTCGGCTATTTCCTGCTCAACTGGAAGCCGACCATCCTCGCCAATGCCGGCCTCTCGCCCGCGCTCGCCGCAGCGAGCGGGATCATCACCGGCGCGTGCGGGACGGTCGGGCACCTGACGATGGGGATGCTCGGGCGGAAGATCGGCGAGGGCAAGCTGACTGCGATCTACTTCGCCTGCGCCGCCGTAACGCTGGTGATCTTCGGGGCGATGCCACCCGCGCCGATCCCGCTGCTGGCCGTCGCCGGCATCACCACCTTCTTCGTGGTCGGCGCCTATACCGGGCTCTTCCTCGTATCGGTAACGATGTACCCGCCCGCGATCCAGAATGCCGGGGTCGGCTATGTCGTCGGCTTCGGGCGGATCGGTGCGATCATCGGGCCGTCGATCGGCGGCTGGCTGCTCAGCATCGGGCTGAGCCGCATGGACACCTATTTCGTCTTCTCGGCGATCGCGGTGATCCCCGTCGTCACCATGATCCTCGCCAATCGCGTCGCCGCCCGCGGCACGCGCCATCGCGACACTACCGGCTCAGGAGCCTTCGATGCCGAACCCGCCGTTTAAGCTGTTCGATACCCACGCGCATTTCTTCACCAGCGACCTCGTCCGCTATCCCGCCGATCCGACCAACGCGCGCGAGGGACGCGACGCGATGCTGGCGCGGCTCAAGAGCGACCCGGCGACCGCCGAGCGCGTGCTGGCGCTGTGGGACGATTGCGGCGTCGCGGGCGGCGCGGCGGTGCAATACAACACGGTCTACAAGACCGACAATCGCTACACGATCGACGTGGCCGATGCGCACAAGGATCGTGTGTCGGCGGTGCTGATCCTTGACGCGGCGGCGCTCGACACGCCCGGGCAGCTCCACGCGCTCGCCGGGCCGCACAATGTCAGCGGGCTGCGACTGTTCGGCTATCCGGACGATGCGGGCGAGTATCCGTGGCTCGATTCCCCCGCGGCACTCAAGACCTGGGACGTCGCGGCGGCGCTGGGACTGCACATGGTGTTGATGTATGCGCCCGGGAAACCGTCGTCGGCGGCGCTCGGGCGGATCGTCGCGCTGGCGAAGCGCTATCCCAAGACGGTGATCGCGCTCGATCATTGCGGCTGGCCGGGCGTCGAGGGCGGCGTAGCGGGGACGATCGGCCCCGAGCATCTCGCGCTGGTCGAAATGCCCAATATCCACTTCAAGTTCACCCAGATCAACCTCAACCGCTTTGCCGAGACCGGGATCGATCCTGCCGCTTTCGTCAAGAAGATGGCGGACACCTACGGCGCCAGCCGGCTGATGTGGGGATCGGACTTCGGCAACACCAAGACGAGCTATGCCGAGATGGCCGAGCAGGCGATCGCGGCGACGCGGCTGCTACCTGACGCCGATCGCCGCGCGGTGATGCACGACAATGGCGCGAAGCTGTTTGGCGATCGCCGCAAGCCGTGATCGAGCCGCCGGTCATCGACGCGCACGCGCATATCTTCACGCGCGTGATGCCGTTCACCGACACGGCGTGGACGCGGCCGGACTATGACTATCCGGACGAGGCGTATCTCGCCGATCTCGATGCGCACGGCATCGCGTTCGGGGTGGTCACCGCGGCGAGCCTGTTCGGCGAATACAACGACTATACGCTCGCGGCATTGGCGCAGCACAAACGGCTGCGTGCGACGGTGATGCTGGATCCCGACACGTCGCCGGCGGAGTTGGCGTCGCTCAAGGCGCAGGGGGTTTGCGGGGTACGCTTCCAGATCCCGCTCAAGGCGGACCTGCCGGACCTGACCGGCTATCGCTTCCGACGCTTCGCGACACGGCTGGCGGATGCGGGGATGCATCTCGAGCTCAATCTGGGCGGCGAGCAATTGGCGGCGATGCTGCCGGCGCTGGCGGACCTGCCGCTGCCGATCGCAGTCGACCATTTCGGATTGCTGCGCAGCGAGGGCGAGATGGAGGGGCCGGGGTTCCTCGCGCTGCTGCGCGCGGTGCAGGTTGGGCGGACCTGGGTGAAGATCTCCGCCGGGTTCCGGCTGCCCGAGGCGCGGCTGGAGGCCTATGCGGCGCGGCTGCTGACGGAGGCGGGGCCGGGGCGGCTGTTCTGGGGAAGCGATGCGCCGTTCGTAGGGGCGGAGGAGCGCGTTACGTATATGCAGACGCTGGAGACGCTGGTCCGCATCGTGCCGGATGCGAGGGATCGGCGGGCGATGTCCGACGCGGCGCTGCGCTTCTATTTCTTCTAGGCTGCGGCTCGTCGGCGCTTAGGCTGAATGGCCACGATTGGGCAATGAGCCGTTGCCAAGCCGCACGGATGATGATCTCTTCATTCCTCCCCCGGAGGGGGAGGGGGACCAGCCGCAGGCTGGTGGAGGGGTAGTCGCCGCATGCTCCACGGCCCGAAGAAGACGCAAAGCTTCGCCAGGCAACTGCGCCGGCGGATGACGCTGCCTGAAGTTCTCCTCTGGCAAGCCCTTCGAACCTGCGCTTTCGCCGCCAACATCCGGCAGGCACCTATGTCCTCGATTTCTACTGTCCAGCATTCAAGCTTGCCGTCGAGGTCGATGGTGAGGTGCATGCGCGTGGCGACCAGCCGCAGCGAGATGCCGCGCGCGATGACTGGCTTTACAAGCGAGGCGTCCGGGTACTGCGCATACCTGCGCAAGCCGTATTGTCAGACTTGGAAGTGGTAGTCCGTCACATCATGGTCACCGCCCGCGGAGAATACCCCTCCACCGGCTTCGCCGGTCCCCCTCCCCCTCCGGGGGAAGAATGAGAAAATCCGGTATCGCGGCTCCGCCCTCTAGCTACGCTTCCAACGGCACGGCGTGGATCACGCTGGCCTGGGTATATTCCTCCAGGCCTTCCTGGCCCATCTCGGTGCCCATGCCCGATTGGCGCAGCCCGCGGAACGGGATGCGCGGGTCGATCGTCATCAGCTGGTTGACCCAGACCGTGCCCGAGGCGACGCGGCTGGCGACGGCGGTGGCGCGATCGAGGTCGCGGCCCCAGACGGTGCCGCCCAGGCCGTAATCGGTGCCGTTCACGCGTGTGATCAAATCGTCGATGTCGTCGTATCTGAGCACCGGCAGCACCGGGCCGAACTGTTCCTCGCGGACCAGCGGCGCGTCGTCGGCGATGTCGCGGACGATCGTCGGGGCGATGAAATAGCCGGGGCGGTCGAGCGGCTCGCCGCCGGCGACGACCGTGCCTTCGCTTTCCGCGATGAGCGCCGAGACCTTATCGTACTGCGGGCGGTTCTGGACGGGCCCGATCTGCGCGCCCTGGTTGGCGCCGTCGTCGATCACCATCGCGCGGGCGAGGCGGGCGAGTTCGTCGCAGAACGCGTCGTACATCGGCGCGGGGACATAAGCGCGCTTGATCGCGACGCAGATCTGCCCGGCGTTGCGCATCGCGCCCTCGAACACCTTACCCGCAATCGCTACGGGATCGACATCGTCGAGGACAATCGCGGCGTCGTTGCCGCCGAGTTCGAGCGTGACGCGCTTGAGGGTGTCGGCGGTCGCTGCGAGCACCTTCTTGCCGGTGCCGGTCGATCCGGTGAAGGCGATCTTGGCGATGCCGGGATGGCGGGTGATCGCCGGGCCGAGTTCGTTCTCGTCGCACACGACATTGACTACGCCGGCGGGGAGGAGGTCGCGGCAGAGTTCGCCGAACAGGCAGGTGGTGAGCGGCGTGGTCGGCGCCGGCTTGCAGATCAGCGTGTTGCCGGTGAC